>JBBDIB010000037.1:22450-32500 GCA_040880665.1 Planctomycetota bacterium
CTTCAGGCGCCCCGGGGCGGCGGTCGTTTGCGGAGGCTCGGGGAAACGGGGACGCGTGCGCTACTCGATGCCGAGCGCGCGCCGAATTACCGCCGTTTGCTCGGCGGAATGGCGTCGATAGGAGCCCGTCGCCGGGCTCGAGCTCTCGGGTCGTCCCGCGTACGGGACCGCCAGGCCGAAGTCGCTGAAGCGCTGCAGCATGTACGGCCAGGCGCCCATGTTGCGCGGTTCTTCCTGGGCCCACACGACTTCCTCGGCCGCTTCGATCCAAGCGAGCAGGCGCTCCTTCGGCAGCGGATAGAGCTGCTCGAGACGCACGATCGCGACATCCTCCAGGCCGGCTTCGTCGCGCGCGTCGGCAAGTTCGTGATAGAGCTTGCCGGAGCACAGCACTAGCCGGCGCGTCGCCGCGGGCTCGATGCGCACATCGTCCAGCACTTCCTGGAACCCGCCGGCGGTGAACTCTTGGATGTCGCTCGCCGCTCGTTTGTCCCGCAGAAGAGACTTGGGCGTCAGCACGACGAGCGGCCGTTTCGCACGCTGTTTGCCCTGACGACGCATCAGGTGGAAGTACTGCGCCGAGGTCGAGCAGTTGGCGACCGTCATGTTCCCGCCCGAGCACAGACCCAGAAAACGCTCGGGGCGGGCGCTCGAGTGCTCCGGCCCCTGGCCGTCGTAACCGTGTGGCAGGAGCAGCGTCACGCCGGAGAGCTCACGCCACTTGGATTCGCTGGCGACGATGAATTGGTCGATCGGAATCTGCGCTCCATTGACGAAGTCGCCGAACTGCGCCTCCCAGAGGACGAACGCAGCGGGGCGCGCCAGGGCGTAGCCGTACTCGAACCCCAACACGGCTTCCTCGGAGAGCAGCGAGTCCCACGCCGCGAAGTCCGCCCCCTCGGTGGCGAGGGTGCGCAGCGGCACGTACTCCTTCTCGCTGATCTGGTCGCGAATGACGGCGTGCCGGTGACTGAACGTGCCGCGGCCGGAGTCCTGACCCGAGAGCCGGATCGACACGCCTTCACCGAGGATGCTGCCGAAGGCCAGGACCTCGGCGCAGCCCCAGTCCAGCCCCTGCTCGCCGCGCACCATGCGCTCGCGCCGCGAGAGCTGACGCAAGAGGTTCGGATGCGTGACGTGACCCTCGGGAATCCGGTTCGTGTCCTCCACGATCTCGATCAACCGTTCGTGCGGCAGCCCCGTCTCAGGAGAAGCCGCCGTCACGTAGTCGCGCGGATCGTCGTCGTCGAGGTCGATCAGATCGTCGGCGGGCACCTCCGGCCCGTTGTTCTCGCGCGAGCGCGCGAGCGCGTCGGCGAGCTCGGCGTCGAAGCGTTGTCCCACCGCGATCGCGTCCTCCTCCGCCAGCTCTTTGCGCCGGATCAAGAGCTGCGTGTACGTCTCGGCGACCGTCGGATGCTGACGGATCTTCGCGTACAGGACGGGCTGCGTGTACGCCGGCTCGTCGCCCTCGTTGTGACCCCAACGTCGATAGCAAACCATGTCGACGACGACGTCCTTGCCGAACTCGCGTTGGTAGTCCGTCGCGAGACGCACCGAGCGCACCACCGACTCGGGGTAGTCGCCGTTGGCATGCAGGATGGGCGCGCCCACGCTCTTCGCGACATCGGTGCAGTAGTAGGTCGAGCGCAGGTCCTCGGGGCCGGCCGTGAAACCGATCTGGTTGTTCACGACGATGTGGATCGTGCCGCCGTTGCCGTAGGCGCGCAGGTTCGACATGTTGAGCGTCTCGGCGACGACGCCTTGCCCGCTGAACGCCGCATCGCCATGCACGAGGATTGCCAACACTTGGCGGCGCTCGCGATCCCCCATCGCATCCTGGTACGCGCGCGTCATCCCGCACACCACAGGATCGACGGCCTCCAGGTGGCTAGGGTTCGCGGACAGCACGATTTCGACGTCCTTGCCCGTCGGCGTCACGTACGTACCGCGCTGGCCGAGGTGATACTTCACGTCGCCCGTGCCTTCCGCGGAGAGCGGCAAGAGCACGCCCTCGAACTCGCGAAACACCTGCTCGTGCGATTTGCCGAGGATGTTGACGAGCACGTTCAGCCGTCCGCGGTGCGCCATTCCGATGACGACCTTCCCGACGCCGTTCTCGGCTGCGCGGTCGATGATCTCGGCCAACGCCGGGATCAGAGAGTCGCCACCCTCCAGGCTGAAGCGCTTGTTCCCCACGTACTTCGTGTGCAGGAAGCGCTCGAAGTTCTCCGCGCGGAACAAGCGTTCGAGGATGCGCTGACGCTCGGCGGTCGAGATGTCGAAGTACGCGCCAGGCATCTCGACGCTATCTCGAATCCACGCCTTGCGCGGGAACTCGGAGATGTGCATGTACTCGAGCGACCAACGCCGACAGTACGAACGTCGCAGGTGCGCCAGGATCTCACGCAGGGTCAGGCGCTCCTTGCCAGCCAGCCCGCGGCACAGGAACGTGCGGTCGAGATCCCAAACCGTGAAGCCGTAGGTCGCCGGATCGAGCGACGGCAACGGCTCAGGTCGATACTCGAGCGGATCGAGGTCGGCCAGACGGCAGCCCCGCACCCGGTAGGCGTTGATCAGCGACCAAACCCCGCTCTGCAGCGCGGCTTCGTCCGACTTCGCACCGTGCAGGTCGCGCGCTGCAGTGTGCGGCGTCCAAGGCACGCGCACGGCGCGGAACACCTCGTCGTAGAAGCCGTCGGCACCGTTCAACAGCTCGTCGATGCGCTTCAGTAGAAGCGCGGACTCCGCGCCTTGGATGATGCGGTGATCGTAGGTGCTGGTCATCGTCATGACCGGGCCGAGCGCGATCTCCGCCAACGACTCGGCGGAGGCGTAGCGCACTTCCGGAGGCACGCCGATGTTGCCGGTCGCGATGATCAAGCCCTGCCCCTTCATCAAGCGCGGCACGCTCATCTCGGTCCCGAAACCGCCGGGGTTCGTCAGCGTGACGTTCGTGCCTGCGAAGTCGGGTGTGCCGAGGTCGCCGTCGCGGCCGCGCGCGACGAGCGTTTCGTAGGCGTCGAGGAACTGCTTGAAGCCCATCCGATCCGCGCCCTTGATGCTGGGCACGACCAGCATGCGTCCCTTCGGCCCCGGAACGTCGATCGCCAGTCCGAGGTTCACGCGGTCCGGAAGTCGGCGGAACGGTTTCCCGTCGCGTTCGACGAAGCTGGCGACCAAGCGCAGGTTCTCGCCCAAGGCCTTCGCCATCGCGAATGCGATGATGTGCGTGAAGGAAGCCTTGCCGAACGCGCGCACCTGCAAGTGCTCGTTCAAGATCACGCGGTTCTCCGCGAGCACCTTGGCCGGCAGCGTGCGCACCGAGGTCGCGGTGGGCACTTCGAGGCTCTCGGTCATGTTGCGCGCGATCAGGCCCGCCACGCCCGAGAGCCGCTCGTAGTCGCCGTCATCCGCCGGCGCAGCCGCCTTCCCTGCCGCCTTGTCCGGTGCCTCCTTCGTGGCGGTCGCCGTCGCGAGCGTCGCGGGGGAACTCGCGGCCGTCCCCGGCGAAGGCCCACCGTGGTGGCGCTCGAAGAGGCCGCGCCAGGAGAGGTCGACGCTCTCCGGGTCGTTCATCCACTCCTCGAACAGGCCTTCGACGTACCCGGCGTTGACTCCGTACTCGCTCTCGAACTGGCTGGTCATGGCAAAGGGTCTATCACCCGCTTCCGCGCACGGACAAGGACTGTCCCCGCCCTCACGACGAGAAAGCGACGCAAAGTTCCGCTGGCCGTCTGCGGCTCGGCTTCAGCGGCGGCGCGCGACGCGCAGCCGATCGTCCGCGCGGTAGGCGACGGCAGGCTGGCCGTCGTTCCCGAGTCCGATCGCGACGCGATCGCCGGAGGAGGGGTCATCGTCGATGATCGAGTGTGTCCACACCCCGCCGATGCGCGCCGCGTAGACGACGGCGCTGTGCCCGACGTCCAGGTAGGCGGTGTGCAGGTCGCCGTTCGGGGCCACGGCGAGGCTCGGAAGCATCGCCTCGACCCCCGGCGGCGTCGCGACTGCGAAGTCCCAGGACGAGCCCGAGCGCGCGCCATGTTGCAGGCCTCCCGTCTCGTCGCGGAAGATCACGTGCAACCTGTCGGAAGCGTCCAGCCCGATCATGGGAGCCACGTACGGGTCGATGCGCGGGGGCAGGATCGCGATGCTCGCCAGCCCGTTCTCGAGCTTCACGTACCCGAGGCTCGGCGGGTCCATCAACGCCAGCACCAGGTGCACGACCCCCGCAGGCGAAACGGCGACGGCGGGCGACGCGACGACGGCGTTCGGTGCCGCGACCCGTGTGTTGAGCCACGAGTTCCCACTTCCGAAGCTGTAGCGCATGCCCGCGACGTCCGTCAGATGCGCGATGTGCGAGAGGCCCGCGGGACCCGTGGCCAGCGCGGGATGGATGCCGACGCCGAAGTCAGCGTCGACGATCGAGCCGACCCAGGCTCCGTTCTCCAACGTGCCGTGAAAGAGCCCGAGCTGCGGCCCGCGCACGAGCGCCGCGAGCTCCAACTCGCCAGCCCCGTTGCGCGCCAGATCGATGGTCGGCTCGAGCGGCGTACTCACCACGACGTCGGTCGTGCTCCAACTCGCGCCGTCCCAGGCGCTGGTGCGGAGGACGCCCGAGCCCAGCCCCAGCGCCGCGCCGTCGGCGTGCAGCACGTACAGCTCGTCCGCATCGACCGCCTCGATGGCCACGAAGCGTCCATAGCCGGCGGTGTCCTCGACGTCGTCCAGGCGCCAGCCGGTGTGCACGCAGGCCTCGTCGCTGGTGGGCGGCTCGTTCCCGATCAGATCGAACGCGAACACCCGATAGCAGTTTGCCTGGTCGACGAGCGGCGCCGAATCGACGTGCAGGGGATCCACGACCGTGGCGATGGTGGTGCCGTTGCGCTCGACGCGGTATCCCACGACGGCGGTCTCGTCCACCGCAGGCGGCCACTCGAGCTCGACGACACTGCCGTCGTAGCGGGCCACGATCCCCATCACGACCGAAGGCGCCACGTCGTCGACCAGGGTCGTCGCGACGGCCTCCAGGGAGGGCGCGGACGACTGGCCGACGGAGTCGACCGTCTGGACCTGATAGGTGTACGTCGTCTCGGCGACGAGCCCCGTGTCCGCGTAGGTCGTTTCCGCGGTCTCGGCGATCATTCCGCCGTCCCGAAGCACGCGGTAGGTAACGTCGCCGAAGTCGTCGGTCGCCGGCGTCCAAGCCAGCTCGATCCGCACCGAGCTCACCGCGTCGGCGCTCAGCGTCGCCGGGACCGTTGGCAGTTCGTCCGGCATCGTCTGCGCGCAGGACGTGTTGCTGGCGTGCAGCCCCACTCCTCCGGCGTCGATCGCCCGCACGCGGAAGCAGTGCTCGGTCGCCGGCACGAGCCCATCGCTGACGAACGACGAGTCGGTTGTCGAACCCACCGGCTGGTCGTTCACGAAGATTTGATACTCGACGACACCGCCGTTGGCCGCGTCGACCCAGGCCAACTCGACGCTGACCGAGCTCAGGGGCTGGGTCGTGAGGTCGATCTCGGCCGGCAAGGACGCACCTCCACCACTGCCGCTCGAGCACGCGACGGAAGTCAGGGCCAGGACGAGGGCGAGAACTGGAAACGTGGGGGTCGACATGGGAACGACGAGCAAGGGCGAGGCGGCGGCGATTCCCTAGAGGATAAGGCCCCGCGCCAATCTTCGCTCCATCCTGTTGTCCACGGTCCCAGACCGCCGGAAAACGAACTCGCCAAAAGAAGAAGAGGGCGCCCCGCGCCGTGAGGCGCGGGGCTCCCACGAGCCCACCCAGCGAGCGTCACCCGAAGGCGACGCCTAGCGCCAAGGTTGGAACCTGGCCCCCCCAGGCAAGGTTCCGGGCTGGGCGTGCTCGGTTCTGCGCCTCTTACGCGTGTCCCAGGAACGCGGATCACGCAATCTGCATTTCCGTCCGGCGACTGACGGACGCTCGCTGCTGCGGCTCGCGCGCCCTACAACTGACCGAGCACCAGCAGGAGCAGTACGAGCAAGGTGGCGTCGACGATTCGGCTCAGAACATGCATGGGCGGCTCTCCCCGGGGCGCGGCGACCTCGAGGAAGTCATTGGGAAGTGCCCCCCTCTGCTTTCAGGTTCGATACGGGGTTTCCGTAGGAACGTTGGGGCCCAATTCCCGGAAGCCGGCCCAAGACCAAAGCGCCGCGCCCTGGGCCGGTTCGGCCAGAGGGCGCGTCGGCGTTGCGGTCGGGAGTCGCGCGGCGAGCGCGCGCGCGAACCCATGGGCGAAGGTCGCGTCGCCGAACAGGCCGCCGACACCCGCCACACGCGGCTGGCCGAGACCGACCCGGCGCGCGGCGGTCACGGCCGCGAGCGCGAGTTCGTCGACGGCGCGCTCGAGCAACGCGCTCGCGACGCGATCGCCCTCGCGAACCTCCACCAAGAGCCTCTGCGCCAGACCGGCGACGACCGTGCGCGGGATGCGCGCAGCGCGCGCCAGGCTGACGAGCTCGTCCGAATCGGCGCAGCGCAGCTCTTCCAAGCACGCGGCCAGCAAGCGCGTCGGTTCGCCGCGTCCATCCAACGCGCGCAGACACGCCGCGATCGCGCCGCGACCAAGGTCGAAGCCCGACCCCGCGTCGTCGGCAAAGGGACCGAAGCCGCCGACCAGCGCTTCCTCCCCCGCTTCCGAACGTGCGAAGGCGGCCGAGCCCGTGCCGGCGACGACCACGACGCCGGCTGCGCTGCGGAAGGCACCGCGATGCGCGATGCCCAGATCGTGATCCACGCGCACCGGCGCGCCCGGCGCCAGCACGGCGGCGAGCCACTCGGCCAGTTGGCGCTGTTCGTCCGCCTCGCGCGCGCCGGCGAAACCCGCGCCGATGCCCGCCAGCGGTTCGACCGCGCGACCGGCGGCCGCCCAGGCGGCTG
Organism: Planctomycetota bacterium; assembly: GCA_040880665.1. Lineage (GTDB taxonomy): Bacteria > Planctomycetota > UBA1135 > UBA1135 > JBBDIB01. The sequence goes on from JBBDIB010000037.1 coordinate 29,355, forward strand.
CCAGCGCCGCGAGCCACGCCGCCCGCGCCCGCTCGATCCCCACCGCCCGCGGCAGGGACGGCCCGGCGCGGCCTTCCCCGAGCAACGCGCCTTCGGCGTCGACCAAGGCGGCGCGGGTGGTCGAGCCGCCGACGTCCAGCCCGAGGTGGATCGAGGTCACGGTTGGCACCGGGCTAGGCGGCCTAGGCCGAGCGCGGCAGGGTCTTCAGCGCGCCCTCCTCGCGGTCCGCCCAGAGCCAGAGCGCAAGCGCGATCGACAGCGCGGGGAAGCCACCCAGGACGACCCCGATCAGCCAGTCCAGCCAGACGCCACCGAACCAGCGCTGCACGAGCAGCACGCCCTGGCACAAACAGGCCGCCAGCCACAGGTGGATCGAGCGCGGACGGCCCCACCACGCGACGATCCCCGCGACGAGGAACAGCGGCACGAGCGCGAGCCCGCCGGGTACGAGGGAACCGAGCGCCACCGTGAACCAGGCGGCTCCGGTCGTGCGACGCGCCAACGGTCGAGGGGCGGTGCGGGACGGCACGACGCCGAGTCTATCCGCGTTCCTCCGGGCGTGTGCATGCATCTGGCTTGCTCCCTAGAACTCGCGCAGGACGAGGCTTCTGTACTCGACGACCGAGCCTTCGTGATGTTGCTGGAGCGCCAAGTGCCCCGTCGTGAACCGGCGCAGCTCGTCCAGGTGCTCGGTGACGAGTACGCCGTTGACGAAGATCTGGACGCGCGTACCCGCCGGCTCGTCGACTACGCGGAGGGTGTAGTCGAACCAGGTGTCCTCGGGCACGAGGTGCGTCCGCACGACGGCCAGGCCGGCGAGGCTACCCGTCTTCTGGGCGTCGGGGAACGAGCTGTTGATTTCGGCCTCGTAGCCTTCGACTGCAGCGCCCGCGACGCGCGCGCGCGCGAAGAGCCCCGAGTTGCCGCCGCCCGAGATCTTGACCTCGCCGCGAAGCTCGAGGTCGCGGTAATCGTCGCGCTCGCTGACGAGGAAGCCCGGGCGACCGGTCCCCGTCAGCACGCCGTCGTCGAAGCTCCACTCCGCATCGCCAACGAAGCGCCAGGCCTCGAGCGGATCGTCGCGATCCGTGTCGAAGAGGAGGCTCCAGCCCTCGCGGGGCCGCTCGCTCTCGGCCGGACGGAATTGCAGGTTGCCGAAGGCCGCGTGGCCCTGCTCGACGACGAGCACGAGCGGCCCGAGCGCCGCCTCGTCGCCGCCTGCGCTCGGAGCCTCGAGTTCGACGTCTTCGAGCAACGTCTCGCCGTTCATGGTGAGCCGCGTGAGCCGCGCGTGTTGCAGCTTGGCGCCGTCGGCGTCGAAGCTTGGCGCCTCGAACGCGAGCTCGAGTTCGTTCCACTCGCCCGCGCCCAGGTACGCGTCCTGCTTGGGCGTGTGCTGCGCCACCGCGCCCGTCGGCAGGTCGATGGAATAGCGCCCCTGCACCAACAGCGCGGCGGCGCCGCCCTCGGGCAACAGGAAGTCCGCGCGCAGCGTGCCCGAGCCGAGGCTCAGCTTGCTCACGTAGTCGGTCGGCGCGTCGCCCAGCGTGTTGGCGAGCGCACCCACGCCCTTGGTCGTAACGAGGCGCGTCGGATCCTCGGGGTCGAGCGCCACGTCGCACAGCTCCCAGCCCGAGAAGTTCCAGCCGTCGGTGGCGTCACCCCATGTGAGCCTCAACCAGCCCTCTTCGTCGCTCTCGCGCGCGGCGGGCGGCGGCACGACCTTGGCGACGTGCTCGGTGGTCAGCGGCCCGTCGACGAGCTGGTTGACGGTGTACGCGAACTCGTCGTGCAGGAGCGCGCGGCCGTCCTGCGCGACGACGCCGTGGAGCTGGACGCGTGCCACCTTCGCGGGTACCAGGTCCGGGATCGTGAGCACGAGTCGGCGACGGTCGCGCGACAGCTCGACACCGGCCACGGTGAGTTGCTCTTCTGCGCGCTCGGGCGAGCCGTACTCCCACCAGTAGTCGTAGTCGTACTGCCGTAGCGTGATCGCGTCGAGGCCCGGCGGTTCGTCGAGCGGCGCGGTGAAGTCGAGTTGGAAGCCGCTCGGGATCAACGACACGTGCTCGATCTCGAACGGCTCGATGCCGGTCCAGCGCACGCGCGCGAGCCCCGAGGCCGGCGCTCGTCCGCCCCACCCGCGATTCGTGAGGCCGACGATCAACGAACCGTCGGGCGCGAACTCGACGCGACAGGCGGAACCGACGTCCGCTCGAAACGGGAAGACGGCGCCCTGCAGCTCGCCGCGCACGCGCTCGAGTTCGACGCGCAGCAGCCGGCCGTTGGTCAACTCGGCCAGGAACAGTTGATCCTCGAAAGGACCGAAGGCGCCACCCGTCGTGTCGGGCACCAGATTGCCGGGCGAACGCGACCACTCGTAGGGCAGCCAAACGGCCGCGGGACGCCGCGTGGAGGCTTCCCGCGGCGGAATGCGATCGGAGGGCACGGTCGCGCTCGCGAGATAGGCGGGGGTCCACGCAAGGCTCGCAGGGTGCCCGTAGAAGCCGCCCTCCTGGACGTGGAAGATCGGCGATGCGGGCATCCAGTCGCCTTGATTGTCGGTCGCGAGCAGGTGGCCCGCCGCGTCGAACCCGAGTCCGCACGGGCTGCGAAACCCGCTGGCGAATGGATGCTGGCGCCCGCTCGGATCGATGCGCAGCACCCAACCGCGGTACGGCACGGTCGACTTCCCGTGCCACCACTCGGGACTGAAGAAGCTGACGTTGAGGCTGACGAAGAAGTTGCCGGCGTCGTCGCGCGGCAGGCCGTACACGAACTCGTGGTAGTTGCCGGAAAGACCCCACTCGTCGGCGAGCGTCTCGACCGTGTCGCAACGCCCGTCGCCATCGGTGTCGAGGAGCCGCGAGATCTCGCCGCGCTGCACGACGTGGATCGTGTCGTCGACGACGGCGAGGCCCAGGCCCTCCCACAAACCTTCGGCGAACCGCGTGAAGCGCGCCTCGGCGAGGTCGTCGCCGAGCGGGTGTTCGACCAGCCAAACTTCACCGCGGCGCGTCGAGAGCGCGAGGCGACCATCGGCCAAGAAGCCGAGCCCGCCGACCTCGAGCACCTCGCCCTCGGGCGAGGTGTAGTGCTCGACGGTGTAGTAGCGCGCTTCGTCGCCGCTCAGCGCGGCGACGAC
>JBBDIB010000037.1:32510-35756 GCA_040880665.1 Planctomycetota bacterium
CCCCCCCCACGAGGGGTAGGAATGCGATCATTGGTCGTGAAGCGTCGCGCGAACGTCGTCGTTCCAGTCGGAGAGCGAGAGATAGAGCACGTCGAAATCCGCCAAGCCGGCGCCGTGGTACACGAGGCGGGTCCCTTCGAGCGACCAGTCCCCGCCCGCGCCCGGCGCGAGGCCGATCGCGCGGTAGCCGTCGTCGCCGCGGCTCACGAACCAGCGTCGCCCGCCGGCGCCGGCGAAGCTGGCCATGAGCTCGCGTCCCGGCCACGAGGCGACTCGCGCGCGAATGCCCGTCGCGGGTTCGAGGGGTCGAAAGTATCGCGCGAAGCCCGCGGCGCCCGGAACGCTCGCCGGCGCCAGCGATTCGGCGATTCGGGCAGTTGCGAGGCCCGCGGCGTCGGTCAACCGATAGAGCGTTTCGACGCCGCGCGGCCCGGGCTCCGTGCGCTCGAGACGCGCCATCAGCGGACCCGCTTCCGCGAGGAAGGTGGACGGCGGATCGCCGCCGTCGAACAACCAGACCGGCCGGCCGAGCGGACCGAGCGCCGAGCCCCCGCGACCGATCCAGTCCTTGCGCTCGAGGAACCCGCCTTGCCGCACGCCGAGCAAGCGCACGTCATCGACGCGGTACTCGAACGAGAGGCCCGAGGGATGCCCGATCAGGAGCCCGCGCGGATGCGCGCTCGCGCCCTCCGCGATCGGCGGTAGATAGCCGCGCACGACCAGCGGACGATCGCCGACGATCAGCACCGTGTCCTCGGTCGCGACCGCTTCGATTGGAGGGCCAAGCGAAACGACGTAGGCGGCGAGCGTCCTGCGCTCGGCGTCGGTGAGCGATTCGCCGAAGCTCGGCATCGGCGTGCCCGGAATCCCGTGGGTGATCGTGCGGAAGAGCGCTTCCTCGGTGTTGCCGTACGAGAAGCCACCGTCGGCGAAGCTCCGGGCGGGCCGATCGAGCTTCGCCGTTCCGTCGCCAGCGCCGTCGGGGCCGTGACACACGGCGCAATTCGTCAGGAACAGATCGCGCGGCTCGGCATCGAAGTGCGTGCGCGTGGCCAAGCAGGCCGCGAGGAGGGAGAGCGTCAACATGATCGGCGTCGCGGGGGAAAGCAGATGCGACCAGGGTACTGGCGCGCAGGCCGCGTGGAACGCCCGAGCTGGGTCAGCGCTTGGGTCCCAGCACGCGGAACGTCGGCAAACCGGTCGTGGAGCGCAGCTCGCGCCCGCTAGCGGCGAAGTTTCGCTCGGCATCGCGCTTCAAGTTCCCGAGGCCCGAACGCAGCGCCGTCCGGCGAGCGTCCTCCTGATCGGGCACGCCCTTCAGGTCGAAGCCGTAGCGTCGCACGATGAAGATCGCCACGAGTTCGCCTGCGGCGTCGAGGAGCGGAAAGTGAACGTCTTGCCCCGCCATCCAGTGCACGTCCTTCGAACGGCCGTAGAAGTCGGTGACGAAGCGAAGCTCGGCGTCGAAGTGGTGGAGCGTGTGTACGCTGGCCGAGTACGACGAGAAGGGAAACGGCAGGTCGCTCTCGAACCATGACGTCACCGCGGCGAACGGACGACCCGCCGGGTCCTCGCCGCACAGGTACTTGCCCGGTCGCGGGCCGATCTTCTCGAAGTTCGCGTCGGGGCGGCGGAGGTAGCCGCGATAGTCGTGCATCACGTCGAGCCACGCCTGGCGATCGGCGAACAGCAGGATCGCGGCGGCATGCAACTGGTCCGTGCCGCCCAACTTGGTCCACGGCTCCGCCCGGAAGCCAGGCAGCATCGCGGTCTCGAGTTCCGCGATCCCGTCGTCGGAGCGCGAGTCCTCGGAGTTCCAGTCGTTGCGCAGCAGACGCCGATCGTCGAGCAGCTCGCGCACGAACGGACGGACGAGCCGTACGAGCTGGCCTTCGTCGGTCAAGAGCTGTTCGAGCAGCGCTTTGCCCCCGTCACCGGCCTTCCGCACAGCGTCGACGAGGCTAGCGAACGACGCCAGGCGCGGATCGGTCGCGGCTTCGTCGCGAAAGGCGACCAGCGCCGCGAGCGAAGGCAGGAGGTCGTCGGACTCACGCCCCGGCCGCGCGAACGGCAGTTGCCAACGCAAGCGATAGTTGACGCCGAGCTCGTCCCAGACCGCGGGCTGCGGCTCGACCTCGAACGCGGGCGGCTCTTGCCAGAGACCGAGGAACGAGAGGAGGGCAGGTGCCAGGAACTTCATGAGCAGAGATTCCACACGCTGTCGCCCGCAGATGCGAGGGGATCCCCGGCGACGTGGCTATCCTGCCCAGCGTGCCGAACCTTTCACCTTCGCGCCGGACGGGCGCCGAGTTCGGCCTCGTCGCAGTCGTCGTCATTTGGGGGTTCAACTTTGCGATCACGAAGAACGCCTTCGAACTGCTCTCCCCCTTCGCGTTCAACGCGGCACGGTTGACGCTGTCGGTGTTGGTCGCGGGCGGCTTGGCGTGGCGCGCATGTCGCGGTTCGACCGAATCGTTGTGGCCGGGACGGGAACTGGTGGCGCTGATCCTGCTCGGCGTCCTGGGTCACGGGCTCTACCAACTGCTCTTCGTGTCGGGGCTGGCGCGTACGACTTCGGGCAACGCGGCGCTGATGCTGGCCAGCGCTCCCGTCTGGACCGCGGTCGTCGAAGCGTTCACGCGGCAAGCGCGCGTCCCGCCGCTCGCGTGGTTCGGGCTTGCCGTTGCGCTGGCCGGGACGGCGGTGCTGACGTACTTGGGCGCGACGGTGCAGTTCGGCGTCGACACGCTGGCGGGCGACGTCCTGGTCGCGGCTTCGGCGGTCGCCTGGGGCGCGTACACGGCGCGCGGCCGACCGCTCGTCGCGATCCGCTCGCCGACGGTCGTGCTGTTCTGGAGCCTCTTGTTCGCCCTGCCGATCCTTTGGATCGCGGGCGCGCACGACCTCTACGTCGGTCGCTCCGCCTTCCGGGAACCGTCGCTGTGGTTCGCGCTGTTTTGGTCCGGTGCGCTCTCGACGGGCATCGCGTATGCGCTCTGGAATCGCGGAATCCGCGAACTCGGCGCGTCAGCCACCTCGGCCTGGAACCACCTCGTGCCGGTCGTCGCCGTCGTCGTCGGCGCCCTCTGGCTGGGCGAACCCGTCGGCCCACCCCAGATCGCCGGCGGCTCGCTGGTCGTGATCGGCGTCGTCATGACCCGCCAAGCCCTGCGGTAGCGCGCTACGGGGCTCTAGCCCGGTTCCCTCACCACGATTCGATCGGATTCGTCGTAGATCGTTGTCCTG
>JBBDIB010000038.1:0-5609 GCA_040880665.1 Planctomycetota bacterium
GAGATCGAGGTAGGCCGGGCGGCGCTTCGCGCCGCGCACCCCCACCCCCACCCCCACCCCCACCCCCACCCCCACCCCCGCCCTCCCCCCTCCAAGGGGGAGGGGGTCGAAACGGAGCCTGTCGAAGGACGAGCGGGCGTGGCGGAGTCGTGTGACCGTCGGGTACTGACGCTGGTGGGCGGAGTCGCCGACGATGATGAGGTGCTCCCCGTTCGAACTGACCAGCACCGCGGAGTGGCCGGGCGTGTGGCCCGGCGCCGGGATGATGCGGATGCCATCGCCGACTTCGGCCTCGCCCTCGAACGTCTGCACCTTGCCGGCGTCCCGGACCGGGCCGATGGCGCCGCGCGCTCCAGGCGCCATCTGGTTCTCGTCCGCCGCGGAGGACGTCCAGTAGCCCAGTTCGTCCGCTGAGAGGTGCACCCGTGCGTTCGCGAAGGTGATCTCCCCTTCCTAGCTACAACCACGACTGGGACTACGTCGCGCTCGTGCTGGGCCGCGCGACCTACTACGCCGCCTCCGCAGGCGACACAGCCGCCGCACTCGGCGCGACCGTTCCCGTCGACATGGCAGAGGTGCTGCCATGACGGCGAATCGCACACCGGGATTCGTGCTGATCGCGCTTGCCGGGGTGCTCGTGGCCTTCGCGGTCGCGGGCGTCTGTGGCGGCGTGTCGCAACTCACCAGCCGCGACGGCGAAGCCCGTGCGGCGGAGTCCGCGGCGCGATCCTTCGTGCTCGCGCTGGGCACGTTCGACTACCGGGCGCCGCACGAGTACGCCGCAAGCCTCGCACCGCTGACGACCGGCTCGCTGCGGGACACGCTCACCGGGGCGGGGTCGATCCCGGGGCGTCGATTGCCCAACGCACGATGAGCGCCCGCGGACTACCTGCGCCGCCGCCGCAACCTCGACACGTCGAGCGTCGCGACCATGCTGCCGTTCGGGTCGAGTCACCTGGCGGTGGGTGACGGCATCCTGTACGGCGAGAACGCGCACAACCATTCGCTCGTGGTGCACAACCCATTCGGGAGCGACCAGGAGAACGCGAACAAGACGGTCTTCGCGAAGTCCGGGGCAGGCAAGAGCTACCTCTGCAAGATCGAAGCGTTGCGGGCCCTGCTGCTCGGCATCGACTACCTCGTGATCGACCCGGAAGACGAGTACGGGCGGCTCTGCGAGGCGGTCGGCGGACAGATGGTGCGCCTCTCCGGTACTTCGCCGCACCACATCAACCCGTTCGACCTCCCGGCAGCGGTGGACGATGCCGAGGGGCGCGACCCGCTCGCCGAGCGTGTGCTCGCGCTCCAGGGACTGCTCGGCGTGATGCTGTCCGACCCCGGACACCCGCTTGGCCAGCGCGAGCGTGGCGTACTCGACGAGGCGCTGTATGAGACCTACCGGCGGGCAGGCATTACCCGCGATGCGACGACGCACGGCATTCCCGCCCCGGTGCTGCGCGATCTCTTCAATGTGCTCCGCGAACGCGACGAGGTGCATGGCCTCGCGGACCGGCTGACCCGATACGTCGACGGCAGCCTGGGCCACGTCTTCTCGGAACGCACGACGACCTCGCTCGACCAGCCGTTCGTCGTCTTCCAGATGCGCGACCTCGAAGAGGATCTGCGCCCTGTCGCGATGTACGTGATCGCGGACCACGTGTGGCGCGAGGTCACACGGCGGCCACGGCCGCGGATGCTCCTGATCGACGAGGCGTGGTCACTCGTGCGGCACGCCGACGGCGCGCGGTTCCTCGCGGACATGGCGCGACGCGCGCGCAAGCGCTGGCTCGGCCTGACGACGGTGACGCAGGACGTCGAAGACTTCCTGGCCTCGGCCGAGGGCCACACGATCCTCGCGAACAGCTCGGTCCAGCTCCTCATGCGGCAGGACAGCTCGACGATCGGCGTCGTCGAGGAGACGTTCGGGCTCTCACGTGGTGAACGCGAGTTCCTGCTCGGGTGCCGGCGCGGCGAGGGGCTGTTCCTCGCCCGCGGCAATCACGTCGCGCTGCGTGTCGAGGCGAGCGAACTCGAGCACGCGCTCGCGACGACTGCGCCCGCGGAGCTCGCCCTTCAGCGGGAGGAGGTGCGCGATGCCCGTTGACGTCGAGCGCATCAAGGAGGCCCACCCGATCGCTGACGTGATCGCCGCCCACGGCGTCGCGCTGCGTCCGTCGGGCCGGCGGTTCATGGGACGGTGCCCGTTCCATCGCGACGACCGGCCAAGTCTCGTCGTCTATCCGGACACCCGCAGCTACTACTGCTTCGGCTGCGGAGCCGGCGGCGACGTGATCGACTTCATCCGCCGGACGCGCGACCTCGGATTCGCCCAGGCGGTGGCCTACCTCGACGAGCAGTCGCCGCCACCGTCAGCCCGACCGGCGCGCAGGCAGGAGCCACCGCAGAGGACGCGGCTCTCGACGGACGACCGGCTGATCCTGACCGCTGCCTGCGAGCTCTACCACGAGGCGCTCTTCCAGACGCCGGAAGCGCTCCGGTACCTGGAGGAGCGGCGCATCCCACCCTGGCTCGCGCGGCGGGCGCGGCTCGGGTACAGCGACGGACGGTTGCTGCTCGCATACCTCAAGCGTCGCCGCCTCAGCGTCCGCCGCGCGGTCGAGATGGGACTGCTCTACGCCGACCGCCGGCAGGGGCGTGATGAGCGGGAGGCCATGCGCGGACGCATCGTGATCCCGGACTTGCGGAGTGGCTACTGCGGGTGGATGACGGGGCGTGTGCTTGGCGCGGCCTCCGGTCACCCCTACCTCAACCTCGCCCTCTCGAAGCCGCTGCTCGGCTACGACGCGACGCGAGGACGGTCGCGGGTGTTCCTGACCGAAGGGCCATTCGACTGGCTCGCGCTCCTCTCGTGGGGGCTCCCTGCCTGCGCTCTGCTCGGTACGCAACCCGCTCCGCAGGCGTTTCGACTGCTCGACCGCACGCGGTCGGTCGTGATCGTGCTCGATAACGACGGCCCCGGACGCGACGGCGCTGCTGCCCTGGCGGGCACGCTCGGCGACCGCGCCACGGTGATCACGCTCCCTGACGGAGTCAAGGACGTCAGCCAGTTGAGCCTGCTGCCGGACGGCCGCGAGACCTTCTTTCAGTTGCTCGACAGCGCGGGAAGGAGCGTGCGCGATGCTGCGCTCACGCCGTGAACCGTCGTTCGTGGCCGAGATCGTGCCGCCGCGCGGGCTCGAAGGCAGCATGAGCGCCGCGCGCGGGATGCTCGGGGCACTCGTCGGCGAAGCACTCGCGCTCGACGTCGCGATCACCGCTGATGGACCACGCTGGTACGTCCACGCCGCGACCGCGGATGGGCTCGAGCGCGCGCTGGCGCAGGTGCGCGCGGCGTACCCGCAGGCCGCGGTCGAGCGGCTGGTACATGACCCGGCTGTCGCCGCTCCCGGCGAGCACGCAGTCATGGTCGAGCTGCGGCCTACTGCGGAAGCGGCGCTGCCGCTCCGCCTCGAGTGGCGCGGCGAACGCGACCCGCTCGCAGGCGTCTTCGCCGCGGTCGAGCCAGCAGCGGGTGAGCGTGTCGTCTGCCGCCTGTCGATCGATGCGGCGCAGTCGAGGAGCGCCGATCGGATCAGACGGCGCGAGGAGCAGCCGCCCGCGCGCCGGCAGTACGAGCACGGTGCGACGACGAGCCTCGTCCCGATCGCCGCGCTGATGGCGGTGGCGGCGGCGGTCCTGCAGGGGCGCCGCTGGTATGAGGACGGCGAGTGGGCGCTGCTCGCGGTCGCCTGCGGCGCGCTGCTCGTCGGCCTGCCCGTGCTGGCGACCGTCGCGGTGCGGCTGTTCATCGGGCGTGCGTCGATCCCGGCGCGCGTGGTCGCGGAGAAGCTGACCGGGCCGCTCGTGACCGCAAGCCTCGATGTACGCGCGATTGGACACGACCCGGCGCGCCTGCGGGCGCTCGTCGTGCAGACCGCCGCTGCGTACGCCGCCTACGACGACGCCGCAGGCGGTGGGTTGCGGCCTGGTGAACTTCGTCCGTCGCGCCCACCCCGGAGAGCGCGACAGCCGCTGCTGTTGAACACGGGCGAGGCCGCGGCGCTGTGGCACCTTCCGGAAGCAGAGGGAACGCCGCTCCGCGTCCGGCGCACGACGGCGCAACGGCTCGCGCCCGCGCCGGGACACGCGACGCGGGGCGTACGGGTAGGCGTCTCGACGGTCGGACCGGCCGATGCGCCGGTGTACCTGCCCGCGCCACTGTTACACCGCAATCACTTCCTGGTGGCGACGACGAGGCGGGGAAAGTCCACGCTGCTCCGACACATCGCCGCCGGGGTGATGGAGCGTGTCGCTGCGGGCGTCGAGGACGGCGCTGGTCGTCGTCGATCCGCATCAGGATCTCGCGGAGGCCATGCTCGCCGCCGTCCCGCCCGAACTGGTGGACCGGACGATCTACCTGGACTTCGCGCACCTGGACTGGCCGATCGGGCTCAACCTGATCGATGTCACGCTGTTCCCCGACCGCGACAAGGCGGTCGAGAGCGTCGTCACGATCATGAACCGCCTCTGGCCGGACAACTGGGGTCCGCGCATGGAGGGGGCGTTGCGCGCGTCGCTCTCAGCGCTGCACGAGATCAACACACGCCGATCGCGCGTGGAGCAGTTCACGCTGCTGGACGTCGCGCCGTTCCTCACGAACCCGAAGTTCCGCAATGACCTGCTCAAGGAGGTCGAAGACCTCGCGGTCGCCGCGTGGTGGCGCGACAACTTCACGTTCGCCGGGCGCGTCCTGCAGCAGCAGACCGCGAACCCGGTGACGTCGAAGATCGGGCGGTTCACTGTCACTGAGGCCAGCCGGCTCGTGCTGGGACAGCCGCGTTCGACGTTCGACCCGCGCGCGATCATCCGGGATGGCGGCGTGCTCGTCGTGAACACGGCGGTCGGGACGCTCGGCGAAGGTACCGCGTCGCTGGTCGGGGCAACGGTCCTGAACCTGCTCGGCCTGCTCGTCGAGGAGCAGGTCGCAGTGACCCCCGAAGCACGTCGCCGCATCGTCCATCTCGTCGACGAGTCGAGCACGCTCGGCGCGGTCGACTACTCCCGAATGCTCTCTGAGCTGGGGAAGTACGGAGCGTCGTTCACGCTCGCCACGCAGGCGATCGCGAAGCTCGACAGCATCGACCGGGAGCTGCTGCCCACCATCCTGGCGAACAGCGACGGCCTGACGGTGTTCGGCGCGAGCGCCGAGGATGCACGGCGGTTGCTGCCGGAGCTCGGGGGCGACCTCGAAGTCGAGGACGTGGTCTCGCTCGACGACTTCTCCGCGTACGCGCGCTGGTGGGACGGCTTCGGGCGCCCGCCGGCGTTCACCCTGCGCGTCGATCCCCCGCCGGCGTCCGATCCCGATCGGACACGCGCGATCGCGGAACGCTCCGCCCAGCGGTACGGACGGCCGCGCGCGCTGGTCGCCGCGGAGATCGCCCAGGTCCTGGCGGCGCGCTTCCCGAACGAGATCGGAGACGGTCGAGTGTTGAGAGGGGGCGCAGAGGGTGGGGCGGCAACGCCGGCCCCTGCGGCTCCAGAGACGGACGCCGCCACAAGCCCCACGGCGCTCGTCGACCCCCCTGAAGCTGCGACGCCGAAGCACG
>JBBDIB010000039.1:0-29607 GCA_040880665.1 Planctomycetota bacterium
GCAGGGCAACGAGATACGGCGAATCAGACGGATCGTGGTGAGGGAACCGGGCTAGGCCTAGGCGCGAAGCGCAGCGAGGCGGGCGGCGAGCGGCGGGTGGGAGTAGTGCAGCTTTACGTAGAACGGGTGAGGGGTCAGGTTGGAGAGGCTGTCGACGCTGAGCTTCTCGAGGGCGCGGGCCAGGACCTCGCCGCCGCCGAGGGTCTCGCGGGCGAAGCGATCGGCCTCGAACTCGTTGCGGCGCGAGAAGGCCGTCATCCCGAACGAGAGCGCCAGGCTCAGCGGCGCCCACAGCAGCGAGAAGAGGATCAGCCCGACGTAGATCGACGGCTGCTCGACGCCGAACGCCTCGAACAGCGCGGGCGAGCGCACCGCCAAGCCGAGGCAGAAGAAGATCACGCCGAGCTGCGCGATCGACAGCAGGAAGCCGCGCACGATGTGACCGCGCTTGTAGTGGCCGATCTCGTGCGCGACGACCGCGACCAGTTCGTCTGGCGTGTGCTTCTCGAGCAAGGTGTCGTAGAGCGCGACGCGCTTGCGCTTGCCGATCCCCGTGAAGAAGGCGTTGGCCTTCGCGGAGCGCCGCGAGCCGTCGACGACGAAGACGTCGTCGAGCCCGAAGCCGACCCGCTTGGCGTAGGCCAGTAGCTTGTCGCGCAGCTCGCCCTCAGCCAACGGTTGGAACTTGTTGAAGATCGGCAGGATCCAAACGGGCGCGACGACTTGCAGGAGCAAGAGCACCGCCGAGACCGCGACCCACGCGATCCACCACGCGTTGTTGCCGAAGCGCTCGAAGAAGTACATCACGAGCACGAGCAGCGTGCCTCCGATCACCGCGGCGAGCACCAAGCCCTTCAGGGCGTCGGCGACGAACGTCTTCGGGGTGGTTCGGTTGAAACCGAAGCGCTCTTCGATCACGAAGGTCGAGTAGACGCTGAACGGCAGCGACAACAGCGTCGACGCAGCGAACAAGAGTCCGATGTACGCCAGCCCCGTCGCCGTCGGCTCCCAACCGAAACCGCGCACGACCTCGTCCAGCCACTGAAACCCGCCCGCGAACCAGAAGCCGAGCGTGGTCACCAGCGAAAGCAGCGCCGGCACCTGCACGAAGCGGGTGCGCACGCGGGTGTAGGCCTGGGACTTCGCAAACGCCTCGGGATCGATCATGCCCTCGAACGCGGGCGGGATCGTCGGCGAGAGACTCTCCACATTGAGCCAGTCGGCCACGCGGTGGAGCACGAACTCCGCGACGAGCGCGAAGAGAACGAAAATGGCGATCGGAGTCATCGAGGAAAAGCGCTGGGAGCCAGGGCGAGCGCGAGACGGTGCAGCACCGTATCTCAGCGGACGGCCTCGGCTCGCCATCCAGGGGAAGTCGTCGTTGGACGGAAGACGCCGAGTTGGAAATCCGACGTCGCGGGACGCACTTCGGCGGCGGTTGCCAGGCCGTCGAGTTCGCGCAGGACCTCGAACTCGTAGCCGCGCTCGTAGATGACCTCGCCTTCGGTGACGCGGCGCTGCTCGAAGTCGGAGCGGGGATCGGCGAGGTAGAGCGGGCCGTTCGGGCGGGCAAAGGCGAAGCCGGTGCCGCGGCGCTCGATGTCGAGCAAGCCGGGACCGGGGCCGCGGGGCGCCGTCGAGAGGAGCTGGATCGGCGGCACGGCGTGGCCCAGTCGCAGCTCGAGCGAATCCCGCACGAACTGCTGCGCGAGCCACGGCATCGGGAACTCGGCGACGAAGATCGGCGGCGCGCCGGGGGCGAGGTCGAACGGCGCGCTCTCGAAGAGGGCCAAGACCTGCTCGCCCGAAGTCGGTGTGCCGGGCCGCTTCGGCAGGGTTTGGAGCGCGTCCTGCGACCACCAGGCTTGCGACCCGATCGCGAGCACGGCCAACGCGACGGCGACCCGCCGCGAACGGAGCTGCACCAGGACGGCCGCGAAGGCGAGCACGAGGCCGATCGTCGGCAGGTAGAGATAGCGCCCGGTGGAGTAGAGCGGCAAGAGCGGAACGAGCAACAGAGCGAAGCTGGCGAGCCCGAAGCGCCCCGGCGGCGTGCGCACGGCGTAGGCGGCGAACGCTAAGAGCGCGGCGCCCGAACCCGCGAGCCGCCACCAACCGTGCCTCGCGACGACCTCGTCGAGCCCCGCGATGAACGTCGCGATCGGCCGACCGAGCACGAGGGACGTTGCGTACTCGAGGGCGATCGCGCCGGTGCGCGCGACGAAGTGCTCACGCTCCGGCAAGAAGAAGTACGGGTAGGGCTTGACGCCCGCGCCGGCTTCCCCGAGCGCGATCGCGCGCAACGCCAAGAACACGACGAGCGCGACGCCCAGCGCCGCCCACGTCGCGCGGCGCTCGACGAAGAGCGCGCGCCAACCGCGCCACGCGCCGGCGGGCAGCCAGCGCTCGAGCAGCACGACGACGGGCACGAACAACACCGTGTACTCCTTCGCGAGCAGCATCACGAAGAACAGCGCTCCCAGGACGAGCGGCCCGCGCCGCCGCGTCCACGCTACCAGCCCGCCCAAGAACGCCAGCGCCGCCAACGTGTCGGTGCGCCCGGCGATGTACCAAAGCTGCTCGGCGTGCGCCGCCTGCACGGCGAACAGCAACGCGCCGGCCAACGCGGCGAGTGGCTGCGGCCCGCGCCAGCGTTCGAGCAAGGAGAGCATCACCACGTACACGAGCCACGTGCATGCGAGGTGCAGCGCGACGTTCGTCAGCGTGAAGCCGGCGGCGTTCATGCCCCACACGGCTTCGTCGACGACGTAGCTCGCGATCACGAACGGACGGAAGAAGCGGATGTACGTGCCGTCGGGGATCCACCAGTGTTGATCCCAGCGGTTCTCGACCACGGTCGCCTCGATGAGCGCTGTCGCGTCCCCCGCTTCGGCGACGCGGATCGCATTCAGATAGCGATCGTCGTCCGGCACGAAGTGCGCGCGCGCAGCCGCGAGCGGCCAGGCCGCGGCGACGATCCCAAGGGCGAGCGCCGCCAGCGCCAAGTACCAGCGAACGCGCACGTCAGCGCCCTTCGCCGAGGTACCCGAGGCTCTTCAGCGACTCGAAGGTCGCTTCGTCGGGGATGCTCGGACCCGCGACGGCTCGCGCCGCTTCGAGCGAGCCGCGCTCGGCCTCGAGCGCGCGCGCCATCCGCGGCGCGACGCGAGCCAGCTCGTCGCCGTCGAGTCGCTCCGTCTCCATGCCGTCGGCTCCGAGCCGCCAAACCGCCGCGGAGCCCGTGGCGAGCTGCAACAGGAAGCGGTGCTCGCCGTCGACGAGCGACAGCATGTCCGAGCCGTAGAGGCAGTTCTCCGAGATCGCCGTGCGCGCCGCGTCGGCGGGCAGCTCGAAGAGCGACGCGCCTCGCGCGCCGCGCGGCGCCTCGACGTAGGCAGCATCCAAGATCGTTCGGTAGAGGTCCACGTGCTGCACGATCGTGCTGCTGGTGCCCGGCGCGACGTCGCGGCCGGCCAGGATCAGCGGAACGCGCGTCACGGGGCTCACCAACGTGTGTCCGTGCTCGAAGCCGCCCTGCTCGAAGAACTCCTCACCGTGGTCGGAGGTGATCGCGACCAGATCCCGCTCGAGGTCGGCGCGCTCGAGCAACGGCGCCAGCGCGAGATCGACCGACAAGACCTCTTCGTGGTAGAGCCCGACGACGGCCTCCAACTCGGCCGGCGAGAGCGTTTCCTCGCGTTGCATCAGGCGCAGAATGCGCTCCGGCGACGCGAAGGGCACGGGCACCAGCCGCGTGGTACGCGGCACGAAGCGCCCGGCGGCCGGGCCGCTGGCGCCGTACTCGATGTGTGGCTCCATCGCGTGCACGACCAAGAACCACGGCTCGGGCGCCGCGTCGATCCACGCCAACGCGCGCTCGACGGTGGCTTCTGCCGAGCGATGATCGCCGCGCAGCGCGCCCTCGTAGTCGTAGGTGTCGAAGCCCTGCGCGAGGCCGAACTCGGGCGCGAGGAACGTGTTGTTGACGATCGCGCCGGTGGCGAAGCCCGCCTTCCCGAGCGTCTCGGCCAACGTCTCGACCGCTTCGTCGAGTCGGCCAAAGCGCTGCGGGTCAGCGGGATCGCGGCCGACGCGGTGCACGTCGGGCGTCAGGCCGGTCAAGAGGCTCGCCGTCGCGGGCAGCGTCCAGCCCGAATGGGCGAACGCGCGCTCGTAGCGCAAGCCGCGCCGAGCGAAGGCGTCCAGGTTCGGCGAGGCGGGCAATGGATTGCCGTACGAGCCGAGCGCGTCCGCTCGCAAGGTATCGATCACGACGAGCAGCACGTTGGGCCGAGTCGGTCGATCGGGCGCGCATCCCGGAAGTCCGAGAAGGACGGCGAGGCAGAGGGGGAGGCCGCGCGGCATCGCGGTAGAGTAGCCGCTCCCATGCAGACCGACACGCCCCAAGGAACCGCTCCCCCGCCGAACGCCACGAAGCTCGCCATCGAGTTCGGCCCGCTGGTCGCCTTCCTCGTCACCCAGAAGGTCGCCGGCATCTATTGGGCGACCGGGGTCCTGATGGTCGGCATGGTCGTCGCGCTCTCCATCGCGTGGTTCCGCGAGCGCCGGCTGCCCGTGATGATGCTGGTCACCGGCATCGTCGCGCTGATCTTCGGCGGCCTGACGCTCTACCTGCAGGACGCGACCTTCATCAAGGTCAAGCCGACGATCGTGAACTCGCTCTTCGCGATCACGCTGACGGTGGGCCTGCTCCTCGGGCGCCTGTTCCTGAAAGTCCTCCTGGGCCCCGTCTTCCCGATCACCGACGCCGGTTGGCGCGCGATGACCGTGCGCTGGATCGGGTTGTTCGTGGCTCTGGCGATCGTGAACGAGATCGTCTGGCGGAACTTCTCCGACGACACCTGGGCCACCTGGAAGGTTTTTGGGAACCTGGGGCTGACCCTGGCGTTCTCGGTCACCCTGCTTCCGCTGCTCAAGAAGCACGCCCTGCCGGGCGTCGGGGCCGAATAACCGGGTTCCACGGGCTTGCGTGAAGCCGCCTTGGCCGAGCCTTCACGCGACTCTGAGTGGACCCGCGGGGCTCGGGGGGGGAGGATGCGTGCCGCGGGAGCCAGTCGGCCTCGGGGTTTGCGCCTCTGGCCGGGTCCGCTCGCGCCTCCTGGGATTAGACTACTTCCCGACCGTGAACGCCGTCATGGCGGCCACGGCCAGGGAGTCGGATTCGACGCCCACCCCACGAGAGCTTCCCGAGCCAACCCCCATCTCTAGAGGAACCGATGAAACCCTTCCAAACCCTCGTCGTCGCCGCCCTGTGTGGCGCCGCCGGCACTGCGTCCGCGCAGACCCTCACGACCGACGTCGCGGCGATCGACTCCTCGATCGGCGGCACGCAGGTCATGACCCTCGACGCGGGTGCTGCCTTTGCGGGCGACCTCTACTTCATCGCTGGAACGACCGCGGGCGACTCGCCCGGCTTCGCGTACCAGGGTTTGAACATCCCGCTCAACTTCAGCACGTACCTGACGCAAACGATCTCCCTCGCCGTTCCGGAACTGCAAAACTCGTTCAGCGTCCTCGACGGCGCGGGCATGGCCACGGCGCAGTTCACGATCGGTGGCGGCTTCGGCAACCTTGCGGGCCTGACGGTGCACCACGCCTACGTCGTCATCACGGGCACGGGCCCGCTGACCTTCGGCGCCGTTTCCAACGCCGCGCCGCTGAGCTTCGTTGCCGGCACGCCGACGCTCGTCATCTCCGAGTTCATGGCCAACCCCGGTAGCATCGGCGACTCCACCGGTGAGTGGGTCGAGATCTACAACCCCGGTGCGACGCCGGTCGACATCGAAGGCTGGACCCTCGCGGACCTCGACTTCGACTCGACGCTGCTCGACAACGGCGGCGCGGGCATCATCGTCCCCGCCGGCGGTCAGATCACGCTGGGCAACAGCAGCGACCCGCTGGTCAACGGTGGCATCACCCACGCGTTCGACTACAGCAACAACGGTCAGTTCTTCCTCTCGAACTCGAGCGACGAGATCGTGTTGCTCTCGCCGACGGGTATCGTCGTCGACCAGATCATCTACGACGGCACGTGGCCCTTTGCCGACGGCGTGTCCGCGGCGCTTGGCGTCGCGTTCCTCGACACGACGTCGAACGACGACCCGCTGAACTGGACTGGTTCCACGTGCACGATCGCCGGCACGCCCTGCAACCCCGACTCCGGCACCCCCGGCACGGCGAACGACCAGTGCAGCACCGGCCCCTGTGTTTCGGGTGGCCAGATCATCATCACCGAGATCATGCAGAACCCGTCCGCGGTCCCGGACAACGACGGTGAGTACTTCGAGGTCTACAACACCACGGGCGCCGCGATCGACATGCTCGGCTGGACCATCTCCGCCGGCGGCTCGCCCAGCTCGGAAGTCATCGCCACCTCGGTCGTCGTGCCCGCGGGCGGCTACGCGCTCTTCGCTCGCATGAGCGACCCGCTCCTCAACGGCGGTCTGCCGACCCCGGCCTACGACTACGTCGACGGCTTGAACTTCGGCAACAGCTCGCAGAGCGTCGTCATCCGCGACGCTTCGAGTGCGATCGTCTGTCAGGTCGACTACGACAACGGCGCGACCTTCCCCGACCCGAACGGCGCCGCGATGTCCCTCACCCCCAGCGCCTTCGACGTCGTCTCGGCGAACATCGGCGCCAACTGGTGCGAGGCCACCTCGGTCTACGGCCTCGGCGACGCCGGCACCCCGGGTGCCGCCAACGACGTCTGCCCGTAGTCGCAGAAGACTCCAGCTCGAGCTGACTCGAGCGAGCGGCCCCGCTTTCCTTTTTCAAGGAAGCGGGGCCGCTGTGTTTCACGCGCCGCGTGCCGGCTTCAGCGCCGGCCTTCGTCGCGCGGTCGGGGCTTGGCGGCTTCGTACTGCATCGGCCAGGGGTAGTCGAAGTGGTCGTACTGGACCGTGGCCGCGAGCACGATCTGCGGCTGGACCAGGTGCGGGCGAGCGAGCGCGCAAAGGTCCGCGCGGCCGGCGGCGAGGATCGTGTTGGCGTGGTCGGGGCCTTGGATCGCGCCGACGGTCATGACGGGGACGTCGACGGCGAACTTGACCGCCTCGGCGAACGGCACCTGGTACATGCGGCCGTACTCGGGATGCCCCTCGGGTGTGTTGCCGCCGGAGGAGACGTCGATCAAATCGAGCCCGCGGTCTCGCAGGGCACGGACCAGAACGATCGAGTCGTCGAGGGTCCAGCCGCCCTCCTCCATCCAATCGGTCGCGCTGATGCGCACCGCCAAAGGCCGCGTACACACGGCGCGCACCGCGTCGAAGACCTCGAGCGGAAAGCGCATGCGATTCTCGCGGCTGCCGCCGTACTCGTCGGTGCGCTGGTTCGAGGCGGGCGAGAGGAAGCTCGACAAAAGGTAGCCGTGCGCCATGTGCAGCTCGATCAGATCGAAGCCGGCTCGCTCGGCGCGCTGCGCGGCGGCGACGAAGTCGTCGCGCACCTTGATCATGTCGGCGCGCTCCATCGCGCGCGGTACGTGCCAGTTGGCGCGGAACGGTAGCGCGCTCGGCCCGACGGCTTCCCAGGCCTCGGCGCCGGTCAGCGAGGTGTCGCCCTCCCACGGGCGCGAGCAGGACGCCTTGCGACCGGCGTGCGCCAGTTGCATCGCGATCTTCGCGCGCGAGTTCGCGTGGACGAAGTCGACGACGCGCTTCCACGCGGCTTCGTGCTCGTCGTTCCAGAGCCCCGCGCAGCCGTGCGAGATGCGACCCTCGGGGCTGACGTCGGTCATCTCGGTGAAGACGAGCCCCGCGCCGCCGACGGCGCGCGCGCCGAGATGTACGAGCTGCCAATCGCCGACCGTTCCCTCGATCGCCGAGTACTGACACATCGGCGAGACGACGATGCGGTTCGGGAGCGTCACTTGCGCCTTGCCCTCGGCGCCGAGCGTCAAGGGCGCGAACAGCGGCGGCGGGTACGTGCCGCGGGCGTCGGGCGGGAGGCCGTTGGCTTTCGCGAAGACCTCCGTCACGCGCTCGACCAGTGCCGGATCGCGCCGCGCCAGGTTGTCGTAGGTGATGCGCTTCGAGCGCGTCATCAGGTTGAACGCGAACACGGCCGGATCCTGGTTCATGTAGCGGTCGGTCTGCTCGAACCACTCGAGGCTCGTCTGGGCGGCCTTCTGCGTCTTGACGACGTCGACCCAGCGCGCGTCCTCGTAGGCGGCGAGCGTGCGCTCGAGATCCTGCTGGCCGTGCTCGCGGAACGCGTCCACCAGAGCGATCGCATCCTCCATCGCGAGCTTCGTGCCCGAGCCGATCGAGAAGTGCGCGGTGTGCGCCGAGTCCCCCACCAGGACGATCTTGCCGTGGTGCCAGGTCTCGTTCGTGACCGTCGGGAACGTGCGCCAGATCGAGCGGTTGGTCAAGAGCGGATGCCCGTCGAGCCACTCGGCGAAGAGCGCTTGGAAGTACTCGACGGCACGCTGCTCGTCGCCCGCGTCGAAGCCGGCGCGCTTCCACGTGTCCTCGTGGCACTCGACGATCCAGGTCGAGAGCGTCTCCTCGCCGCGCTGGAAGGGATACGCGTGGACCTGGAAGACGCCGTGCTCGTTCTCGACGAAGACGAACGTGAAGGCGTCCAGCGGCTTGGTCGTGCCGAACCACGCGAACTTGGCCTTGCGCCAGTCGATCGACGGGCGAAACACGTCAGCGTGTCGATCGCGCAGCGCGCTGTTCAAGCCGTCGGCGGCGAGGACGAGGTCGAAGTCGGCCAACGCGGCGTCGTCACGGACGGCGATCTCCTCCTCGAAGCGGAGCTCGACCCCGAGCTCGCGGGCGCGCGCGTGGAAGATCTGCAAGAGCTTCTTGCGCGAGAGACCGCAGAAGCCGTGGCCGGTCGAGCGCACGCGTGTCCCGCGGAAGAACGTGTCGATATCGGTCCAGTAGGCGAAGTTGCGCTCGATCTCGCGGAAGCTCTCGGGGTCTGCCTCGCGGAAGTGTCCCAGCGTCTCGTCCGAGAACACGACGCCCCAACCGAAGGTGTCGTCGGGCTTGTTCCGCTCGAAGACCGTGATGGCGGTCTCGGGGAACGCCCGCTTCATCAGGATCGAGAAGTAAAGGCCCGCGGGCCCGCCGCCGACGCATGCGATGTTCATACGCGGGACATGCTACCGCCTCTCGCCTCGAGCGCCGATGATCCCGAGCATGAAGCGCTTCCTCCTCGTCCCCCTCGCCGCCGTCGCGATCTACTTCGCCGGCCGCTCGCTCGTCATGCTGTTCGTCTCGGACGAGACCAAGATCCGTTGGATCGTCGAGGAGATGCAGGAGAGCTTCAACGACGCGCGCGCCGGCGGCTGCCTGTCGCCCGTCGCGGACACGTGGCGTCACGAGGACAGCGCGTGGCTCGACCGCGAAACACTGCACGGCGCGCTCGTGCGCACGTTCTTCACCGAGCGCGACCGCGACAAGCGCTTCCTCCTGCGTGTCGAGGTGCCCGAGGACAACCTGGTCATCGTCGTGACCGACGACACGGCCGACGTGCGCGCCGCCGTCAAGTTCCTGCGCCGCGAGGGCGAAGCCTGGGCGGTGACGTGGTACTTCGAGCTCGAGGCCGAGTTCCGCGACGGCGACGATGGCTGGCAGATCCACCGCACCTCGCACCGTAACGTCGAGGGCAAGGGCTTCTGACGCGTCAGCGCGCGAAGCCTCTTGACTCGTCAACGCGCGATACGCCCGCGTTCGCCCGGCGCGTCGTGATCCGGCTCGACGCGCCGCAGGAAGCGCCGGCGCAGGCGGCGCACGGGATCGAAGAGGCGCGTCGCGAGCCCCACGAGCCCGGGCCGGCGCCGCGAGGCTGCGATCTGGTCGCTCGACAAGGTGTCGGGACGCAAGCGTCGCCGCAGCTTGCCGAGGTGGTACCGGTCGCCGCGCTGCATCTCCGCCAGGAGCCAGCGCGCCGGCGCGAGCCCGCCGCCGAGGTTTCGCGGCCAGTACCACGCGAGCTGGAAGTCGAACAACGCGGGCGAGCCGTCGTCGCCCAGCAACACGTTGCCGGGCTTCTCGAGGTCGACGATCGCGACATCCCGCGCGTGCACCCGTGCAACCAGCTCCTCGAGCCGCTCGAGGAACCCGTCGGGCGTACGCTCGCCCCACGCCAACGCGCGACCCGCGAGGTGCTCGTGCAACAAGACACCGGGCGCGGGCGACGCCAGCAAGCGCGGAATACCGTCGAGCCCCGCCAGCCGCCGATAGATCCTGGCCTCGTGCCACGTCACGACGCGCCCCAACCAGCCCAGCGCGAGCCCGCGTCGCGCGCGCTTGACGAGCACGGCGCCTCTCTCGTCCCCATAGCGCGCGGTGTGCGCGAAGAAGTCGTGCTTGTAGACCTGCTCGAGCCGCAAGTCGCGCCCGTCGACACGCAGCTCGCCCGCCGGCCGCCTGCGGCCCAGCGCCAGCAGCCAAGCCGGCCGTCCAGTCGCCTCGCCGCTCACGCCGCTGGCCGCCGCATAGCTGGATCGAAAGCCCGGCTTCGCATTCCCTTCACTCTAGCTCGGTTCCCTCACCACGATTCGAACGGATTCGTCGTAGATCGTTGTGCTGCCGAGCATCACTCCCCTCGCGGGTCGCGGCGCAGGCGCTTCGTCTCGCTCTGGCGGCGCTTCTCGGTGACGCGCTTCTTCTTCTGGTGCTTCGAGACGCGCTTCTGCTTGCGCGCCACCGGTCGCTGGTTCAGGTCCCGCAGCTTCTCGATCAAGCGCGCGAAGGCGTTCTCGCGGTTGCGGGTCTGACTGCGGTCGTCGGTGGCGACGATCGCGAGGCCGCTCGGCGGGTGCACGAGGCGCACGCCGGTCTCGACCTTGTTGCGGTGCTGACCGCCGGGGCCCGAACCGCGCACGAAGCTGATTTCGCAGATCGATTCGAGGTGTTCGCGCGAGGTCGGAAAGGGACCCTGCGCGCGGAGCGCGCGCTCCCGGGCGGCCTCGGCGCGCTGGCGCTCGGCCTCCGCGCGTGCGGCTCGACGCAGGGGATCTTCCTGTTCGTCGTACGCCCCGTCGCTGTCGTGCGGATGAACCACGTCGAAAGGATAGCCTCATCGGCGCTGGCGAGCGCATCGACCGGCGACGGCGCCGCCCGCCGCCTCGGGTCAGTCACCGGGGCGGATCCGGCGGGAGGACCAGCAGCATCGGCCAAGAGCGGTGCTCAAAGCGCTGGGTCTCGGACCGGCGCGCGAGCTCGCGAGTCAACGCATCGAGGGCGACCTTCCAGCTCGCATCGTCCGCGCCGAAGAACTCCGGCCTACGATCGGGTTCGAGCTCGTAACTGAGGTCGATGGCGAGCGGACCTCGGTGGGCGAGCCGCTGCACGTGATCGGCGCCTTCGTTCGCGAACGTGGCTGGGTCGAGCTGCCTCTGGAAGGCGTGCGAAAGCTGCTGGAAGAGCGAGACCTCCCGGACCGAGCCGTTCGCGAGCGAGGCGGACGGCGCGAGAATGCCGAGCGACAGGACGATGCCGCCGTCGCCGAGCACTCGCGCGATCTGCGCGTCGCGCTCCCTGAAGTGGAACGCGGTGTTGTAGTCGCGGATCCAGCCTTGACCGAGGACCATTTGGAGCGCGAGCGCGGTCCAGAGCACGACTCGTCCGCGCCGCGACGCTTCGAAGGCACAACCCGCGAGCACCGCGACGAATGGCAGCGAGCCAAGGAAGTAGCCGCCGCGCTCGGGCACGGTGTAGAGCAGCACGAGGACCAGAATGCTCGGCAGCGTCAAGGACAAGAGGACCACGCGCGCGTCCGCGCCAAGTCGCCGCGGCACGACGCACGCGCCCCAGGCGGCGATCGGCACCAACAGCGCGAGCGGGCGCAGCCAACCGTGCCACGCCATGGGCAGGGCGTTGGCCATGTCGATGTGCCCGAGGATCATGCGCAGCTCGCGGGCCACGCCCCCGTGACGGCCGGCATCGCCGTGCCGTAGCCACAGCGTCGTCGCGAGCGGCACGAGCGCAAGCAATGCCAGAGCGCCGACGAGGCGCGCGCGCGAAAGCGGGCGGTCCGTCGCGCTCCGGTGGGCACGGGCCACGAGGAACAGCCACCCGAACCCGAGCAGCGCCACCGTCTGGTGACAGAGGAACGCGAGCGTCAACGCGCAAGCGCTGACGACTAGCGAGGGCCAGAACCAGCGCCACGGCAGCGCGAGCGTGAGCCATGCGGCGAAGGCGACGCACAGGAAGGTCGTCGCGTGCACCTCGATCGTCGTGGCGAAGAACCACGTGACGGGCGTGACGACGACGAGCGCCGTGGCGAAGCACGACGCAAGACGCTCGAGCCCGAAGCGCCGACAGAAGAGGAACGTGAATCCGCACCCGAGCGCACTGGCGCCCGCGCTGATCGCCCAGCCGAGACTCAGCGCGTCGAGGCCGGGCAGGCAGAACCCTGCGACACGCGCGAAGAGCGGGTAGCCGGGATGCAGCCCGTTGATCGCGTTCGACGCCGGATCGACGAGCAGGTCCGGCAGCCAGGCGCCGTCGCCGAAGATTCGCGGCTGACGCGTCCACCAGAACGCCACGCCGCTGATTCCGGCGAAGAGCGCAAAGAGCCAGGCGTCGAGGCTACGACTCGACTTCGTCACGCGGTGCGCGCCTTGGCGCCGGAACGAGCCAGGACGCGCTGCGCGAGTCCTCGCGAGCGAACGCGAGCGTGGCTCAGGAACAGCAGGGTGCGAACATCACTCACGAGGAAGTCCAGCGACGTTGCGGAGCCCCAACCGACCTCGGCGCGCTCGCGACGCCGGCGAGGGCGACGCGCGCGCGATGCGTGCGAATCATGATGATCTTCGGCGAAGGAAAGTGCCATCGACGAAGCGTCGACGACGGCGGCCCATCTTGCGGCCGGAGGCTCCGTTTCGAAACCCTACGGTCCGCGCTGTTCCTCGCAGCGGCTCCTGTTCGCGGCAGCGACATGCTCGAGCGGGATGGTAGCGCGCTACGGCGCCTCTTCCTCGAGCGTCTCGCCGATCACCTGCTGGACGTACTCGAGGTAGAGGTTGCCGAGGTGCCCGCCTTCGCTGAAGAGCGTCAGACGGTCGCCGATGGTGGTCTCTAGCCATTCGACGTCTTCCGCCCGCAGCAGGAAGTCGTTCGCGTTGGCGAAGATGCGAATGCGATCGTCGCCGGCCAACCCCCGCTCGGAGCCGCGCAGGCTGGTGCGCTCGAACAGCGTCCGGGCACCTTCCTCCGTGACCGCGACGTCGGACTCGCGGGCGGCGACGTAGGGCAGCACGAAGGCGTAGAAGTACTCGCTGTAGGAATACTCCGCGGCCTCGCGGAAGGCCGGTGCCATGTGCAAGCGTGAGCGCTTCGTCAACAGAACCCCGGAGTCTTCCAGCTCCTGCGACTGGAGCAGCAGGAACTGCAGGTCGAGCCGAAAGGCGAGGCCGATCAGGAAGCGGGCCTCGAGATCGGTGAACGGGAGCGGAATGCCCGGCTCCAGGTCGCCGTGGCTCAGGTAGAGGACCTTCGCAAAGATCTCCTCGACGCGAGCAGCGCGTTCGTCCGCGGGGAAGGCGAGCGGCGCGTTGTAGAAGCGGTCGAGCTGTTGCAGCGCGTGCTCCAGATCGACGGGTGGATCGAGCGCGATGAACTGGTCGAACTCGAGCAGCTCGTCCTGGCGCTCACCTTCGAGGGGACGATCGGCCCCGGCGGCGATCAGCAACGCTTCGTACGCTCCGATCGAGAGCCCCATCAGCCGTCGCTTCCCCATGCGCCCCGGGTGCAAGGCCGCGAGTTCACGGTCGATCTCGGTCAGCGCCACGTGCGCGTCGTACGCATCGACCGGACCGAAGCCGGGCACCGTCACGCTGGCTCCCGAGCGCATGAACTCCCAGTTCGTCGGGCTGGACAGCGCGACCACCGAGTGTCCGCTGCGATAGCCGATCTCGGCCAGGGCCAGGACGGAAGCGCCGAGTCGATGCCCGCCGAAGCCCGGTAGGACGTACATCAGGGGCGCGGGCTCGGGCTGGAGCCAGAGGCTGTACGGCAGCTCCTTGCCCGTGGCGGCCAGCCGGATCCGACGGACCTCGGCCTCGCCGCCGAAGTCCTCGTCCTCGGGCACGAGGAAGATCGCGCCGAGCGTCTGCGCGGGCCCACTTTCACTCGCGTGCCACTCGAAGTCGTCGACGTCGACCTCGCGCTGCAGGATCGACAAGGTGCGCACCGCCTCGTACGCGTCGTAGGTCGAGCGGATCAGGCGTAGGTTGTCCTCGACCGCGTTGCTGAGCGCGTTGAACTCGCGCACGTAGGTCGCTGGGAAGAAGTACGTCGCCGGGTCGACGAGCGTGTCGGGAACGAGACCGAACGCGTCGCGCACCGTGCTGGGTCCCAACACCGGCAGAACCAGATACGTGCTGTCCCTCCAACCCCACTTCGCGAAGGTCTGACCGAAGTCCTCCGGATACGGGTGCAGGCCCCACTCCGCCGCGGGGTCGAACAGTCCGAGCAGGCCGACCGTCGAGTTCACCGCGAAGCGCGAGGTCTCGACGCCTGTCTCCTCGAGCTTGCCCTGCAGCAGGTTGTTCGCGAACCGCACCGGGAACAGCAAGTTCTCGCTGGCTCGTTCTAGGCGCGTGCGAACGAGCTCGGGCAGGAAGAACCGATAGACCCTCGTCGTGGGCGAGACGACCCAGTCGAGGAGCCAATAGTTGAACAGCGAGGTGACCCGGTTGACGCGCTCGAGCGGGTCGTCGACGTGCGGGAAGACGATCTCCTCGGCTTGGAAGTGCGCCGCGCCGGGGCCTTCGTACGCACTCCAGTCTCGGCTGCGGTAGTCGCTCGAGGCGCAACTCGACAGAGCCACGAACGCAGCCGCACAGAGCGTGGCAACGAGCCTGATTCCGAGGCGACTCAAGCGTGTCCCGCCGCGCGACGGATCGCTTCTTCACCCAGCGGGCGCTCGTCCTTGACGCGCAGGCTCTCGGCCCATTCGCGCTGAAAGTCGCGGTCCAGAGCGCGATGGACGAGCGCCGCAACCGTCAGAGCGATCGCAGCGCCGATCGACGCCCACAGCATGTCTTTGTGCGCGTCCCACACGTCACCCTGGGAGCCGAGGTACGCCTGGCCAAGTCCCTCGCCGACCACCGAAGCAGCACCCCACTCGACCAGCTCGTACAGCATCGAAGTCGACATCACGATGTCGAGCGGCAGGAAGTAGCCCCAGAAGCCGCGCACGGCGGCGACCCGCACGAACAGCTCGCGAAACGGATACGCGATCAACAGCCCGTAGGAGAAGTGCACGAGTCGATCGAAGTGATTGCGCTCGAAGCCCAAGCGAGCGGACAGCGTTTCGCCCGTGAAGCGCTCGAACCACGCGTCGTAGGGCACCTCGGAGTAGGTGTAGTGGGACCCGACCTCGTGCAACATGAGGAACACGAAGATCAGCGTGTACGAGATCTTCGAGAGTGGCATCCGTCGGTACGTGAGCACCAATACGAAGAGTGCCACGACGACCAGCGCGTTCTCGAGCATCCAGTCGTCGCGATGCTTCGGTTCGATGCCGAGCAGCGCTCCGACGACGAGCAGGATGAGGAGCAGGATCAGCGGATAGCGCATGGCTGGCGGGTGAGGGGAACCGATTCCGGCGGAAGGTTGCGCGCGTGAAAGGTCCGTTGCTCGACGAGCGGGCCTCGCCGTTTCCCAGAGCCGCACAGCGCCCGGGTTGGCGCGCACATGGTAGTGATCCGCTCCTCCGGCCGGTCATGCGCCGTACCTGCGGCGCCTTGAAGCCGGTGTTAGGCTCTACCTCGATGGTCAGCGCGCGTGATTCCCGCGGTACGAAGCGGCGGCGGATGAGCTGGGCGGTGTGCGGCACCGCGTTGTTGGCGGGAGCATGGTTGGTGCTCGGGTTGTTGCGCGTTGGTGACGATCGAGCGGGTGCCAGCCCCCCGCGTCACCCCGCGCAGCCTCGCGAGGTGCACGAGCGCGCTGGGCTCGCCGCTCATCGGGAACCAGCGAGGGCGATCGCGGATGTCGAGCCGGTTCGGCTGAAAGCACGCGCCCCGCGAGACCACATGGGCCACGGACGCGTCATCGACGTGCCGGCGCGTCGCCCGAATGCCGAAGCAGTGCCGCCTCGCCCCGTGCACGGCATGGTCGACTTCGCTCCGGCTTCACCACGCGGCTCGTTGCATGGCTTCCGAGTGGATTGTCGAGACGCAGCTTCACGCGTACTTGCGACCGCGACCGTCGACGCCTCAGGCGGTTGGCACGTCGAGGCCCTGCCTTGTTGCGACGTCACACTGGAACTGCAGCACTATGGTTTGGGCCTGCTGGCGTCGTACGCGTGGCGAGGAGAGTCCGCTGTGATTCTCCGAGCAGCGTGGCCAAACCGGTTGAGCGCCGACGTGGAGTTCGTCGACATCTACGCAACCCAAGAGCTGGATGCCGACGCCGTTGCGTTCTTTCACGCGGACCAGCGCATCGAGTCCGAGTTGGTCCGCGCCATCGGCTTGCATTCCTTCCGCTTCCTCCTCCCATCACCGCAGGCCTCGACCCTCGAAGTCCGTTACGGCGCGGGCAGCTTGGCTCGATCGATTCAGCTCCCGCTGATCCGTGGTGGGTTGTCGGCAGCTTGGATCTTCGAAGAGGACCGCTCCAACAGCATGCGCGCGCTCGAGCAGCACTGGCGCTGAGCTCGACCGGGTCAGCTCGACCGGGTCAGCTCGACCGGGTCAGCTCGACAGTGCCTGGCGCCACGCTGTTGATCGTAGGAGGCACTGTTGCGGAGGCCGCCGATGGGTCGTTTCATGGGCGGATGACCGAAACACTTGCTCCCAGGGATCGAGGGCACGCTGCCGGGCCGAGCGCCAGCATCGATCTAGGCTCCTCCGGCAGCGATCGCCGGCTCTTGCCCTCGTTGACGATCGGGCAGTGGCTGGTCTTTGGAGTCCTCGCGGCGGTGCTCGCGGGGGCGAACATCTACACGACGCTCTTGATCGGTTGGGGGGACACGGGCTCGATCGTCGCCGTCTTGGGCGCCTTTGCGCTGCTCAAGGTGCTGTCGGGGCAGCGCACGCCGGTGCACGTTCTGAACCTCGGTCAGACCATGGCCAGCGCCGGGGGGAGCGTCGGCTTCGCCGTGGCCAGTTACGCCGCCGTCTACATCGCCAAGCCCGACTTCGATCCGCCCGCCTGGCAGCTCATGATCCTGTTCGCGGGCATGGGCTGGATGGGCGCGGTCGTGGGCGCTTCGGTGCGGAAGTCGATGGTCGGCTACTTCTTCCCCTCGGGGACGGCGTGTGCGGTGATCCAGACGTCGGTCGCACGCAACTTGGCGCCCGGCGAGCGCAATCGGCCGGTGTTCCTGCTGACGGTCTGGGGGTTGGTCGCGACCTTGCTGACGATCCCGAGCAAGATTTCGCTCACCAAGGGCGGCTCGGCGCTGCTCCAGGAGTGGAACGTCAGGTTCCGCGGCCACGAGGTCGGCCTCGCGGTGGACCCGCTCTACTTCGGGATCGGGCTCGTGGTGGGACCGCGCGTAGGGCTCGGCATGTTGCTCGGTGCGCTGGCGACGCCGTACCTGATCATGGACGGCCTGGCCGGCACGGCGCTCGAGGCCGAGACCGGCGACTGGGTGCGCTGGGTCGCCATCGCCGTGCTGACGCTGCCGACCTTCGCCACGATCTTGTTCGCGTACCGCTTTCGGCAGCCGGCGGTCGTGCCGCCGGGCTTCGCGCCGGGGACCACCGACTACGCCGTGCCCGCCGCGCGGAACCGGGTCTTCGGCTTGCTCTTCGTCGGCGCAGCCGTCGCCGTGGCTTGGCTGGGGAACGAGCTCTTCCAAATGCCGTACTTCGTCGCGGCGCTCGTCGCAGCGGTGGCCTGGCCCATGTGCATCGTCAACGGGCGCGTGGCGGGCGACACGGACATCAACCCCGTGCGACTGGTCGCCATCGTGCTCCTGTCGGGCTTCTTCTGGCTGATCTCCGCGGAGATCGGCGAGTACCGCGTGATCGCCATGCTCGGCATGGCGACCGTCGGCGGCACCATGGCGGCCGTCGCGGTGGACATGATGCAGGACTACCGCACGGGCTTTCTCGTGGACGCGAACCCGACGCATCAGACCTCGGTGCAGTTCGTCGGCACGTTGATCGGAGCCATCGCCGCGATCCCGGTGCTCAACCTCTTGCTGGGCAAGCTCGGCATCGGCGCAGGCAGCACCCTGCCGGCGCCCGGCGCCACCATCTGGGCCACGATGGGCCAAACCGCCGCGGGTGGCTTCGATCCCTCGCGCGAGTTGATCTGGGCCATCGCGCTGGTCAGCCTGATCGGCTCGCTCTACGCGTTCTTGACGGTCTGGCCGCGCACCGCGCGCTTCATGCCGTCACTCTTCGGCATCGGCATCGGGCTCCTGATCGGCGTGCCGGCGTCGGCCGCGATCTTCGCCGGCGGCCTGTTGAAGTGGATCGCGACGCTCGTCTACCAGGGCAAGCGCCAGGGCGACGCACGCGCCGAGGCCCTCGAACGCGGCAACAACGACACGATGCTGACCGGTGCCTCGATCTTCGCCGCCGGCGCCATCGTCAGCATCGCCCTCGTGTTGCTCACCGTCATGCTCGACGCGCTCGGGCTCGACGTCTTCCACCTGGCCACGGGTTGAGACGGCAGCGCGTTTATACTTGTACGTATAATACGGGCCAGTATAGTCCCCCACATGCCTCTCAGCCCCTTTCTCGGTCGCGAACGCGAGCTGGACGTGCTCGAGGAGTTCGCTAGCTCGGGCA
This sequence comes from Planctomycetota bacterium, assembly GCA_040880665.1. Lineage (GTDB taxonomy): Bacteria > Planctomycetota > UBA1135 > UBA1135 > JBBDIB01. The sequence goes on from JBBDIB010000039.1 coordinate 18,737, forward strand.
ATCCCGAGCTGTTCGTGCTCTATGGCCGCCGTCGTGTCGGCAAGACCGAACTGCTCCAGCAGCTCTGTGAGCGTCACCGCTCCGTCTACTTCCTGGCGGCGGAGGTGCGCGACAAGGACAACTTGGCCTCGTTCCGCCAGGCGCTCGGTGAGGGCATGGCCGACTCGTTGGTCGACAACCTCGAGTTCCCCGACTGGTCGGCCGCGCTCGGGTACGCGGCCGAGCGCGCGGGCGACGAGCGCCTGGTGCTCGTGCTCGACGAGTTCCCCTACCTGTGCGAGGCGAACAAGGGCCTGCCGTCCTTGATCCAGAAGTTCTGGGATCTCCGCGGCAAGCGCTCGAGCTTGATGCTCGTCCTGTGCGGCAGCCAGGTCTCGTTCATGGAGAAGGAGGTCCTGGCCGAGCGCTCGCCGCTCTTCGGTCGGCGCACCGGGCAACGTCGCCTCGAGCCCTTGCGCCCGACGGAAGCCTTGGGTTTCTTCCCGAGTTGGTCTCTGCGCGATCGCGTCCTGGCGTTCGGCATCCTCGGCGGCATGCCCGCGTACCTGCGGCGCTTCCGCGACGATCGCAGCCTCGAGGACAACGTTCGCCGCGAGATCCTGCGGCCCGAGGGCTACCTCTTCGACGAGGTCCAGTTCCTCTTGCGCACCGAGCTGAAGAGCCCGACGACCTACAACTCGATCCTGGCCGCGATCGCGCGCGGCTCCGAACGCGTCGGCGACGTCGCCCTTTCCGTCGGCGTCGACACGACCACCGCCAACAAGTACCTGCACGTCCTGCGCGAGCTGCGCCTCGTCGAGCGGCTCGTGCCCTTGACCGATCCCGACCCGTTGCGCTCGCGCCGCGGCACGTACTGCATCGCGGATCGCTTCCTGCACTTCCACTTCCGCCACATCCAGCCGCACCTCTCGCGCATCGAGGCCGGCCGCGGCGCCAAGGTCTGGAAGGAGCACGTGCAGCCCGATCTCGAGCGGATCTGGGACGGCGCCACGGACGCCTTCCTCGCCGACCACTTGCAGCACGAAGCCTCCGAGTTGCTCGACGACGAGATCGTCGAGGTCGGCCCGCACGGCAAGAGCGGCGTGCGCGTCATCGGGCGCACGGTTGAAGATCGAGCGGTCGCATGCCTGCTCGAAACCGACGGCGCGCTCGGCACACCGGCGCTCGACGCCGAGTTGCGCGCACTCGCCAGTGTGTTTCCCGCGGGCGTCTCCCAACTCGTCTACGCCTGGACCGGCGACCCCGCTCGACCGCTCGAGGTGCGGCGCGAAGGATGAGCTCGCCCGTCGCCCGCCTTCGAGCTCTGGTCGGCTCGATGGACATCTACCTCCTCGACCAAGTGCTGCGCGGACGCATCGCGCCCGACGCGCGCGTGTTCGAGGGCGGCGCCGGCTCCGGCCGCAACCTGCGCTGGTTCGTCGAGTCGGGCTTCGACGTTCGCGCCTCCGACCAGGACGCGGGCGCCGTGCGAGCGCTCACGGCGCTCGGCGTCGCCGACGCGCGCACCGAACCGCTCGAAAGCACGAGCTTCGACGCAGAGTCCGCCGACCTCGTGATCGTCAACGCCGTCTTGCACTTCGCGCAGGGCCCCGAGCACTTCACCGCGATGCTCGATGGCGCCTGGCGCGTCCTCGCGCCGGGCGGCCTCTTCTTCTCGCGCCTGACCTCCTCGATCGGCCTCGAGAATCACGAGCCCCTCGGCAACGATCGCTATCTCCTGCCCGACGGCTCCGAACGCTTCCTCGTCGACGCCGCTCAACTCGCAGCGCACACCCGCCGCCTAGGCGCAACCCTGGCCGACCCGCTCAAGACCACCAACGTCGCCGGCCTGCGCTGTATGACCACCTGGGTGCTCTCGAAGCCTCCGGCCTGACAAGGCTCACGCGACCGGGGCGTTCAGAATTCTCGAAGATTCGCGTCGAAGCGTCGAGGCTCGTGCGACGGGGAGGGTGGCGGGCCGCCGGTCCGTGGAACCTTGACCCCTTGGAATCGAGAGGAACGACATGCGCTACATGCTGCTGATCTACAGCGACGAGAGTCACTACGGGAAGCTCACCGAAGAGGAGAACGAGACCTTGATGCGTGACTACTACGCGTTTCAGGAAGGGTTGATGGGCGCGAAGGCGTACATCGACGGAGCGCGGCTGCATCCGACGCCGACGGCGACGACCGTTCGGGTTCGGGGTGGAAAGCGCTCGACGACCGATGGACCGTTCGCGGAGACGAAGGAGCAGTTGGGCGGGTACTACCTGATCGAAGCGCCGGACCTCGATGCGGCGCTCGGTTGGGCTGAGAAGGTGCCGACGTCGCGGTACGGCTCGGTCGAGGTCCGGCCGCTGTGGGAGATGGAATGACGGGGGGAGATGGAATGACGGGTGAGCTGGAATGACGCGCGACGCCCTCGAGCGCGTCTTTCGCACGAAGTACGGGTCGCTCTTGGCGAGCCTCGTGCGGCATGCGGGCGGCGACTTCGAAGCGGCGGAAGCGGCGCTCTCGGATGCGTTCGTCGCGGCGTTGGAGCAGGAGGTCCTGCCCGATCGCCCGGCGGCCTGGGTGTTTGCGATCGCGCGGCGCCGGCTCGTCGACCGAGCCCGGCGCCGGGGCGCGCTCGAGCTGCCGGACGACTTGGCGAGTCCGCCCGTCAGCGAGGCGCCCGACGACCTGGTGATCGCGCGCGAGGACTTCCCCCACGAAGACGATCGTCTGCGCTTGATCTTCACCTGCTGTCACCCGGCGCTAGCGCCCGAGGCGCAGGTGGCGCTGACGCTGAACGCTCTTTCCGGGCTCTCCGCCCGCGAGATCGCGCGCGCGTTCCTGGTCAGCGACGTCACGATGTCCCAGCGCTTGGTGCGCGCGAAGGCCAAGATCCGGCGAGCGGGTATCCCGTATCGCGTGCCGCCCGGGGGGCTCTTGGCCGAGCGCTTGGACGCCGTGCTGACGAGCGTCTACCTAATCTTCAACGAGGGCTACAGCGCGGCGCTGGGCGACGCGTTGGTGCGGCGCGAACTCGCCGACGAAGGCATTCGCCTCGCGCGGCTCTTGGTCGAGCTGTTGCCCGACGAGCCGGAGGCGCGCGGGCTCTTGGCGCTGCTGCTGTTGCAGGACTCGCGCAGCGATGCGCGCGTTTCGCCGCAGGGTGAACTGGTGCTGCTCGAGGACCAAGATCGGTCGCTCTGGAATCGATCCAAGATCGACGAAGGCCTCGTCGAACTCGACCGAGCGCTCGCGGCACGCCGCGCCGGCCCGTACCAGATCCAAGCGGCGATCGCCGCGCTGCACGCGCGGGCGACCGACGCCGAGGCGACGGATTGGAACGAGATCGAGTGGTTGTACGCCGAGCTGCTGCGCCGACAACCATCGCCTGTCGTCGCGCTGAACCACGCCGTCGCGGTCGCGATGGCCCGCGGGCCCGCCGAGGGGCTCGCCCTCGTCAAGCGGCTGGTCGCCGAGGGTGCGCTCGAGGGCTACCTCTACCTGCACTCGACGCGCGCCGAGCTGCTGGTTCGCACCGAGCAGCTCGGCGCCGCCCGCGCGGCCTATCGTCGCGCGCTCGAACTGGCGGACAACGCGCTCGAACGGCGCTTCCTGGCGAGCCGCCTCGAACGTCTGGACGGGTAGCGGCCCGAAAAACCGGCTCGCACGGTATTCCGGGTCGCGCGCGCGACTACGTTGGGCGATGAGCCCCGGCATGCCCCTCGACGACAGCTTCCAACAGTACTTCGACGCGCTCGATCGCGCGGGCGACAGCGATCGGTGCTTCCTGTGTCGCAGGACGCCGGCGGAGGTCAAGGCGTTCTTCGGCTTCCACGAGGACGGCACGCCGATCGACGCGGGCGAGAAGGGGCTCGAGGACATCGCCCTCGACGTGCCGACGGACATCATGAGCTACCGCGGCGCGCGGCCGGTCTGCGCGGCGTGTCAGTTGAACTTCGACGGCATCTTCTTGGCCTCGAACGGACTGGTGGTACTGGCCAGTCTGCTGCGCCAGATGGAGCACGAGCGCGATGTGCTCTGGCCGAGCGAAGACGACGACGCCGGCGGCGACGACCTCGACACCACTCGCTAGGCTGTTGCGCGCATGCTCGCGCTCCCCACTTGGAAGGCCGTTCAGGCCTTCGGCCAACGAACCGACGTCGGCTCGGTCGGCAAGTGGGTCGGACTCTCGGGGGTGATCGGCGTCCTGGGCGGTTTGGCGGCGGTGGCCTTCGACTGGTTGGTGCACGCGATTCGCAACTTTGGCGTGGGGCGCGCGCTCGAGCGGAGGACCGAAGGCCTGGGCGGCGAGGTGGCGATGCCGTGGGTCGTCCTCGTCGCCTTACCGCTGGGCGGGCTCTTGGTCGGCCTGATCGCGGCGCGCTTTCGCGGCATGACGCGCAAGCACGGCACAGAGGGCTTGATCGACGTGTTCCACAACGAAGGTGGCAGGACGTCGAAGAGCCTGCCGCTGGTGGTCGGAGCGAGCGCTGCCATCACGATCGGCAGTGGCGGCTCGGCCGGTCAAGAGGGTCCGGTGGCGTTGATCGGCGGGGGCATCGGCAGCTCGCTCGCCGGCGCGTTGCACCTCTCCGATCGCGAACGGCGCATCTTCTTGCTGGCGGGTTCGAGCGCGGGGATCGGCGCGCTCTTCACCGCGCCGATGGGCGCTGCGTTGTTCGCGCCCGAGGTGCTCTATCGTAAGCCCGAGTTCGAGGGCGAAGCCATCGTGCCGTGCATCATCGCGTCGATCGTCGCGTACACGACGTTCACGACGATCACGGGGCGCGAGCGCGCGATCGAGCTGCCCGCCGAGCTGCTCGCGAACCTGTCAGTGGGCAGCCCCGCGCAGCTCTTGTGTTACGTCGCGCTCGCGATCCTCTGCGCGCTCGTCGGCTGGCTACACGTGCACATCATCGACGGCATCACGCGTCTCTTCGCCGGAGCCAAGCGCTTGCCGCTCGTTCTGCGCCCGGCGCTCGGCGGGCTCGTCGTGGCCTCCCTCGCGCTGGCGATCGCGCCGTGGTGCGGGGACGACGGCATCCTGTTCGGCGGCTACGACCTGATGCAGAGCGCCATCGCCGGTTCGCTCGGACTGAGCGTCATGGCGATCCTCGTCGCGGCCAAGATCTTCGGCACGGCGTTCACGATCGGCAGCGGCGGGACGGGCGGTCTGTTCGCGCCGTCGCTGGCCATCGGCGCGCTCCTGGGCTCGATCGTCGGCCAAGCGGCGGAAGCCCTGTTCCCCGAGCTCGGCATCCAACCCGGCGCCTTCGCGCTGGTCGGCATGGGCGGCTTCTTCGCGGGCGTCGCCAAGACTCCCATCGCGGCGATCTTGATCGTCAGCGAGATGACCGGCGGCTATGCGCTCTTGGCGCCGTTGATGCTGGTCTCGGTCCTGCACCTCTTGTTCGCGCGCAAGTGGTCCCTGTACGAGTCGCAGGTGGAGAGCCCGGTCGATTCGCCGGCGCACACGGGCGACTTCGTGGTCGACGTGCTCGAACGCGTGCGCGTCCGCGAGTTGCTCGATGGCGCACGCCGACCGACCCTGGTGCACGCGGATACGACGCTGCGGCGGGCGCTCGAAATCGTCTCGACCTCGTCGGGCTACTACTTCCCCGTGGTCGACGACGCGGATCAATTGGTCGGCATCTTCTCCTTGACCGACGTTCGTCGCATGTTCCAGGAGACCGCGATCGCCGACCTGGTGATCGTGCGCGACTTCATGGTCGAGAACGTCGTGACGACACGACCCGACGCGACCTTGAGCGAGGCCCTCGAAGCCCTCAACGAACACGGGCTGCACGAACTGCCGGTCGTGGCCATCGACGACCCGAGGCGCGTTCTGGCCATGCTGACGCGGAACAACCTCGGCGCGGCCTACCATCGACGTTTACACGCCCTGCGCGGCGGTTAGCCGCCACTCGGCGGCGGTCGATCGGCTATCCTCGCCGCCTCGAATCACGGCTGGAATCATGCTGCCGCTCCCCCTATGCGAAGGAGTTCGGCCACCTCCTCCGACCGCTCCTGTTCCCCCGGACCCTTTCCCGCTGCCCCCATGTACGACCCGACCCTCGTCCAACCCATGCGCGACGAAGCGACCCGCTTCGGCGCCAAGCAACTCGCTACGCCCGAAGACGTCGACAACGCGCTGAAGGAGCCCGGCACCACGCTGGTCTTCGTCAACTCCGTCTGCGGGTGTGCCGCGGCCGGCGCGCGGCCCGGCCTCGCGCTCGCCCTCCAACACGCGCCCCAGAAGCCCAAGCAAGTCGTCACGGTCTTCGCCGGCATGGAGCGCGAGGCGACCGCCCGCGCGCGCGAGCACTTCAAGCCCTACCAGCCGAGTTCGCCGCAGATCGCGTTGATCAAGGACGGCGAGCTGGTGCAGATGTGGCAACGCCACGACATCGAAGGCCGCGATGCCGCGGTGCTCGCCCAGAGTCTCACGGCCGCGTTCGAGAAGCACTGCTAGCCTGCGCTCCGTGCACGACCAACGACTGAACTGGGCGCGGGAGTTCCTGCGCGAGGCCGTCTACCGCTCGCGCGCGCGGCAGGCGGCCGGCGGTGCCGTCGCGAGCGTCGACCTCGACGCCGCGCGCGGCCCGGGCAACTGCGGGTTGGGTGAGAAGGCCGCCGTCGACCTCGACCTCTCCGAACGCGGCGCTGAGCTGTTCGCCCAGTTGTGGCCCGAGGGGCTCGAGGAAGCGGCGGCGGCCACCGTGCAGACGACGCTGGCGAGTTGGGTGCGGCGCAACGACGCGCTCGACCGCAAGCGCAACCACTTCCTGAAGGAGTTCCGCCAACTGCACGGCTTCGATCGCCGTACGTGGTCGCCCGAGTTGCTCGCGCTCTACGAGACCGGCCTCGAAGACGTGAACGAGGTCGTCGACAGCGGGCTCGACGACGCCGCCGAAGCGTTGACGGCCGTCGATCCCGGACTGGCGCGTGGCCGCGGCCACGAGGCCGACTAGGTCACGGGTCGACGCTGCCTCGGTCGACGAATTCCTAACCCGCCCCGCCCCCTTCTTCGCCGATGACTCACTCCACCGACGTCCACGCCCGCCTCGACCGCTTGGAACGCGAGGGGCGCCGTTGGCGCCGCACCGCTATGGCCCTGGGCGCGGCTTTGATCGGCACGCTCGCCCTCGGCCTCGCGACGCCCGCGCCGGCACTCGTCGAAGACGAGGTCCGCGCGGCTCGCTTCGTCCTCGTCGGCGAGGACGGCGAGAGCATCGCGACGCTCGAGCCCGGCGCCGAGGGCCACGCGCAGCTCTTGATGCGCCGCGGCAAGCATCAGGCGTACCTCTCGTCGTACGGCCCGTCGCTCTTGTTGCGCGGCGGTGAAGGTCGGCGCGGCGCGTTCCTCGGCGTCGAGCCCGACGGCACGGTCAAGCTCGACGTGAAGAGCGAGGCGCTCGTCGACGGCGTGCGCATCGCGGTCAAACCGGACGGGTCGAGCGGTGTCTACGCGCTCGACAAGTCGGGCTTCGAGCGGGCACACATGGAAGCGCTCGCCGACGGCTCCAGCTCGCTCGGCGTGCGCAGCCAACAGGGTCAGCCGCGCGGCCTCATGGGGCTCGACGCCAACGGCGTGGCGCACATGCTCTTGATGGATGGGCGCCTGCAGCGGCGCGTCGGCATGGTGCAACCGTCCGATCCGATCGAGCCGACGCAGATCGTCGTGCAGGACGCCGAGGGTCGCGTGCGCAGCGAGATTTCGACGAACCTGGATGGCTCGCCGTCGATCAAGCTGTTCTCGAGTATCGGTGACATCAGCTACGAGGCTCCGTGAAGCGCGCGCTGGTCGCGGCGCTCGCGCTGCCCGCGCTCGTCATCGCGCTCGAAGCCGGCGTCCGCATCTTCGACCTCGGACCCGAGCGCACGACCGGCACGACGCCGGACCTGTTCGTCGCGCATCCGACGCGCGGCTACGCGCTGCGCGCGGGCTTTTCGGGCACGTCGGTCGAGAGCGGCGAAGCGCTGGAGATCGACTCGCTGGGTCTGCGCCGCCGCCCGCGCGCCGCGCCGCCGGACGCCACGCGCGTGCTGGCGCTCGGTGACGGGCAGACGTTCGGCCTCGGCGTCGAGGCGCACGAGGCTTGGCCGGCGGTCACCGAGGATCTGTTGACGGCCGCGGGCCGCTCGATCGAGTTCGTGAACGCCGGCGCGCCGGGCTACCACGCGCGGCAATCCGTGGATCAACTGCGCGAGCTGTTGCCGCTGCTCGAGCCCGACCTCGTCCTGTGGGCGATCTATCCCGGCAATGACGTGGCCGCGCTCTGGAACGAGCGCCCGCGCCGCGTCGTCGCAGGGCTCCTGGTGGAGGACGGCGCCGCTTGGTCGACCGCACGTACGTGGTTGCACCGCCACTCGCGCGCGTGGCGCGCGCTCGTCGAGCCGCGCGGCGGAGGTGAGCCCACGGACGAAGCCGAGCGGCGAGCGTCGATCGAGGCCGCGATGGACTGGGACATCGCCTTCGCCTTCGCGCTCGCCGAGAAGCCGGCGCCGGAGGGTGTCGAAGAGGCCTGGTCACGCTTCGAAGCCGCGCTGACCGACGCGCGCGCCGCCTGCGCCGAGCACGGCGTCGCGCTCGAATTGATCGTTCTGCCGGCCGCGGTGCAGGTCGATCCCTTGATCTGGCGCGAGATTCACGACCGCCTGCGGTTGGATCCCGCCGCCTACGATTTGGACCGGCCGCTGGAGCGGCTGCGCGCGCTCGCCCGAGCGGCGGAGCTGACGGTGCACGACCCGAGCGAACGCTTGGCCGCGTGGGCGGAAGCCTCGCGCGCGGCACGCATGGTGCCCTACGACGGCTTTCTCCTGTCGCGCTGGGGCCAGCGTTTGGTCGCGCAAGCCCTCGCCGAATCGATGGTGCAGCAGGGCTCGCTCTGATTCGCGGAAGGGATTCACGCGCTCCTGATTCGCAGGCTGGGACTCCCGTGCGATGCTCGTGGCCATGAACCTCGCTGTGACCCTGCTCGTCGCGCTCTGCGCCAGCGCACCCGCCGCCGCGCAAGCCGGCATCGTCACCGATCGACCGCAGCACGCGCCGCTGCGCTTGCCCGCCGACGAGAGCGCGTTCACCTTCGCGGTCTTCGGCGATCGCACCGGCGGACCCGCCGAGGGCGTGCGCGTGCTGGAGCAGGCCGTGCGCGACGTGAACCTCGTTGGCCCCGACCTCGTGATGACCGTCGGCGACCTCGTGCAGGGCTACAACCAAACGCCCGAGTGGTTGGTCCAGATGGCGGAGTTCAAGTCGATCATGGACGACCTCGCGTGCCCGTGGTTTCCGGTGGCGGGCAACCACGATATCTATTGGCGCGGCGCGCGCAAGCCCGCTGGCGAACACGAAGCCAACTACGAGCGCCACTTCGGCCCGTTGTGGTACGCGTTCGAGCACAAGGACGCGTGGTTCATCGTGCTCTTCACCGACGAAGGCGATCCGGCGACGGGCACCAAGTCGTTCAACGATCCCGACGCGCAACGCATGAGCCCCGCGCAGTTCGAATGGCTGGCGACGACGCTCGAGCGCGCAGCCATGGCTCGCCACGTGTTTCTGTTCGTGCATCACCCGCGCTGGATCGAAGCGCGCTATGGCGAGGACTGGCGCCGCGTGCACGCCTTGCTGGTCGAGACCGGCAACGTGCGCGCCGTCTTCGGCGGGCACATCCACCACATGCGCGCGGATCCAGCGGACGGAATCGACTACTTCGCGCTCGCGACCGTCGGTGGGCATCAGGACGGCATCGCGCCGAAGGGCGGCTTCGTCGATCAATATCACTTGGTGACGGTGCGCGACGAACGCATCGACGTGGCTGCCTACCCGGTCGGCGCGGCGCTCGATCCGAGGCAGCTCACGGGCGAGTTGGTGGAAGAGCTACGGTTGCTCCACCGGAAGCTCACGCCGACGTGGGGCCCCGCGCTAGGCGTGGGGCCGGGGGGGGCGCCGGGGGCGCGACGGCGGTCTTGACCAATCCGACTTCGCGCCCGATCCAGATCGAGGTGCAAGTGGGCAGCGAAGACCGCCATTGGGACCTGGGGGCTGCGCATCGCCACCTCGAGTTGAAGCCGGCGGAATCGCGCACGCTGCGCCTCGCGCTCGAGCGCCGCGGCCCCTTCGATGACTTCAAGATCCCGCGCTTGAGCCTCGCCACAACCCTGGTCGCCGACGGATTCGAGCTGCCGCTGGCGCTGCGATCGTTCCAATTGCCGCTCGATCCAACGGGCTTGGCGCACGAGTTCGACGACGCGCGGCCGAACGGCGTGCTCGTGCTCGATGGCGAGGACGACTGCATCGTCGTGCCGCACGCCGAGCTGCCGCTGCCCGATGGGCCGTTCACCCTCGAGTTCTGGGTGCGCGCCGAGCGCTTCGCCGAGCGCCAGGGGCTCGTCGCGAAGACCGAGTCCGCCGAGTTCGGCTTCTTCGCGTCGCGCGGCATCCCCGAGTTCCTCGTGCGCCTCGACGGCACGTACCGAGCGGTCCGCGGCCCGGCGCTCGAGCCCGAGCGCTGGTACCACCTCGCCGGCGTGTTCGACGGCGCGGAGCTGCGGCTCTACGTCGACGGCGAGCTCCAGGACCGAACCCCCGCCAGCGGCCGGCGCGTCACGCGCAACGTCCCCTTGCTCGTGGGCGCCGACGTGCGCGCGAGCGGAGACGGCATGTCCTTCCTGGCTGGCCGACTGGACGACGTGCACCTCGCGAGGGGCGCGCTCTACACCGGCGAGCGCTTCGTTCCCGAACGACACCGCGCGGCCGAACGCGGGACCGTGCTTTTGCTTCCGATGCACGCACCGACGGGCCCTTGGATGATCAGCGCGGGCCCGACTCCGCGCGTGCTCGAACTCCGCGGCGGGCCGACCGTCGCACGATAGGCTCGCGGGCGGGGAAAAGGGGCCCG
>JBBDIB010000039.1:29617-33833 GCA_040880665.1 Planctomycetota bacterium
GGCGGGCCCACGGCGTTCTATGCGAGAGAGACGCCCCGACGAATCGGTGAGCTGGAAGAGCCGCCCGAAGCGCGCGCAACCGGAGCTCTCCCAAGCCTGACCGCGCGGCGCCTCGGAGCGAACTCTTCCACTCGGGACTCCTCTACGGAGACGTGGCGAAGGTGTTCGCAGCCGAAGCAAATTTTCACACCGTCTCCGATCGCTGTGCGCTTCTGCACTGCCCGAGGAAGGCGGCACCTTTCGCCGATGTCCTCTTTTTGCACCTCGCAGGTGGCGCTCGGGCCGTCGGGCGGTGATCTTCTCCGGCCTTCGTCATGAAGCCGAAACGATCCCTCGCCCGCCGCATCGACCGCTTCCTCGTGCCCTGGCGGCGGTGCGCGTGGCCGCTCGACTGGCACGACGTGTTCGGGCGCACGGCGCCGCTCGCGCTCGAGATCGGGTTTGGGAATGGCGAGTTCCTGGCGCAAGAAGCGCGCGAGCATCCGGAGCGCGACTACGTCGGCCTCGAGATCTCGTGGGAGTCGACGTTGCGCCTGATGCATCGCATCGTCAAGTACGAGCTCCGGAACGTGCGTGTGGCACTGGGCGACGCGGAGCTGTTGACGGGCGTCTTGTTCGCGCCCGACACGCTCGTCGAGTGCACGCTCAACCATCCGTGCCCCTGGCCGAAGGACCGCCATCACAAGCGGCGCTTGATCCAAGCGCCGTTCCTGTCGGTGCTCGCCGAGCGGCTGCGGATGGACGCGGTCGTCACGATCCAGACGGATCACGCCGACTATGCGCGCTGGATCGGCGAGGCGCTCGAAGCGCAGCGCGACCTCGTCTCGTGCTTCGAGACGACCGAGGTCGCCTCGCTCGGCGAGCGCATGAGCACGAAGTACCAGTGCAAGGCGACGGACGCCGGCGTACCGATCCACTACTTCCGCTGGCGCAAGGCACGCGACCCCCAGCCGCGCCCGCAGTTGCCCTACTTGACGCCGCCGGCTTCGTTCCCTACGACCTCCGAGACCATGCCCAGCGTGACCTTGACCGGCCCCTTCGACATCGAACAACTGTTCGAAGGCTTCACCTCGCGGGTCACCCGCGCCGAGCACGAAGGCCAAGACGTGCACGTGCGCTTGCACGGCGCGTGGCGCCACGCCGAACGCCCCGCGTGGTTGATCGAGACGCTGACGCGCGAGGGCAAGCTCGACCAGGACTTCGCGCTGTTGGTGCAGCGCGACGACGCCGGGCGGCTGCTCTTGAAGGACTCGCAGTTCGGGCATCCGCATCCGACGTGGGGCGTTCGACGAGCGCTCTGGGAAGCCGCGGCGTACGTACTCGAGCGGCACCCCGAGCTCGTGCTCCACCACCACAACCTCGGCGACGCGGCCGAGCTGTCGTCTCCGCGATGAGCCGCCTCGGCTGGATCCAGGTCGGCCTGGGCCCGCTCGGGTGCGCCATCGCAAGGCAGGCGATCGAGCGCGGCGTCGGCCCGCTGCTGGGCGCCTTCGACACGAACCGCGCGCTGGTCGGACGCCCCGTGCACGAGCTGGTCGCGGGTGCGCCGCGCGACCTCGTCGTGCAAACCACGCCCGAGGAACTCGATCGCGCCGCGCCGGTGCGCGTCGCGATCGTCGCGACGACTTCGAAGCTCGACCTGGCACTGCCGACCTTCCAAACGCTGCTCGGCCGCGGCATCCCCGTCGTCAGCACGTGCGAAGAGCTCGCCTGGCCCTGGCTCCGCCACCCGGTCATCGCCGGCGAGTTGCAGGAGTACGCCATCCGCGGCCGCGCGTCGATCGTGGCGGCCGGCGTGAACCCCGGCTTCCTGATGGATGCGCTGCCGCGGGCGCTCGTCAGTGCGTGCCGCCGCGTCGAGCGCGTGCGCATCGTGCGGCGACAGGATGCAGCCACCCGACGCGCACCGTTCCAAGCCAAGGTCGGCGCGACGCGGGACGCCCAAGAGTTCGCCGCCGAGCTGTCGTCGGGAGCGACCGGCCACGTGGGCCTGGGCGAATCGTTGCACTTCCTCGCCCACGCCCTGGGGAGCCGCGTCGAGACCTGGAGCGAAGCGGGCGAGCCGCTGCTCGCGGAGCGCCCGCTCGACAGCGTGCTCGGCCCCATCGAGCCGGGCCGCGTCCGAGGTCTGCGGCAAATCGCCGAGGCACGCTGCGCCGGTGGCATCACGCTCGAACTCGTTTTCCAAGCGGCCGTGGGCGAAGCCTCACCCGAAGACCGCATCACGGTCGTCGGCGACCCCAGCTTCGAAACCGTGATCCCCGGCGGCCTGCACGGCGACCTCGCGACCAGCGCGCTGGTCCTCAACACGATCCGTCCGCTGATTCATAGCGAGCCCGGACTCAAGACCCTGGGCGATCTCCCCTTCGGTGGCTGCGACCCCTTCGACTGATGGAACCCCGTCGACTCCGACCCTTACGGCAACAGCGTCAGCTCGAGCAGCCGCGAGGCCGCGAAATGGAGCCCACCCGCCGGGCCCTGCTCGGGAATGACCCACTGGACGTAGACCGTCTCGCCGAGGCAGCGGGGATCCTGGGGCAGGGGCAGGTCGATCTTGGCATTGACGAAGGGCCCGTCCTGCGCAGCGTGGGTGCGCAGGATCTGCCCCGGCACCAGCACGCGTGCGCCGTTCGTCAGCGTGGTCGTCCGTCGCTCGCGCGAGAGCAACAAGAGCGCCTCGCGACCCAGCTCGACGTTCGAGGTGTTGATACCGAGCTGCTGCCGCGACACTTCGACCAAAGAGTCCGTACCGATCTCCGGCAGGCGTCCGTCGAGCGCGGGATGCCCGTCTCCGATCACGCTCACGCCCTGCGGGCGGGACGTGTAGAAGGCGTAGTCGCTGCGAGTGAACAGCGCCATGTCCGGAAAGCCGTCATCGTCGATGTCGCCAGCCGGCAACATGAGGTTCGCGAAGTCTACGTTGGCCTGGGGATCGGAGTACTCGTACAGCGGCTCTAACGTGAATCCGTCGACAACCAAGATGCCGCACTCGTCGCCCGAGAGTGCATCCAGGCACAAGCGGATCATCACGTCCTCGGAGCCGTTCTTGTTGACATCCCCCAACGTCCGCAGCGCCGAGTCTCCAACCGACAACACTTCGTCCGAGCTGAGATCTGGGTGCCCCCGGAGGTTGGCCAGCTCATCAATGATCTCGAACGTGCCGCCGTCGATTCGAAAGACGTGGGTATTCTGGTTCGCCTGGGTGCTCGGGTGGACACGATTGCCCGCAAAGATGTCTGAGACGCCATCTCCCGTGACATCCGCGACGACATCGTAGGTATGGCCGAATCTCGACCCTTCGATGTCATCTCGAACCTGATCGATGAGGTTTGCATTACGACCGGTGTACATGCCAATGATGCAATCGAGGTTATCCGCTGAATAGTACGGTCCGTAATGGTCATCCACCTCGAACATGCTCTGGCCAATCAGCACTTCCCGAATACCACCCCGTCGCGGTCATCGAAGGCGAGCAATCGGCTCCACCCGGGCGAGAAAGGCGGGCTGCCGGGTTGAGCCCAGCTAGGGTAATCGTACAAGCGCGAGCTCGTGAACGGCATGCCGGGTCCATTGAGATCGTTACCAAAAACAAGTCCCCTCTGCCCGCAGTACAAATCGCCGAGCCCATCTCCATCGAGATCTCCGAGCGGCGCGGCACCACGGACGAACACGTGAAACGTCTGAAACGACTGGCCGTCTACACCGAGACCAGTAAGTCCGCCACTTCCGATGGAAAGGTCGTCCCAACCGTCTCCCGTCAAATCTTTGTGAACGGCAACGGAAGACCCCAACCGCTGACCGCCACTCGTGCCAGCTTGCATGTGCAGCAGCTGTCCGTCCAGCGCCCGGACGAAGTACCGACCAATGAACTGCTGCGTCGAGTCTGCCCCGCTGTACGTGCCATGACCGTATGCAATCCTGGCAGTGGGCCCTGGATCCAGAATGCCAGCGACGAGCCGCTCACCCGCTCGAGGCGGCAGCACGCCTGGCCCTACGTCGACCCGATCATAGATTCGTGACTGACCTTCACCAACGTTTGCCATCAGCAGGGCCAATCCGATGGCGCCCATTTTGAACAGTCCGTGCATGTGGACAAGAAGAGCGGAATGGAAGCAGCGAAGGGTGTTCATTTCATTGATCCTCTAACCAATGTAAGCTTGTCGCTAGCCCGGTTCCCTCACCACGATTCGATCGGATTCGTCGTAGATCGTTGTCC
>JBBDIB010000040.1:0-8442 GCA_040880665.1 Planctomycetota bacterium
GGCGTCGCGCTCCGCGACGACGCTCGCCGCGCGCGCGGCCTGCCCCTCGCTGAGCCGAGCTGCGGCCGACCGCCGCGCGGCGCCCAAGCGCTCCGTCTCGAGCGTCGCGATCACGTCGCCCTCCGCCACGAAGGCGCCGGGCTGCCAGGCCGCCAGCGACGCCAGCCGGCCCGCGCGCTCGAAGGCCAGCGCCAGGCGCCGCGCCGGTACGACGTTCCCACGCGCCTCGACGGTACATTCGAGGACTTGGGCCTCGACGGGCTGAAAGACGACCGGAACCGGCCCCAGGTCGCGCGGCGGCACGACGGGCGGCTCGGGCTCGCGCGCGACCCAGAGCCACAGCGGGAGCCCGATGCCGATGACGAGCGCGATGGCGACGAGGGAGCGGAGGGTGCGCGACATGGGGCAGCGCGTGGAAAGGTACGCTCCGCTGCGCCCCGAGGACAGATCGACCCCCGCGCGTCCCTGGACGACTCGCCCACGGGCTGGCTACAGTCTCTCGTTCACGCCCGGTCCGGCGACCTCTCGTCGTACCCGTCCCCCGACCTCTTCGCCGCTTTCGCCGCCATGGCATCCGATCAACAGCACGACCACCCCGGCCTCTCGATCACCGTCGAGCACCCCGACGAGACGACGGCCCGCGTGACCTTCACCATCACGCGCGAGGAGTTCGAGAAGATGCGCGACCGTGGCCTCAAGAACGCCGCCCGCCAGACGCGCATGAAGGGCTTCCGGCCGGGCAAGACGCCCAAGAAGATCGTCGAGAAGGCCTACGGCGAGCAGATCGAGCGCGAGGTCATCGAGCACTACGTGAACCACGCCTACAGCGACGCGCTGGAGGAGCACGCGCTGAAACCCGCCGCGCACCCGCGTATCGACGTGGCGCAGCTCGCCCGCGCCGAGGACGGCTCGTTCGCCCACACCTTCGACGTTCCCTTGCGGCCGACGTTCGAGCTGGGCGAGTACCGCGGGCTGCGCGTGGAGAGCCAGCCGGTCACCGTCGATGACGAGGAGCTGGAAGAGACGCTCGAGCACCTCCGCAAGCAACACGCGCGTCCCGAGGAGGCCAAGCCCGACGAGGGCCTGACCGAGAGCGGCATGGCCGTCTGTCACGTCGTGTTCACCCAGGAAGCCGTCGAGGAGCCCGTGCTCGATCGCGAAGGCGTGCGCCTGAGCCCCACCGCGCCGCCGACGGGCGTCGACGAGGACGCGTACCGCGAAAAGATGCTCGGTGCCAAGGCCGGCGACGTCGTCGAGGTCGGAATTCGGTTCCCCGAACAGTTCCCGGTCGAATCCGCACGCGGCGAGCAGGGCACCTGTCGCCTGGAGATCTCCGAGGTCTTTCACATCACCGAGCCCGATGACACGGAACTCCAACGGGTCCTCGGCATGGAGGATGCCGAGGATTTCCGCGCCGAGGTTCGCCAACGTCTCGCAGAGGCCAAGACCGAACAGGAGGACCGCCGCGTCGAGTCGGCGCTCTTGGATCAGCTGCTGGAGGCGCACCCGATGCAGATTCCGCCCGCCTTGGTCGAGAGCCAAGCCGACTCGAAGGTTGCCGAACTGCGGCAGAACCTGCCGGAGGGCCTCGACGACGCCGAGGTCGAGGCACGCCTCGAGGAAGAGCGGGCGCAAGCCGTGGCAGCCTCCACGCGCGCGATGAAGGCGCTCTACCTGATCGAGGCCATCGCCGAGGCGGAAGAGCTGCGGGTCACGAACGAAGACATCCGCGCGGAGCTGGAAAGCATCGCAATCCGCAACAACGCCTCGCTCGAGGACGTCAGCAAGTACTACAAGGAAGAGAACCTCGGGCAGCAGCTGATGATGGAACTCCTGGAGCGCAAGGTGCGCAACCTTTTGCGCGCAGAGGCCGATAGGAGCCCCGCGGCCTGACCGGCCACGCACCAGCTCGACGTATCGTGCCCGACGGCTCGGTTGAACCGACCCCTCCGATCGTTTAGTACCACCCGGCCCGCGCCACTCCGGCGACCCCCTTCCCGCTCAAGAGCGCCAGCGACCCAACGCATGCAGCACGTGCAGAACACGATCATCCCTTACGTCGTCGAGCGAACCGGTCGCGGCGAGCGGACCTACGACATCTACTCGCGGCTCCTCGAGGAG
Organism: Planctomycetota bacterium; assembly: GCA_040880665.1. Classification (GTDB taxonomy): domain Bacteria; phylum Planctomycetota; class UBA1135; order UBA1135; genus JBBDIB01. The sequence continues at coordinate 2,122 of JBBDIB010000040.1, forward strand.
CGCATCGTCTTCATCGGCACCGGGATCGACGACAACGTCGCCAACGCCGTGATGGCGCAGCTCTTGTTCCTGGACAAGACCAACAAGTCCCAGGACATCAGCATCTACATCAACTCGCCCGGTGGCTCGGTCACGGCGGGTTTGGCGATCTACGACACGATGCAGTTCGTGACGCCCGACGTCTCGACCTACTGCCTCGGCCAAGCGGCCTCGATGGGCGCGATACTGCTCGCCGGCGGCGCCAAGGGCAAACGGTACATCCTTCCGAACTCGCGCGTGATGATCCACCAGCCCTGGGGCGGCGCGCAGGGCACCGCGATGGACATGGAGATCCAGGTGCAGGAGATCCTCAAGATGAAGAAGCGTCTCGAGCAGATCCTGGCCGACCACTCCGGCCGCACCGCGAAAGAAGTTTCCAAGGCCACCGACCGCGACAACTTCATGTCGCCCGAGGAAGCCAAGGAGTTCGGGCTCATCGATCACATCGTCTCCCGAGTCGACGGATAGCGGGTTAGACTCGTTCGAACCCGCCCCTGCCTCGACCAGCCCCGTTCCATTCCATGACTCGTTCCTCCGGCCGCGGCCGCCATGTCGAACGCTGCACCTTCTGCGAGAAGATGCGGCATCAGGTCGACTCGCTCATCGCGGGTCCGCCCGGGGTGTACATCTGCAACGAGTGCATCGAGATCTGCAACTCCATCCTGCAGGAGGAGCAGCGTCGCCGGACGGGCGGCCGCACGACCGGCCGCGGGACGCGCACCACCGATGCGGCGGGCGCGACGGCGACCGTCACGGAGTCACCCAGCACGGCTCGCGAGCTGCCGACGCCGATCGAACTCGTGCGGCGCCTGGACGAGTACGTGGTCGGGCAGGAGTCGGCGAAGAAGGTGCTCGCCGTGGCCGTCTACAACCACTACAAGCGCCTGCGTCAAGAGCACGCTGGCGTCGCCCCGAGCTTGCTCGAGGACATCGAGATCGAGAAGTCCAACGTGCTCCTCGTCGGGCCCACGGGGTCGGGCAAGACGCTCCTGGCGCGCACGCTGGCCCGCATGCTGGACGTGCCCTTCGCGATCGCCGACGCGACCACGCTGACCGAAGCGGGCTACGTAGGCGAGGACGTCGAGAACATTCTGCTCAAGCTGCTGCAGAACGCCGACTTCGACAAGGAGCGCGCGCAACAGGGCATCATCTACGTCGACGAGATCGACAAGATCGGCCGGACGACCTCGAACGTCTCGATCACCCGTGACGTCTCCGGCGAGGGTGTGCAGCAAGCCCTGCTCAAGATCCTCGAGGGCACGGTCGCGAACGTACCGCCGCAGGGCGGTCGCAAGCATCCCGAGCAGAGTTACATCCAGCTCGACACCTCGAACATCCTGTTCGTCTGCGGCGGGACGTTCAGCGACATCCAGGACCTGATCTCGCGCCGCATCGGCCAGGACGCCCTCGGCTTCGGCGGCGGCGACAAGCAGGCCGACGCCCAGGACAAGCAGGCGCCCTGGCAACGATTGCCTGCGGGTCGCCCGTCGCGCAAGGAGTTGCTGCGCTACGTCTCGCCCAAGGATCTCGTCGAGTACGGGATGATCCCCGAGTTCGTCGGCCGTCTGCCGGTGCTGGTCACCCTCGACGCGCTCGAGCGCGACGACCTGGTTCGGATCCTCACCGAGCCGAAGAACGCCCTCGTGCGCCAGTTCCAGGGTCTGTTCGCCATGGAAGGCGCCGAGCTCGAGTTCACGCACGACGGGCTGGAAGCGATCGCGGAGGTCGCCATCGAGCGCGAGACCGGGGTCCGCGCGCTGCGCTCCATCCTCGAGGGCATCTTGCTCGACCTGCTGTACGAACTCCCCAACCGGCTCGACGAGCGCAAGTTCTTGGTCGATGCCGATGTGGTTCGCGGCGGGCGCGTCCTCGCCCTCGGGGAGGGCTCCGATCAAGTGGGCACCGAGCGGCACGCACCGACGAAGCTGCCCTCCGCCAGCAAGTCGGATCCGGACGAGAACGCGGCCTGAGCCGGGCCGTCACGCCCACAACGTCGCGGATTCACCGCTTCGGGGTTTCAACGCGCGCGCGCGGGGCCTAGCTTTCCGGGCGAACGCGCCTGTCGACTCGATCGACGAACCCCTTAGCGCCCGCCCACGTGTCCGAACCGCTCACCATCCACTACCACCGCGACTTCGACGGCATGGTCGCCGCCGCGGTCTTGGCCTGCATCCTGCGCGACCGCTTCGACGAGGACGTGGCCTGGCAGAGCGTCAACTACGACCAGCGCAGCGATTGGGAGAACTTCGAACGCGGGCGTCGCTTCGCGATCGTTGACTTCCACTTCCATCCGCGCGCGGAGTACTGGTTCGACCACCACCCGACGACGTTCCTGACGCCCGCCTTGCGCGCGGCCTACGCGCCCAGCGACCGCTGGGCCTGGGACGAGAACTCGCCGTCCTGTCCGCCGCTCATCCTGGAGCATGCGAAGCAGCACTGGGACCTGGCCGCGCGTTGGCCGAAGGCGACGATGCAGCGCTTCGACGAGATGGCGTACTGGTCGAACGTGATCGATGCAGCGCGCTTCAAGGACGTGGAGCAAGCCGTGTTCGGCGATGAACCCGCGCTGCGCATCAGCCGCGCGCTCGCGGCCTCCCCCAACCGCGATTGGACCAATGAACTGGTCGCCGCGATGGTCGACGACAGCCTCGACGACGTGGCGACCCGCGACGACGTCGAGGTGGCCTATCAGCGCGCCGCGCGCAACCGCGACAAGGCGCTGGAACAGTTTCCGCCGACGGTGATCTCGACCGAGCAGGGCGTGGTGCACTACGACGCGTCGTCGAACAAGATTCGCCGCGAGCGCTTTGCGCCGTTCTTCCACCACGGCGAATCGCGCTATGCCGTGGGCGTGATCCCCACGCGCGCTGGATATCACGTCACCGCGGGACAGAACCCGTGGAACGACGCGCCTTCGGCGATCCACGTGGGCGAACTGATGGAGCAATTCGGCGGCGGCGGACACCGCGCCGTCGGCGGCGCCAATGCGAAGAGCCTGACCCACGCTCGCGAACTGGCGGCCGAGATCGCGGTCGAACTGCGCGACGCCGTCGACTCCGCCGCGCGGCGCTGAGCCCTCCGGTCGAACGGTCAGCGGACCACTGGCCACGCGAGCGCAGCGTTGTGCCGCCAGACTGCCGCGTGAAGGACTCCCGCATGGAAACGCCCCGCCAAACCTATCTGAGACTCGCGCCCGCGGAAGCGGCGGCGCGCATCGAGGCTTTGGGCGGCAAGCCGTTTCACGCAGCGATCGTGCGGCGCGAGGTCTTCGAGAACGCGCGGCTCGACTACGAAGAAATGACCGGGCTCTCGAAGGAGCTGCGCGATCGCTTGACGCGCGAGCTGCCGCTGCTCTCCACGCGCGAGATCGCCCGTTCGACGAGCGCGGATGGAACGCAAAAGCTGTTGCTCGAGCTGGCCTCGGGCGACACCGTCGAAACCGTCTGGATGCCGGCCCGCGAACGCGGCGCCACGGTCTGCGTCTCGACGCAGGTCGGCTGCCCCGTCGCCTGTCCGTTCTGCGCCAGCGGCAAGCTGGGCCTGACGCGCAACCTGGCCGCGCACGAGATCGTCGAGCAGTTCCTCCACGCGCGCGGTCTGGGGCCGATCGCGCGCGCGGTCGTGATGGGCATCGGCGAGCCGCTCTTGAACTACACCGCGCTCGCCGCCGCGCTGGGAGTCGTGAACGAGGAGCTGGGGCTAGGCGCGCGCCGTATCACGGTTTCGACCGTCGGCTTTCCGGCGCGACTGGACCGCATCGCCCCCACGCGCCCCCCGTTCCAACTGGCGATCAGCCTGCACAGTCCGTTCGACCGTCAGCGTTGGGAGCTGGTTCCCGCCATGGACGGCGTCCCCGTGGAAGAGATCCTCGCTGCCGGCGATCGCTGGTTCGAGGTCACCGGGCGCGAGGTCACGTACGAGTACGTGCTGCTCGGCGGCACGAACGACAGCGAGGCCCACGCGCACGCGCTCGCCGAGCGCCTCGCCCGACGCCGCGCGACGGTCAACCTGATCCCGTTCAACCCGATCGATGGGTCGCCCTTCGAACGCCCGAGCAGCGCCGCTGCCGATGCGTTCCGCGACACCCTGCGCGCGGCGGGCATCGTCGCCACCGTGCGCTGGTCGCGCGGCCTCGAATCCGACGCCGCCTGCGGGCAGTTGCGCATTCAGAAGCAGCGCGACCCGTCGACGCGCTGACGCTAGGAGCCTGGCCGTGACGCAGACTCCCAGGCCCTAGCCCGGTTCCCTCACCACGATTCGATCAGATTCGCCGTATCTCATTGCCCTGTCGAGACTTCCCTCCCTCATCGTGCTCGACGACCTGCAAAGGTCGCCTCCGCGCGCTTCAGTCGCGAAGCCTCGACAGCACAACGATCTACGACGAATCCGATCGAATCGTGGTGAGGGAACCGAGCTAGTCGAACGCGACCAGTTGTCACCGAGGCGGGCGGGACTCTCAGGAGGTCCGCCCGCCTTGTCTTGGAGGGCGCCGTCCGGCTGGGCGCGGCCAGGCCAAAATTGGTCCCGTCGCGCCGGGCGCCGGGGTATCGTTGAAGCCGAGAGGCCTATCCCACTTGGAACAACTTTCCCGCATTGCGCTCGCTTCGTCGTTCCTGCTCGCCGCCTGTGGCGGAGGCGGTGGTGGCTCCGATTCGTCACCGCGAAACAATCCCGAGCCGCTCGAACTGCAATCCGTCGAGCCGGCGGCCGGCAGCGTCTTGGCTTGGAACGAACCCCTGCGCTTTCTCTTCTCGGAGGCCCTCGATCCCGCCAGCGTGTCCTCCGACGCGGTGCGCATCGTGTCCGCCGACGGCGCTCAGGCCGTCGGCTCGTACCTGCTCGAGGACGCTGCTCGACGCCTGGTCTTCGTGCCGCGCTGCCCGCTCGAGCCGGACGGGAGCGATGCGGGATTCCTGCCCGACTCCGAGTACACGGTCGAACTGATCGGCGGCGCTGGACCGGGCGTGCCCGCGTTGACCTCGACGGACGGACAAGGGCTCGAAAGCACCGTTTCGCTGGCCTTCTCGACGGCGCCGTTCGTGGGCGGGCCGGTGCTGGAGGACCCCGTCAGCGGGCCGCCGAGCCTCGTCGTGCGCGCCGCCGGTACTCTCGAGACAGCGGCGAGCCGCGTCGTGACGGGCGGCGTGCCGACGTTCTTCGAATTCGACGCGACCACGCAAGCCGTGCCCGCGCTAAAGAACCTGCCGCGCCAACTCAACGCGGATCCCGCCGGTCGTTTCGTCGTGCACGTCGTGCTCGATCAACCGATCGCTCCCGACGCCGCGAACCTGGACCACATCGCGCTGGAGCGCTTGGATGCAGCGTCGGTCTGGCGCCCCGTGGCGGCGCGGCGCGAGCTGGTCGACAACGGCTGCGGTGACGGCGGAGCGGAGATCGAAATCGAACCGCAGTTGGTGCTGCCCGCGCTCGCCGAGCTGCGCGTCGCGGTGCGCGCGGGGCTGCGCGATCTCTCGGACGACGCGACGATCGACGACGACTTCACGCTCGCGCTGATCACCGGCCAGGCGCCGTCGCCGGGCTTCGAGGGCTTCGACACGTACGGGGACGAGTTGTACGAGGACTTCCAGACCGACGCCTGGCTCGAGACATCGCCCAGCCACGGCGATCCGCCCGCGGAGTGGGGTGAAGGTCGCCTCGCGCCCGGCGGCGCGTTCCCCGGGACGGGCGGCCCCGGCGGCGATTTCGATTGGCACATCGGTACCGGCGAGAACGTCTTCCTCGACACGGGCAACGGAACGATCACGGGAGGCCCGGACTTCCTCCCGACCCGCCAACAGACGACCACGGACGGGCGCTTCGACGTGCGTCATCTTCGGATCGACCTGGGCGGCGCGCTGTTCGTCTTCGGTCCGAATCCGCTCGAGCTGTACGTGACGGGCGACGTGCAGCTCGACGGGCGCATCTTGATCGACGGGCAGAATGCTCCACCCGTCGCGGCTCTCCAGGGCGGACTGGTGGCGAGCCCGGGCGGCGCGGGCGCCGCGGGCGGCGGCGACGGCGGCGCGGGCAGCCCCGATACGTCGTCGTCCAGTGCGGCCGGCGCTCCCGGAGCCAACGCCTGGAACTCCACCGTCGGCGGCGGACAGGGCGGCGAGACCGGCTACGGCGTGGGCGTGCCGCGCGACTTCCTGGGCGCCGGCGGCGGGGGCGGTCGCTTCGCCCGCGACCAGGGCATCCAGCGCGCCGATCCCGGTCAGGGCGGCGGGACGTTCTCCACGGGCGCGATCACGGGCTTGCCGCCCGCCGGCGGCGCCGCCGGCG
>JBBDIB010000040.1:8452-10028 GCA_040880665.1 Planctomycetota bacterium
CACGTTCGACGTGGCGCTCGAGTCGGCCGGCGAACCGACCTTCACGGACGGAGACGCGACGAACGACTACTGGGGTCGGCGGCGCGTGCCCAGCTTGGGCGTGTCCTTCCCCGGCGAGTTGACCGGCCTCACCGCCGGGGCCGGGGGCGGCGGGGGCGGCGACTCGATCGACACCGGCGCGTTCCCGAGCGGGCTCCTGGAGGACCGGCGCGGCGGCGGCGGCGGCGGTGGCGCCGGCGGCTTCCTGCTCGCTGTCCAGGGCGATCTCGTCTTCGGCACGTCCGGCCAGATCCACGCCGACGGTGGCGATGGAGCGGCGGGTGAGCTGTTCAGCGGTGCCTACTCCGTCGCGGGCGGCGGCGGCGGCGGCTCCGGCGGTCATATCGTGCTGCAGGTCGGCGGCCTGTTCGACGGTCGTTTCCTGGCCGCCGAGGGCATCACCGCGGTCGGCGGACGCGCGTCGGCCAGCACCAGCACCTCCGTCTCGCCCATGAGTTCGGGAGGCGGCCGCGGCGGTCCGGGCGTGATCCAGATCCACGTGGGCGACCCGCTCTCCGACCTTCTGCTGCCCGTGCCCGCCGTGACGCTCGCGAGCCGTACGGAGCCGACGGCGGAGGTCCTCGAACTGGACTTCGGCCGGCGCTCGCGGGCCCGCTCGCGCTGGCTCGCCGTCGGCGGCAGCGAGACGGAGTTCTCCTTCGCCGGCGTGGGCGCCGACGGGCGACCCGCGGATCAGGATGCCGACGGTTCGATCGACCTCGCGCGGCCGCTGCTGGGTCCCTTGCCGATCGACGACGCCGGGCTGCCGCGCTTCGAGGGCGACGACGTGGTGCTGTTCGACGCCGCGCTGCTCGAGGGGACGGCGGACGAGGTCGTGCTGGGCAATCCGCGGCTCTTGAAGGGCGCACTACTGACGGTCGAGTTCGACGGTGTCGCACCCGAGCGCCACGCGATCGCCGCCGCGAGCCTGACCGGCGGCACGCTGCGCGTCGTATTGGCGGAGCCGCGCGGAGCCACACCGACCCTCGGCGCGAACGTCGCCCTGCGCCCGTGGCACTATGCCTTCCAAGACGAGCCGCACCTCGCGGCCGAAGGTGTCACGCTGCGCTTCCAGGGCGCTGGCGCCACTCCGGCGGGCGAGCCCGACCCGTTCAGCGTGGGCGCGTGGACCTCGAACTTGCGCGAACTGGTCGGCGCGCAGTTCCTCCGCTTCGACGTCGCCTTCGACACCGAAGCGGGTGCCGTCCCCGCACTCGACCACCTGCGCGTCCCGTTCCGGTTTCGGTAGACAGGCTGGGCGGATCGACCGTCGGCGAGTGGCGGAGGCGAGAGGATTCGAACCTCTGAGGGCTTGCGCCCTGGCAGTTTTCAAAACTGCTGCAATCGGCCACTCTGCCACGCCTCCTGACGGACCGTTCGGTCCGGGGCGATCAGCGTACCCGATCCGGGCGGCGCGTCACTGACTCTCGTTCTCGGCGACCGCTTCCTCGAGGACGCTTTGCTTGACGCGCAAACGCGCCTTGGCACGCATGCCGATCGCGATGGCGTCGCTGGGGCGCGCGTCGCGCAAGCCGCC
>JBBDIB010000040.1:10038-33316 GCA_040880665.1 Planctomycetota bacterium
CGCGCTCGAGCTCGATGCGCGCGAAGAAGGTGTTGTGCTGCAGCGCGACGATGTCGACGCCGACGACCTTGGCGTCGAGCGCGCCGATCGCCTTGAAGGCGAGCATGTGCGTCAACGGGCGCTGGGGCTCGATCTGGTGCACGACGCGATAGATCTCGTCGGCCTCCTGGGTGCCGATCACGATCGGGAAGCCGCGCGGCGTCTCGACCCCGAGCTCTTCGAGATAGATGTACTGACGGTCGGAACTGTCGCGCATCACGATGCGCGCCAGTCGAACGTCGAGGAGTTGGGTGCTGGTCATGGCGGGTCGAGCTGGAGGTCGATCGGGCGCGGCGCTCAGCCGCGCACCGGATCGTCGGCTTTCGGTTGTAGGGCTCCGCTCGCGGGGTGTCTACGGGTCCGTGCCGTCCCGGGACGGCGCTGTCGCAGCACGAGCGACTCGAGCGGCGGACCCTCGTCCTCCGCCAGGAGCCAGGAACTCTTCGAATCGTCTTCGAACCCGCAAGCTGCACAACGGATACCGACGGTCGTGCTCACGTCGAGGCGCTCGAGTCGCTCGGAACCGCAGCGCGGGCAAGTGCGGTCGGCGCGAGCCGGCCAGAGGACCGAGACCACGATCCAACCGATGGCCGCGCCGAACAGTGCCATGAACACGTAGCCGAAGAGGCCCGCCGGTCCGCTCATGACCCAGGCCACGCCGCCGATCACCGCGCCGAGCATGGCGAAGGGCGACAGCCAGGCGTACCAGGGCACAGAAGCGGGGGGGCGAGACATCCGTGCCCTTGTCGGTCGCCGCGGTCGAGCTGTCAAGGCGTGGCGGGCTAGACTGCGTCGGTCTTGGAAGCTCCCGAACACAACCCCATCCTGGTGCGCGCCTGGCGCGGCGACGCGGTCGAGTCGATTCACCGCGGTTCGTGGGCCCTGGTCGAAGCGGACGGCAGCCTGGTCGAGGGTGTCGGCGTGCTGGAGGCGGCCCACTTCGCCCGCAGCGCGGTCAAGAGCCTGCAGGCGTTGCCGTTGTTCGAAACGGGGGCCGCCGAGCACTTCGCGATCGACGAGCGCGAAGTGGCCCTGGCGCTCGCGTCGCACTCGGGCGAAGCCTGCCACACCAGCGTCGTCCGCGGCCTCCTGGACCGTCTCGGGCTCGGCCCCGAAGCCTTGCGCTGCGGCGTGCAGCCGCCGCTCGATCGCGCGACGCGCGCGGCGCTGGCCGACAGCGGTGACGAGCCGACGCAATTGCACAACAACTGCTCCGGCAAGCACGCGGGCTTTCTCGCGGTTGCGCGTCACCTGGGCGCCGATGTCGAGCGCTACCTCGAGCCCGACTCCCCGGGCCAGACGCTGACGCGCGCCGCGATCGCCGCTCTCTCCGGCGCGGCCCCGAACACGCTCGTCGCCGCGATCGACGGCTGCAGCGCGCCGACCTATCGTTTGACGTTGCCCGCGCTGGCGACGGCTTTCGCGCGCGTCGCGAACCCCGAGGGTCTGTCCGCCGACCGTCGCGCCGCGTGTCGGCGCATGACCGACGCCGTCGCGGCGCACCCGGAACTGGTGGCGGGCACCAAGCAACGCTTGTGCACGGATCTCGCGCGGGTCACGGGGGGACGCTTGTTCCCGAAGGTCGGAGCGGAGGCCGTCTACGCGATCGGGCACGTGGGGACGAACCGCGGCTTGGCCGTCAAGGTGGACGACGGTCAGCAACGCGCGTTGGCTCCGCTGGTGCTCGCGCTGCTCGAGCGCTGCGGCTGGCTGAACGCCGACGAGCTCGACGCACTCGCTGCTTGGCGGGCCGGGCCGCTCGTGAACTGGTCGGGACTCGTCGTCGGTCGATTGGAGGCCGTGCCGGAGGGCGCATGAGTGCTCCGGGCCAGCTTCCGCGGCGCGCCGACGATCTGCACAAGGGTCGCGCCGGTCGCGTGCTGTTCGCCGCCGGCAGTCGCGACATGCCCGGCGCCGCGCTGTTGATCGCGCGCGCCGCGCAGCGCGCCGGGGCGGGTCTCGTCGTGCTCGCGCGTACGCATCACTCGCTGGCCGCGATCGTCGCCGGCGGCGCGCCGGAGTCCGTGCAGGTGGACTTCGAGGACGCCGTCGACTGGACGGCGCGCGAGCCGCACGCGCGGCTGGCGGGGCCCGGGCTCGGCGCGACGGCGAAGACGCGTGCGCTGGTCGAATCCGCGCTGGCGTGCGACGACGACGTTCCCCTGGTGCTCGACGCCGACGCGTTGGGCGTGTTCACGGACGAGGCCGCAGCGCTGGGCGGCGGCCGTGCGCCGCGCATTCTGACGCCGCACCCGGGCGAGGCGGCGAAGCTGCTCGGGCGAGCGATCGGTTCGTCGGCCGCGGAGCGCCTCGCCGCCGCACGCGAACTGGCCGAGCGCTCGGCGAGCATCGTGTGCTTGAAGGGCGCCGGCACGATCGTCGCGACTCCGGCGGGCTCGAGCTGGACGTCGGACCTCGGGAACCCGGGGCTCGCGACGGCGGGCACCGGCGACGTCCTGGCGGGAACGCTGGTCGCCTTCGTCGCGAGCGCCAAGGCCGGCGGTTGGGAGCACTCGCTCGAGGAGCTCGCTCGCCTCGCCGTGTGGGCGCACGGACGCGCGGGCGATCTGGCGGCGGCGGCGATCGGCGAGCGCGGGTTGATCGCTTCCGACGTGATCGACTTCCTGCCGGCGGCCCAGCTCGAGCTGACGTCGTGATCCCGGCGCTCGTCGCGCTGATCGCACTCGCGTCGCCGCAAGTCGAAGCTGGCGCGCTCGAGGAGGAGCGCTGGGTGCGCGCCGCGGCGCTCGAGACGTTCCAGCGCGGCGTGCCCGCGCGTGTCTTGGAACGGCTCGAGGACGAGCGCTGGACCGCGCGCGCGGCGGCTCTCGAGGCCCTGCACCGCGCGGCGCGGTTGGGCGTCGAGGTGCCGCGCGCCGCGGCGGCCCTCCAGCGCGACGAACATCCCAACGTGCGAGCGCTCGCGCTGGAATTGGCCGCGCTCGACGGCGATTCGCCGCTGACCGAACCGGGGCGTGTTCGCGATTGGCCCAGCGAGCGAGCCGCGTTCGCGCGCGCCGCCTGGCGCCCCGAGGTGCCGCTCGAACGGCTGCTGACGCTCGTCGGCGACGAGGACGAGCGCGTGCGCGGCGCGGCGCTCGGCGCGCTGACGCGTCGCCCTCCGGAGCGCGAGAGCGTGGCCCGTGCGCTGGCGCTCCATCCGCGGGCCGCGGGGCGTGCGCTGCGCCTGGCAGCGCGGCCGGCCGACGCTTCGCCGCCGGCGCCCGTTCTGGTGGCCGCCATCCAGGCCGCGCGCGGCGGCGAGGTCTCGGAGGTCGAGCGATTCGTGCGCGGCTTCGGCGAGGTGCCGGACCGTCTGACGCCGATCCTGTGGGCGGCGGCGGAGGCGCAACCGCCCGGACTCGCCGGCGCGTTGTTCGAAGCGCTGCTGGCGGGCGAGGGGCCGCTCGAGCGCTGGGGTGCTGCCTGGGCGCGCGCGGAGACCAGCGATCGGCGCCTGGCGCGCCTGGCGGAGACGGCGCCCGCCGTGCTCTTTCGGGGCGACTTGGACTGGGTCGAGGCGCAGTTCGCCGGCCTGCTTGCGACGCGCTTTCCCGGCTCGCTCGCCGCCTGGTGGGAGCCTGGTGTGCCCGCGGGCGCGCGCGACGCGCTCGTCGACGCGCTGGCTCGCGGCTTCGCGCTCGACCCCAGTGCGAACGCGCGCGCGCTCTTGACGCTGGCGCTCTCGACCCCCGAGCACGAAGCCGTGGCGTTCCGAGCGCTGGCGGCGCGCCCCGAGGGCTCGCTCGACGACTTGTACGCAGTTTGGCGGAAACTGCCGTCGGGCGAGCAGCTCGTGCGCCTCACGTGGTTCGCCGACGGTGTCGTGCTGACGAACTTTCGCGCGGCGCTGGAGCGCCTTGGCGATCAGCCGGACCTCGGACGCAGCTTCGTCGTCGAGCCGCTGGCGGCGTTCGCCGACGACGCGGCGCGCGCTCGGCTGACGACGTGGTTGGAGCGCGACCTCGCGCGGTTCGCGCGCACGGATCCAGATCCGGCCGTGCGGTCGCGGCCCGCGGTCGAGTCGCGCTTGCTCGCGACGGCGCGCGCGTTGTCGCGGCTGTCGCCCGGCGACGAGCGCTTCACGCGGGCGCTCGAACTCGCCGCGACGCGCAGCGACCCACTGGCACGCGAACTCGCGCACCTGGTCGATCGAACGGCGCTCGCGCCCTTCTTGGAGGACGACTGGCGCACGCGTGCGCGGATCGAGGCGGCCATCGTGCTGTCCGACACCGAGCGCGGCGCTGCGGTCCTACGGCAACTGCACGCAAAGCTCGCGCCCGATCTCGCCGTGCGCACCGTCGCGGCGCTGGGGCGGCGCGACGACGACGCTACGCGCGCCTTCTTGGAAGCGGTTGCGCGCAACGATGCGGCTCCAGCGGAAGTGCGCCGTGGCGCGATCGATGCGCTGGCCCAGCTCTTTGACGTCGGTGCGCTGGGGCGGATCGTCGACGCGGTGGCCGCCGTCGACGTCGCGCGTTTGGCGCTCGATCGGCTCGGCTCCTCGGGCAGCGAAGCGTTGGGCGTCTTGAACGCGCTCGAGGACACCGCCGGAGCGCGCGCGGACCTGGGCGCGGATTGGTCGGCGGCGCGCGCCGGCTGCGCGCCGCTCGAAGCGCGTCACTACGCGCGGCTCTTCTCCGGCCCGCGAGCGGCCTTCCCGAGCGACTTGGCCCGACTGCAGGACGGGCGCAGCGTCGCCTCGGTGGAGTTCTCGTGGCGCAGTGAATTGGCGGCGCTCGAAGCCTGTGCCGCACGGCGCACGCTGGGACGTGCTCTCTCCCTGATCGACGGCTGGTGGGAGGTCGACGGTTCGTTCCTGGCGGCGCTCGGCGCCCGGTCGCGCGAGCCCGCCGTGGTGCGCGACGTGCTCGCAGCGGCGTCGATCGCCCTGGACGGCGAGGGCGGTCGGACGCGGCTCGCGGGGCGCCTGCGCATCGCGCTCGCACTGGATGCCACGAAGCGTCAAGAATTCGATCGAGCGCGGCGATTGCTCGGCGCGCTGCGCGCGGACCTCGCGTCCGGCCGCGTGCCCCTCGAAGCCTTGTCCGATGCGTTCGGGGGGGCCGACGCGGATCTCGGGCGCGACCCGGTCGCGTCGTTCCGGCTCCTGGCCGACGCCGCGGATTAGCGTCGCCGAGCCCGCCGATTCGGCGCCCTCGGGTATCCTCGGGAACATGACACGCTCGCTGTTGCTGCTCGTGCTCTTCGCCGCGCTGCCCAGCGCGCAGAGCTTGGTCGGGCTCGATGCATCGGGCAGTCTCGTGTACGAGTTGACCGGACCCAAGCGTCAGATCTGGAACGGGCCGACGGCACGCATCCTCGAACTCTGGCCCACCGTCACGATGTCGGCTTGTCCGACGCCGATCGCGTTCGCGCCGCCGCCCTCGTTGTTCGGCGATGTGGCGGTGGACGGCAAGTTGGATCGAGTCTGGGTCACGGACGGCGCGACGATCGCCGAGTACGAGCCGGACGGCACGCTGCTGCGCGCGTTTCCGCAACTGGTCTTCGCCACACCCATCTCCGGCCTCGGGATGGATGCGGAACTGGGCGAGCTGTGGATCACCGACGGTTTTCAGGCCGCGCGCATCCTGCCGCCCACGGAAGCGTGCGGTGGCGTCGCGACGGTCACGGTCGGACCACTGACGCTGTTCAGCACCGCTCCGCCGAATCCCGCGACCGACATCGAATGGGATCCGTACACGTCGAGCCTGTGGGTCTGCGACACCTTGGGCAACGTCGGCAATCTGAATACGGACGGATCGCTCGGACCCGAAGGCGGCTTCGTCGCGACGGGTGTTTGCGGACTCACGCCGCCACTGACGGGTGTCGCCGTGGACGTCACGCGTTCGCCGGTCCGGATCTTCGTGACCGATGGGACGCGGATCGCGTACTTCGAGCCCAACGGGACGCTGGCCGAGCCGACCTTCGGTACGACGAGCGAGTGTCAAGCGGCGACCGGCGAGATGCTGGGGTTGGCCTTCGCCTCGCGCGCCGTGGCGTTCGGCGTGGGGTCTTCCACCAGCGGCGCGCCGCCCGCGATCCATTCGAGCGGTCAAGCCATTCCGGGCAACGGGAACTTCTTCGTCGAACTGCGCAAAGCTGCTCCGATCAGCCTGGCGACCCTGTACGTGAGCCCGCACGCCGTGTGTCCGCTCGGTACGTTCGAGTTGATGGCGCTGCCGCGCCTGGGTTGCGATTGGGGCCCGGTCGGGCTCTATTTCGTGGACTCGGAGGGTCGCGCGTCCTCTCCGCAGTCGGTTCCAGCGTCCTTCCCGACCGGCCGACAGATGGTCTTTCACTGGGTCGTCATGGACGCTTCGCTCCAGTACGCCTGGTCCGACCGACTGATGGTGACGGCCGGCGGCATCTAACCCCGGTTCCCTCACCACGATCCGTCTGCTTCGCCGTAGACCTTCGTATGCTGTCGCCATGAGCAGCACGACTCGCGCTACGTCACTCGATGCGCCCGCGGGGGCGCTGTTTCCCTTGGGCGACGAGCTGGGGTTCGTCGCGCTCGTCGATCGGATGCGCGAGGATGCGGCGCTCAAGGTCGTCAACGCCGCGCGAATCTCGTACTCGAAGGAGAAGGGCGCGTACGACGAGAAGGATGCGAAGCTGGCCGGGTTCCTGTGGAAGCACGGGCACACGTCACCCTACCGCCACTCGTTCTACACCTTCCACTGGAAGGCACCTTTGTTCGTCTTCCGGCAGGCCTTCAAGTACCAGGTCGGTTCGACGTGGCGCGAGTACGAGGTCGAGGGGCAGAGCGTGAGCCTGGCCGCGTTCGACGTGCTCTTCGACACCGACAAGGGTTGTAGCTGGAACGAGATCTCGGGCCGCTACGTGCAGTGGAAGCCGGAGTTCTACGTGCCGGTCACGATGCGCGCGAATCCGCCTCACGGGAACAAGCAGGCCTCCGTGGATCTGCCCGCGGACTTCGATCACGAGGGCGAACGGCGCGCGATGCTCGCCGAGTGCCGGGAGGCGTTCCAGCGCTACGAGGAACGCATCGAACGCGGCGTGGCGAAGGAGATCGCGCGCATGCTGTTGCCCCAGAACCTCTACACGCAGGCCTACTGGACGGTTTCGCTGCAGGGCGTCATGCACTTTCTCGAGCAGCGGCTCGAGCCCGACGCGCAGCACGAGATCCGTTCCTTCGCTGAAGCGATCTTCCACCTCGTGGCGGACGACCTCGAGCGTCTGGGCGTCACGCGCGACGCTCTGATCTCCCGTTGAGCTTTCCCGTTGAACCAGGCCCCCGGCGCCAGCGTTCCCATCAACATGATTCGATTCTTCCCGTTGGCGGCCGCGCCGCTTCTCGCCCTCCTGGTCTCGACCCAGGACGTGGGGGCACCCGTAGATCCCGAAGCTCGGGCGCAAGCCACGCTGGAGCAAGCGCTGAAGTCCGCGGGCGCCGTCGTCGATTGGGAGGCCGGGGCGCTAGCGATCCCAGCCGAGGTGCTCGTCCGTGAAGATCTGTTGGAGTACCTCTTGGTCGCGCCGCACGGGCAGGCGCACGAGAGCCTGTTCCTGACCGAGGTCGGGGCCAGCTTGATCAACGCCGGCCTGCTGGGTCTCGGGGCGACGCCGGGCCGGAACGCGCGCGTGGTGGGGGAGGGCGACGAGCGCTCGATCGAGCTGCCGACGGGCGACGGCTTCTACCTCTACGCGGCCTGGCGCGAGGGCGACGAGACGTACCTCTTTCGCGTCGAGGACCTGATCGCCAACCTCGAGAACGGGCGGAGCCTCGAGCGCCACCGCTGGGTGTTCCTGGGTTCGCGCTTCGTGGAGCGCGACGGCGAGTCGCACTTCGCCGCCGACCAGTGGGGCAACCTGGTGAACCTCTCGTTCTTCTACGAAGGCGACACGCTCTTGACCGCGGCCGTACGCGCGGCGGAATCGCAGACGGCTTGGTTGCCGAACGCGTGGCTCGTGCCCCCCAGCGGTTCGCCCGTCCTGTTCGTGTTCGCGCGCGAGCCGCTGGTCGAACTGCCGCCGGCGCTCGCGGCCTCGGTACCCGAGCTCGAGCGCGAGACGCCGAAGTGAGTCCCACGGCCGATCCGTCGCGCTGGCGCGCACGACGCGATCCGCGCGGTCGTGCGGTCCCCGCGAGCGTCGGTGGGGTCGTGCGCTACGTGCGCCGGGGACTGGACGCCGCGCGCATCGGCGAAGCGCTGTGCTTCGGCGCGGCGGCGGGCTGGGCGACGGCGACGGCCGCGATCGTCTCGGGCGCGGCGCCGGGCGTCGAGTTGCTGGCGCTGTCCGGGTCGCTCGGCGTATGCACGGCGCTGACGTGGGTCCTCGGTGCGCGCACGAGCGAAGCGCGCTTGGTGCGGCGTCTCGACGACGGGCTGCGTTTCGGCGGCGCGCTCGTCACGGCGTTCGAGGCGGAGCGCGACGCTCGCGACGGCTCCGTGGTGCGCTTGC
Source organism: Planctomycetota bacterium (assembly GCA_040880665.1). Classification (GTDB taxonomy): domain Bacteria; phylum Planctomycetota; class UBA1135; order UBA1135; genus JBBDIB01. Next base: position 18,508 of record JBBDIB010000040.1, read on the forward strand.
TCGAGGAGCGCGTGCGAACGCGCCTCCGCCGGGACGAAGCCTTGCGCAGCGTGCTGCCGCCCGTGAGCCCGCCCGTGGTCGTCCTGCTGGCGAGCGTGGCGCTCTGGCTCGCCGCCGGGCGCGTGCCCGCGGGTGAGCCGCCGGTCGACGTGGCGGCGCTCGTCGAGGGCGCCCGGCTGCGCGTTTCGGCTGCGCGCGGCGCCGCGCTCGAGGAACTCGAGGCCGGCCAGCTCCCGTCGGAGGAGATCGAGGCCTGGAAGGAGGCGCTGGCCCAGTTGGAGCGACTCGACCTCGAGGCCGGCCCCCAGGGCCTCGAGGCGCTGGACGCGACCTTGGCCGAGCGCGTGCCCCGGGCGGCGGCCCATCCGGCGCTGGCGGAGCCGCTGGCGGAAGCGCGCGCGCAGCTCGACGCCGCGCGCGCGGAACTCGAGCGCCGGCAGCCGACCGTGGCGCCGAATGAGCCAGGACCCGTGACTCGCGGCGATGGCGAGCTGACGAACGGTGCGGGAAACGGCACAATGCCGGGCTCGATCGACCCGGTCGAAGTGCCCGAGTTCGCGCCCGCCCAGCCCAGCTCGGGAGCCGAGCGCGCGGCGTGGACGACCTGGTGGCCGGACGAGTACGACGCTCTCGTCCGCGGCTGGGTCGACCGACCGCTGCGCTGACGGCTGACCCTCCCTTCCATGCCCTCACCCGAAACCAACCCCGCTCCCTCGCCGAACACCGCTCGCCTGGGCGTCTGGTTGGTCGGCGCGCGCGGCGCGATTTCGACCTGCGCCTTCTATGGGCTCGAGGGTTTGTCCCAGGGACTGATCGAGCCAATCGGGCTGGCGACCACGAAGGCGCCCTTGGACGACCTGCCCTTCGCGTCCTTCGATTCCATCGTGCTGGGCGGGCACGAGATCAGCGCGCGCGGACTGTCGGCGTCGGCCGCCGAGCTCGTCCGGCATCGCGTGTTGCGGGCCGAGCTGATCGCCGCGACCAGCGCCGAGGCCGCCGCGTACGACGCGCGCGTCAGGCCGGGCATCCTCGACGGGCCCGACGTCGGACTGGCGGATCTATTGCCGGAGTCGGCGCGCCGGGGCGCGCTGGCGCCGCGCGAGCAACTCGCCGTGCTCGGAGAGGACTTGGACGAGTTTCGACGCCGTGAGGAGGTCGACCGGCTCGTGGTCGTGTACCTCGCCAGCACCGAGGCTTGGCGCGAGCCGGCGCCGTTCTGGAACGACCTCGCGGCCTTCGACGAAGCGCTCGACGCGGGCCAGGCCGTGCCGGCGTCGAGCCTCTACGCGTACGCCGCTTTCCAGGCCGGCGCAGCCTTCGTGAACTTCACGCCGAACGTCGGCGCCTCGCTGCCCGCGGTCGCCGAGTTCGCCTACGAGCGCGGTTTGCCGCACTGCGGCAACGACGGCAAGACGGGCGAGACGCTGCTCAAGACCACGCTGGCGCCCATGTTCGCCGCGCGCGCGCTGCGCGTTCATGCTTGGCAGGGCTACAACATGCTCGGCAACCGCGACGGCGAGGTGCTCAGCGATCCGGCGCGCGCCGTCCAGAAGAAGAAGAACAAGGACGAGGTCCTGCGCGAGCTGCTCGGCACCGAGGTGCACAGCCACGTAGGCATCGACTACGTTCCGAGTTTGCACGATTGGAAGACCGCGATGGACTACGTCCACTTCGAGGGCTTTCTCGGCGCGATGATGAGCCTACAGTTCACGTGGACCGGCTCGGATTCGGCTCTGGCCGCGCCGCTGGTCCTCGATCTCGTCCGACTCGCCGATCTCGCGCTCGCGCGCGGCGAGGCCGGATCGATGAAGCAAACGGCGTGCTTCTTCAAGTCGCCCCTCTCGGGCGGCACGCACGATTTCCTTGCCCAGGTACGCGAGCTCCACCGCTATGCGGAACGCGTACGTCGACAACACTGATTCAGCTTCCATGCAACCCAACGACTTTGCCGCCCGCGTGCGCGCCGCCCTCGACGACTGCCGCACCGCCGTCGTCGCCTTCCGAACGGGCAGCGGCACCTTCTCCGAGACGGTCGCCGAGTTCGATCGGCTGACGCGAACGCTCAACGGGCTCTCGGGGCGCGTCGGGATGTACGTCCACGTGCACCCCGAGGAGGCCATGCGCAACACCTGCGTCGAGCTGCAACAGGAGATCTCGAAGCTCGGGACCGAGCTGTCGCTCGACCGCGGCCTGTTCGATCGACTGGCGAGCGCGACGGTCGCGCCGGACGCCGATCCGACCGAGGCGCGGCTGATCGAGCACGCCTTGCGCGACTTCCGTCGCTCGGGCGTCGATCGCGACGAAACGACGCGTCAGCGTGTCCAAGAGCTGCGGGCCGAGCTGGTCGAGATCGGCCAGGCCTTCGACCGCAACATCATCACCGGCGGGAAGACCTACGTCGTCGAGGACGGGCACGAGGGGCTCCGGGGACTGCCCGCGGACTTCCTCGCCTCGCACCCCGAGCGCGAGGACGGCACCGTCGTGCTGTCGACCGATCCGACCGATCGCATGCCGATCATGACCTACGCCGAGAGCGACGAGCTGCGGCGCGAGTACTTCATCACGGCGATGAGTCGTGCGTTCCCCGAGAACCGCGACGTGCTCGATCAGCTCCTGGAGAAGCGGCACGAGCTGGCCACGCTGCTGGGCTACGAGCACTACGCCGATTTCGTCACGGAGACCAAGATGACGGGCAGCGCCGCCGTGGCGCGCGCGTTCCTCGATCGGATCGTCGGCACCGTCAAGGCGCGCGCCGAGGCCGAGGTGGCCGAGCTGGTCGAGCTGAAGGGCGAGGACGACGTCGTCATGGAGTGGGAACGTGGCTACCTGGGCGAGAAGCTGCGCCGTCAGCGCTACGCGTTCGATTCCCAGGCCGTGCGCCCGTACTTCGCCTACGACCGCGTGCGCGACGGAGTCCTGGCGACCAGCGCCGAGTTGTACGACGTCAGCTTCGTGAAGAACGACGAGGTAGAGACCTGGCACCCGACGGTCTCGGCCTACGACGTCGTCGACCAGGGCGAGGTCGTCGCGCGCTTCTACATGGACATGCATCCGCGCGACAACAAGTTCAAGCACGCCGCGATGTTCCACGTCTCCGAGGGCGTGCTGGGGATCGACCCCGAAGACACGCGCTTGCCCGAGGCGGCGCTCGTCTGCAACTTCCCCGAGCCGACCGACAGCGATCCCGGGCTGATGCTGCACGACCAGGTGACGACCTTCTTCCACGAGTTCGGGCACCTCTTGCATCACCTCTTCGGCGGGCGTCAACGCTTCCAGGCGTTCTCGGGGATCTCTACGGAGTACGACTTCGTCGAGGTGCCGAGCCAGATGTTCGAGGAGTGGGCCTGGGACACGGGCGTGTTGCAGCGCTTCGCGCGGCACTACCAGACCGACGAGCCCATCCCCGACGAGCTCGTGCGCAAGCTGCGCGCGGCCGACGAGTACGGCAAGGGGCTCAACACGCTGGTGCAGATGTACTACGCGAATCTCAGCCTTGAGGTCTATTCCCGTGATCCGGGCACTTTCGACCCCTTCGACCTCGCGCTCGAACTGAAGGAAGAGCTGGTGCCGCTGGGCCACGAAGAGGGCAACCACTTCGTCGCGTCGTTCGGACACCTGCACGGGTACTCGGCGATCTACTACACGTACATGTGGTCGCTCGTGATCGCGAAGGACGTGTTCAGTCGCTTCACCGAGGACCTGATGAACGGCGCGACGGCGAACGAGTATCGCGCCAAGGTGCTCGCGCCGGGCGGTTCCAAGGACGCAAAGGACCTGGTGCGCGACTTTCTCGGTCGCGAGTACGACTTCGCCGCCTTCGAGACCTGGCTGGCTAGCTGACGCGTTCCCAGCGATCGACGGCGTCGAGGAGCTCGACGAGCACCGCGGCGTCGTCGCGACCGCTGGATTTCCGCACGTGGAACGAGTGATCGGCGTCGTCGACCACGTGCAACGTCGCTTTGCCACCGAAGGTGCGTAGCGACGAGCGCAGCAACTCGAGCTCGGCCAAGGCATCGCGCGTGCCCGTCAGGAACAGCGCGGGCTGCACGATCGCGGGAAAGTGCTCCCTGCGCAACTTGGCGGGCTGTTTGGCCGGATGCAGGGGATAACCGAAGAGGATTAGGCCGGCGCAAGGGACGTTCTTGGCCGCCAGGTGCGTGCCGATGCGCGCGCCCAGCGACTTGCCCGCGAGCAGCACGCGGCGTCCCGGCGCCCGCTCCCGCAGCGCATCGAGCGCGCGCTCGTGCGTCGCCTCGAGGACGGGCGCCGGATCGGGAAAGCGCGCCCGGCCCTCGGCGAGGGCGCGCTCACGGTAGGGGTACTGGAAGCGCAGCACGGGGAAGCCCCGCGCGACCAGCCCTTCGGCGATCGCGGTTTGAAACGGCGAGTCCAGCGCGGAACCCGAGCCGTGCGCGAGCAAGACCGCCGGGCGCTCGCCGTCCGACGGCTGCCAGAGAGCCGCGACGGTCGCGACCGACGGATGATCCACGGCGAGGCGAAAGGGGAAGCTCGTCATACCGACCAGGTTAGTCCGTCGCAGGTGCCGGGATCACGCTGCGACCGGCCCCGCCGTGACGTACTCTCTCCGGCGATGCAGCGCAGGAAGCCCCAGCCCCAGAAGCTCCAGACCTCGACGCTCTGGTACTACCCGAGCCAACAGCACACGGACGTGCCGCTGGGCGATCCGCGCTTCGAGGGACGCACGCCGACCTACGTCATCTGGAATCTGCTCGAGCGCTACACGCGCGCGGGCGACCTCGTGCTCGATCCCTTTTGCGGGGGCGGCACGACGATCGACGTCGCGCACTCGCTGGGACGCCAAGCGCTGGGCTTCGACGTCCGGCCGCAGCGCGACGACATCGGCTACGCGGACGCGCGCGCGCTGCCGCTCGACGACGCCAGCGTCGACTTCGTCTTCGCCGACCCGCCGTATTCGACGCACCTCGTCTACTCGGGTCGCGACGAGTGCCTGGGCGAGCTCTCGGCATTCGACGAGGGCTACTTCGAAGCCTACGACCAGGTCTTCGCCGAAGTGGAGCGCGTGCTCCGCGACCGGCGCTACCTGGCCGTCTACACCTCGGACACGTTCAAGAAGAAGCAGGGCTTCGTCGGGATCGGTGCGCGCTTCTTCGAATTGTTGTCGCGGCGCTTCAAGCCCATCGATCACGTCGTCGTGGCGCGCGGCAACCGCAAGCTCGAACGGCCCGGCTTCCACCGGGCGGCGGCCGAAGGGAATTTCTTCCTGCGCGGCTACCAGCACCTCCTGATCTTCAAGAAGGAAGCCGCTGGCGAGGCGGATTCGCACTGACCGTCCGCGTGACGGAGCCTTACTCGTTCGTCGCGGTGATCTCGACGTCGCTCGCGAACGTGCGGCGTTGGGTCAGCTCCAGCTCTTGACCGTCGGGGCCGGTCAGTCGGACGATCTCGTCGCTGACGCCGGTCGTCACGTCGCTGATCTCGAAGTGGGTCCAGCGACCGAGCGTCAGGTCCCACGTCACCTCGATGTCCATCGCGACCTCGGTCGTACTCTCGCGACGAACGCTGTCGACCGGCGAATCGGGTTCGACCTCGATGTCGAGTTCGACCTCGGACCACGTGGAGCCCTCGAGCGAGATGTGAATGATCGCGCGGTCTTCGTCCACCGACGTCAACGTAGCCGTGCCCTCTGCTTCGGCGTTCGCGAAGTCCTGACGTGCAGCGTCGAGCTGCGCCGGGTCCTGCTCGTCGTCCTCGCCGTTCCACGGAATCAGCCCGCCGACCCAGTTGAGGCTCAGGTAGAGCTCGAGGCCCACGTCCCACGAATCGCCGACCTCGACCTCGTCGTCCGGCAGCAATCCCACGAGATCGAGGTCGGCCCTCAGGTCGTCGAGCGTCTCTTGGTCGAGGTCGGAATCGGAGTCGGGCGGCAGCTCGGCGCTCCAACTGTCGTCGTCAGCGTCCCAGCGGAACACCACGGACTCGCCTTCCAGCGGCGACGTCAGCGCTTCGTCGATCGTCTCCTCCGGCAGGTCGACGACGCGCTCGTAGGTCATGTCGCGGTACTCACGCAGGATGCGCGTCGGAGCACCGTCCGTCACCGCCTCGATCCGGTCGACGATGACCATCGTGCGCGACGACTCGATGTCGATCGTCGGCGCATCGGTCTCTTGCTCCTCGCCATCGACCAACTGCGCGAAGTTCAACTCGATCGCCCCTTCGGCTTCGAAGGAGCGCGTGAGCTGCGTGTCCGCCTCGAGCCCGAGCCGAAGCTCGTGTGCGACCGGAACGGCGAGAAACGTGGTCGCGAGGGCGACGGCGGTGGCTTTCAACATGCGGATTCGAGCGGGAAACGGGGAGGGGATGTGCTTGGGGCGTCGACGGTCATTCGACCAGCAGCTCGTAGGCGATCTCGCCCTCGAAGTCACGCAACTGCACGACCTCGACCGGGCCGTCGGGCAGCGGGAATTCGTTGCGTTCGCGCATGGACATCGTGGCATCGACCTCCAGGTCGAGCCCCACTAGGTGACCTTCGTCGAGGCTCCAGCGCGCGACCCCCGAGCCTTCGCGGGCGATCTCGACCTCGACCGAGCTGTGGGTGACGGGGCTCTCCGCATGCACCTCCATCTCGGCCGTGCCTTCGGTGGTGACGTCGACCTCGAGCCCGAGGCGGGCGACGCCGTCCTCGACGCCGAGTAGTTCGACCGTCAGCGTACCCGTGAGGTTGGCGAGGACCTGGCGATCGAGCTCTGTCTTCCAAGCCGGCACCGCTTCGTCCGACGTCACGTCGCGGGCGTGCAACTGACCGCCCGGGAACATCAGCGCGCCCATGACGCTGAGGTCCGCTTCCCAGCGGTCACCGGTCTCGACGGTGCGCCCGGGCAGGAGCCCGCGCAGGTCCATGTCCTCGACCAGATCGTCGACCTGCGCTTCGTCGAGGCCGCTGTCCTCCGGCAACTCGACGCGATACGCGGCGCCTTCGGAATCCCACACGAAGGTGACGGTCTCACCGACGAACGGGCTCGTTTCCTCGACGAGCGTCGCGTCGCCATCCATGCGAAACTTCTCTTCCACCGCGACCTCCTCGAAGGTGCGCGATAGGCGAGCGGGCCGACCGCCGACGACCGACTCGATGCGATCGACCACCCGAATCCGTTCGTCGGAGTCGAGGCTCATCGGCGGAATCTCCGCTTCTTGCGGCTGACCGGCAAGTTCGACGCGCACGTCGAACTCGCCCGTGACGCGGCTCCAAAAGGTGCGTGTCAGCGTCGTGCCCGGCGCTGGCGCGTAGGTCAATTCGGTCGCCGCCAGCGAGAGGAGCAGCAACGGGATGGGAGCGAACAGACGTTGGGCGAGCATGGGCGTGGTGGAACGGGACTCCGATCAGAATACGAAACCGGGCCCAGCGCCGCGTTCGCGCTCAGCGGCCGTCGCTCGGAGGCGGGTCCGGAACGTCCGGAGCCGTTGCGTCGTTCAGGGCGTCCCCGCTGGGGGTGACGATTTCGGGGGGGAACTCGGCGCCCGGAGCGGGCTCCGCGTCCATCTCCGGCTCCATCTCCGGCTCCGGTTCCGCCAACAACTCGTCCATCCGGCGCGCGAGGGCATCAGCCTTGAACTCGGCGATCTGGAAGGCCCAGGACTGGAGCCGCTCGTCCAACGCGCGCACCTCCTCCGCCGTGCTGACCGCGTCGGCGTCCGCGTCCGCGTCGTCCGGCGCGGCCGGCGGTTCCTCGAAGCCGGCCGAGAGCCGCGCCCAGGTCTGCCGCGCACCGCCCTCGGGGGCGTCGACGTAGGCCGTCTCGATCGTCACGGTCAGGCCGTCATAGGTGCGAATCGTCGTCTTCGCCCGCGGTTCGGCCGTGAAGTCGACCTGGGAGGCGGGGCGCACGTCCTCGAGGTTGAAGAAGGAGAGCGCCGTCGCCACGGCGTTCCCGACGCCTTCATGTTTCTCCATCCGACCCGGCGGCAAGTTCTGCAGGCGGAAGGTGTTCGAGTCCCGCGCGGCGCGCTCGAGGCGCACGACCTCACCGTCGGGGTGTTCGATCTTGGCCGAGCGCACGCGCTTGCCGTCGATCTCGAGCACCTTGGTCTGCATCCAGGCCTTGGGCGCCGTCGCAAGGTCCACGCGCGGACCGCGGACCAGCCAGGCTTGGGCTTCGTCCCGCCGGCGCACGTTGAAGGTTTGCTCCCGACCCGCCGGCGTCGTCGTCCCGATCAGGACGTCGGCCAACGTCGCGTCGCCCGCGCGCGCGACGACGCGCGTCGATGCCGCCCCGGCGCCTTCGTCCTCGACGCCGAGCTTCGCGTAGTGCTCGGGCTTCTTCGTGCGCGGGGCGTCGACCTCGAGCTGGCTCAAGCCGAACAGCAGCGCTTTGACCGATTCGAACTTGGCCGGGTAGCCGCCGCGTTCGACGACGCCCCAACCGCCCTCGAGGCGCTGCACGGTGACCGAGTCGTCGCCCTTGGTGAGCGTGACCGCGGTGACGTCGTTGAGGCGCTCGGCGAGGGCGGGCAGGAAGACGCCGCGCTCGGCGGCAGCGGAGTCTCGATCGTCGTTACTGAGCGCCCAGAAGGCACCCAGCACCGCCAGGGCGGTGACGAGACCGAGGAGGAGGACGTGTTTGGCTTGCATGGCGATGGAAAGCGGGTTCAGGAACTCCGGCGCCGCGTGTAGCGCACGAGGAAGAGGCCCAGCGCGAAGACCGTCATCAGAAGCGGGATCGCCAGGATGTTGATGACCTTGAGCTTGGTGCCGAGCGCCTCGATGTCCTTGCGCAGGCTGTGCTGCACGTCGCGCAGCTTGCGCTTGGTCGCGAGCTCGTCCTCACGAGCCTGGAGCAGCGCCGCTTCCTGCTCGGGCGACAGGATGTATTGCTCGTCGGGGGACTTCTCGCGTTGCAGCTCGTTGATGCGCTTCTGCGCCTCGCTGAGCGCGCGTTCGAGCTGTTGCTGCTCGGCGCGGAACCGTTGCTCCGCGTCGCGGCGCAGATCCTCGACCCGGTCGAACGGGCGCGCGAACTTGCCGCGCGCGCGCAATGACAAAAGTTCCTCGCCACCCGACAGGTTGTCGACCGCGTTGATCGCCAGGTCGCCGTTGTCGGAGATCTTCTGGAAGCCGAGGGACAGCCCGCCGAGGTTCATCTCGCGGATCCAGAACTGGTCGAACAGGAAGTCGACGTCGCCGACCACGACCAGGTCGAGACGACCTTCGCTGCGATGCGCTGCGTCCGCCGCGCCCTCGAGTTCGTCGGCCGCGACGGGCGCGCCGTCCGGGAAGGCCGACTGGATCGGTCCCGCCACCCGCGCGGCGAGGGTCAGGGCTTCGAAGCCGGGCACGAACTGTTCCAGCAGTCGCTCGGGGTCGGGCAGGAACTGCAGCATGCTCGACTCGATCTGCATCGAGTCGGTCGTGGTGCGGACCAACGGCTCGAAGGTCGTCGTCGCCTCCGCGCGCGGCTCGAGAATGCCGGCGGACGCGAAGATCAATTGGTCGAGCACGCTGGTCACGGGATCGTCGCCGTCGACCGTGTCCTCGCCGATCTCGAGATAGTGGATCAGGTCGCGCTCACGCCCCGTGCGCGGGTCGCGTTCGCGATAGGCGAGCTTGCGATCGCCCGCGATCTTGCCGTCGACCAGGTGGAAGCCCCAGGCGTCGAACAGCTTCGAGAGGTCCGAGTGTGCGTCGGCGCCGCCGCCCATCGGATTCTGGGGATCGCGCGACGCGGCCGCGTCGACCTCGCTGAAGGGATCGACGGCGACGAACAACTTGCCGCCGCCGAGGGCGTACTGGTCGATCGCGTAGAGCGTCGCCTCCGAAAGCTTCTTGGGGTGCAGCACGAACAGCACCGCCAGCTCGGGGTCGATCTCGGTCGCCGTCGTCTCGATCCTCTCGACCTCGAAGAACTCCCGCAACTGATCGACGATCTCCCAGTCGGGCCGAGGCTGCGCCATCGGGTTGCGCGGATCCGGTGCGCCGCCCCACGCGATCGAACTGAGGAAGCCGACGCGACGCTCGGCCGGGTTCGCCAGCTTGTAGACGAGCTTGGAGAGGTCGTACTCGAGGAAGCGCTCCTTGCCCGGATCGAAGAACGGCAGCGTCTCCTTGTCGCCGGTCGCGTTCGTGGCGACGAGGCCGAAGTAGAGCTTGTCGCCCGAGGGCAGCGGCGCGCCGAACAGGCCCTCGCGCACGGCCTCTTCCTCGGCTTCGGAGTAGGGCTCGGGATCGATCACCTCCAGGAGGACTTGGCCGTCGCCGGCGCGCGTGAACTCTTGCAGGATCTCGGTCACGCGGCGGCCGTACTCGGAGACCGTGGAGATCTCCGCCGCCTGCTCGTCCGAGTAGTAGAGCTTCAACCGAATCGGCTCGTCCAGGCCGCGGACGATGTCGACCGCACCGCTGGAGAGCGTGTAGAGCTGGTCCTCGGTCAGGTCGATGCGCTGTCCGCGACACGCCATGCTGCCGAAGATGTTCAGCGCGACGAAGAGCACGAGGGTGAGCAGGAGGGCCACGAGGGCCGAAGTCTGGGTCTTCATGGTTCTCGAAGGATCAGTCGGCGCGCTTGAGCTCGAGCACGAACATCGTTGCCAAGAGGAAGGTCACGATCACCGAGGCGAAGTAGACCAAGGAGCGCAACTCGAGCACGCCCTTCGCGATGCCGTCCCAGTGCGTGAACACGCTGAAGTCCGCGATGAACTCGACCATGTTCGGGGGCAGGAAGCCGGCCAATCCGCGCACGATCGGCGGCAGTCCGATCAGGACGAAGGCGAAGCACACGACGACCGTGAGCACGAAGGCGATGACCTGGTTCTTCGTCACCGCCGACAAGGACGAGCCGATCGCGAGGAAGCCGCCCGCCATCAGGAACGCGCCCAGATAGCCGGCGAGCGTCGCGCCGTTGTCGGGTTCGCCCAGGTAGTTGATCGTGATCCAGAGCGGAAACGTCAGCGCCAGGGCGACGCCCGCGAAGGCCCACGCTGCGAGGAACTTGCCCAGGACCGCCTGCCACAGGGAAATGGGCAGCGTCATCAGGAGTTCGATCGTTCCCGAGCGATGTTCCTCGGACCAGAGGCGCATGCCGACGGCCGGAATCAGGAACAGGAACAGGAACGGCAGGAAGCCGAAGAAGGGCGACAGGTCCGCCTGGTTCGAGCCGTAGAGATCGCCGAGGTAGAAGGTCAAGACCCCGGAGAGCAAGAGGAAGATGACGATGAAGACGTAGGCGAGCGGCGTGGAGAAATAGCCCGCGAACTCGCGCTTCACGATGGCGGTGACGTGGTTCATGCGACCGGGATCTCCTGGTTCTCCGCGAGGCTCTCGCGGTTCTCGTCGCCGTCCGGCGGCGCGCCGACGCCCGTCGTGATCTGACGGAAGACGTGGTCGAGACGGTTCTTCGTGACGTGGCGGGGCGCCCGCGCTTCGAGTTCCGTGGGCGTTCCGTCGAACACCAAGCGCCCCTGGTGGATGATGATCGCGCGCGTGCAGACGGCTTCGACCTCTTCCAGGATGTGCGTCGAGAGCACGATCGCCTTCTTCGCCGCACCCTCGGCGGCCATCGTGCGGATCAATTCGCGCACCTCGTGCTTCTGGTTGGGGTCGAGACCGTCGGTGGGCTCGTCCAGGATCAAGAGATCGGGATCGTGGATCAGCGCCTGAGCCAACCCGACGCGCCGTTTGAAGCCCTTGGACAGCGTTTCGATCGGTTGGCGCATGACGCCCTCGAGGTGCACCAGCTCACGGACGCGCGCGATGCGGTCGCGTTTGGTACCGCCGCGGTAACCGCGGATCTCGGCGATGAAGCCGAGGAAGGCCTCGACCGTCATGTCCGGATAGGCGGGCGCGCCCTCGGGCAGGTAGCCCAGCGCGGCCTTGGCCTGGACGGCTTGGCGCCGAACGTCGTGGCCGGCGACCGCGATGGTTCCGGTCGTCGGCACGAGGAAGCCCGTGACCATCTTCATGGTCGTCGATTTGCCGGCGCCGTTCGGGCCCAAGAAGCCCAGCACCTCGCCGCGCTCCACGTGGAAGGAGACGTCTTGGACGGCCGTGAAGCCGCCGAACCGCTTGGTAAGTCCGCGTATCTCGAGCATCGTGCGGAATGGAGAAGAGAGGAACGAAGTGCGAAGCGCGCCGACGAGTGCCGCCGCGCCCGGAAAGGGCCGAGGATCTTGACGCTTGGTCGGGTCGAGGGGCAAGAACCGAACGCGTAAGGCCGGGCCTACGCGGCGATCGGCGGGGGGGAGAGCGCCGATCCCGAAAAAATGTGTCGCGACCGGCGGGGCGCCTGGCCCCCGAGCACGCTCGGGGGGAAATCCGGCGACGGCACTCGGCACCTTGCTTAGGCTCGCGATCCCGCGGACCCGCCACCCCGAACCCACCCGTGCCATGTTTTCGACCCACTTCGCTTTCACGGCCCTCGGCGCACTCGCCTTTCTCTCGCAGGATCTCGGATTCAAGGTCGAGGCTGACTCGATCGTCGCCAAGCGCTTCGAGGAAGCGACGCGGTGGGAACTCGAGACCGCGGAGCTGTGGGTCGACGGCGAACTCGTCGAACAGGAGCTGCCGCCGGTCGCCGGAAGCACGCAGCGCGTCGTGCGCATCACCGATGAATACGAAGCCGTGGAGGAAGGCCGCGTCACCAAGCTGCTGCGCGAGTTCGTCGAGTTGGACGCGAGTTCCGCCTGGACCTTCGGCGAGGGCGCCGAGAGCGCGCGCTACAGCACGCGTGCGCTGAGCGAACTCGAGGGCGCGCTCGTGCGCTTCGTCTGGAACGCCGAAGCCGGCGAGTACGACGCAATCGTCGAAGAGGGCGCGCGTGACGAGGACGTCCAGGGCCTCGAGTACGACATGGACCTCCTGGCGCTCCTACCCGACCGCGCGATCGAGGTCGGTGGGACGTGGAGCCTCGACGGCGCGGACCTGGCGCGGGCGTTCCGCCCCGGCGGCGATCTCGGCCTCAGGATCGACGACGCGACGGAGGGCAGCCTGTTCAGCGTGCCCTCGGCCACGGTGCTCGCCGCCGGCTTGGTCACGCCGTCCGAGGTCCTCGCCGACGCCGAGGGCGACGTGACGGCGAAGCTGCTCGGCACCGAGGACGTCGACGGTCGGCGATTGGCGCGCATCCGGCTGGAAGGCGGCCTCGAGGGTCGCCGTGACCTCTCGGTCCTGCTGCGCACCGCGGCCGAGGACAACCTCACCACGCCGACCGACGTCGCCGACTGGTCCCTCGTCAGCACGTTGGAGTGCGAGTTCACCGGCACCTTGCTGTTCGACCTCGGCGCGGGCCGGATCGATTCGCTCGAACTCACGGGCGACATCGTCGGCGAGCACGAACTCGAGTGGAGCGAGACCGTGTTCGAGGGACAGGTCAGCACGTTCCGCTCGGTCTACGAGACCCAGGGAACGCTGACCGTTCGCGTCGCCGTCGAACACGAGTAGCGGCGTTCGGCGACCGGGCTAGCGGGCTAGCGGGCTAGACGCCCATGATGTGGTAGCCCGCGTCGACGTAGATCGTCGAGCCGGTGATTCCGCGACTCATGTCGCTGGCGAGGAACGCACAGGTGTCGCCGACCTCTTCCGCGGTGATGTTGCGCTTGAGCGGCGCGCGCTCGGCGATGTGATCGAGGATGCCCTGGAAGCCGTCGATGCCCGCCGCCGAGAGCGTGCGGATCGGCCCTGCGGAGATCGCGTTGACGCGGATGGCGCGCTCGCCGAGATCGTGCGCCAAGTAACGCACGCTGGCTTCGAGCGCCGCTTTCGCGACACCCATCACGTTGTAGTTCGGGATCACGCGCTCGGAGCCCAAGTAGGTCAACGTCACGATCGAGCCCGAGCGCCCTTCCATCAACGGGATGGCGCGGCGCGAGATCGCGGGTAGCGAGTACGCGGAGACCTCCTGCGCCAGTTGGTAGCCCTCCTTCGAGACCTCGAGGTACGTGCCGGCCAGCTCTTCGCGCTTGGCGAAGGCGATCGCGTGCACGACGCAGTCGAGTCCGCCGAAGGCCTGGCCGACGCCGTCCATCAAGGAGTCCATCTCCTCGGGCTTGGTGACGTCGCAGGGCAACACGACCTCGACCTCGAGTTCCTCGGCCAGTTGTCGCACCGACTTCTCGAGCCGCGCGTTGAGGAACGTCATCGCGAGATCCATGCCCTCGCGCTTCAGCGCTTGGGCGCAGGCCCAGGCGACGGAACGCTTGTTGGCCACACCGAGGATCAGGCCCTTCTTGCCTTCGAGGAATCCGGTCACGTCGTAGTTCACGTCAGGGTCGTTGAAACGTCCGGCGGTGCCGGTGCCAACCGACCATCGTAGACACGAGCCGTGCCAGTGGAAGCTTCGAGCGGCTTCGGTGGGCGCCCCTGTGGAAAACCCGGGGTCCCGGCGCCGGCGTGAAAACCGACCGACAATGCGGAGATCCGCGCACAGTCGCCGGTGCGGCGTCCCACATGGGGGAGAAAAACGCCCAGATCCCCGACTTTTCGCGCGCTCGCTAGGCTCGATCGCGTGGAGGAGAGAGCCAGCCCCCTGGCAAAGGTCAGCGTGAAGGAGGACGCCAGCCCCATGGAAGCCCCGAGCCCCGCCGAAACCCGACGGCCGTCGCGCCGCCTCTGGCACGAGGCGCCCGAGGACGTGCTGGCCAGGATCGTGCCCGGCGACAGCCTGCGTCTTTGGCCGATCGTGGCCGAGCGGTTGCGCGCCCACGCCTTGTTCCTCGACGCGCGCGCGGTCGCGATGCGCTCGTTCGCTGCCGTGGCTCTCGCGGACGAGGCGCCGCTGGCTGCGGCACCGGCGTCCGATCGCGCCGCGCGTCGGCGGCAGCGCGCGGCGCTCGAAGCGATCGT
>JBBDIB010000041.1:0-5186 GCA_040880665.1 Planctomycetota bacterium
GGCCGAGCTGTGCATCAACCCGATCGTCTACGCGGAGGTCTCGGTCGGGTTCGCGCGGATCGAGGAGCTCGACGACGCGCTGCCGCCGAGCTCGTTCACGCGCCTGGAGTTGCCCTGGGAGGCCGGTTTTCTCGCCGGCAAGGCGTTCTTGCGCTACCGCCGAGCGCAGGGCAGCCGTACGTCGCCGCTGCCGGACTTCTACATCGGCGCGCACGCCGCCATCGACGGCATGACGCTGCTGACGCGAGACGCGAAGCGCTACCGCACGTACTACCCCGCGCTCGAGCTCATCTGCCCCTGAGCCCGAAGCGCGTCGCCC
Source organism: Planctomycetota bacterium (assembly GCA_040880665.1). Classification (GTDB taxonomy): domain Bacteria; phylum Planctomycetota; class UBA1135; order UBA1135; genus JBBDIB01. The sequence continues at coordinate 320 of JBBDIB010000041.1, forward strand.
CCCCCGCAGCGGCGCAGCGACAGGATGGGCGACCGAACGGAATCCGCCGTCAGTATTCGCGCGTGCGTTCGAGCGCCGCCGCGCTCGGTTCGTGCCCGCGCGCGAGCGCGGTCGACCAGGCGTCGCGGGCTTCGTCGATCGCCCCGGCGGCGGCGAGCACCCACCCGTACTGGTGCAGCGCCAGCGTGTCGTACGGGGCGTCGGCCAAGTGCGACTCGTAGCTCACGCGCGCGGCGGCGAGGTTGCCCGCGGCTTGCATCGCGTACGCGACCCGGCGGCTGGCGGTGGTGCGCTCCGCGGCGGCGGCGTTCGGGTGGGCGAGCGCGCGCTCGTACGTCTGGCGCGCGAGGTCGTACTGACCCGCGCGGTAGTGCAGGTCGCCCAGGCGCAGCAGGTCGTACGCGGCGAGCCGTTCGGCGTCCACGCCGCTCGCGACCGCGAGCGCTTCGAGGTTCGCGCCGCGCGCTTCGTGCGCGAGCGCGAGCGTGACGAGCGCGCCGCTCGCGCCGGGCACGCCGTCTTGCAGTTCGCGGAAGCTGGGGTAGCGCCCTTCGAGCTCGCGCGCGAGCGCGAACGCTTCGGGCGCGAGGCCGGCGGCGTCGGCGGCGATCACCGCGCCGATCAGCAGCGCCGTGTGCATCTCGCTGGGGATGGCGCGGTCGTCGAGTCGTTCGCCGCGAGTGAAGGCCCGGAACGCGCGTTCGGGGTCGCCGAGGGCGAGGAGCAGGCTCCCTTGGGTGTGCCGCAGGGCGGGGTCGCGCGCGACGAGTTGCACGTCGTCGAGGGTGAGGAGCGCTTGCTCGGGTTGGCCGTCGAGCCACTGTTGTTGCGCGAGGAGCACGCTCGCGCGCGTGAACGCTTCGAAGTCCGCGTCGTGCAGCGCGACTTCGCGGGCGCGCTCGAGCTCGTGCGTGGCGTAGGCGCTCATGCCGGCGGCGCGGTAGAGGGTGGCGATCAGGAGTGGGGCGCTGGCGCCGGCTTCGTCGCGCAGGCGCCGCAGGTCGTGGAGGGCTTCGGCGCGTTCGCCGGAGGCGACGCGCGCGAGGTAGTGCTGGTAGAGGAAGCGAACGTCGCCGGTGGCGTCGTGCAGGGCGAGGTAGTCCGCGGCGGCGGCGGTCGGGTCGCCGGCGGCGAGGCGCACGTCGGCGAGCACCGCGCGCGTGAGTTGGTGGTGCGCTGGGCTGGCGGGGTGCTCGAGCGCGGCGGCGAACGCGGTGATGGCCTCGTCGTACGCACGCGCTTGCGCGTGCGCGACGCCGAGGTTGTGCAGGCGGTCGTAGCTGGGGTCGTCGCTGGCGAGGCTGGCGAAGAGGAACGCGGCCGCGTGCGGGTCTTGGAGCCACAGCAGTTCGATCACCGCGAGGTCGTGGACCGCTCGGAGGTCGTTCGGGTCGCGGTTGGCGTCGTCGAGGAGGGCGGTGCGCGCGTGTTCGGGCGCGCGCGCGCGCAAGAGGGCTTGGGCGGCGTCCGTGTCCGTGGTGGTGGTCGTGGGTTGCGCGAGCGCGAGGGTGGCGAGGGTGGCGGCGAGCGCGATGAGGAGGGGGCGTGGCACGAGGGGCTCCTTAGTAGGCGGTGCGGCGCAGCACCTCGTCGAGGGTGGTGATGCCGGCGAATGCTTTGGCGAGGGCGTTCTGGCGGAGGCTTCGGGTGCCTTGCCGTTGGGCGATGGTGGCGATCTCTTGGCGGCCGGCGCGGTCGAAGATCGCGCGTTCGATCTCGGGGGTGACGATGAGGAGTTCGTGGACGGGGATGCGGCCGTCGTAGCCGGTGCCGCGGCAGACGTCGCAGCCGCGACCGCGCAAGACCTGTTTGCCTTCGAGCTCGTCGCGCGTGAGCGCGAGGTCGTGCAGGAGCGCGTCGGAGGGGTTGTCGGGTTCGGCGCAGGCGCGGCAGGTGTGGCGCAGGAGGCGTTGCGCGAGCGAGGCTTTGAGGGCGTCGGCGAGCAGGTACGGGGGGACGCCCATCTCGGTGATGCGGGTGATGGTGCTGGCGGCGTCGTTGGTGTGGACGGTGGAGAGCACCAGGTGGCCGGTGATGGCGGCTTCGGTGGCGAGGCGCGCGGTCTCCGCGTCGCGGATCTCGCCGACGAGGATGATGTCGGGGTCGTGCCGCACGAACGAGCGCAGGGCGCTGGCGAAGGTGACGCCCGCCTTGGGGTTCACTTGGGTCTGGTTGACGCCGGCGAGTTCGTACTCGACGGGGTCTTCGATGGTGAGGGTGGCGGTTTCGCTGGTGTGCACGCGCTTGAGGAACGAGAAGAGCGTGAAGCTCTTGCCGCTGCCGGTGGGGCCGCTCGCGAGCACCATGCCTTGCGGCAGGTTGAGGAGCTCGCGGAAGCGCGCGAACACGTCCTCGCTCATGCCGAGGTCTTCGATCTCGGGGATGAGCGCTTCCTCTTGGAGCAGTCGGATCGTGACCTTCTCGCCGTCGGTGGTGGGTTGCGTGGCGACGCGCAAGTCGGCGTCGAGGCTGAGTTCGCGCAGTCGAATGCGACCGTCTTGCGAGGTCAGCGAGTTGGCGATGTTGAGGCCGGCGAGCACCTTCACGCGCGCGACGATCGGCTTCTCGCGCCCCTTGGGGAGCGTCATGAAGTCGCTGAGGACGCCGTCCTTGCGGATGCGCACGACCACGCTGTCCTCGCGCGGGTCGATGTGCACGTCGCTCGCGCCGTTGGTGCGCGCGTAGAGGAGCACGTCGTTGACGGTCTTGATGACGACGTTGTCGCGTCGCGCTTGGTACTCGATGTCGTCGCGTTCGGCGACCGTGGTGGTGGCGTCGCTCTCGCCTTGGAGGCCGTAGAGGGCGTTGAGGTAGTTGGTGACCTCGTGCGCGGGGCGGCGGTCGAGGCGGACGGGGCGACCGAGCAGCAGCCGCAAGTCGTCGGCGAGCGTGCCGGGGGCGCTGTCGGGAGCCACGAGCACCAGCGCGCGCCCCTCGACCCGTAGGGGCGCGACGTTGTGGCGCCTCGCGGTCGCTTCGTCGAGCAACCCAGCGCGCTCGCGCTCGTCGCCGGCGCTGGCGCGGGGCGCGTCGTTGAGGGGGTAGTGGTCGAAGAGCAGCCGCTTGAGGGTGGCGGGCGGTACTTGGACGAGGTGCACGCGGGTGTTCGTCAGGTCGCTGAGGGTCGCTTCGGCGTCGGGATCGAGCGCATCGGACACGAGGACGGTGCTGGTGCGCGTGATGGGGTCGAAGGTCGCGGGCACGACGGCGAGCTCGTGCGCGCGGGTGGCGTTGATGAGCGTGAGCGCGTTGGGGTCGATGGCGGGGGGGCGCGTGGTGAAGGTGGCGCCGGTGGTGCGGGCGAGCGCGTCGTTGAGGCGGGCGGCGGGCACGCCGAGGTTGATCAGGACGTCGATGAGGGTGGCGGCGCCCTCGCGGGTGAGGTGGCCCTTGGCGGTGTCGAGGACGCCGTCGTTGATGCCGGCCTCGCGGAGCGCTTTTAGGTAGGGCGGGTGCGTGGTCGCGTTCAAAGGGGCGCCTCCGGGCGTGGGTTCTGTTCGGATGCTACCACGTCGAGTGGGTTCCGTTCTCTCCTGTCGAAGCGCATTCCCTGCTAGCATGCGGCATGTCGACCTTCATGTACTCCGCCGTCACCCCCGAGGGCGTAGCCCGCAAAGGGCGTATAGAAGCCTCCTCCGAGCGTGACGCGCTCGACATCCTGACCAGCCGCGGGCTCTACCCGCAGGCGGTGAGCACGGTCTCAGGTGGGTTCCGCATGCCGGGCTTCTCGCGTGGGATCTCGAGCGCGGCGGTCGGTCTGATCACTCGGCAGTTCGAGTCGATCTTGGGCGCGGGCCTCACGGTGGAGGAAGCGCTGGTGTTCGTGGCGCGCTCGACCCGTGACGAGCGAGTGCGTTCGGCGCTCGAGGGGATGCTGAACGAGATCCGTGGCGGCTCGACGCTCTCGGCGGCGGCGGCGCGCTACCCGCAGCTGTTCAACGGCTTCTACGTGGGGATGCTCGCGGCGGGCGAGGCGACGGGCGACCTCGAGCACGTCATGGCGCGCATCGCCGAGCACCTGGAGCGGCAGGCGGCGGTGCGGCGGCGGGTGACGAACGCGATGGTCTACCCGGTGGTGGTGTTGCTCGCGGGGATCGCGTTGATGGCCGCGATGATGACCTACATCGTTCCGCAGTTCGCCGGCGTGGTGCTCGAGTTGGGCGTGGACGTGCCGGTGGCCACCCGGGTGGTGCTGGGCATCAGCGCGTGGTTGCAGGCGTACGGCTGGATGCTCGTGCTGCTCGTGGTGGGGGCGATCGCGGCGTTCACGGCGTGGCGCGAGTCGCCCAAGGGGAAGCGCGCGACGGAGCGCGTGATGCTCGGGTTGCCGCTGTTCGGGCCGCTGTTGCGCCAGCAGTTGAGCGCCTCGTTCGCGTCGAGCCTCGCGTTCGCGCTCGAGTCGGGCTTGGAGATCCTCGCGGCGTTGGACGTGGCGCGCTCGAGCTCGAACAGCCCGCTCGGGGGCGACGTGGTGGAGCGGGTGAAGGAGGAAGTGCGGTTGGGTACGAGCGTGCCGGACGCGCTTCGTGAGCACTCGGCAGGCGTGATGGACCCGTTGCTGGTGGACATGGCGGCCGCGGGCGTGCGCGCGGGCGAGATGCCGGCGCTGCTGCTGCGCGCGGCGGCGTTCTTCGAGGCGAACGTGCAGGCGCTTTCGGAGGGTGTGTTGCGCGCGGTGGAGCCGATCCTGATCGTGGTCATCGGGATCGTGGCGGCTGGAACGGTCGTCGCCCTCTTCTCCCCGATTATCTCCTTGACGCAACAGGTCGGAAACTTCTAACGACGCGGCGCCACGGAGCGGTCGCGCACCGATAAACGTCTAGCGAAGCCGTGGCTCCACCACGGCACGATGCCGTCGGTTTGTTCT
>JBBDIB010000042.1:0-18522 GCA_040880665.1 Planctomycetota bacterium
AGCACGGTGAGGGAGGGAAGTCTTGGCAGGGCAATGAGATACGGCGAATCAGACGAATCGTGGTGAGGGAACCGGGCTAGCCAAGGAAGGCGTTCAGCCCTTCACGCGCTCGACGAAGTGGCCGTCGCGCGTGTCGATGCGCACGCGCTGCCCGGCCTCGACGTAGGGCGGAACCTGGACCTCAAGGCCGGTCTCCATCACCGCGCGCTTGAGCTGCGCCTGCGCGGTCGCGCCCTTGATCGCGGGATCGGCCTCGGTGACCAGCATGTCCACCGTGTTCGGCAGGTCGATCGAGACCAACTGGCCCTCGACCTTGACGGCCTTCACGCCTTCGATGCCGTCGACCAAATAGCCCGTGCGGTCGCCAAGCACGTCGGCCGTCAGCTCGAACTGGTCGTAGCTCTCCTGATCCATGAAGTGCCACGCCGACCCGTCGGCGTACAGGAACTGCACGTCGGTCGACTCGCGATCCACCTCGCTGAACTTCTCGCCCGAACGGATCGACTCGACCAGGAGCTGACCCGTCAGGAGGTTCTTCAGCTTGGTCTTGACGATCGTGTTCGCGCCGCGCGCCGTCGGCGTGGACCAGGTCACGTCGACGATGATCATCGGCGCGCCCTTGAATTGGATGCAGACGCCCTTCTTGAAGGAGCTTGTGTCGATCATGGCGCGGGAAGACTACCTGGCCCCAAGACCCGTGGGAATCACCGAGGTCTGGGAGTCGGCTGGCAACGTCGACAGATGTGCGTCCCCCGCTGCCCCACGACGAGCTTCACGATCGTCGCGCCGCAGCTCGAACACGGCTGCCCGTCCCGGCCGTAGACCTGGAACTGGTGCTGGTAGCCGCCGGGTTGACCGGCGGGCGTCTGGTAGAAGCGATCGAAGGACGAGCCCTCGCGCTCGATCGCCTCGGCCAGGGTGGCCCGGATCTCGGTCTGCAAACGGCGCGCTCTCACGGTCGAGACGCGGTCGGACTGGGTCAAAGGGTGCAGGCCCGCCCGGTGGAGCGACTCGTCGACGTAGATGTTGCCGAGGCCCGCGACGAACGATTGGTCGAGCAGCAGGGGCTTCAGTTGGCGACGCCGAGCCTTCAACGCGGCGGCGAACCATTCGGCCGTGAAGGCGTCGCCGAGCGGCTCCGGGCCCAGCCCGTCGAGGCGTGCTGCCGGGTCGGCGACGTGCTCGAAGCGACCGAACTTGCGCACGTCGAGGAAGTGGAGGCGCCGCCCGTCGTCGAGGTCGAGCAGCGCGCGGTCGTGCGGATCCTCGGCTTCGCCCTGGTTCCGCACGTAGAGGCGCCCCGTCATTCGCAGGTGACACAGGATCGCGCCACCGCATCCGCCGGAGCGGGACAGCTCGAACACGAGGAACTTCGCGCGCCGCCGCACGCGCTCGATGCGAGCGCCAACGAGCGCCGCGCGAAAGCGACCCGCGCTTCCGCCGACGGTGCGCTGCCAACGTGCGACGGCGTCCACGACCGTACGACCGACGACATCGGGCTCGATCAGGCGGCGGACGGTCTCGACCTCGGGCAGCTCGGGCATGCGGCGCGCGACTATACTCCGGGCCGTATGCCTCCAAACCTCTGGTTCCGTTTGCTGGTGGGCTTCGTCGCCCTGTCCGCCGTCACGCTCGGCGCGATGTACGTGATCGGTGGTCGCCTGCCGGAAACGCAGTCCGCCAGCGCCACGGTCTCGCTCGACCTCACCCCCGAGGAGACGTTCGGCCGTCTCGCCGACTTCGAACGCTATCCGCGTTCGTCGCTCAGTGTGCTCGCGGTCGAACGCGACGACGACGTGAACGGCTTGCCCGAGTGGCGCGAGCACATGAGCCAGTCGACGATCACCTGGCGAACGCTCGTCTGGGATCCCCCACACCGGATGGTGCAACGCGGCGTCGACTCGGTCGTTCCGCAGTCGACGCTCTGGACCTTCGAGCTGACGCCGGAGGGCGACGGAACGCGGCTCGACGTGACGATCGAGACGACCGTCAGCGCTGGCACTTGGCACGTGCCGATCTTTCGGCTGCTCCTGAAGCTGGGCGGGACGCGCGTCGCCCTCGAGGGCTACCTCGTGAACACGCTGCCCGACTTCGACGCCGACGCGCTGCACTGGCACTAACCCGGTTCCCTCACCACGATCCGTCAGCGCGGCCGCACCCAGGGCTCGCGGTTGACGGCGTCGGTGACGTATTCGATCGCGATCCAAAGGCACTGCGCGAAGGGCAGCACGAACGCGCACGCGACCAGGACCAGCGGCAGGGCGACGGCCAGCGATGTCGCGACGCTCCAGTCCGTGCCGAACCAGATCAGGAACACGAGTGCTGCCGCGAGCACTTGGCTGAGCGCGGCCGTCAGGTACATCGAGCCCGTCTGCGCCCCTTGCTCGCGCCGCAGGACGAGTTCGCAGGCGGGACACCGCTCGCGCAGTCGGCCGAAGCCGACGTGCAAGCCGCGCGCGCCGCACTGCGGACAACGCAGCCTCGCGCCGCGCAGCAGCGCGCGGCGGCGTAGTTCAGCGAGTTCCATCGTCGCCTCGATGCGCGCCCGGTCGCCAGTCCGGCGGCGCTGTCCAGCCGGCGGGCGGAACGCTGTGCACGTCGAGCGCGGGATCTTGCGGGCCGGTGCCGAGCGCGCGTAGCTCGATCAGCCGCGCGAGCATCTGCGCGGTGACCTTGGGGTAGGCCGCCTGGCAATCGAGGCGTTCGAGCGGATCCTCGACGTGACGCATCAGCCGCACGGTGCCGCGCGGAGCGCCAGGGGACCATGGCTCGGCGCCCATCCGCACCAGCTTGAACTCCTCGTTCTCGAGCGCGATCAGCTCTTCGCCGCCCTCGCCGCGCATGAACACGAACAACTCGTTCGGCACCTGGCTGTGCGCGCCCGTCGCCCATTGGTCCCAACGATCGTGCCCGTCGACCTCGCCCGCCTCGAGCCCCGCGAAGTGCGCGAGGGTCGGGAACACGTCGAGGTACGTCGCGAAGCTTGCGCGCCGCACGCCGGCGGGCAACCGGTCGGGCAGGCGCAGCGCCGCCGCGCAGCGCACACCGCCTTCCAGCGGCGTGTGCTTTCCGCCGGCCAGCGGCACGTTGCTGCCGCCCTTGGTCGCATCGGCACCGTTGTCGGAAAGGAACATCACGAGCGTGTCGCGCCCCAGCCCGCGATCGTCGAGCTCGCGCCGGATGCGACCGATCGCCGAGTCGAGCGACGCGACCTTGGCAGCGAAGGTGCGCCTGGGCTCCGGCAGGTGCCGGAAGCGCTCGACGTAGTCCGGCGGCGCCTGGTTCGGCCAGTGCGGCGCGAGGAACGGCACGACCAGCAAGAACGGCTGGTCGTCCGCGGACCGCCGGCGCAAGAACGCGATCGCTTCCTCGGCGACCAACTCGGTCGCATAGCGTCCCGGTCGCGCCTCGAGTTCGCGGCCGCGCATCCAGTCGAGGCTCGGCTCGCCCCCGGGCCCCTCCAGCCGCGTGTGCGCGAAGTAGTCGATGCGCCCGTTCATGTGCCCCACGAACTCGGTGAAGCCGTGCGCGAAGGGATGATGGTCGGCTTCGTGATGACCGAGGTGCCACTTGCCGAACAGCGCACGGTGCTGATAGCCCGCCTCGCCGAACGCCTCGGCGAGCGTACGCTCTGTCGTCGGAAGCCCGTGCTCCTCCCAGGGCGTCACGACGCCGTGCTGCATCCCGAAGCGGATCGGGTGACGTCCGGTCAAGAGCCCCGCACGCGTGGGCGTGCACTTCGGCTGACAGTAGAAGCGGTCGAGCGCGATGCCGTCGCTCGCCAGCCGATCGATCTCGGGCGTCGGTAGGTCGCCGCCGGTGAAGCCGACGTCGCCGTACCCGAGATCGTCCGCGATCAACAGCACGACGTTCGGCGGTCGCTCGGCCTCGTCGGCCGCGCAAGCGACGAGCGTCGCCACGAGCAGCGGCCGCACGAGCCGCACGCGCAGCCGGCGCAAGGAGGTGTCCATGCCGAGTCCGTTAGCGCACGACCGCTTCGGCGGTGCGCAACAAAAGAGGCGCGTCGCAGCGCGGGCAGGTTTGCGCGGGATCCTCGAGGATCACGTCGAGGTGCTCGGCGCACCCCCAGGCCCAGCGCGGTTCGACGACTTGGGCGGTACCGTCGGCGCCGACGTAGCCCAGCTTCTCCAGCGCGCGCAGCGCCTCGGCCGATTGCTGGACGCCTTCCAGTGGTGCGATCGGCGCCGTCACCCACGAGTCGCGCGCCGCCAGGTCGCGCACCAAGCGGCGCTGCGGCTCGAGCGCCTGCCCGAAGAGGTTGTGCGCCTCGTCGGGATCGTTCGCGAGGTCGAAGAGCTCTCCGTCGGCGGGGAACGAAGGGCGCCACGTCAGCTTCCAGCGGCCATCGTTGACCATGTAGAGGAAGTCGTCCTTCGGTCGGCGCAGGACCATCACGGCGTTGGTGTCGTAGCCGTTGACCTGGTCGCCGTAGGTGATGCGGTCGGGCGCGCGGCCCGCGCCGACGGCGTCCAGCAGGTTGACGCCGTCGATCGTCTCGGCGTCGAAGGGAATGCCCATCGCAGCGAGCACGGTCGGCACGACATCGACGGAGGAAGCGATGCCTTCGACGACGCGACCCGTGGGCCCGCCGGGCCAGCGCAGGATCAGCGGCACCTCCAATTGCTCTTGGTAGACCAAGCGGTGCGACAACCACTCGTGCTCGCCGAGCCCCTCGCCATGGTCGGAGGTGATGACGAAGAGCGTGCGCTCGTAGCTGCCGTTGGCCTTCAGATGCTCGACGAGTCGACCGAGCTGCTCGTCCATGTACTGCACCTCGACGTCGTAGCGCCGCCGCCAAACCTTGCTGGCGGGCCACTTCTCGCGCCAGTTCTCGTCGGGGCGATTGGCCTCGATGTACTCGTCCGGCGGCAGCTTGCTCATGTCGTGGGGATCCCACAAATGCAGCCACAGGAAGAAGGGATCGTCGCCGACTCGCTCGAGCGCGCCGATCGCGCGGTCGACGGTCTCGTCCGAGCGGCGTTGGAACTGGTCGACGTCCCAACCCTGCAAGCCGGCGGCGTTTCCGATCAGCGACGTCTCGAGGCTGTCGAACAGATCGAACGAGCGGTCGAAACCGAAGTAGCTCGAGACGGGGAAGGCCGAATGCACGGCGACCGTCGTCCAGCCGTGCCGCTTCAGCATCTCGCCGAGGTGCGGCACGTCCGCGGGCAGCGAGAAACCGCCCGTCCCCGCGATCACGCGCAGCCCGTGCTTGTACTGGTACTGACCCGTCAGGATCGAAGCGTGGCTGACCGGCGTCACCGAACAGACCGAGTGCGCCTGGGCGAAGCGCACGCCGTCGGCGGCCAGGGCGTCCATGTGGGGCGTGTTCGCGCCGGGCCGCTGGCCGTAGCACGAGAGCGAGTCGGCGCGCGTCGTGTCGAGCGTCACGACCACGACGTTCCAGCGGTCGGAGGTCTCCTTGGAGCAGGCGGCGGCGAGGAGGAGCAGCGCGGCCGCGAGGGTCCTGGATCTCTGGGGGCGAAGCATCGAAGAATCGAGAGGGAGCGAGGGAGGGTCGAGCGAGCAGTCTACACGCCGAGCCTCCGCGACCGGCGGCACGCGCGCCGATGTCGTCCGGCAGGCCGCGAGCGCACGACTTCCGCGCGCGGCCGGGCCACCCGGCGCCGCCGGCTGCTACGCTTCGCGCGGGAACCCCTGCCTCGAGCTCGCCGCATGCACAGTGACTCCGAATCGCCCGACCGCGCGGGACGCCTCCCCGTCCTCGCCGGCTGGGCTGCGACCTTCCTCGGCGTCGCGGCCGTCGTCGCGCTCGCCTGGCGCTACTGGGGCACGCGGCTGCAGGACGACGCCTATATCTCGTTCGTGTACGCGCGTCACTTCGCGCTCGGGCACGGGCTCGTCTACAACGTCGGTGAAGCGCCGGTCGAGGGCTACTCGAACTTCCTCTGGACGCTGGGCGCGGGGCTCGCGATGCGAGCCGGCGTCGAGGATCCCGCGAACGTGGCGCAGGCCGTCGGCGTCGCGGCGGCGGCGCTCGTCGTCGTGTTGACGTTCTTCCTGGCGCGGCGGCTCGCGGCCGGGCCGTTGCTCGCGGGTCTCGCCGCGCTGTTCGTCGGGCTCGAACGGACGCTGACGGAGGAAGCGCTCGGGGGGCTGGAGACCACGACCTTCGTCGCATTGGTCGTGGGCGCGATCCTGCTCTACCTGCGCACGCCGCGCACGGCGGTGGCCGGACTCGGGGGCTCGGCGCTGCTGGGTCTCGCCACGCTCACGCGGCCGGAAGCGCCGCTCTACTTCGCGCTCTTGGAGCTGCGCGAACTCGTCGCCGCGCGCCGCCGCGGCCAGAGCATCGCCGCCTGGCTCGGCGACGCCGTTCCGCGCTGGACGCCGTTCCTGGCGTTGGTGCTGGGACACCTTGCGTGGCGGCTGGCGTTCTACGGCGAGTTGTTGCCGAACACCTATCACGCGAAGATGACGCACAGCCCGTTGGCCTGGCGCACGGGGGCGGACTACGTGCTGCAAGGGTTGGCGTTCTCGGGGCTGTTCCTGGTGCTGCTTCCCTTCTGGCAGTGGAAGCGGCTGAACGCGAGCGGCGCGTTCCTCGCCGTCGCCGCGTTGGTCGTATCGCTCTACGTGCTGCAGGTCGGCGGCGACTTCAAACTGTCGTTCCGCTACCTGCTGGTCCCGATCGTGCTCTGGGGTGCGCTCGGTGCCGCGGCGCTCGCCGCCCTCGCTCGCGCGCTCCACGCCGCCGAGCCGCGGCTCGCGCGCGCCTTCGCACCGTTGCTCTTCGTCGTCCTCTCGGCCTTCCACGTTACGAACGAGTGGCTGTACAAGGTCGGCAACGAAGCCATGGCGGAGCGCCACGAGCACCTGGTCGGAGCGGGCAAGCTCTTGAACGAGGTGCTGCCCGCGGAGGCGACGATCGCGGTCTCGAACGCTGGGCGCATCCCGTTCTTCGCCCAGCGCCGCGTGATCGACATGCTGGGGCTCAACGATCACCACATCGCGCGCGTCGAGGTGCGCGCGACGGCGGCGGACGCGTTGGTCGGACACGAGCGCGGCGACGGCGACTACGTGCTCGGGCGACGGCCCGACGCCATCCTGTTCGTGTCGAACTGCATCACGCCGATGCAGCTCGCCAACGTGCCGCAGTGGAAGGGCTACGTCGAGCAGACCGCGTTCGGCACCAGCGAGAAGGAGATCGTCGACGACCCGCGCTTCACCCGCGACTACCGCATCGCGAGCCGCGCGCTCCCCGGCATCGAGCGCACGCTGCCGGACGGAAGCCGGGCGCCGGTCTTCCTGAACTGGTTCGAACGCACCGCTCGGTAGACGGCGCGACGGCGCGCTCGCGTGTCGTTGGATTCCGACACGAATCAGGCAAGAGGTGCGACTTTCGCGGTTTCGGGGAAGGGGTAGGTTTGGTCGTGAACGCATTCGCGAACACGCTCTTCGCCCGCCACAACCTCCGCCACCGCCATGCAAACGTTCGCCCCCCCGCATCACCGTTCCACGTCTCGCCTCGGACTTTTGCGCCGCTTCGCGCGCTGTGGGGTCGCCCTGGCGCTCTCGACAGGGGCCATCGCGGCCCAGGGCGAGACGGGCTTCCTGCGCGGCCAGGGCAACCTGGACGTCGTGCTCAGCTACAACCTCGACACGTATGACGAGTTCTGGATGGGTAGAGAGAAGGTCAGCCCCGCTGGCGTGGGTGAGGTCGACCGCACCACCTACAACCTCTACGCGGCCTACGGCCTCAACGACGACGTGGATCTGATCCTGAGCGGGTCCTACGTCGAATCTGAGTCCGACGGCACGGCTGGCGCACCCGACGAGCGCGACTTCCAGGACCTGGTCGTGGCCGCGAAATGGCGGCTCTTGCGCCGGCAGTACGGGTGGGGCGAAGCCTCGTTCCTCGTCCTGCCCGGCGTCAAGGTGCCGCTGACCGACTACGAGGACAACGCGATCACCGCCATCGGCGACGGCAACGTCGACTGGCGCTTGCGCGTCGTGGGTCACGCGCAAACGCACCAGGGCTTCTTCGCCTCGCTCGAGACCGGCTACGACTTCCGTGTCGGCGATCCGCCCAACGAGTTCCCCTTGCACCTCCAGGTCGGCGGCACGATTGCCGATCGTGTCACGATCGCGCCTTTCATCAGCCGCATCAACGCACAGGGCGGCACGGACATCAGTGATGTCCCGATGCCGGCCTTCCCGACCAACGAAGAGGAGTACAGCCGCGCCGGCATCAACGCCTACGTGCGCATCAACGACCACTTCGGCCTGACCGGCAACTACCGCACGACGTTCGACGGCAGGAACACCGGCGACGTCGAAGGTTTCTCGCTCGGTCTCGTCTTCCGCCGCTAGCGGACGCCCCCTCCACCCCCGGTTCACCACCCCAACTCTCCCATGAAGATCACGCTCCAGCGTTCCCTGCTTTCCTTCACCCTGCTCGGCTTGGTAGCTGCCTGCGACTCCAGTAGCAGTAGCGGATCCAGCTCGGTCGAAGCCTCCCAACAGGACCCCGACGCCGCCATCGCGTGGTTCGACCTGCTCTACGACTCGATCGCCACCGAAGGCCTCTCGCCGCCTGTCGCGTCGCGCATCATCGGCTACGCCAGCGTCGCCGCGTACGAAGCGGTCGTGCCGGGCATGCCCGACCACCGCTCGCTCGTGGGCCAGCTCAACGACTTCGACACGGTCCCGGCGGTGGTGCCCGGTCGCCACCACTGGCCCAGCGTCCTGAACGCTGCGGTCGCCTCCACGCTCGAGGGACTCTTCGCCGGTGCGTCGGCGCCCACGCTGCAGGCGATCGCCGACCTCGAGGCTTCGCTCGCGGCCGACGCCGCGCTCGACAACTCCACCGTGGTGCTCGATCGTTCGACCGCTCACGGAGAAGCGATCGCTGCGGCCGTCCTCGACTGGTCCTTGGGCGACGGCTACGACATCTGGAACAACTGCGCCTACACGCCGCCGACGGGAGCGGGCATGTGGGAACCCACGCCGCCCGCCATGGCGCCCGCACTGCAACCCTGCTGGGGCAAGCTGCGGCCCTTCGTGCTGCTCTTCGGCGCCGAGTGTTCGACGCTCGCGCCGCCGTTCTTCTCGGAGGACCCGGGCTCGGCCTTCCACACGGAAGCGCTCGAGGTCTACGACGTGGTCAATGCCTTGACCCAGCCCCAGATGGACATCGCCGAGTTCTGGGCGGACAACCCCGTCCAAACGGGCACGCCCCCCGGGCACTGGATCAGCATCGTCGGTCAAGTGGCGGTGCAGCACGACAAGACGCTGGCGGACGTCGCCGAAGCGTACGCCCATGTGGGCCTCGCGGTGGCCGACGCCTTCATCTCCTGCTGGGACATGAAGTTCTACTACAACCTGATGCGGCCGCTCACGTACGTCAACTCGCCCACCGGGCTCAACGATCCGGCCTGGACGACGCCGATCGGCACCCCGCCGTTCCCCGAGTACACCTCGGGTCACTCGGTGCAGTCCGGCGCGGCGGCGCAGGTGCTCGACGATCTCTGGGGCGACCTGCCGTTCGACGACAACACCCACGACGGGCTCTGGCCGATGCGCAGCTTCACGAGCTTCTTCGAAGCTGCGGACGAAGCTGCGATCTCGCGCCTCTACGGCGGCATCCACTACCGCGCCGCCATCGAGCGCGGCGTCGAGCAGGGTCGTTGCATCGGGCAGACCATCCTCACGCAAGTCGACTTCCGTCAGTAGAGTCGAATGACCCGAGTGATCGAGAAAGCGAGCAGCGGCCGACCGCGACGGGGTTTTCCCGCCGTGGTCGGCACGCTCGTGCTCTCGCTCGTCGCGGTCGGTTTGGTAGCGCTCGTCGGCCGCTCCGGCGAGCGAGCGGACAGCACCGCGGCGCCAACGGGTACCGGGGACGCGGCACCCGCCGAGAGCGCGTCGGAGAGCGCGCTCGAAGCGCCGGCGCCGCGTGTGCCGACCCCGGCACCCCTCGCGGTCGAGGCGCCGCGCGCGCTGCCCGACGCGGCCGAGCCCAGCGCTGCAGTCCCCTCCACGGCGCGCGTCCTGGGCCGCGTCGTCCGCGCCGACGGCGCGGGCGTCGCGGACGTCGCCATCCTGCTCGCCGGCGCGGGCGGCGACAGCCGCACGACGACGAGCGGCTTCGACGGCCTCTTCGAACTCGTCGACGTTGCACCGGGTGAGCACTCCCTGGTCCTCGGCGCCGGCGACGAGCCCTTCCTCGCGCCGAAACCCGTGGTGATCGAGGCTCCAACCACGCACTTGACGGACTGCGTGCTGCCCGAGTTCGGCACCCTCGAGGTCCGGGTCGTCGACGAGCTCGGACGCCCCGTCCCCGACGCGCACGTCGAGTGCCGCGGTCATCCCCGCGGCCAACGCACCGCCGTCACGGATCTCACGGGACACGCGCGCTTCTTTGAGCTGCCCCCTGGCGAAGGCCGCGTCTTCGCCAACCAGCCACCCCTGGGCCGAGGCAATCTGCCCTTCGCGATCGAAGCGGGCGAGACGACCTCGATCGAGCTCCTGCTCATCGGCCGCGGCGCCGACCGCGAAACCGCAGCCGACGCCTTTCGCTCGCGCGCCGGCGCGACGCGTTGAGAGTGAATGGTTAGCTTGCCCGCTGGGCACGCTTCCCGGGCAGCGGCAGCAACATCGGGGTCGTGCGCTTGTACTCGGCGTAGTCGGGCCCGAGGTGCTCGACGAGGTTGCGCTCCTCGAGCTGGATCGCGATCAGGATGTAGGCCGTGGTCGCCGCCGCGAAAACGAGGTGACCCACGCTCATGGTCGGCGCCGCCCAGAAGACCAGGATCCAACCCAGGTACAGCGGGTGACGGACGTGTCGGTAGAACACGGGCTTCGCGAACGAGAGGTGCGTGTACTCGCGCCCTCGCAGGAAGAGCCATGCCTGGCGCAGCCCGAACAGATCGAAGTGGTTCAGCAAGAAGGTCGAGACCAGCACGACTAGCCATCCGGCGGCGTAGATCACGTGCATGCTGCCGCGCAGTACCTCGCTCTCGATGTTCCATACGAGGCCGCCCATGGGGCGCCACTGCCAGAACAAGAGGATCAGCGCCAGGCTCGAGAACAGCGAGTAGGTGGCGCGCTCGACGGGCTCGGGCACGAAGCGCGTCCACCAGCGCTTGAACGTCGGCCGGGCCATGACGCTGTGCTGGACGGCGAAAACACCGAGCAGCGCCAGGTTGACGGCCAACGCCAAACCCAGGGGATCCGTCGCGACCGAATCGATCGACTTCGGCACGACGAAGTTGCCGACGAAGCCGATGGCATAGACGAAGACCCCGAGGAAGAGGACGTAGGTCAAGGCTGCGTAGAGGAAGGCGGCGAGGCGTGCGACGAGCGGCGTTTCCGCAGCCGTGCGCGCCAGAGAGAACGCGGACGGGCGCTCGGCTCGGTCGACGGACATCGGGTCAGGTTCCGACTGCATGGCTGGTTCTCCGGGAAGAGGGTGGTGAGAATGGGCGCCGACCGCACCAACGCCAAGGCGCGTGTCCCCGCCGCGAGCGCGCGTTCGTGCTCGCCGCTCGCGGCCAGGGCCAGGGCCAGGGCCAGGGCCAGGGCCAGGGTATCGAGGTACGCGAACAGGAGCGGCGAATCTCGCTCCTCGGCGAGCGCCACGACGTGCTGCGCGAACGCCAGGCCCGCGCAAGAAGGGCTCCGCTTCGTCGCTGCGTCCCAATCGCTGGTAGAGCACCGCCTGGCTCTCGCGTGCCACCATCGTCTCGGGAGCGATCGAGCGCGAGCCCGGCGTGTTCGTCGAAGAGCTCCTGCCGCTCGCGGTCACCACCGCGCTTCGAACACTGTCGGGCCCGCGCATGGTCGATCAAGATGCGCCGCATGGCGCCGGCCGCGACGCGCCTCGCTCACCAACGCCGTGGCCTGCAACGTGTGATCGGCGCGCTCCCCGCCCCCAACAATTCCGTGACATCGACGCCCATGTCCCCAATTCTTCCACGCACTTCCCATTCATGACGAGCCAAGGCTCCGAGAACCGCTCGACGCCCTGTCGCAGCGCGCGCTCGCAGCGCCGACGCTGGAAGGCCGAGTGTCAGCGCGTGAGAGTGGAGTGCTGCGGGGACGGCCGCGTAGAATCTCGGGGCCCATGGCTGGATGCTCGACAACACGGATGGCGCTGCGGCGCGGGCTGAGTCTCCGAGCGCGGCTGGGAGCGGCGTGGACGGAGCGATGACGGCCACGCTCGAGGATCCGGTTCGTGCACCCGTTCGGCGGGCGGTCCGCGGGGCAGCGGGACGCGGCGGAGCGCTGGTGGGATGGATCTTGCTGGCGCTCGGACTCGTCTCGGCCCTCGGCTTCTCGCTCGTGCGCTGGGACGAGGTGCTGCAGGACGACACGTACATCAGCCTGATCTACAGCCGCAACTTGGCGCGTGGGGAGGGCCTCGTCTACAACCCGGGGCACGAGGCGGTCGAGGGCTACACGAACTTTGGCTGGACGGTGCTGGCGGCGGGCGCGATGCGGCTGGGCTGGGATCCGATCGTGTTCGTGCAGGTGGCGGGACTCGTGTGTGCCTTGGGCGTCGTCATGGTGACGTTCCTGTTGGCGCGACGGATCGGCGCGTCGGCGCCGTTCGCGGGTGCGGCGGCGTTCCTGATGGGAATTCGGCCGGCGCTCGCGCTGGAAGCGATGGGCGGGCTCGAGACGTGCTTCTTCGCGCTGCTGGTCGGGGTGGCGCTGCTCTTCACGCTCGCCGAACGGCCGCGGCGCTCGACGCGCGTCGGTGCGTCGGTGTTCCTGGCGCTCGCCGCTCTGACGCGACCCGAGGGTGTCTTCCTCTTCGGCTTGCTCGAACTCAGCCACGCCTGGCTCGCATGGCGCGCCAGCGGGACGACGATCGCGGCGTGGTTCCGAGTGGGGCTCGAGCGCTGGCTGCCCTTCGCGCTGATCGTCGGCGCCCACCTCGCCTGGCGCTACGCGACCTACGACGACTTCGTCCCGAACACGGCGCACGCCAAGGTGTCGCCCAGCCCGCGCGGCTGGAGCCGCGGCTTCGGCTACGTCTTCCAGGCGATCTCGTTCTTCGGCGTGGTGTTCTTCGCGCTGCCCTACCTGTTGAAGCGCCAGATCGTCGGGCGCGGCGCGGGCGTCTTGTTGTTCGTCAACTCGGTCTACGTCTTCTACGTGTTCTTCGTCGGCGGCGACTTCAAGCTGACCTGGCGCTTCTTCGTCGTGCTGTTTCCGATCTGGTGCGCACTGGCCGCGCTCTCGTTCGAGGTCGTCGCGGCACGCCTGTCGCAACGCTTGGCCTGGCTCGGCTTCTTGCTCACGCTCGGGGTGGCGCAGGTCGTCTGGGAGGTGGAGAAGCGGCCCGACAACGAGGCTTGGCCGGCGTTCCACCAGCAGATGGTGGCCGCCGGCAAGTACCTCGGCGAAGTGCTCGCTCCCGACGACTGGATCGCGATCACCAACGCCGGCTGCATTCCCTACTTCGCCGATGTCAACACGCTCGACATGATGGGGCTCTCCGACAAGCACATCGCGCGGGTGCCGATCAAGGAGTCGGCGCACGACAAGTCGGGTCACGAGCGCGGCGACGGC
Source organism: Planctomycetota bacterium (assembly GCA_040880665.1). Taxonomy (GTDB): domain Bacteria; phylum Planctomycetota; class UBA1135; order UBA1135; genus JBBDIB01. The sequence continues at coordinate 13,564 of JBBDIB010000042.1, forward strand.
GGCTACGTCCTCGATCGCGAACCGGAGGTGATCCTGTTCATTCGCGCCGAGTTCACGACGCTGCCCATGGACCGCGTGCCGAACGGACGTCGGGAGGTCGAGCGGGTCGCGGTCGGCACCAGCGAGCTCGAAATCGTCGCCGATCCGCGCTTCCAGCGGGACTACGAGCTGGTCAGCGTCGAGCTGCCCGACTCCCAAGGCTTCTTCAACTACTTCCGCCGACGGTAGTCGAGCTCAAGGCTCGAGCGCGTCGAGCGGCGCCGCGTCGAAGGGCAGCTCGATGAACAGTGCGTCGCCTTCCGCGCGCACGGCGAACGTGTTCGCCGGTCGGCAAGCCTCGCTCACGCAGCGGCCGGTGCGCGGATCGAAGCGTAGGTCGTGCAGCGGACAGCGCGCGAGTTGTCCGCCCACCAACGCTTCCTCGAAGCGACCGCCCGCGTGCGGACAGAGGGTGTCGATCGCCGTCCAGCCCTCGGCGTCGCGCACGACCAACACCTCGAGGATCGTGCCGCCCGAACGCACGAGGTGCGCCTTGCGTCCGTGGCCGTGCGGGACGTCGCTCGCCGCGAGATCGACGAGCTGGGTCCAGTGCCGGGATCGGGGATTCCCTTCGGAAGTCATCGTCGGCCGAGCCTACCATTCGCCCGCATGAAGCCCGTCGTGTGGATCGATGCCGTGGGTTTGACGCGTCGACAGATCGATGCGTCGACGCCCCACCTGGAAAGCCTCGCGGCGCGCGGCGCGCTCGCGCCGATGCAGGGCATCCTGCCCGGCGTGACGCTGAGCGCGCAGGCGACGATGCTGACGGGCGAGCCCCCGAGTCGCCACGGCTGCGTGGGAAACGGGTGGTACTGGCGCGAACTAGGCGAGGCTTGGCTCTGGCGGCAGGCGAACGCGCAGATCTTGGCTCCGACGCTCTACGAACGCGCCGCCGAACGCGACCCGAACTTTCGCGCGGCCAAGCTCTTCTGGTGGTTCAACGTCGGCGCGCGCGTTCACTGGTCGCTCACGCCGAAGCCGTTCTATCCCGCCGACGGACGCAAACTGCTGGACGTCGACGGACAGCCCGACGCGTTCGTGGCCCGCGCGAAGGAGGATCACGGGTCGTTCCCGTTCTTCGACTTCTGGGGACCGAAGGCGGGGCTGCCCTCGAGCCGCTGGATCACGGACGTCGCGCTGGACCTCGTCGAGCGTGAACGCCCGACGCTGACGATGGTCTACCTGCCGCACCTCGACTACGACCACCAGCGCTTCGGTCCCGACGATCCGCGCTCGAAGCGCGCCGTCGTCGAGCTGGATCGCTTGATCGGCGAGCTGGTCGCCGGTGCCGATGCCGTCGGCGCCGAGACCGTCGTCGTCAGCGAGTACGGGATCGAAGCCGCCAGCCAGCCCGTGCACATCAATCGCGCGCTGCGCGAAGCGGGTCTCTTGGGCGTGCGCGCGACGCCCGTCGGTGAGGTGCTCGACCCTGCGCGCAGCCGTGCGTTCGCCGTCGCCGATCACCAGATCGCGCACGTCTACGTGCTCGATCCGGCGGCGCGCGACGAAGCACGACGCGTCGTCGCCGGACTGCCGGGCGTCGCCGAGGTGCTCGAGGACGGCGCGCTCGAAGCGGCCGGCCTGGCGCACGCGCGCTCGGGCGAATTGGTCGCGGTCGCCGCCAAGGGCGCGTGGTTCACGTACTACCACTGGCTGGACGACGCGAACGCGCCCGACTTCGCGCGCACGGTCGACATCCACCGCAAGCCCGGCTACGACCCGTGCGAGCTGTTCGTCGATCCCGCGCTGAAATTCCCCGCGCTGCGCGTCGCGCAGCGGCTCGCTCGGAAGAAGCTCGGGTTGCGCTACCTGATGGACGTGATTCCGCTCGACGCGTCGCTGGTGGGCGGCACGCATGGGCGTCTGGCCGACGACCTCGACGACGGCCCGGTGTTCCTGTCGTCCGGCGGCTGGGACGTGCTCGGTGGCGAACCCGAGGGCGACGCGGTCCGGATGACCTCGGTCGCCGGGCGGGTGCTCGAGTTGCTCTCCCGCTGACGTGCGCGGCCGGCTAGATAGGGAGGATCGGTAGGACTCGCGCCGTCGGGACTCGTGGGCTTCACGGGCGCCCGGCGGGTGCGCGGCACGGCGGGTGCGCTAAGAAGAGTTCGATCCCCAAGGACCTCAAACGCCCTCCTCCGGCGCGGGGCGCGTCCACGATCCGGACCAACGCGTCCATTCCGTGGAACAGCCCTGCTCCCCGTCCCCGACGTCCCCAACGTCCCTGACTCCCTACCACCATGCGTACGACATCTCGAACCGGCTTCGCGCTGCACGCGCTGGCCCTCATCTTCTGCTCGGCCTTCGTGGCCATTCGGCCCGCGAGCGCCCAAGTCTGTGACGGGCTCGGCGTCGTGAAACTTCACGCCGCGGACCTCGCGCTCTCGAACGCGGGCGGCGAACAGGAGTTCCCCGCGATCGCCGCCGGCGATACCAGCTATCTCGCCGTCTGGGCCGACGATCGCGCCGACTTCACCAGGCATACCACGGGCATTCGCTCGCGCGACGTCTTCGCGCGGCGCATCGCAGCCGACGGGACCGCGCTCGACGCCGTGTCCTTCCGTGTCGCCGGCGGGCTCGGGCGCAAGGACGACGTCCGGGTGAGCTGGAACGGCTCGCACTGGTTGGTCACGTGGACCCAAGACCTGCCGACGCAGTTCCACAAGGCCATCGCGATCGCCGGAGTGCGCGTTGCCCGGGACGGCACCGTGCTGGACGCGACGCCGATCCACGTACGCGCCTACGGTTTTTCGAGCAACGTCCAATACGCGCTCGGCAGTGACGGTACCGGCTGGGCCGTCGTCTGCCAGGGTTCGAGCGCCGGGGAGGCGTCGGTCGAGGGTCGCCTCATCGCCTCCGACGGAACCGTGACGGCGGGGCCTGCGCCGCTGCTCGCTTCGACGTCGCTCTGGGGCGGCTTCGAGCTCTGCTTCGCGAATGGCAAGTACCTGCTCGGCGCGAGCGGTTCGAACATGCAGGGCCGGCTGCTCGGCCCCGACCTCGTTCCGCTCGCCTCCGCGTTCACGCTCGCGGCCCAAGGCAACGCGAAGATCGCGACCGACGGCTTCGGCTACCTGGTGACCTACTCCGCCTCGCCCGGTGTTGGCTCGCAAATCTTCGTGCGCGCGATGTCGTCGACCGGAGTCCTCGGCGCGCCCCAGGCGGTGACGCCCAGTAGCATCGAATACACCTACGATCCGGCCGTCGCCTGGAACGGCACCGACTACGTCGTCGCGTTCACGCGCGGCCTGGCGTCGCCAACCAACATCTTTGCGGCTCGCGTCGCGCAGAGCGGCACAGTGGTCGACTTCGGCGGCTTGCCGGTCGCGACGGGCACGGACGCGCGCGACGCTCGAGTCGCGTCGCTCGCACAAGGCGAGGCCGAGATCGTGTGGGTGCGCGGCGCCGGCTTGCATCCGTTCGTCTCCGACGTACTGAGCACGTCCTTCGGCGCGAACGGGACGACCGGTTCCGCGGTGGGCCTCAGCAACGGTCGCCCGCGCCAGGGCGACCCGGACCTGGCCGCCGGCGGCGAGGGCTACCTGGCCGTGTTCATGAGCGAGCGCGACACGCTCCCGCGGGTCATGGCGCAGCGGCTCGACCGCTTTGGCAATCCGCTCGACGCCGACGTGATCGAGGTAGCTTCCGGACCCACCTTGAACGGTCCGCGAGTCGCCTGGAACGGCGACCACTTCCTCATCGTCTGGGAAGATCCGGGACCGGGCGGCTTCTCGACCTTCCCGACCGACGACGCGACGTTCGGCCGCCGCATCGCGGCCGATGGCACGTTGCTCGACGCCGCGCCGTTCCAGATCCTTCTGGGCGGCATGCCCGATGTCGCCGCGGTCGGTACGACGTTCCTCGTGGCTGCGAGCCAGGCGGTGACGACCCAGATCCGCCGCATCTTCGTCGCGCGCGTCGACGGGGCGGGAGCGGTCCTCGATACGAACTCGGTCGAGGTCGGCAGCAACTTTGCCCGCTGGCCGCAGGTCGCCGCCTTCGACGATCGCTGGATCGTCACCTGGCAGCGCAACCCGACCCACGACAACCCGGCGGCGTCGGTGCGCTACGCCGTCGTGATGCCCGATGCGACCTCGCTCGGCGAGGTATCGGTCGCGGGCGGCTCGCGGCCCGGCATCGCGGCGTCGGACTCGGTCGGACTGATTTTGATCAGCCCCGGGATCAGCGCGCTGCGCGTCGACAAGAACGGGCAGCCGCTGGGAGGGATCTTCCCGCTGGTCGACGAGCCGAACCTACAGGTCGAGCCCTCGGGCGACTGGACGGGCACCGAGTTCGTCGTCGCATGGGAGGACGAGCGCGACATCGAAGCGTTCTTCGACGATCGCCGGGACATCTACGCGACGCAAGTGCTCGAGGACGGCACCGTCGTCACGTTCGACGGCTGCGAAGTCTCCGCCAGGCCGGACCACGACCAGATGCCCGTCGTCGCGGGTCGCGACGGCGACTTCCTCTTGGCGTTCGCCAAGTACGAGCCCGCGGCCCCCGTCGCCAGCGTACGCGTCGCCTACGCGCGCGGTTCGGAGTGGACGGGGATCGACGCCGGCGGGCTCGCGGGCACGGCCGGGACGCCGATTCTCGAGGGCGATGGCGCGTTGGTCGGATCGGGCGTGTTCCAACTGATGCTCTTCGGTGCTGCGCCGTCGGCGCTCACGTACCACGCCATCGGTTTGTCGCGCATCGACTTCCCGCTGTTCGGCGGCATCTTGATCCCCTCGGTGGACTTCCTGCTCCCGGCGATGACCGGGCCGGATGGCAGCGCGCTCACGAACGCTCTGCTTCCGCCGACGCTACCTCCCGGCCTCGAGCTGTGGATGCAGTCGTGGGTGCTCGATGCGGCCGCTGTCCAGGGTGTCGCGGCCTCGAACGCGCTCACGCAGTAGCGCCCGACGTGTTGCGGGG
>JBBDIB010000042.1:18532-32662 GCA_040880665.1 Planctomycetota bacterium
CCCCCCAACACGCGACTAACGCGCCGAGACGCGGCGCGCGCGGTAGATGCGCCGGCGCTTGCCGTCGTCCTCGACGGGGTTGACCCAGCTCCAAACCACCCGACCGCGCGCGTCCAACTCGAACAGACGCCCGCGCTCGGACTCGCACACGAAGGTCTGGCCGCTCGCGAGCCGTTGGCACGAACCGCGGGTCTTGGTGAAGAAGTCGGGCGCCGTCCACTCCCACAGGATGCGGTTCGTCGCCGGCTCGACTTCGACGAGACGCGAGCGGCCGCGGTGATACCCGTTGTCGAAGATCAGGACCCCGCGCGGGGTCGGCGTCGGGGTGTGCTGGAAGTCGAGCTGCCCCGGCCCCCAGGACCACAGGATCCGATTCCGCTCGGCGTCGAGCACGAAGACGAGGTTGGCGTTGCGCGCCGAGACCAAGAGAGCGCCCGCCGGTTCGCCGAGGCCGAGTTGATCTTCGTGCAGCTCGACCAGCGCGTTGACGTGGAACCGGTCGTACGTCGTCTCGTCCGGTTCGCCCGCGCGCGGCTCCGGCTCCGTGTCCAGCGGCAAGGGTCGATGGTGCGGCGTCAGCATTTCGCGCTGGTCCAGCGTCGACCAGCGACGCTCCTCGACGCCGTCGGCGGAGAGCCAGACCAATTCGTCGAAACGCACGCGTCGACCGCGATAGCGCGCGACGCGCCACACGGGAACGACGAAGCCACCGTCCCGGCGCGGCGCGAGTTCGTGGTGCGCGTTGCCTTCCCAGCGCCAGACGACCGAGCCGTCGGGACGGACGCGCGCGACGCCTTGATCGACGCTCAACGCGACGACGTCGCCGTCCGGCAAGAGCTCGGCGAACTCCACCTGGTCGAAGCCCGCGATCGTCCACGCGCAAAGGACCTCGCCGTCGTTCGCAACGAGCAGCACGCGGCTCACGTCGTCGCAGTAGAGGAACGGGCGCGGGTCGGGCTCGCCGTCGCTGGCGCGCGGCTCGGCGGCCGACTCGTCCCAACCCGTGTAGCCGAGCGCCGCCAGATCCGCCAGCACCGGCTCGTGCGGGCGCGGCGGCTCGGGCTCGCACGAGCCGAGCAGCAAGAGCAGCGCGAAGGCCTCAAGTCCCCGCACGCGGCACCTCGCCGACGACCAGCTCGCACTCGATGCCGCCGTTCAAGATCGGAGTGCGGCGCTCGGGTCTGAAGGGCAGCGCATCGAGCCCGGGCGCGAAGCTGGTGATCATCGCCACGCGATAGCCACCGGCTTCGTGCGCGAGCTTTCGCGCGAAGCCTTCGTACAGCGCACCGAGCTGCCGCTCGTCGCCCACGCGCGCGCCATAGGGCGGATTCGTCACGACGCACGCGTTCCAGCCCGGCCGCGGATGCCAGTCGCGAGCGTCGCCGACCTCGAGCTCGACGCGTGCATCGGTCTCGGCGGCGGCGAGGTTCGCGCGCGCCTCCTCGACGCGCGCGGGATCGACGTCGCGCCCGGACAGCGTCAGCTTGCGCGTCGGCCTGCCCGCTGCGCGCGCTTCGTCACGGACGCTCGTGTACGCGCGCGCGTCGTGATCGCGCCAGCGCTCGAAGCCGAACGTGCGGCGCGCGCCGGGCGCGCGTCCCGCCGCCAGCAGTGCGCCCTCCACCAAGATCGTTCCCGATCCCATGAAGGGATCGACGAGCGGAGCCTTTCCGTTCCAACCCGACGCCAGGACCAGCGCCGCCGCCAGGTTCTCCGCGATGGGCGCGCGCCCTTGATGCACACGCCAACCTCGGCGGTAGAGCGGCACACCACTGGTGTCGAGCGAGATCGTCGCGCGGTTGTTGAACAGGTGCAGGTCGACGCGCAGATCGGGATCCTCCACGTCGACCGACGGACGAACGCCGTCGCTCTCGCGAAAGCGGTCGCAGATCGCGTCCTTCACCAGTTGCGACAGAAATCGCGTGTGGAACAGTTCGGAGTCCTTGGAGCGCGCGTCGACGGCCAGCCTGCCGTCCGGCGCCAACCAGCGCTCCCACTCGAGCGCTTTGACCCCGGCGTAGAGCGAATTCTCGTCCGGCGCCGGAAAGCGATCGAGCCGCTCGAGCACGCGGATCGCCGTTCGCAGCCACAGGTTCGCGCTCCAAGCGTCGCGTCGCGTTCCGTCGAAGCGCACGCCTGCGACCTGCGACTCGACGCGCGCGAGCCCCAAGCGCTTGACCTCGTCGAACAGGAACGGCTCGGTGCCGGGGACGCAGGTAACGAAATAGGTGGAGCGTGTCATTTGGGTGCGCCGGAGCCGCGCTGGAGGCGCACGACGCGCCGGCCTTCGAAATCGCCGAATCGCTCCTCCGTTCCGTCGACCCAGCGCACGCGGACGTCGGTCACGCCCGCTGCATCGCCGAGTCCGAGGTGGACGCGCGGATCGTTGGAGACGCAGTAGCTGTAAGCCGCTCGAACGTCGCGCGTCAGCCTACGCTCGCCGGTGGGTGCCGTCACGATCGCGGTGACGGTTGCACCCAGGGCGACGCTGCCCGCGCCGTTCCGCACGTCGAACAGGATCCAGCCCGAGCTCGCGTCCGTGAGGTTCCGCAGTAAGTACGGCGCCGCGCCCCAGTTGATCACCAGCACGTCGATGCGTCCGTCGCCATCGACATCCCCGAACGCCGCGCCGCGACTCGCGTCGACCAGGGGGCGAGTCGTTCCGCCCGCCGGCTCGACCAAGCGGAACGTCCCCGTCGGTCCGCCCGCTAGCAGCGCGTTGGGCTCGGCGTACGGACGGCGCGGATCCGCGGGCAGGTCGGGACGCTGGACACAACCGTTGGCCTGATAGAGGTCGAGCCAGCCGTCGTTGTCGAAGTCCAACCACCCCATGCCGAAGCGCGTTTGCACGCGCGTCACCTGCGCGACGCCCCACTGCGCGGTGCGGTCGGCGAAGTACGTGCCCTCGTTCCGGTACAGCGCGTCGGTCTCGCCGCCAAGGTTGCACACGGCCAGATCCAGATCTCCGTCGTCGTCGATGTCCTGGGCCGTGACGCCCATGCCGGCCTTGCGCTGACCGCTCTCGTCCACGGCACAGCCCATCGCCATCGCGATGTCCTCGAAGGTGCCGTCGCCGCGATTGCGCCAGAGGCGGTCGGGCCAACCGTCGTTCGCGACGAAGACGTCGGCGAACCCGTCGCCGTCGAAGTCCCCCGCCACGAGCCCGAGCCCGGTACCCGGTGTACGCGCGATCCCTGCTCGATCGGAATCGTCGGTGAACGTGCCCGTCCCGTCGTTGCGATAGAAGTGATCGGTCGTGGGAGCGTTGATCGATTTGGGTCCGCAGTACTCGGGCCCACCGCGCTTGCCTTGGCAGTCGACCGGTACATCCGGATTCCAGAGCAAGTAGTCCAGCACCCAAAGGTCGAGATCGCCGTCGCGGTCCGCGTCGAGGAAAGCGGCGCTGGTCGAAAAGCCGGCACCCGCCACGCCGGCAGCGCGCTCCTGGAACGTCCGACCGGACTCGTTGAAGAACAGCACGTCGGGGCCGAAGTTCGCGACGAAGAGGTCCTCGTAGCCATCGCCGTCCGCGTCGCCGACGGCGCAACCAAGGCCAAAGCGCGTGTCGCCGGTCCCCGTCGCCTCCGTCTCGTCACGGAAGTGCCCTTGGCCCACGTTGCGATAGAAGCGGTTCGGGTAGGCGGCGTGCTCGCCCGGGAAGTCGCCGCCTTGCACGAGATAGACGTCGAGATCGCCATCGCGGTCGGCATCGAAGAGGGCACCGCCGCCCGCTACGGAGTCGGGGATCTGGAACTCGCCGCGGTCGCTGCGCGCGGTGACGTGCCGGAAGTCGAGTCCGCGCGCGGCGGCTTCCTCGGTGAACCACGCGGCGCTCGTCGCGTTGACCGAGGCGCCTTCCGGCGGCGGACCGTCGGGAGCGCACGCGGCGAGCAGCAACGAGAGCACGCAACCAGCGGTCGACCTCATCGGTCGCTCACCGCGCTCGCTCGCTGGCGCGCCGTCGCCAGGGCCGCCGTTAGGCTGGCGTCGTCCGGCGCGAGCTTCGTCGCTCGCTCGAGGTGACCGACCGCTCGCTGCCAATCGCCGAGCCTGCTCGCAGCTTCGGCCGCCAGTGACAACCACGCCAGCTCGGGTTCGCCCTGTGCCAGCGCCAGCTCCACGTGCTGAAGCGCCGACGGGTAGTCGCCGCGCGCCGCGTCCAGGCTGGCGGTCAGGCCGAGGCTCGGCGCAAACCGCGGATTGAGCTCCAGCGAGCGCGCCAGCAACCCGCGAACCTCGGCTTCCGGCGCGCCAGCCGAGCGACCGACGACGGCCTCGAGGTAGAGGGTGTTCGCGGATGCGGGCGGATCGTCGGCGTAGCGCTCCAACACGCGCGCGGCGTTTTCGAGATCGTTGGCGACGAGGTAGGTCGAAACCAGGTTGTCGAGGATGCGGCGCGTCGGCTGCGTCTCGGCCACGAGGCGTTCGAGGATCGCGATGGCATCCGCGGCCCGCCCCTGGCGCAGCGCGCGGCGCGCGGCTCGCATGCGACCTTGGACGCCGACGTCGTAGGCGGCGAGTTCCGCTCGCCAGGGATCGTGGGGCGTGAAGTCCTGCGGCTCACCACGCGCGAACAACGTCTCAGCCTCAGCGGTGCGCCCGAGTCGCTGGAGTGCCGTGCCCGCCAAGTGGTCGACGTACCGCGCCAGTGGGCCCCCCGCCACGGCGCGTGCGCGCTCGAGCGCAACGAGCGCGCCGCCGGCGTCGTCCCGTTGCAGCGCGGCCCGCGCCACTCCGACCCAACCCACCGGGTCTTCGGGATCGATGCGCGTCGCGGCGTCGAACGCGCGGAACGCCGCGTCGACCTCGCCGGCCTCCAGCAGCCAGAGCCCTTCGCGCCAAGCGAGCGGCGCATGGTCCGCCGCGCGTTCGCGCGCCGCCTTGATGCTCGCGAGCGCCGCGTCGAGATCGCCGGCTCCGTGCCGCGACACGGCCAAGTAGGCGTGCGTGCGCGCGTCGTCGGCGCCGATCTCGAGCGCTTGCTCGAACGCGACGCGGGCCTGACCGTGGAGGTCCGAGGCTGCCAGGTACTTGCCCAGCTCCAGCCGCGCTTCGATCGAAGCGGGCGCGGCCAAGACCGCTTCGCGCGCCGCCCGGACGGCGCGTTGGATGGCTTCGTCGGTGTGGACGGAGCCGTCCAGCTCGGGCGGGATCGGCCACCGATCGGCATCCGAGCAAGCGGCGAGCGACGCGAGCAACACGATTTGGAACAGGGCACGCACGATGCATTCGAGTCTACACCGATCCACGCCTACCCCGAGCGCTCGGCGTCGCCTGGCCCGCCGTCCCAGACCGCCTCGCTCTCCGCCACGACGAGCCGTCCATAGGCCTCCGAGAGCCGTGCCGTCAGCGGCCCGACGCCGCCGTCGCCCACCCGGCGTCCGTCCAGCTCGACGACGCTCGCCAGCTCGCCCATCGTGCCCGTGCAGAAGACCTCGTCGGCGCGGTGGAACTCGGCCAAGCTCAGGTCCTCGACGTCGTACGGAAGGCCTTCGCGGCGGCACAGATCGAGCACCGCCGCGCGCGTCACGCCTTCGGGGCAGGCGACGGTGCGCGGCGTGCGCACGACGCCCGCCTCGACCAGGAAGAGATGCGTCGCGTTCGTCTCGGCGACGAAACCTCGCCCGTCCAACATGACCGCGTCGTCGGCGCCCGCGGCGTTGGCTTCGAGCTTGGCCAGGATCGACTGCAACAGGTTGTTGTGATGGATCTTGGGATCCAGCGTGTCGGGCGAGAAGCGGCGCAGGGAGCTGGTGACGAGCCGCAGGCCTCCGCGCTCGTAGACCGGTGCCTTGTACTCGGCCAGCACGATCAACGTCGGGCCGAAACGGTTCAAGCGCGGATCCATGCCCGACGTGATCTTCCGGCCGCGCGAGAGCGTCAGGCGAATGTGAACGCCGTCGTGCATTCCGTTGGCTGCGAGCGTGCGGGCGAGTTCGCGGCGAATCGTCGCCTCCTCGGGGATCAGCGTGAAACCCAACGCGAGCGCCGAGTGCCGCAGGCGCTCGAGGTGTCGCGCCAGCCGGAAGATACGCCCGTCGTAGACGCGCAGCCCTTCCCAACAGCCGTCGCCGCCTTGGACGAGGCTGTCGAAGACGCTGATCTTGGCATCGTCGCGATGCAGGAGCTCGCCGTCGATGTTCACGACGAGGTCGTCGTTGCGCGGATCGTAGGTCTGCTGCATGGATCAGAGGCTGTGCTGCAAGAGTCGGGCGTAGAGCAGTTCGGACTCGCGCGCCACGGGCTCGAGCTCGGCGGGCAGCTCGACCGGACGCTCGCGGTAGGGTGCAAAGCCGGTCGACTTCCAGGTGTTCTCGTACCACACCGATCCCCAGCACCCGTCGGTGTCGCGCGGTCCCGGCGCCCAGCTCAGCATCGCCTCGTCGAACGGGAGGTCGAGCGCGGCGCACAAGGCGCCGAGCGTGCGCTTGGGATCGAGCAGCACCCGACGCGCGTCGACGACGGGCGGCGTGACGCCGGTCGCGCTCTGCAGCTCGTCGAAGAGCGCCACCTGCTGGGGCAGGCCGGTGTCCTCGAGCCGCACGCTCTTCAGCTTGGCGCCGAGCGACGCGAGCATCGCGCGCGGCTCGCGCACCAGGAACGCGTGCTCCAGCTCGGCCAGCCACCCGCGCTCGATCGAAGGCAACAGGTGGTGCGCCATGTGCTTCTGATACCACACGGTTCGGCCCTCGGGGATGGGCCCCACGAGCCACCGCACGACGCGTCGCAAATCCGCGTCGTGCGTCGCGATGATGCGCTCGGCCTCGGGGTGTGCGCGGCCGGTGGCGGATAGGTAGTGCGCGTAGAGCGGCTCGTCCGTCACGAACGCGTCGCCGCGCGACCCGAACGAGCGCATCAACGCCGTCGAAATGTTGCGCGGCCCGGACCACATCGCGATGCGCCGCGCGCGGGGTGTAGCCGGGTCGTACGCCATGGCGACAAGCTACACACACGGAGGCGTCAGCAGGCTGGTGGATTCGTATTGGACGAACGTTGCGGGCGAGCGCGAGAAGCGTGGCCAAACGAGTCCCGCGCGCGGTAGAACGTGCGCCCCCCCTGAGCCCCCCGCATGGAATTCCTGCTCGATCGCCCGCTGCTCCTGTGTGCCGCCGTGTTCTTCGCCCGCGTCACCGACGTCACGCTGGGCACGTTGCGCACGATCCTCGTCTTTCGCGCCTACCGCGCCCGCGCCGCGTTGATCGGCTTCATCGAGGTCTTGATCTGGCTCGGAGCCGCGAGCCTCGTGCTGCAGAACCTCTCTACGTGGCCGATCGCCGTGGCGTACGCGGGCGGCTTCGCCGCGGGCAACTTCGTCGGCATCTCGCTCGAGACGAAGTTGGCCATGGGACAAGAGCTCGTGCGCGTCATCTCGGCGAATCGCGCGGTGGAGCTGGCGGCGAAGCTGCGCGCCCGCTCGTTCTCGGTCACCGAGCTCGTCGGCCGTGACGACGCGGGCGGCCCCGTCGAGGTCTTGCTGGTCGTCGAGGAACGGCGGCGCTTGCCCGAGCTGCTGCGCCTGGTCGAGGAGACCGACTCCGAGGCCGTCTACACGCTGTCGGACATCAAGCGTCACTGGAGCGCCGCTCACCGCGACGTGCGCAAGCGCCGGATGTTCCGATTGCGGAAGTAGGGCCATACGGGCCGGGCCGAACCTAGGATTGGCGGCTCGTCCCCCACCGCGCACCACCTGTCCACGTTCCATGCATCATCTTTCCAGTCTGCTCGGCCTCGGCCTGCTCGTCGCTCCCTCCAGCGCGTCGTTCTCCGCCCAGGACGCGCCGGTGTTCACGAACCTCGACGTCTTCCAGCTCGAGGTGGCTGCGGATCCGCGCATCGCGCCGGGCGGCGAGTCCGTCGCCTACGTCCGTCGCTCGATGGACATCATGACGGATCGCGCGCGCGGCAGTCTGTGGCTGGTCAGCGCCGACGGCGGACGACACCGACCGCTGGTGGCGGACACGACGAGCGTCTCGCTGCCGCGCTGGTCGCCCAGCGGCGATCGCCTCGCGTACGTGACCGAAGTCGCGGGTCACGGTGGCGAGATCCACGTGCGCTGGATGGACACGGGCGAGACCGCGCTCGCGAGCCAGTTGCCCGAATCGCCGGGCGCGCTGGCTTGGTCGCCCGACGGAACACGAATCGCGTTCACGATGTTCGTCGCCGGTGAGGAACCGACGCTGGCCACGCCGCCCAAGGCACCCGAGGGCGCCGAGTGGGCGCCGCCGGTCACCGTCATCGAAGCCTTGAAGTACCGAGCCGACGGCTCGGGCTACCTCGAAACCGGCAACACGCACGTTTTCGTGCTGTCGGCCGAGGGCGGCACGCCGCGGCAGTTGACCAGCGGCGACTTCGATCACGAGGGGCCGTTGTCGTGGTCGCCCGACGGCACGAGGATCGCCTTCTCCGCGCACCGCTCGCCCGACTACGCGCACGAACCGATGGAGTCGGAGATCTGGTCGCTGTCCGTCGCGACCGGTGAACTCAACGCCTTGACCGACCGCGACGGACCCGACACGGCGCCGACCTACTCGCCCGACGGCCGGCGGATCGCGTACCTCGGATTCGACGATCGGCGCATGGGCTACCACAACGCCGGCGTGTACGTCATGGACGCGGACGGCGGCGACGTGCGCGCGCTCACCGCGGAGTTCGACCGCTCGATCGCGGCCGTTCAATGGGCCGGCGGCTCCGAGCAGCTCTTGGTGCAGTACGACGATCGCGGCGAGCGGCGCATCGCGACGCTCGGGCTCGACGGCGCGCTCACGCCCCTGGTGCGCAACGTCGGCGGGGAGTCGCTCGGCCGTCCCTACACCAGCGGCGGCTTCTCGGTCTCGCGCGACGGCTCGTTCGCCTACACCGCGGGCACGCCAATGCGCCCCGCGGACGTCGCGTTGGCGCGGCCGGGGGCCTCCGCGGTGCGACTGACGGCGCTCAACGAGGATCTCTTGGCGCAGCGTTCCTTGGGAGCGGTCGAGGAAATCACCTGGGACTCGAGCGTCGACGAGTACGAGCTGCAGGGCTGGCTGGTGAAGCCGCCGGGGTTCGATCCCGAACAGCGCTATCCCCTCTTGCTCGAGATCCACGGCGGTCCGTTCGCGGCGTACGGGCCGCACTTCTCGGCCGAGCTGCAACTCTTCGCGGCGGCGGGCTACGTCGTGCTCTACACGAATCCGCGCGGTTCGACGAGCTATGGCGACGCGTTCGCGAACGAGATTCATCACGACTATCCCAGCCAGGACTACGACGATCTGATGGCGGGCGTCGATGCGGTCCTGGCACAGGGCTTCGTCGATCCCGAGCAACTGTTCGTCACCGGTGGCTCCGGTGGCGGTGTGCTGACGGCGTGGATCGTCGGCAAGACGGATCGCTTCCGCGCCGCCGCATCGATCAAACCGGTGATCAACTGGACGAGCACGGTGCTGACGACCGACATCGCCGCATTCATGCCCGGCTATTGGTTCGCCAGTCCGCCGTGGGAGGACCACGATGCGTACTGGCGGCGCTCGCCCTTGTCGCTGGTCGGCAACGTGACGACGCCGACGCTCCTGATGACCGGCGAAGCGGACCATCGCACGCCGATCACCGAATCCGAGCAGTTCTATGCTGCCCTCTCGCTGCGCAAGGTCGACACGGCGCTGGTGCGGGTCCCCGAGGCCTCGCACGGCATCGCGCGCCGACCCTCGCACTTGATCGCGAAGGTCGACAACATCCTGGCCTGGTTCGAGCGTTACCGTTGAAGCCGACGGTCAAGCTGGCCGCGTTCGAAACGGACGACGGCCTGCGACTCGAACTCTTCGAGCACGACGGCGACCACGAGATCCGGTGCAACGGCCTGGGGCTGATGGAGTCGCGCAAGCACCACTCCGAGGAAGAGCTGGCGCGACTCGGGCTCGAGGGCGTCGAAGCCGGCGCGACGGTGATGATCGGCGGGCTCGGGATGGGCTACACGTTGCGCGCGGCGCTCGACCTCCTGCCCCCCCAGGCCCGCGCGATCCAGGTCGAGCTGTTGCCCGCGATCGTCGAGTGGAACCGCGGGCCGCTGGCGCACCACGCGCGCTACCCGCTGGACGATCCCCGCACCGAGTTGGTGATCGCCGACTTCGCCCAGGAGGTCGCGCGGCACCGCGGCACGCTCGACGCGATCCTGGTCGACATCGACAACGGACCCTCGGCCCTGGTGGACGAGAAGAACGCCTGGGTCTACACCGACCCGGGCCTGACCGTCATGCGGCGCGCCTTGGCACCGGGCGGCCGCGTGGCGTGGTGGTCCGCCTACGACGAGCCAGGCTTTCGCGCACGCCTTCGCTCCCACGGCTTCACCGTCGAACAGCACACCGTCCACGCCCGCCCGAACCGCCGCGGCCCCAAGTACTTCGTCCTCGTCGGCGCAACCTGACCCAGGCTCCTACGAGTCGTACTTGCTACGCCACTCGAGCGCATCCAGGGTGCCGTCGAGCACTTGGGCGTGCGAGTAGGTCACGACGTTGTCGATCCATCCGTCGTGGTCGTGGTCTTCGAACAAGAGCGCGCCTTCGGAGTACGCGTGATAGTCGCACGTGTAGAGATACGCGGACACGCCGGAGCGCAGCATGCCGCCGCCGATCCGCGAGTAGGCACGCTGCGTGAGCTCGGGCTCGGACGCGGCCGAGTAGGTCAGGTTCAAAACGCCGTCAGCGGCGTTCAGCGTGTAGAGGTCGCCCGAATCGTCGAACTGCAGCAGGACGCGCCCCGGCGTGACATCCGGCGCCAGTTCGTTCAACGGCGTCGCCATCCGCACCACGCGGCGACCGGGCGTGTCCGCTTCGTAGATCACGGTGCGCGTGAAGATCGTCGGTGCGCCGTCCGCGGGCAGCGCGGTGAACGAGGGCTCCCAGCGCTCGATGACGGTCTTGCCGCTCTCCGGACGCTTGCCAGCCACCACGAAGGAGGAGCCCTCGTGGCGCCGTGCGTCGTTGACGCGGGCCGCGGCCGTGGGCCAGTAGTCGAGATCGATGCGCTCGGCGAAGAAGGCGCGCGCCCCGTCCGGCCCAGCGTAGGACCAGTCGATGCGCACATACCGGCGCAGCGTGTCCACGCCGACCTGCCCGCACAGCTTGACGGCGTCGAACGCGGCCGGGTGGATCAAGGTCTGCAACGGCTCGGCCGCCGGCGGGCGTGCGATCTCCCGGGCCTCGGCCGCCGAGCCGGGCCGGATGGTGATCTGCGCGTCATTCGTGCCGACGAGCAGTGATAGTGCGAGGCAGGCGAGCGTGCTTCGAAAACCCGCGCCTTGGCTGCTTGCCGTGTGGGACTTGGCGCCAACCGCAGGGACGACGTGGCCTGACCTCGTGTTCAAACTGCCGTGCATCGTGCTTGGTTCTCCTCGCGTGGCGCTCGAGTGCAACGCTCGAGCTCGTGTTTGGGCCTGAGAGAGCTTCTCGGTCCGATCGCTCAAAAGATGCAGCATTCGTTCATGTAGCTTTGCGCTTCTGCTTCTTCGGGCGTCGGTCGATCCAGTCCGCCGCGCTCGGCCCAGCGTCCGCCCGCGACCAGGTTCAAGCTGAGCGCGAGGCAGGTCTCGGGCGTCACCGCAGCGCACCGATCGTAGTCGTCGAGCGCATCCACGATGGACTCGAAGTGCATGTTGGCGTGGGTCTCCATGCCCGGAACCCCCGTGGTGGTCGGGTCGAAGACCGCTTCCGTCAACGAATTGCGGATGTTCTGGATGTGCTTGGCCTCGTGCTCGACGACCACGGCGACCGTCGCGATGTCCAGCACGGTCTCGCCGTCGGAGTTCTTGCTGTTGACGCCGATCGTATCGCGATCGCTGGTACCCAGACTGGGCGAGAAGTCGATCTCGACGATCTCGACGCCCAGGCCGCGGATATGCACCTCGGTGGCCTCGCCGAAGATCTCACCGATCGTCTCGTAGATGCTTTCGGTGTCGTAGGCCGGCCCGCTGGGATCCTCCCCGACGCCCGGAATGTCGCCGTCCGCTCGCGCGACTTGTGTCGTGACCACTTGCGCACCGAGCGCAAGTCCGAGCACCGCCAACACGCTCCCCAGCGATCGTCCCTTCATCGTGACTCGCCCCCCTCCCTGATGGTGATGAGCGGTTGTCCGGGACGCCGAGAGTTTTACGTCGACGAGCCAACCGCGAGCCGACGGCCATACGTCGGTCGAGCCGCGATGGATGCCGCGGCGTACGCGAAAAGCGCGCCGGTCCGATCCGTGCGGAGCGCCGACCCGTTCGCCCCGTGAGAAAATGGAACGCCGCGCTCCGGGAGGTCACGGCACGAGCTGCACGTCCGCCGCGTTGCCGGCGAAGGAGATTTGCAGCGCGCCCGGGTTCGACGTGAAGTCGAGTGTGACGAAGGCATGGTGCGCCGTTCGACCCACGAGCGACGGGTTCGAGCCGGGCGGCAGCACGAAAGCAGCCGTCGATCGTCCCGCGGCGTCCAGCGCGGAGAAGGTATTGACCAGCACCGCCGAGTTCGGGTTGGTGAGCGTCAGGTTGAAGTAGGGGCTGGGCAGGGTCAGCGGGATCACGAAGCCACCGAAGTAGAAGCCCGGCGACGAGCCGCGGAGCGACCCCAGCACGAGGTAGAGCTCGCCGGCGTGCGCCGCCCCGGCATCCAGCCTCAAGCGGTGGGTGCCGCCGGTACCGACGGACACGGCGGCGGGCGCGCCGAGAAGCGAGGGGCACCCGAGGCCGGCCAGCGACCACGCGGAAACCGCGCCGGCCGTCACGCTGCCGGTGTGAGCCCGCGACGAAGCGATCAGCAAGGTGTCGCCGTCCACGGCCAGCGCGGCGCCGACGTCGTCGAAGTCGGAAGCACCGGCGGGCAGCAACGAGCCGAGCTCGTTCCAGTTGGTACCGCGGCGGCGGAAATGGTGCACGCTGCCGCTGACCGCGACGCGACTGCCGAGCAGCACATCATCGCCCGCCAGTGCGAGCGAGCGGCCGACGTTCGTGACCGTCGCACCGCCCGTGGCGACGAGCATCGTCTCTTGGCTCCACGCTGCTCCGTTCTTGACGAACACGAACGCGGCGCCTTCGTCGTACGAGCCGCCGCCGTCGTAGCCGGGCGCGCCGACGACGATCGTGTCGCCGTCGAGCGCGACGGGAGAGCCGAACTCGTCCGAGACGCTCGGACTGGGGAACGGTAGCGTGGCGGTCAGCATCGCCGTCTCGCTCCAGGCAACGCCGCTGCGCTCGAAGACGAACGCCGCGCCCTCGCCGCCGGCGATGTCGGACTGCGTCCCGATGACGCAGCGGTCGCCGTCGAACGCCAGCGTCTCGGCGAACTCCCGTTGCGTGAGCGCCGTGTCGCTGGCCGCAAGCTGCGCCTGGAGCGACCAGTTCGCCCCGCTACCGACGAAGACGTACGCTGCCCCGTGCCCCGGGTTCAGCGGTGCGCGGGGCGCACCGACGATGATCGTGTCGCTTTGGATGGCGACGGCGGTGCCGAACACGGCTCCGGCCGCAGCGTCGGGAGCGGTCAGCTTCCGCGCGAAGGACCAAGCGCCGCCGGTTGCGGTGAAGACGTACGCGGAGCCCGACGACATCCCGCCGTCGTCATCCAGCGGCGCCCCCACGACGACCGTCGAGCCGTGCACGGCGACCGACGTCCCGAAGCGATCGGCCGACGCGCCATCGGGCGGCGTGAGCTTCGCCACCTCGACCCACAGCAGTCCGTCGCGCTCGAAGACGTAGGCCGCGCCCGGGTCGCTCGGCACGAAACTCGACGGAGCCCCCACGACGGCGATCGCGCCCGAAACGTCGAGCGCGCTGCCAAAGCGCGAGTCGTCGAAGGGGTCGCCGGCAGCGAACTGGTCGAGCTCACACTGCGCGCCGCTCGGCGCGGCCAAGAGCGATAGGCACACAGCGAACGATGCGAAGTGGAAGGTCTGCATGGCTCTACCCTAGACCGGCGCGCGGCCAACGCACAATCGCTTCCCTCTCGACCCGGCTTCCCGCTGGCTGCCGAGCGAGTACGAAGTTCCACCCTGGCGAGCCATCCTCGCCCCGAGAGGCTCTTCCATGGCCGTGGCGGGGCGATCGGACACGGCGAAGCGCACGCGATGGAGGTGTGCGGGCTAGCCCGGTTCCCTCACCACGATCCGTCGGATTCGCCGTATCTCGTTGCC
>JBBDIB010000043.1:0-5136 GCA_040880665.1 Planctomycetota bacterium
GGCTAGGCCTTAGCCCCCGTGGATGGCGAGGCGGTAGAGCCCGCCCGGCGCCCGCACGACGCGGCGATCGAGTTCCAGTTGCGCCAAGCGCGCCAGCACCTCGTCGACCGGACGGCGGGTCCGTTGGGCCAGCTCGTCGACGGTGGCGGTCTCGCCGATCAGCGCGTTCTCGATCGGGTCCGTCGACGTCGACTCGTGGGGCGCGCACGCGCCGTCGAGGCGTTCGCCCGTGAACAACTCGTCGGGGTGTTCGACCAGGATCGCACCCTCGCGCAGGAGCCGGTGCGTCCCGTGCGCCATGGGCTGGTCGACGCGGCCCGGTAGCGCCCAGACCTCGCGCCCCTGCTCGACCGCCCAGCGCGCGGTGATCAGCGAGCCCGAGGCGTAGGCGGCCTCGACGACCAGCACGCCGCGCGCGAGCCCCGAGATGAGTCGATTGCGGAGCGGAAAGTGGTGTCGTCGCGGCGCCTGTCCAGGCGCGTACTCGGAGAGCAGCAAGCCCTGGGCGGCCAGCTCCCCGGCGATCGGATCGCGCGGCCAGGGGCGATCGACGCCCGAACCCAACACGGCGATCGTGCCGCCGCCCGCGTCGAGCGCCGCGCGGTGCGCCGCCTGATCGATACCGCGCGCCATGCCACTGACCACCACGCCGCCACGCGCCGCGATCGCCGTGGCGAAGCGCCGGGCTTGCGCCAGCCCGTAGGGCGTCGGCGAGCGCGTCCCGACGACCGCGACGAGGTCCGCGGCTTGGAGCCAGCGCTCCTGCCCCCGTAGCCAGAGCGCTTCGGGTGCTGGCGTGACGTGCTCGAGCGCCGGCGGAAAGCCGCGATCGTCGGGGCCCAGGCACAGGATCGGCGCTTGCATGGCAGCCGGACGTGCGGCGCCGGCCGCGGTGACGCTCTCTTGTTAGGAGTCTGCGTCACCCGTGACGCAGGCCTTTCGCTCCTAGCCAGGCGCGATGCCCGCGAGCCGCTCGACCAGCGCTTCCACGTCGGCCGCCACGTGATACAGCCCGAAGCCGAAGCGCAAACGATCGGCGCGCACGTCCGTGACGATGCGGGCGTCGAGGTAGCGCTGGTACAACTCCTCGGCGTCGTCACGCCGGAAGGTGAGGAAGTTGCCGCGCCGGGCGCCGGGGACTTCGTCGCGACCGGGCACGAGGTCGTCGATCGAGAGCGCGCCGGCTTGACCGCGGGCCACGTGCTCGAGGAACGACTCCTGGAGCGCGCGCGAGTGTTCGTGCAGGTCCCCGATCGTGAGGCCTGCCTGTCGCAGCATCTTTGAGACCGCGTTGAAGCGGTAGAGCGGCGTCGGCTCGAGCGTCGCACCGAGGAAGCGCGCGGCCCCCGCGTCGTAGCCGACGCGCTCCGACTGCGGACCCTTCATGCTGCTGAAGCCCGCGAACCAGCCGGTGATCTCGGGGCGCTCCGCGCGCCCGTGAGGCGCGACGAGGAAGGACGCACCCTCGCCGCACATGGCGTACTTGTAGCCGCCGGCCAGGTAGCAGAGCCGCTCGGCGTACGGCCCGAAGTCCGTCGGCAGCGCGAAGAAGCCGTGGTACGCATCGACGATCGGCGTGACCTCGTCGGGCAGCTCGGCCAGGATCTCGAAGACCTCGTCGAAGACGTGCCCCGACGAGTAGAAGACGTGGCTGGCGAAGACCACGTCGAAGGCCTCGGCGTTCGCCGCCGCACGCATGCGTTCGGGCAAGCTGGCGAACGGCTCGGCCGCGACCTGGATCCATTCGGCGCGACCGCTCTCGACGAAGCGGCGCATCTGGCGCGTGAAGCTGTGGAACTCGGCATTCGTCGAGAGCACGCGCAAAGGTCGCCGTTCGTGCCACGCGGGGAGGCCGCTCAAGAGCTTGATCCACAGCTCGTGCGTGTTGGCCGCGAAGGCGACCTGCGTCGGATCGGCGACGCTCAGGTGCCGGGCGACGTTGGCCTGCGCCGCGGGATAGACCTCGCCGAAAATCGTGCTCCACTTCTCGTCGGCGCGTTCGGCGGCGTCGAGCCAAGCGCGCTCCTGCGCGGCGCGCGTGGCGTCGGGCCACAGGTGGTGGCTGTGCGCCGCGAAGTGCAAGCGGTCGGGGTCGGCGCGAAGCGCGTGCGTGAAGAGATGCCGGGCGTCGAGGAGGGTCACGCTTCCAAGTCTAGCGGTGAACCCGACGCCCAAGCGAGGCGCGGCCACTCGTCGGCCGGCGGCGTCTCGGGATCCACGAGCAGCGGCCGGAAGAAGGTCTGCATGTCGTCCAGGAACGCCGCCACGTCGAGCCCGCGATGCACCGGCAGGTAGGCGCCCAGGAATCGGCGGTGGCCGCGGTAGAGCTGCAGCGCGCCGTCGACGTGGCCTCCCGCGAGCTTGTGGAGCGCGATGGTCGCTTGGATCAGTCCCTTGAAGAAGTCGGCGTCGCCCGACTCGTTGGCTTCCCAAGGTTCCTCGAAGGCTTCGTGCGCGGCGAGGAACCGCGCGCGATTGAACAGCTCGACCCCCGCGACCAGCGCCGGATCGCGCGCGGTCACTGGCCGTCGGCGCCGCGCCCGCGATCCTCGCGGCGGTTCCCGCGGCGGGTGTCGTCCTCGAGACCCCAATAGCCCTTCCAGAGGATCTCGACGTCGCGCGGCAACTCGGGTAGTTCGGGCGGAACTTCGAAGCCCTTCTCGTTGTCGCTCCACCACTTGCGCCAGGCGTTGGCGTCGCGGCCGAGGTCGCGACCGGTCAGGACGGTCAGCGCCATGCGAAAGTCGTTCATGAAGGCGCCGCCGTTGCCCCCGCGCCCGCCGCGTCCGCCGCCGCGCTTCGCCATCAGGTCCATCAACGTATCGATCGCCTCGACGTCGCGAATCCTGCCCAGCGCCAAGAGGCGCGCCTGCACGACCTTGTGGGTCGGGTTCTCGAAGACGTTGTCGGTCAGCACGTCGAGCGACGACGCGTCCGCGTGCTGCCCGATGGCCTTCAACACGCTCGGTGCGCGTTCCACGTCCTTGCGCAGCGCCTTGTTCTTCTTCCAGTGCTTGAGGAGGGCTGACAGCGCGTCGGGATGTTCCATCCAGCGCAGAGCGTCGATGGAAGCGTCCTGGACCTCGAGGGACTTGTCCTTCAAGCCGTCGGCGACGAGCTCGATCACGTCCGCGTGCAACACGGCGCGCGCCCCGTCGATCGCGGCGACGACCTTGGCGGGCTCCTTGCTGCGGTAGGCCGCTTCGAGCGCGTCCACCGCGGCCTCGACCTGTTCCTTCGAGGGCGGCGGCGGCAGTTTGGACTCGTCCTCGTCCTGGGCCGTAACGAACGGTGAGAGGGCGAGCAACAGCAGGATCGTGAGGTAGCGCATGGACGTTCGAAACAGGTGGGGAAGGGCGAGGTTTCGGCGCAAGCTGCCCATCGTTACGCAAAGAGCCCGGGCCGCGCGAGCGCGAACCGGGCTCCTTCGAAACGGGCGCCGGGCCGCCGGCGTCAGGCTTCCTTGCCCGCGCCGACGGGCTCGGGCTCGTCGGCGGGCGTGAAGGTCAGGCCCTCGGCCTCCTTGGGGTCGCCGATGCAGGTCACTTTGAGGCTCATCGAGGCATCCTCGCCGAGGCGCAGCACCTCTTCGGCCAAGGGATCCTCGATGTACCGCTCGATCGCGCGGCGCAGGGGCCGCGCCCCGTAGTCGGAGTTGAAGCCCTTCTTGATCAAGAAGATGATCGCCGCATCGTCGAGCTCCAGTCGCAAGCCGCGGTCGGCCGCGCGCTCGAGCACCTCCTTCAGTTGCAGGTGCACGATCGTCTCGAGGTCCTTCTCGGTCAGCGAGTTGAACACGATCAGCTCGTCGACGCGGTTCAGGAACTCGGGGCGGAACGAGCGCTCGACCTCGGCCATCACGTCGGCCTTCATCTTCTTGCGACGCTCGGTCTCGGTCTGCTCGCTGGTGATCGTGCCGCCGAAGCCCAGTCCGCCGCCCGCCGTGACGAGGTGCGATCCGAGGTTCGAGGTCATGATCAGGATGGTGTTGCGGAAGTCGACGTGACGCCCGAACGAGTCGGTCAGCCGACCCTCCTCCATGATCTGGAGCAGCATGTTGAACACGTCCGGGTGCGCCTTCTCGATCTCGTCGAGCAGAACGACCGAGTACGGGCGCCGGCGGACCTTCTCGGTCAACTGGCCGCCCTCCTCGTAGCCGACGTAGCCGGGAGGCGCGCCGACGAGGCGCGAAGCGTTGTGCTTCTCCATGTACTCGCTCATGTCGATCGTGATCACCGCATCGGCGTCACCGAACATGAACTTGGCGAGCTGCTTGCACAGGTAGGTCTTCCCGACGCCGGAAGGGCCCAGGAAGATGAAGCTGCCCATCGGGCGACGCGGATCCTTGAGGCCCGATCGCGAGCGGCGCACCGAACGCGCGATCGCCTGGATCGCTTCGTCCTGGTGAATGACCGTACCGGCCAGCTCCTGCTCCATGGCCAACAGGCGTTCGGCCTCGGCCTTCTCGAGCCGCGTCAGCGGTACGCCGGTCATCTTGGACACGGTCTCGCGGATGTCGTCGACGCTGACGGCGCCGTTCGACTCGGTCTCGACCTGGTTCGCGCGCCATTCCTTCTGCTGGCTCTCGCGCTCCTTCTTGAGCTTGTAGGCCTGGTCGCGAATCTGAGCAGCCTTCTCGAACTCTTGGTTGTGAACGGCCTCTTCCTTCGAGCGGTCGAGGGCCTCGATCCGGTCGTTGAGCTCACGCAGATCCGGCGGCGCGATCATGTTCTTGAGACGCACGCGCGCGCCCGCCTCGTCCATGACGTCGATCGCCTTGTCGGGCAGGAAGCGGTTCGTGATGTAGCGCACGGACAGCTCGACGGCTTCCGCCAGCGCTTCGTCCGAGAACGACACGCGGTGGTGCGCCTCGTACTTGTCGCGCAGACCCTTCAGGATGGCGACGGCCTCCTCGGGGTTCGGCGGCTCGACGTTGACCGACTGGAACCTGCGCTCCAGCGCGCCGTCCTTCTCGATGTGCTTCCTGTACTCGTCCAGCGTCGTCGCGCCGATGCACTGGATCTCGCCGCGCGACAGCGCGGGCTTGAGCACGTTGGAGGCGTCGATGGCGCCCTCGGCCCCGCCGGCACCGACAAGGGTGTGGAGCTCGTCGATGAAGAGAAGCACGTTCTTGGC
>JBBDIB010000044.1:0-31368 GCA_040880665.1 Planctomycetota bacterium
CAGGGCAATGAGATACGGCGAATACGACGGATCGTGGTGAGGGAACCGGGCTAGACAGGATGGGTGGGCCGGCGCTCCTCGTGGCTCCGCGGCTTGTGGACACACGCAGACTCGAAGCCGCGACGCGAGGAGGGCCGATCCCGATCCCTCCATCCTGTCCAACGCGCCGTGTTCCGGCGGCGTCCCCGCCGTAGGGGCTTGCGGACGGGGCGAGAAGCGGGAGGATGGGACCAGAGATTCCTCTCGTCCAACCACGCGCTGCCACCCTGCGCCCTCGCCCATGCGTCTCAAGACTCTCTTCCTCACGTGCTTCTTCGTTCACGCGGGTCTGGCGCTCGGCGCCCATGCGCAGCTCGTCAACGATGACTCGGTCATCCCGAACGAAGGGTCGGACTCGGAGAACGTCGACTTCGGCGACGTGGACCTCGACGGGGACTGGGACATCGTCGTCGCGGACGGTGGTGACGGCGGCAACGATCAGAATCGCCTGTGGATCAACCAGGGCGGAGCGCAGGGCGGCACGCTCGGCATGTTCCTCGACCGGACGACGACGATGATGCCGAGCCTGCTCGACGACAGCCGGGACGCGGAGTTCGGGGACTTCGACAACGACGGGGACATCGACCTCTACATCTCGAACACCGCGCAGATCTCGAACCAGGGCAACCGCTGGCTGACCAACGACGGCAGCGGCAACTACGTCGACGAGACGGGCCTGCGCTGGGTTGGGCTGGGCCAAGCGGGCTCTTCGATCCCGGCGAGCCTCGTCATTCCCGCCGGCAGCCCCGGCGGTGGCAATACGTTCATCGACTTCTCCTGCGACTGCGACTTCGGCGACCTGGACAACGACGGCGACCTCGACCTGTTCCACTCGACCTACGGCGGCGCGTTCGGCGGCCAGATCCCCTCGCGCGTGTTCACCAACGACGGTGACGGCAATTTCGTCGAGTTCAATCCCTCGGGCTTCCAACTGCCGACCTCGAACATCCAGAACGGACAGCCTGGGCTGTGGTGCGACGGCGTGCAGCAGGCGAACACGGTCAACTCGAGCGGTGCCTTTTGCGACATCGCCTCGACGGCGCTCGACATCGACCTGGGCGACATCGACGGCGACTTCGATCTCGACGTCCTGCACGGCGCGCGCGGCGAGGCCCCGCGCATGTTCGCGAACCGGCTCGATGGCTCGACGCTGGCGCCGACGAACGGCGGTGCGCTCGGTTTCCGCGACGTGACCGGCAGCTCGTTCCCGCCGGGATACACGTCGGGCGGCGGGCACTACGAGCAGGAGATGGGCGACCTCGACGGCGACGGCGATCTCGACATCTACGGCTTGAACTGGGGCGGAGCCGGCAGCTTCGGGTTCGACGACAACACGATGCGCAACACGGGCGCCGGCGTGTTCGACACCGTCACAATCCTCAGCGGATCTTCCCCCGACGACAACGAGGGCGACTTCTTCGACTACGACAACGATGGGGATCTCGACCTCTTCGTGGCCAACTTCTCGGGCAGCGACCGCCTGTACCGGAACAACAACAACGGCAGCGCGACCTTCTCCTTCACCCAGATCTCGTTCGGCGCGATCTCGGTCACATCGCTCGATGCGGACTGCTGCGACACGGACGGCGACGGCGACTACGACGTGCTCGTCGCGGCGGACAACGGCGCACCGAACCGCTTCTATCGAAACACGACCCAGATCCCGGACACGCACGCTCCCTATCTGCCCAACGTCGAGGACACCGGAGCGCGCGTCGCGACGGCGGAGCCGGTCGCCGTGCGGGCTCACGTCTACGACAACGCGCCGTACTACATCACCTGGTACAACCCGACGGACATCTCGTACGCGGTCGACGGCGTCTCGCTGGGGCGCCTCGGGGCGCTGTCCTCGGGCGGTCAGGTCTTCCGCGCGGAGCTCCCCGGCAACCTGGTCGGTGACGTCAGCTACCGCTTCGGATCGGAGGATTGGTACGGGAACACGGGACAGTCCGCGCTCACCACGAACGCCTGGACGGCGCCGGCGGGCAGCATCGTCGAGTACGGCACCGGCACCGCCGGCACGCTCGGCGAGCCAACGATCGACGCCCTGAGCGTGCCGTTCGCCGGCACGACGCTGCACCTCTTGGGCGGGAACGCGCCCGCGGCGACGCCGTGCGCCTTGGCGCTCGGCAACCTGCAGGTGCCGCCGACGCCGATCGGAAACCTCGCGACGCTCAACGTGTTCGGTTCGCCGACGTTCCTGGTGCTCGAGTTCACGGTTACCGACTCGAGCGGCAAGCTCCTGCGGTCGTACCCGGTCGCAGCCAACGCCGTCCCCGGCTTCACCGCCTACGCGCAGTTCTTCAGCCTCAACGGCACGAGCCAGACGTACGCCAGCTCGAAGGGCCTCGCGGTCATGGTTCCGTAGGAGACATCGCGACCCGGCAGCGCGAACTCGTCTGGCTCGTCGGAATCGTGCTCGTGGCGTGGCTCGTGCGCGCATGTGTCGCGATCGACTACGAGGCTCACCATCCGTGGGCCGATCGCCCGGTGATCGACGAGGCTTCGTACGAGCGCTGGTCGCTCGAGATCGCGTCGGGGAATTGGCTGGGTGACGAGGTCTTCTTCCAAGAGCCGCTCTATCCCTACGCGCTGGGGCTGTTCCACGCGCTCGCGGGCGAGCGCGACGAAGCGGGCGCGTGGACGCCGAATCGCACCGGCGCGCGGCACGCGCAGGCGCTCCTGGGAGCCCTGGGCGTCGGCCTCGTCGCGCTCGTCACGCGGCGCCTGTTCGGGCCCTGGCCCGCGCTCGTCGCGGGCGCGCTCGGCGCGTTGTCGCTGCCCTGGATCCACGCAGCGGTCCTGTTCCTGAAACCGAATCTCGTCCTGCCGCTGGTGGCGTTACTGACCTGGCTGCTCTGGGCCACGCGCGAAGGGCGGCGCGGCGCGTGGTTGGCGCTCGGAGTGACCGCGGGACTGGGTGCACTGCTGCGCGGCAACCTGCTGTTGCTCTTGCCGTTCTTCGTCGTCGTGCCGTGGCTGCGCGCAGCCAGGGGGCCGCGACTGCGTCAGAGCCTCGTCGTGCTCGCGGGGATCACGCTCGTGCTCGCGCCCGTCGCCGTGCGCAACCTGGCAGTCGGCGGCGTCTTCGCGCTTTCCACCAGCGGCGCGGGCACGAATCTCTACGGCGGCAACAACGAGCACAATCCGAGCGGGCGGGCGACGGAGTTTCCCTGGGTGCGCGGCATCCCCGAGCACGAGGCCGATGACTGGCGCCACGAGGCCGAACGTCGCCTGGGCCGCGCACCGCTGGATCGCGGCGAGGTCAGTCGGTTCTGGATGCGCGAGACCTGGCGCTCGATCGTCGCTCGGCCCGGGCTGCATCTCGCGATCCTCGCGCGCAAGTTGCGGCTGGTGCTGTCGCCGTACGAGACGCCGGACAACCACAGCCTCGCGTGGGACCGACAACACGTGCGAGCGCTGCGTGGCCCCTTCGTCGGGTGGGGCTTCGTCGGGGGACTCGCGTTGGCTGGCCTTGCGCTGTCGCTTCGACGCGAGCGCGGCGCGACGTGGGAACTGGCCGCGTTCTTGATCCTGTACGCCGCGACGATCGTGCTGACCGTGGTTTCGGGGCGTATTCGACTCGCGTTGTTGCCGTTGGCGCTGCCCTTCGCCGGGTACGCGGTCCACGCGCTCGTCGTCGCGTGGCGTGCTCGCCGACCGTTGGTCGAGTCGTCGGTCGTCGCGCTGGGCTTCGCCGTCGTCGTGCTCGCGCGCGTGCCGGCCGCGGAACGCGAGCTGGACCTCGCCGAGCGCGACTTCAACCACGCGATCTACCTGGCCGAAGCGGCGGAGGGGGAAGCCGAGGCGGAAGCCGTCGCGCGCGACCTGGCCGCGCGCTACCCCGGGAGTTCGCGCGTCGAGACGCTCTTGGCCGCGCTGGAATCACGACGCGGGTTCGCGCGGCTCCGGGAGGGCGACGAAGACGCGGCGAAGGAGCTTCTGGGGCGAGCGCTCGCGCGACTGCAGCGCGTGGCGACCGCGGACGGCGTCGTTCCCCGCGAGGTGTTCCGCGCGCGCGGTCTCGCGGGCACGATCCAAGCGCGCTTGGGGCGGCCCGAGGTCGCCGAACGTCATTTCGCCGCGGCGCTCGACTTCGACCCCGAGGACGCGGAGCTGCGCCTCGCCTGGGCGGAAGCGCGCCTCGAGCGCGTACGGTCGAGCGCGGCGGAAGATCACCCCGCGTTGATCGCGGAGTTCGAAGCGCAGCTCGACGCGTGGGGGCTCGAGGGCGCGACGAGGCGCGAGCTCGATTCTCGCCTGGTGGAAGCGACGGCGCGGCGCTGAACGCCGCCGCGCGCGTCACTCGCCCGCGAGCGGCCGCAACACTTCCACGACGGGATCGCCGAGCAGCTCGCGCCGATACTCGAGCAGGACGAGTTCGTTCGGGCGCTCCTGGAGCGCGCGCGCGAACAGCTCGTCGCGCACGTCTTCGAAACGTACCTCGGTCACGTCGAGCAGTTCGAACAGCCAGAACGCTCCGTCGAACTCGAGCGGGCCACCGAGCGCTCCGCGTTCCAGGGGCTCGAAGAGCTGCGCCGGATCACGCACCAGGTCTTCGAGGAAGACGCCCGGCGCTGGTTCGCCGCCGCGCGACCTCGTCGCCACGTCGTCGGAGACCTCCCGCGCGAGCGCGCCGAAGTCCTCGCCGGCCGCCAGCCGCTGACGCAGCGCTTCGGCCTCGGCCAACTTGGACGCGCGCGCGGCCGCGTGTGCTGCGCGGATCGTCGCTTGATCGGCGTCGGGCGGCAGATCCGGCGCGACCAGGTCGAGGCGAATCCAGCGCGCGCCGAGGCGTCGCCCGCCGGGGCCGTGGAGCCGTTCCCACAAACCGCGCACCTCGGCCTCCGTGGGCGCGTGCGCGCGACGCAGCAGTCGTTCGAGCAGCAAGGACTCGTGTTCGCGATGCGCCAGCTCGCGGCGGTAGAACTCCTCGGTCCTGCCGGCGGTGCCCAGCGATTCGAGCCACGCTGCGCGGTCGCCTTCGTGCGCGCTTTCGATCGTCCGCAGGATCGCGGTGTCGACGCGTTCGGAGACTTCCTCGGAGGTCGCCACCACGCCGGCTTCGGCGGCGAGCCGGCCGAGCACGAACCACTCGGCGAAGCGGCGCGTGTAGTGCTCACCGCGATAGCCGGCGACGAAGCGCTCGACCGCGTCGCGCGTGATCGGTTCGCCGTCCACGATCAACACGGTGTCGTCCGGCGCACCAGCGACGAAGAACGCGGGCTGCAACGCCTCGGCGGCGCCGCTCGACAGTGCGCGACGCAGTTCCGCGACGTCGCGTCCATCGGGCCCGCGGGAGCGCACGCGCTCCTCGATCTGTTCGCGGACCGACTCGAACGGAACGTCGGTCCAGCCCTCGCTCCGGACCAGCCAAAAACCGCCCTGCGCGAAGAGGGGCGGGCTGATCGCGCCCCCTTCGAGCGCATGGATCGCCTCGACAGCAGTGCTCGGCCAACCGTGGAGGTCGAGCCCCGCGGCGACGAGCCCGCCCGTCTCGCGCGTGGCCCCGTCCTCGGACAGCGCGCGCACCAGGGTTTCGAAGCTCTCGCCACCCTCGGCGCGGGCGCGAATGGCGAGCACGCGGGTGCGCAGCGCCTCGATCTCGCGCTCACGACGCGCGCGTCGATCCTCGCGCGACTCGCCGGGGATCGATTGCTGCACGAAGCGCTGGAAGAGGAGCCGCGCTTTCGGGCGGCGGCCTTCCTCGCCGAACAACCGTTGCCATTCGGCGCGCAGCTCGTGCTCCTCGACGGGATTGCGTGCGGCGACGATCGCCATCAGATTGCGATCGATCTCGAGGTCGATGCGCCGCTCGATGCGGCGTCCGGCCTCGCTGCGGCCCGCACCGTGCAGCTCGGCGAGCCAGCGCTCGCGCTCGCCCCCGAACGCACCTTCCACGCGCGTCGCGATCTCGCCCTCGAGGATGCTCTCGATCACGACATCGGGAACGCGACACCCTTCGGCATCGGCCAGCGCGAGCACGCGGCGATGCAGCAACACCGTCTCGACCTGGAACTCGCCGCGGCGAGCCAAGAGCCACGCGCGGTAGTCGGCGCCAGCTACCTCGACACCATCGATGCGGAGCGCCGCCGCCGGCGACGTCGGGGAAGCCGCTTGACCCGACAGGGCCAACGAGAGAACGGCGAGGAGAGTCGAGAGGAGTGCCATCACGTCTAGGGAAGCGTGTCGTCGGAGAACTGCAATTCGTAGAGCTTGGCGTAGAGCCCGCCGCTCGCCAACAACTCGTCGTGCGTCCCTGATTCGACCAGGCGTCCGCGGTCCATGACGAGGATCGTGTCGGCGCGTCGGACCGTCGACAGCCGGTGGGCGACGACCAGGGCGCTGCGGCCCGACAAGAGTCGGTGCGTGGCCTCCTCGATGCGCGCCTCGGTCGCCGAATCGACGCTGGCCGTCGCTTCGTCGAACACGATCAACCGAGGCGAACCGGCGAGCGCGCGTGCCATCGCGAACAACTCGCGTTCACCGGTGGAGAGCGTCACTCCGCGCTCGGCGACCTGGGTCTCGAGGCCCTGCGGCAAGCGCGCGATCAGCTCGCCCGCCGTCGAGACGTCGAGCGCGTGGGCGAGGGACGTGGCGCTGACCTCCGAGCGCCCCATGGTCAGGTTCGCTTCCAAGCTTTCGGAGAAGAGGAAATCCTCCTGCAGCACGACGCCGAGGTGGCGGCGCCACGCGTGCGGCTCGAGCTGCGCGAGATCGACTCCGTCGATCGTGATTCGGCCTGCGAGCGGGTCGTAGAAGCGCAGCAAGAGCTGCACCAGGGTCGACTTGCCCGAGCCCGTCGCGCCGACGAGTGCCACGGTCTTCCCCGGCGCGATCTCGAACGAGATGTTCCGCAGCACCTCGTCGTCGCCGTAGGCGAAGCTGACGTTCTCGAAGCGCACGTGTCCGCGGAAGGGCTCGGGGAGCGCCGTCGGCGCGTCGGCCGTCACGACCTTCGCCTTCGTGTCCAGCACCTCGAAGACACGCTCGGCCGATGCGAACGCGGACTGCAGGACGTTGTAACGCTCGCCCAGCTCGCGGATCGGCCCGAGCAGCATGCCGACCCACCACCAGAAGAGGAGGAAGTCACCGAACGTCAGCGTGCCGTTCGAGAGCGCGCCGGCACCCGTCCACAGGATCGAACCCTCGACGAGCACCGTCAGGAATCCGATCAAGGGGAAGAACAGCGCGAAGAGCAGGACGGTCTTCAGGTTCGCGCGGTAGTACGAGTCCAGCTCCTGCCGAAAGCGACTCGAAACGCGCTCTTGCCGCCCGAACATGGCCACGACGCGAATGCCGGACAGCACTTCTTGCAGGTAGCCGTTGAGCTTGGAGAGCTTGGCGCGCACGACGCGATGCGCGCGTCGGGCACCGCCTCGAAAGAGGATGCTCGTGATGACGAGCAGCGGCACGAGCGCCGTGACGACCGTGGCCAAGGGCACCGAGACCCAGTACAGGAGTCCCAGCACGACGAAGATCTTGACGAGGTCGAACGCCAGGGCGACGAAGCCCGAGGTGAAGAGCTCGGACAGATTCTCGATGTCGCTCGTCACGCGCGTCACCAGGGCGCCGATCGGGTTGCGGTCGTACCAGGCGATGTCCATGCGCTGGACGTGCGTGAAGAGCTGCGTGCGCAGATCGTGGATCACGCGCTGCCCGGTGCGTGTGACGTAGCGCAGTTGGGAGTACTGCACCACGGCCGCGATCAATACGACGAGGAGGTAGACGAGCGACCATCCCCCGAGCTGGAACATGTACGGCGTGGCGTCGAAAGCGCCTTCCGCCGCTGCCGCCCGCTCGGTCTGCGCGGCGACGATCGGACCGTCGATCGCGGTGCGCAGGACCCAGGGCAGCGCCAGTTCACACAGGAACAGGCCCGCTAGCAGCGCGAAGCTTCCGGCGAAGCGCGCCCGGTGGGGCCGTGCGAAGGCGGCGAGCCGCATGACGACGGACGAGCGTTGCTCTCGCGGGGAGGGCGCGGTCGGGCTCATCGTCGCCCCAGCTCCTTCTCGAGCTCCGCTTGCATGCTCTGGTGCTTCCAGGTCCGGCGGTACCAGTTCGAGCTTTCGAGCAGTTCAGCGTGCGTTCCGACCGCATCGATGCGGCCGTCGTTCAACACGATGATCTTGTCCGCGCCTTTCACGGTTCCCAGCCGGTGCGCTGCGACCAGCACCGTGCGGCCGCGCCCGGCGCGCTCGAGGTTGCCGATCAGCTTTGCCTCGGTCTCCGTGTCGACGGCGGAGAGCGCGTCGTCGAGCACCAGGATCACGGGATCCGCCGCGAGCGCACGGGCGATGCACGTGCGTTGTCGTTGCCCGCCGGACAGCGTCACGCCGCGCTCACCGATGGGCTGTTCGAGTCCGAGCGGGAAGGAGCGCACCTCGCGTTCGAGTCCGGCCTCTTTCACCAGCCGCCAGAGGTGTTCGTCGCCGAGCGGTGCGCTCGCACCCAACGACAGGTTCGCGCGATAGCTGTCGGAGAACAGGAAACCATCCTGCGGTACGAAGGCGAGCGCGCCGCGCAACGTGGCGAACGAGAGCTCGGCCAGCGGAACACCGTCGAGGCGAATCGTGCCCTCGCCCTCGTACAAGCGCCCGACGAGCGACAGTAGCGTCGACTTGCCCGAGCCCGTCGGACCGACGATGCCCAGCGTTTCGCCGGGCGCGACTGCGATCGAGACGTCGTCGAGCGCCAAGCGCGCTGCGCCCGGATAGCGGAACGACACGCGCTCGAGGGTCAGCGCGCCGCGCACGCGCGGCAACGAGACGGGGTCGGTGGGCTCTTCGATCTCGGACGTCTCGTCGAGTAGCGCCTGCACGCGGTCGGCGCTCGCCATGGCGCGCGGAACGAGCCCCGCCATCCAGCCCAACGCGATGACCGGCCAGAACGACTTGTTCGCCAGGTCGACGAACTTGAAGAGGTCGCCGGCCGCGAGGGTCGAGTCGATCATCGCGGCGCCACCGACGAACAGGATCGGTAGAAAGGCGAGGTTGTGCGCCAACCCGACCAGCGCTTGTGTCATGCCGCTGGCCTTGGAGTAGTCGACGGCGGCGTCCGCGCTGCGGCGGCTCAATTCGGTGAACTGCTCGCTCTCGCGATCGGCGATTCCGTACGCCTTGATCACGCGCACGCCGCCGAAGCTCTCCTGGGCTCGGTGACCCAGGTCCGACTGCCGCTCCTGGACGTTGGTCGAGAGGCGGTGGAGCCGCCGCGCGAAGTACTTCATGGTGAAGGTCACGCCGAACAGCGGAATGACCATGCAGAGCGTCAAGAGGGGCGCCATCTTCGTCAGCACGTAGAGGCTGCCGGGCACGATCACCATCGCGCTCAGGACGTACATCAACGTGCCCGGCCCGAGCACCATGCGCAGGTTCTCGACGTCGGACGTCAGCCGCGTGACCACGTCACCGGAGCGGCTCTTGTCGTGGAAGCGGAACGACAGCCGCACGAGCCGATCGAACAACTCCTGCTTGAGATCGCGTTCGAAGCGCCGGGAAACGCCGACGATCAGCCAGCGCTGCAGAAAGCGAAACAGGCCCTGCGCCACGGCCAGGACCAACAGGCCGGTGGCGAAGCGCGGTAGGAAGTCGGTCTCGCCCGTGAGCCGCAGTTGATCGATGGCACGCCCGATGAGGAGCGTGATCTGAATGTCCGCGACCGCCATCAGGGGCACCGCGGTCACACCGATGGAGAGCAGCAGCCGGTGGCGTAGGAACCGACGTGCGAAGGGAAGGAGGGTCTTCAAGCGGGGGGAGGATAGGTCCGAGCCGCCCGACTGTAGGCTCGCTCCAGGTTGGGAAGGTGGGCTCGGTCAGGTCGCTTTGCGGTAAGCCTTCCGTATCAGAGGGCACGCGCGCTGGACAACGCTCGTACTGATCGGGAAGCCCACATTCGGGAAGGGGCGCGGAATCGACCCAATCGAGACTGGTATCCGGGGGGGCGAATTGGAATCGTCGCAGGGCTCGATCCGCGGCGAACGATAGCCCATCCGGTGCTCACCGACCTAGGTACGCGTTCGGATAGGCCGTAGTTGGTGGCTCGAGGGAGTGGAAGGGGTCGGCAGGCATCGGAAGCAGAAGCGGCGCAGGACGCCCAGGGACAGGATGATGGAAGAGAGCGAGAAGCTTGCGAATGTCGACGAGATCCATCCTGTGCAGGCCGTGCAGCGGGAGGCCGTGCAGCGGGAGGCCGTGCCGCGCGAGGCCGTGCGGCGTACGGAGGATTCCAGGCGCGTCTGTCTCTTGACGACCGTCCATCCCGAGCGTTCCCTCTCGCGCGCGCTGGTTCAGCACTTGGGACAGGAGCTTCCCGATCTCCAGTTCGTGCTCTCTGCCTCGGAGGCGCCAGATTTGCGCGCGATCTGGGTGTGTGGCTACGAGCCCGGTCGCGCGGCGATCGTCAGCGAACTCAGGGCCCAGCACCCCGAAGCGACGCTGGTCGTGACCGGTCGCGGTCCGGTCGAAGCGTGGCGCCCGGAGGTCCTCGCCCAGGGGGCCGATTTCGTCTGTGCGTGGCCCCTGCCGGTGGGCCGCTTGGTCGAGCTCTTCAGCCGCCCACGCGGGGAGCACGGCGCGCCGTACGAGGTACCCACGGTCGCGCCCCAGCCCCTGGGTTCGGAGCGCCTGCGCGCGGGCAGCCGACGCGACGAGCTGTAGCCGCGCCGGCCCAGGTTTCCGAATCGGGCTAGCCTCGTTCGGGTCGATCGGGCAGCCTCCCCGGGATGCCGAGCGCGCCGCCCTTCGATGCCGTCCTCTTCGACCTCGACGGAACCCTCGTAGCGACCGACCGCTTCTGGGTCCAGGCGGCCCGTATCGGCGCGCGACGCGCCTTCGACGAGTTGGCGCTCGAGCGGGCCCTGCCTTCGACGGCGGAGTGGATGGGGCTCGTCGGGCTGCCGCTCGAACAGGGCTTCGACGCGCTCTTCTCGGATCTCGACCCGAGCGCGCGGCGGCACCTCGAGGCCGCGTGCGTGGCGGAGGAGCATCGACTGCTGGAAGCGGGTGGGGCGGCGCTGATGCCCGGCGCAGCCGAGGCCCTCGACGCGCTAAAGGCGTCGGGCGCGCGCCTGGCCGTCGCCTCCAACTGCAGCCAGGCGTACCTCGATCACATGTGGGAAGCGCTCGGGCTCGCGCGCTGGATGGAGGCCGCGCGCTGTCTCGCGTCACCGGGCGTGCTGGACAAGGGCGACATGCTCGAGCAGCTCCTCGGGCTGTTCGGGACGCGCTCGGCGGTGATGGTCGGGGATCGCGCGACCGACGGCGCGGCGGCGGCGGCGAACGGCTTGCCGTTCGTCTTCTGTCGGTTCGGGTTCGCCCCCGAGGGCGAGTGGCTCGCCCCTGGCGGCTCGATCGATGACTTCGGCGCGCTGGGCACGCAACTGGACGCGCGGACAGAGGCCTTGGACCGCATGCTCGACACCATCGGCGCGCGCCGCGCGACGTTCCTGCCGCCCGCCGTGTTGGGCGTCGCGGGCCCGCCCGGCTCGGGCGCGACGTTGCTGGCGCGCGACCTCGCGCGGCGGCTGGACGCCGCGTTCCTGCCGCTGGCCTGCTACCAAGCGGCGACCTTCGACCTGGCGGCGTTCGAGCGCGAGGTCTTGGTGCCGCGCGCGCGCGGCGAGCGGGTGGTCGTGCGGCGAGAGTGCGCGGACGCCGGCGGTGTTCCCGAAACCGTGGAGGTGGACGTGCCGCCCGATCGAGCCTTGGTGCTCGAGTCGCCCGCGCTCTTCGATCCGAGCCTCTCGAGCCGCCTCGATCGGCTGCTGGTCGTCGAGGTGGCGGACGATGTCGCCCTCGGGCGCCTCGCCGGGCGCGATGCGCGCCGCTACGGGCCCGGCTCGCTGGAGCCCGCCCGCCGCCGCCTGGCGGCCTGGCGCGAGCTGACGGCCCGCGTGGCCCCGGCGCGCGTGGCGGATCTGGTCGTCGGGCTCGACAACGTTCTTGCGCCGCGGCTCTCGTAAGCGGGATCCATTGATCCCATGGACCTCCGCGAGGTAAGCTGCCCGGTCCTCCACCGGGCGCCGCGCGCCCAATCAGACGGTACATCCATGGACACGACCCTTCCCCAGCGCCTCCAGAAATCGGTTTCCGGTTCGTTCCACAAGACCGCGCTGTTGCAAAAGCGCGTGCGGGAGCTGATCCGCGGCGCCGCGCCGCTGATCGAGACGCGCGAGCAGAACCCGATCAAGATCGCGTTCCTCGAGATGGAGCGCGGCCTGATCGAGCTGATCCCCGAGGAAGAGTCGCCTGCGCTGTAGCTTCAGCGCTTCCGGTAGCTCCGTCTTCAGCGCCAGGACTTCCAGCGCCAGCGCTTCTCGTAGCTCGGAGCATGACCAAGCGGCGCGTTGACGAGCGGCTGGCGTTGCGGGGTGGGGGTGTCGAATGGTTGCGCCTGCCGGCGTTTCTGTTCGGTGGCGTCGTGGCCCTGCGCGGCGAGCTCTACGACCGCGGATGGTTGCCGGCCGCGCGCCTCGAGGCGCCGGTCGTTTCCGTCGGCAACCTGTCGGCGGGTGGCACCGGCAAGACGCCGGCGGTCGTTGACATCGCGCGTCGGCTGGCACGTCGCGGGCGCCGCGTCGGACTGCTCTCGCGCGGCTATCGCGGCGGTGCCGAAGGGAACGACGAAGCACGCCTGTTGGCGTCGCTCTTGCCCGACGTTCCGCACGTGGCGGACGCCGACCGCGTGCGTGGCGGATGGCAGTTGATCGACGCCGGTGCAGATGTCATCGTCCTGGACGACGGCTTCCAACATCGACGGCTCGCGCGTGACCTCGACCTGGTCTTGATCGACGCCTTGCGGCCGTGGGGTTTGGCGGGCGCTGGAGCCGAGCCGGTGCGCGCGCTGTTGCCGCGCGGACTCCTGCGCGAGACCCCGGCGGCGTTGGCGCGCGCCGATGCCATCATCGTGACGCGCGCCGATCGCGTGACGCCGGACGAGTTGGCCGCGTTGGAGTCCGAATTGAGCGCGCTCGCGCCCGGCGTGCCGGTGCTGACCGCGAGCCACCGTCCCGTTGCGTTGCGCACACCCGCGGGGGCGCGCAGCGACGTGGGCGCGCTCGCCGGCCGCACGGTCGAGTTGGTCAGCGGCATCGGGAACCCCGAGGGCTTCGAAGCCACGGTGCGCTCGCTGGGCGCGCGGATCGCCGGTCATCGCCGCTTTCCCGATCATCACGCGTTCGTCAGCGGCGACCTGGACGGGCTCGGCCGGGACGAGCGTTGGGTCGTGGTCACGGCGAAGGACGCGGTCAAGCTCCGCGGCGAGCGCGTGCACGTGCTCGAGATCGAGTTCACGATTCTCTCCGGCGAGGCGATCCTCGAGGCCCAACTCGAATCGCTGCGCGCGGCACGGCACATCGAGCGACTCGACGCGCTGCACGAGGGGTTGCACGGATGAGGCTCTCACGATGAGGCGCACGAGCGATGCGGACGCGGCCGCGCTCCCGTCGCCCGGGACCTCCGTCGCTTGGCCGATCGCGCGGCAGGCGATCGATGGCGCGCGCAAGGGGCCCCTTGCCTGGTGCGAGGCGCTACTGGCGCGCGGTGCGCTCGCCGGGCTGCGTCGCTTGCCGATGCCGGTCTTCGATCCAGCCGTCGCGCTGTTGGCGCGTGCGGGCCGACGTTTGGATCGTCGGCACGCCGACGCGGCGCGGCGCTTCCTCGAGACGGCGCTCGGACCGCTCGAGGGGAAGGAGCGCGAGGCGCGCGTCCTGACGGCCTTCGAACACTTCCTGCGCGTCACGGTCGAGGCCGATCAGGTCATGCGCATGTCCGAGGCCGAGCGGCGCGAGCGCATCTCGTTCGAAGTCCCCGACGTGGTGCGCGACCTCGTCGCCTCGGGCTCCGGGTGCCTCTTGACCACCGCGCACCTCGGCAACTGGGAGGTAGCGGCGGCGGCCATGCCGTTGATCGGCTTCCGCTCGGTCTACGTCGTCGGCAAGCCGCCGAAGAACCACTACCTCGCGCGCGACCTGCAAGACCTGCGCGAGCGACTCGGCGTACGACTCCTTCCGCGGCGTGGCGCGATGGAGGCGGGACCCACGATCTTGAAGGCCGGCGGTTCGCTCGGGCTGCTGCTCGATCAGCGCGCGCGCAAGCGTCCTGTTCTGGCGGACTACTTCGGGCGGCCGGCGCGCTGCGATCGGTCGGCGGGCGTGCTGATCCGCCGTCTCGGCGTCCCGTTGGTCTTCGTCTTTGGCTATCGGACCGAGGAGCCGCTGCGTTGGCGCGTCGAGATTCCCACCGTCCTGGGTCCGGAAACCTTTGCCGGTCTGGGGCCGAGCGAGATCGCGGCGCGCGTGAACGCCGAGTACGAACGCGCGATTCGCGCGCGGCCCGAGCAGTATTTCTGGCTGCACGACCGCTTCAAGGACACGCCGCCGGCCGATGAAGGCCGAGAGGCGTGATCGGGGCGGCCGCACTCTTTCGTCGCGCGGCCCGCTCCGCTCCAATGCTCTCCCCATGATCATCGTTACCGGCGGCGCAGGCTTCATCGGCTCCAATCTCGTGCGCGGGCTCAACGCCCAGCGCCATACGGACATCGTGATCGTCGACGATCTCGAGCAGGGGGGGAAGCACCGGAACCTGAACTCGCTCGCGTTCACCGACCTCGTCGACTATCGCGACTTCGCGCGTGACCTCGATCGCTGGAGCGGACGAGCCATCGAAGCCGTCTTCCACCAGGGCGCGTGCTCGGACACGATGGTGCACGACGGGCGCTTCATGCTGAGCGTCAACTACGAGTACTCGAAGCTGCTGCTCGAGTTCTGCCAGGGTCGCTGCCCGTTCCTCTATGCCTCGTCCGCCAGCGTCTACGGCGACGGCGACGACGGCTTCCGCGAGGAAGAGGTCTGCGAGTATCCGCTCAACGTCTACGCCTTCTCCAAGTTCCTCTTCGACCGGCACGTGCGCCGCGTGCTGCCGACGGCGAGCACGCAGATCATCGGCCTGCGCTACTTCAACGTCTACGGGCCGCAAGAGAACCACAAGGACCGCATGGCGTCGGTCGTCTACAAGTTCCATCACCAGATCGCCGAGACCGGCACTCTGTCGGTCTTCGAGGGCTCGGAGTCGTTTCGTCGGGACTTCGTCCACGTGGACGATGCGGTCGCGATGAACCTCCACTTCTTCCAGGAGGGCTCGCCGAGCGGCATCTTCAACTGCGGAACGGGTACGGCGCTCAGTTTCCGTGCGTTGGCCGAGGAGGTCGCCAAGCACTACGACGGGACCGAGGTCGTCGAGATTCCGTTCCCCGACTCCTTGACGGGCAAGTACCAAGCCTTCACCCAAGCCGACCTAACCAGCGTGCGTCGAGCCGGCTACGTCGCCGAGCCCATCGCGCTGGCCGAAGGCGTCGCGGCGTACGTCGCGGTCCTGAAGGAGACGGGTGGGTATCATCGGCACCCCGTCGCTCCTCGAACATCATGAACGAACGCGAACTCCTCCTGTGGCTCGACTCGCTGGGCCAGCCGCGCGTCCTGATCGTCGGCGACCTGATCCTCGATCGATACATCCAGGGCGACGTCGTGCGCATCTCGCCCGAGGCGCCGATCCCCGTGCTGTCGGCGCGCTCGACGGACGAGCGGTTGGGCGGGGCAGGCAACGTGGCCGCCAACCTGTCGGCGATGGGCGCGGCCGTCGAGGTGCTCGGCGTCGTCGGCGACGACGAATTGGGCGAGCGGCTCCTGGGCCTCCTCGGGCAGATCGGTGTCTCCGCCGACGGCTGTCCGCGCGAACCCGGTCGACCGACGACCGGCAAGACACGCCTCGTGTGCGGCGGGCAGCAGTTGGTGCGCATCGACTGGGAGGAGAACGGACCGATCGCGCCTGCGATCGAGGACGCTTTGCTCGCCGATTTCCAACGACGCGTGGGCGCGGTCGGCGCCGTGGTCCTGTCGGACTATGGCAAGGGCGTGCTGACCGATCGCGTGTTGCACACGACGATCATGAGTGCGCGCGCGGCGGGGGTGCCCGTGCTCGTCGACCCGAAGGGCAACGACTATCGGCGCTATCGGGGCGCGACGCTCGTCACACCGAACCGCAAGGAGGCCGAGGAGGCCGTGGGGCGCAAGCTGCCGACGTTCGAGGACGTGGCCGGAGCCGCCGTCGAGATCCAGGCCCTGGCCGAGCTCGACTGTTCGGTGATCACGCTGGGCGCCGACGGGATCTACTTCCAGGGGCCGGATGGCGCGGGCCGCGTGCCGGCGCTCGCGCGTCAGGTCTTCGACGTGACGGGAGCGGGCGACACGGTGATCGGCAACCTCGCGTTGGCGTTCGCGGCAGGAGCCAGCCTCGAGCACGCCGTGACGCTCGCGAACCACGCGGCGGGCATCTGTGTCGCGCGTCGCGGCGCCTGGGCGGTGACGCGTGACGAGGTGCGCGTCGCGCTCGGCCATCGCTCGCTGCATCAGCGCATTCTCGTTCGCGACGACGTGCCTGCGGCCGTGGCCGAATGGCGCGCGCAGGGCAAACGCGTGGTGTTCACCAACGGCTGCTTCGACGTGCTGCATGCCGGCCACGTCGAGTACCTGCGCATGGCGAAGAGCCGCGGCGACATCCTGATCGTCGGCGTGAACGACGATGCGAGCGTCCGGCGACTCAAGGGCGAGCCGCGTCCCATCAACGAACTCAGCGATCGCATGACCGTGCTCTCGGCACTCGAGATGGTGGACGCGGTCGTACCGTTCACGGAGGACACGCCCGAGAACATCGTCCAAGCCGTGACCCCCGACGTCTTGGTCAAGGGCGAGGACTGGGCGCACAAAGGCGTCGTCGGCCGGGAATGGGTCGAGAAGCACGGCGGCGTCGTGTTCCTGGCCCCGCTCTTGCCGGGGCGCTCCACGTCGCGGATCGCGCGCGAACTCGGCCTCGAATCCTGATTCGCGCCCCCTCGCCTCAGGGGCGGATGCCCTTGGGCTCGAAGCAGGTGTCGTACAGCCGCGCCAGGACGCGCCGCACGCGGGCGACGTCGCGCGTCGGGCGAGTGCGGAAGTAGCCCTGCGCCCAACGGAAGAAGGCGCGCGTCGTCGAGCGGTAGCGCATCAAGGTCAGTGGCGCGGGCTCGAGGTAGTCACCCAGGCTGCCGCCGTCGAGGAAGCGCTCGTGCAGCATGCGCACGCATTCCTCTTGGATCCAGAGGTGCTCCCACGCCTCGAAGCGACTGATCCACCCGACGTGGACGGCGCCGGGCAGCCGCGCGAAGCCGTCCGGCGTCAAGTACGACGGGAGCCGGAAGCCCAAGGCGTCCATCGCGCGCTGGAGGGACGGGTTGTCGCTCACGTCGGCGCGAGCCGGCGTCGGCAAGCCGACGCGCTCGAACAACAACGCGACGTACTCGGAGCACGACACGTCCTCGTCGTTCGGGTCGTGATAGGGATCGAAGACGAGACCCTCCGACAACGATGCGACGGCGGCGCGCGCCAGGGCTTCGCGCTGCTCGAGCGTTCCCACGCGAATGACTTGCAAGGTGCGATAGCGCGCGAGGAACTCGCCCAGTGGGCGGCGTTCGACGCGACCTTCGAAGCGCGACGCAAAGTCGATCGCCGAACCCAGGAACCGGACTCGAGGCCACGACTCGGCGACGTGCCAGCGCCCGCGGTGCCGCACCAGGACGCCGACGTGGTCGTACAGTTCGAGATCCTCGAACGTCAGCGTCGTCGCGAGGCTCTGCGCGCCCAGGTTCTTCGCTAGCAAGAGGTCGCCGTCCGCCAGGTCGCGGGTCCACGCCGTACCGATCGCTTCGAACTCCGCCGGCGTGATCCCGTCGACCGGACCGTCGACGCGATGGTAGCGCTGGTCGTCGCCCTCACCTTCCCAGGGCCCGCCGTCGTAGTCGAGGAAGACATTCATCCTTCCCGCGATCTCGGAGTCGCGGACGGTGCTCGCATAGCGCGTGCGCTCGAGCTCTTCGATCACGGTTGCGTCGACGTACATCTGGATCGGGAACGCGTTGCAGCCCGCGAGCCAGCCCAGCAGCACGACGGTGAGACGCCAAGGAAGAAGATCCATGGAGCGCAGAGGGGCGGGAAGCGGGCAGCCGAAGCGCACTAGTGCGAGGGACGCCGGCGACGGTTTCGGAGGTAGTCGACGAACACGAAGGAGCCCAGGGCGTCGGGCCGAGCGAGGTATGCGCGGCCACGATTCGTACGCGTGAACGTCTCGATGAACTCGACCAGCGTCGGATCCTCGGTCAAGAGGAAGCTCGTCACGGGAATCGACAAGCGCCGCAGATGGTCGGCTTCCTCCAGGGTCTTGTTCACGACGCGTCGATCGAGGCCGAAAGGATTCTTGTAGAGCGAGCCGTCCGGTTCGGTCAGGCACGAGGGCTTGCCATCGGTGATCATCAGGATCTGCCGGTTGGCCTGCCGCTTCTTGCGCAGGATCTCCCGCGCCAGTCGCAGGCCGGCGCGCGTGTTCGTGTGGAACGGGCCCACGCCGATGTAGGGCAGTTGCTCCAGCGGCACGCGCCACGCGTCGTCACCGAACAGCACGACGTCGAGCGAGTCCTTCGGAAAGCGCGTCGTCACGAGCTCGGCCATCGCGAGCGCTACCTCCTTGGCCGGCGTGATGCGGTCCTCGCCATACAACACCATGCTGTGGCTGACGTCGATCATCATGACCGTCGCGGCGGCGGTCGAGTGCTCGACCTCGAAGACCTCCAGGTCCTCTTCCATCAGGGAGAAGCCCTCGATGCCTCCGCGGCGGAGCGCGTTCTCGAGCGTCGGCGAGAACGCGATGCGGTCGGTTCGATCGCCGAACTCCCAGCGTCGCGTTTCACTCGTCGGTTCGCCGCCCTGGCCGATCGCCGGCACGCGGTGGTCGCCGGCGACATCGGGGCGCATACCTTTGAACATCGCCTCGAGGCTGCGGGTGCGAAGGCCCCGTTCCCCGCGCGCGGTCAGGCGCGCGTCGCGCTCGCCGACCGGCGGCGTGATGTCTCCGACCCGCTCCAGGTAGCGGCGCACGTCCGCCACGTCGAGGCGGCCCTCGAACAGATCGTGCTGTTCGGCGAGCTGCTCGAGCAGAGCGAGCGCCTCCTCCACGTCGCCGTTCGTCCAGAGCAGGAGCTGGCGAAAGAGGTCGTGCAGACGCTCGAGCAGCTCGCGCTGGGACAGCAGGCTCGGGTCGAACTCGTGGAATCGGACGTCCATCGAAGCTCTAAGCGCTGAAGCCCTTGATCAGATCCTCGAACGAATCCCGAAACGTTGCGCCCGACACCCGTTCACTCTTGGACACGAGCCCTGCTTCGGCGAGGCCTTCCAGTACGAACTCCATCGCGGCGGCGAGTTCACCGGGAGCCTTGGGCGTGAGCGCTTGTTCCGCGACCGTGCGGAGCGCGGGGACGTCCTTCAGCCGCTCGAGCAGCGCGTCGTCCGCCAGGTCGTCCTCGATGTCGATCGTGTTGCGACTCGAGAACCACGCGACGATCGGCGCGATGTCGTTGTCCTCGCCACCCTCCGTGCGCGGCTCGAGCGCGCTGGCGAAGCGCGCTTGGAAGACCTCGCCCAGCGCTTCGCCGATCAACTTCTGGGCCACCTTCTGTGGGCCTTCACGCTCGCCCTCGTAGACCAGCTCGATCTTGCCGGTGATCGCGGGCAACGCCGTGAACATGTCCGCGACGCGCGCCACGGCCTGGGTCGAGCCCGCGAGCAGCGCGCGACGCTCCGCGTTCGAAACGACGTTCTCGCGCAGCGCGATCGTCATGC
Source organism: Planctomycetota bacterium (assembly GCA_040880665.1). Classification (GTDB taxonomy): domain Bacteria; phylum Planctomycetota; class UBA1135; order UBA1135; genus JBBDIB01. The sequence continues at coordinate 19,742 of JBBDIB010000044.1, forward strand.
GCGCGCTGACGCCCGAGTTCGCGTCGACCAGCTCGCTCTCGCGCGCGCGAAACGCGACGCGCTCGATCGTCTCGGCGAGCCACTCGGGCAGTTGCACGTCGAACTCGTCGCCGCGCGCCGTCCAGGCTTCCTGCTCGGTGATCGCGAGGCTCTCGGCGATCGAGCGCGGATAGTGCGTCAGGATTTGCGACGCGATGCGGTCGCGCAGCGGCGTGATGATGTTTCCGCGGTTCGTGTAGTCCTCGGGATTGGCCGAGAAGAGCAGCAGCACGTCGAGGGGCAGGCGCAGCGGAAACCCACGAATCTGCAAGTCGCCTTCCTCCAGCACGTTGAACAACGCCACCTGGATGCGCGGTTGCAGGTCGGGCAGCTCGTTGATCGCGAACAGACCCCGGTTGGAGCGTGGCAGCAGGCCGTAGTGGATGACCTCCGGGTCGTCGAGCGCACGCTTCAACGTCGCCGCCTTGATGGGATCCACGTCGCCAACGAGGTCGGCGATCGAGACGTCCGGCGTCGCGAGCTTCTCGTGATAACGCTCTTCGCGTTCCAGCCAATCGATCGCGAGGTCGTCGCCCTCCCGTTCGATGCGCGCGCGCGTGGCGGCCGTGATCGGTTGCAACGGGTCCTCGCGCAACGTCGTGCCGGCGACGTACGGCACCGCTTCGTCGAGCAGCGCCGGCAGCGCGCGCAGCAAGCGTGTCTTGGCCTGCCCACGCAGCCCCAGCAGCACGAAGTCGTGCCCCGAGAGAATCGCGTTGTGGATCTGCGGCACGACCGTGCGGTCGAAGCCCACGACGCCCGGGAAGACGTTGTCGCCCGCCCGTAGTCGAGCGATGAGGTTGGCGCGTAGTTCGCTCCGCACGGAGCGAGAGGAGTAGCCGGTGGCGCGCAGCGCGCCCAGGGTCCGCGGTCGTTTCATGGCGGGGATGCTACCGAACCGGAAGAGCGGACCCGTCGTTCGAGCGCACGAGTCGGCGGCGCGGGGGTCGAGACGGGCAGAATTGCAGCGACGGCGCGTTCAGCGGCTCGCTGTCCAAGTAGGGCATTTGTCGTGAACGAAACCGCTGGTGACGATTCCGTAGGCCAGTGGATGTGGCCGCAACTGCTATTCTTCACGCGCCGCACTTTCGCCCGCTCGCGACACCGCCCGCCATGACCGAACGAGGAGCCGCCGACCCGCCCCCCGAACAGGGAGCATCGTTCCACCAGCGCTTGCGCGAGCGCTACGGTCCCAACGTGGCTCGGATCGATCCTGGCATCGAGCTGCAGGGTCCCGACGTCGGTACCAGCGACGCGGCAACGGCTTCGAGCGAGACGAAGCCGGATAGCGGCACGACCCGCGCTCTCTTCAAGAAGCTGACGCACGTGACGGCGACGAGCGTTCGCTACCGGCTCGGCGAAGAGGTCGGTCGCGGCGGGATGGGTACCGTCGTTCGCGTCTGGGACCAAGACCTGCGCCGCACGCTCGCGATGAAGGTGTTGACCGCGACGCCCTCGCCCGACGGGCCGATCGCGGACAAGGACGAGGAGCGACTTTCGCGCTTCCTCGAGGAGGCGCAGATCACCGGTCAGCTCGACCACCCCGGCATCGTGCCCGTGCACGACATGGGCATCGGCGAGGACGGGCGGCTGTACTTCACGATGCGACTCGTGCGCGGCCGCGAACTGAAGGAGGTCTTGGACCTGGCGCGCGAGAACAAGGACGGTTGGACGCTGACGCGCGCCATCGGCTTGATCTTGAAGGTCTGCGAGGCGATGGCGTTCGCGCATTCGAAGGGCGTCGTGCACCGCGACCTCAAACCGTCGAACGTCATGGTCGGGCGCTTCGGCGAGGTCTACGTGATGGACTGGGGCCTGGCCCGCGTCCTGGGACGACGTGACGAGCACGAGCGCGATCGCGTGCGTCCGGCCGCGGCGGATCCTTCCTCGCTGAGCATCGTTCGTACCGTGCGCCGCGACGAACAAGCGCTCGATCCCGAATCGCCGTTGATCACGCTCGACGGCGACGTCGTCGGAACGCCCAGCTACATGGCGCTGGAACAGGCCGAGGGGAAGCTCAGTCAGCTCGGCGCGCGCTCCGACGTCTACTCGCTGGGTGCCGTGCTGTACTTCATGCTGACGGGTCGCGCGCCGTACGTGGAACCGGGCGAGCGCATCTCGCCCCACGTCGTGCTGCAGCGCGTGCTGCAAGCTCCGCCGGCGCCGGTCTCCAAGTACGCGAAGCAAGCCCCCGCCGAGCTCGTCGCGGTCTGTGAGAAGGCGATGGCGCGCGAGGCGCGTCACCGCTACGGAAGCATGCTCGACGTCGCCGAGGATCTGCAGGCCTACCTGGAAGGTCGCGTCGTGCGCGCGTACGAAGGCGGCGCCTGGGCCGAGTTCCGCAAGTGGACCACGCGCAACCGCGGCATGGCCGCCGCGCTGACGGGGATCATCTGTCTCGTGCTGGCATCCATCGTCGGCTTCGCGCTGCAGAAGGATCAGCAGGTGCAGGAGCTGTCGATCCAGCAATCGATCACGGATGCGGCGCGCGAGCAGGCCGAGAACCACGCCGATCGCGCCCGCGCGAACGCCGCGGAGGCGCAGGCCAACCTCGAACTGGCGCGCGAGCGCGAAGCCGAGGCCGATCGCAACGCGCGCATCGCGGCGGCGAACTTCGAAGAGTCGCGGCGCTCCAGCTACATCGCGAACGTGTCGGCGGCCAAGTACAGCCTGCAACTGAATCAAGCCGGCCGAGCGCGGCGCTACCTCGAACAGGCCGAGCCCGAGCTGCGCGGTTGGGAGTGGGGCCATCTCGCCCTGCGCGCCGATGGTGCGCGCAGCCATATCGAGCTCAGCGCCAATCTGATCGACGCCCTCCAGGTCGCACCGGATTCGAGCATGGTGCATCTGTTCACCAGCAGCGGTCGGCTCCTGAGCGTCGAAGTCGGCGGCGAGCTGACCGCGAGCCGCGTCATCGACCCCAAACGACTGGTGCCGACCTTCGCGGGAAATGCCGTCGCGCGCACGCAAGCCTTGGCGCCCGGCGGACTCGAGCTCGCGGTCAGCTCGGGCGACACCCTCGACTTCTTTCGGCTCGATCCTTTCGGCACCGCGGTCGGCGAGCGCCAGGTCATCGAGTGGCCGGCTTCGCGCGCCGGGCGCGCACCCGGGGTCGCGAGCTATTCACCGGACGGCCGCTCGCTCGCGCTGGCGTTCGACAACGGCGCCGTGACGATCTTCGAGCGACACGACGGGCACATGCTCGATATCGAACCGCTCGGCGGCAGGATCGAACAACTGCGTTGGTCGCCCGACGGAACGCGCTTGCTGGCGTTACTCTCGAAGGGCGCGCTGCATGAGGTGGACGCGGCCACCGGCGCGTCCAGCTTGATCGAACTACCGCGGGATCTGGCCCCAGGCGAGCTTCGAACGCGCGTTGCGTGGGTCGGCGACGGCAGCCGGTTCGTGACGGGCGACTCGACGGGAGCCATCGAGCTCTGGCAGCTCGACGGTGCGTTGGTCGGCACTTTCGACGACCATGCGGCGCGCATCTCGGCGATCGCGGCTCAGGGAGACTCGGTCGCCACGGCGTCCGAGGACGGAGTCGTTCGCCTACATCAACTGAGCGACCGCCGCTCACGGGTGCTGCGCGGCCACGAGAAGGGGGTTTCGCACCTGTGCTTCTTGCCCAATGGCGAAGGCCTGCTCTCGGTGGACACCGGCGGGAATCTGCGGCGCTGGGACGACTACGGGGATGGCGCGACGTCGATGTTCCAAGCCGACCTCGAGCGCGCTAGCGATGCAGCCTTGCTCGCCGACGGCAAGCGCGTCGTCGTCGGCGGCTCCGACGGTTTCCTCGGGCTCTACGAGCTGGAGACCGGCGCGCGCTTGCGCGTCTATCGGGGCCACGAGGAGACTTCCAACGTCACGTCGGTCGCGCTGGACGCGGATGGTTCCACGCTGCTGTCCGGAGGGTCGGACAAGACCGCGCGTCTTTGGGATGTCGAAACGGGTGACCTGATCGCCATCTTCCGCGGGCATTCCAAACTGGTCTCGTCGGTGGTCCTCTCGGCGGACGGGACGCGGGCGTACACGGGCAGTTCCGACGAAACCGTGCGCCAATGGAATTGCCGCACGGGCGAGGAGCTGGCTGTCCTCGAAGCAGGTGACTCGCGCGTCTACGAGCTCGCGCTGTCGCACGACGGCCGCTACCTGGCAGCAGCAGGGCGCGAGGTCTTCGTCTGGGAGCTGGCCAGCGGCGCTGAGTTCTGCCGCTTCGATGGACACGGGAGGTCGCGCACGCGCGCCGTCGCCTTCTCGCGCGACGGCGAGCGTTTGGCCTCGTCCTCGTCCAGCGGGGAGCTGGCGCTCTGGAACTTGCGAGCAGTCTCCGAGGAGCCCATCCGAATCGACGACCACTACGGCGACCTGCGTTCGTTGCACTTCGCCGCGGACGGAAAGCGTCTGCTCTCGGTCGGTCAGGACGGCGAGGTCGATGTGCGCGATGCGCGCTCGGGCGATCTGATCTTGCAGCTCGGGCCGTGGGAACACGGACTGATGAGCGCCGAGTTCAGCTTGGACGGAGAGACGGTGGCCGCCATCGACAGTCACGGCACCGTGCGCGCCTGGTTCACGGGGGACAGGGGGCGTCGGCTCGACCGCGTGCACGAAGCGGTGCGCGAGCAAGGCCGCGTCGCGCTCGTCGTGGAAGAGGCGCTGCTCGCCTCCGAACGCGTCGAGGACCTCCCGCGGTTCGTGCAGGAGCGCAGTGACCTGGAACAGGCGCTACGCGCGCGCGCCCTCGTCGAAGCCGAGTGGGTCGTCGGTCTGCCCGACTGGATCGACGCGGTCCACCGCCGCTTGCTCGTGTCCCGCAACTACGACGAGGCCGGGCTGCGAAGGCTTCTGGCACGCTGCATCGGCTGCGCGGAGCGTTGGCGGCACCGGCCCGAGTTCGAGCTGACGAAGAGCGCGGCGCTGCTGCGCGCCGGCGAGCACTCCGAAGCGGAGCGCGCGCTGGTGGACGTGATGGGCCCGGGGGCGTCCGAGTCTCGGCGCTTGACCGGCTCCGCGTTGCAGGAAGGCAACCTCTTGCTGGTGCTCGCGCTCGATGCGCAGGGGAGGTCGGACGAGGCGCTCGCCATCTGGACGGAACTCGAGGACGAACTCACGGCCGACGCCACGTTGGATCGCGAGGGTTGGGTCGAGGACCTGACGCGCGAAGTGGCAGCCAGCTTGGCGGACGATCTGGGCGTCTGACCGGGCGCAAGAGCCGGCGCCACCGCCGAGTTCAGGCCGTGTGCATACGCACCGGCGCCAGGAAGAAGCGCTCGATCTCCGTCGCGCGAGCCTGGGCGTCCGAGCGACCGAGCTCGATCAAGTGCTGGATGTAGTCGTTCTGGAACATCACCAACGACAGGAGGTCGTTGGAGCGCGTGTTCTGCGTGCCGGCGCCGCGGGCGAGGAAGCGGAACGCTCTCGGCAGCCGCGCTTCGTACTCGTTCGCGAGCAGTCCCAAGTCTTGCGAGGGTCGCAGGACGAGCAGCTCGATCGGATGCAGTCCGCGGCGCGCGGCGACGGGCGTCGACTCGAGCAGTTCGTTGATGCGCTCCATGCGCAGCGCGTCGGCGTCGAACTGGTCGAGGAACACCGTGTTGACCAGGTTGCCCGCGATCTGCGCCAGTTGCGGCGGCCCCTCGGGACGGTCGCGCTCGCGCAGCTCGGCCTCCGACGGGATGTGACGCGTCGAGATCGCGAAGATGCGCCGGGCTCCCAGGTGGACGGCGGGGGAGAGGGGCGCCGTCAGCCGCATGCCGCCGTCGCCGAACCAGCGACCTTCGATCTCCACCGGCGGAAAGAAGACCGGCAGCGCGGACGAGGCCAGGACGTGCTCGCTGGTGAGCCGCACCTCGCGACTGGTGCGGTGGGCTCGATCCCACAGCTTCACGTCACGGCCCTCGACGAACGTGACCGAACGTCCGCTGGTGTAGCTCGCCGCCGTGATCGCGACGGCGCGCAACTCGCCCGAGGCGATGTTCTTCGCAATCCCGGGCAGGTACCCGTCCTCGGCCTCGAGCACTCGCCCGAGCAGGCGTCGGAGCGGCGCGAAGTCGACCAAACCGCCGTGCTTGCGCAAGAGGTGCCCGCCCGAGAGCAAGGAGAACCCGCTGCGCGCGACCTTCGAGAAGAGCCCGCTGGGATGGACCTCGAACACGTCGTCGGTCTCGAGCGCGGACCACATGCTCGTCAGATTGCGGAGCCGGTCCGCGTAGGGTTCCGTGCGGCCCGCGAGGTAGGCGGCGTTGATCGCGCCGGCGGAAACCCCGGTCAGGATGGGCGGCCGCAGGTCCGGAAAGCGGTCGGCCAGCCAACTGAGGAAGCCGACCTGATAGGCCGCGCGCGCCCCGCCTCCGGAGAGGACCAGGGCGACGTCGTCGAGGCGAGGTGTGAGCGGCGGAACCACGAAACGGGATGGTAGCCTCTTCACGTCCCCGACTTCGAATCGAACCCGACGTAGCTCCCCATGCGACCGATCTCTGCCGCGGGTCAGATCGTGAAGTACTTGGCGCTCGGGTGGTGACAGACCAGCGCCGACGTCGATTGCTCGGGCCAGAGTTGATCTTCGTCGCTCATCGTCACGCCGATGCGGTCCGCGCCCAGGAGCTCGAGCAGGATCTCCTGGTCGGCCATGTTCGGGCAGGCGGGATAGCCGAACGAGAACCGACTGCCCCGATAGCCCTGCTTCAAGAGTTGGCGGATATCGCGCGCGTCCTCCGCAGCAAACCCTAGCTCCGCGCGGATGCGTTGATGGATGGACTCGGCCAACGCTTCGGCCGCCTCGACCGACAACCCGTGCAGATGGAGGTAGTCCTGATAACGGTTGTCGGCGAACCACGAGCGCGCGACCTCGGAGGCTTCCTGGCCGATCGTGACCACCTGCAGCGCGACGACGTCGGGCTCCTGGTTGCTGAAGTAGTCGGTGATGCAGAGGTTCTTCTTGTTGGTCTGGCGTGGGAACGTGAAGCGCGCGGCTTCGCGGCTCTCGTCCTTGGGGTCGAGCAACACCAGCGTGTTGCCCTCGGGCACGCAGCGCCAGAAGCCGTACGCGGCGACGGGCCGCAAGATCTTCTCTTTCGCGCACTGCTTCGCGAGCTGGTGGAACGTCGGCCGCACGACCTCCTCGACCAGCGTGTCGTACTCGAGCTGCGACTTTCCCTTGCGGCGATACTGCCACTGGAACTGGAACAGCGCCGTCTCGTTCACGAACGGCAGGATGCTTTGAAGTGGGATCGATTCGACGAGGCGCGGGCCTAGGAACGGCGGCGTTGGTACCGGAAGGTCACGGGGTAGGTCCGCGCGCGCGACCGTTGCCGTCACCTCGGGTGCCGGCCGCGCGCCGTCGTTCGCCGCGAGGGCGCGTGCACGATCCTCGGCCTCGGCCGTGGCGACCGCCTGCGCGGCCAGCGCGCGCTCGGTCGCGTTCTCGACCTGCTTCGTGCGCGTGACCGCCGCCGGCCGAGCCTCGCCCTCCACGATGCGCTTCATCACGTTCAGGCCCTCGAACGCGTCCTTCGCGTAGTAGAGCGCGCCCTCGTACGTCTCGCGGCAGTCCGCCTCCACGTACTTGCGCGTCAACGCGGCACCCCCGAGGATCACGGGCGTGGCGATGCCGCGCCGATTCATCTCGACGAGGTTCTCGCGCATGATCACGGTGCTCTTGACCAAGAGACCCGAGAGACCGATCGCATCCGGCCGGTGCTCCTTCGCTACTTCGAGGATGTGCTCGATCGGCTGCTTGATGCCGAGGTTGTAGACCGTGTAGCCGTTGTTCGTGAGGATGATGTCCACGAGGTTCTTGCCGATGTCGTGCACGTCGCCGCGAACCGTCGCCAGGACGATCTTGCCGCGCGTGTCGCCCTCGAGTCGCTCCATGTGCGGTTCGAGTTGGGCGACGGCGGCCTTCATCGTCTCGGCCGACTGCAGCACGAACGGCAACTGCATCTCGCCCTTGGCGAACAGGTCGCCGACGATCGCCATGCCGCCCAAGAGATCGGTGTTGATGATTTCGAGCGGCGGCTTCAGCGCCATCGCCGCGACCAGGTCTTCTTCGAGCCCGACCTTCGCTCCCTCGACGATGCGCCAGGTCAATCGCTCGAACAGTTCTTCGGGCACGTTCGCGGCGGCCTGCGCTTGGACGTCGACGCCGTCGAACAGCGCCATCAGCTTCATCAACGGGTCGTAGCCTTCGCTGCGCCGATCGAAGATCAGGTCCTCCGAGACCCGGCGCACCTCGGCGTCGATCTTGTGCAAGGGCTCGATCCGGCCCGAGTGCAGGATGGCCGACGTCAGTCCCGCTTGCGTCGCGTGATGCAGGTAGACGGAGTTCAGCGCGTGTCGCGCGGCCGGCCGCAGTCCGAACGAGATGTTGGAGAGCCCCAGGATCGTGCCCACGCCGGGCAGCTCCGCATGGATGCGGCGCAGGCCTTCGAGCGTGTTGATGCCGTGCTTTCGATCGTCGGCGTTGCCGGTGCAGATCGTGAAGGTCAAGACGTCGAAGAGCAGGTCGTCGGGCGCCAGACCGTAGTCGTCGACGCAGATCGAGAAGAGCCGCTTGGCAATGCGAACCTTGTCCTCGACCTCCTTCGCCATGCCCGCTTCGTCGATCGTCAGGCACACGACGGCTGCGCCGTGCTCCTTCAAGAGCGGCAGGACCTCCTCGATACGCTTCATGCCGTCCTCGAGGTTGATCGAGTTGACGATCGAGCGTCCGCCGTGCAGCTCGAGCGCGGCTTGGATCGCGGGACTCTCGGTCGAGTCGATCATCAAGGGCGCCGCGACGTCGCCGCGGTAACGCTTCACGACGCGCGCGATATCGTCGACCTCGTCGCGCCCGACGTACGCGGTGCAGAGGTCCAAGACGTGGCTGCCCTCGCGTAGTTGGTCGCGGCCCAGTTGCACCATGCCGTCGACGTCGCCGGCGAGCAGTTGTTCGCGGAACTTGCGCGAGCCGTTCGCGTTCGAGCGTTCGCCGACGAGCAGCAACGAACTCTCCTGCCGTAGGTCGACCGCGGAGTAGAGGCTCGTGACCTGCGGGGGGCGCGACGTCTTGCGATCGACCGGTGCGCGTTCGCCGAGCTGATCGGCGACGGCTTCGAGGTGCTCCGGCGTCGTCCCGCAGCACCCGCCGACCAAGGACAGGCCGTCCTCGACCACGAAGCGCTCGAGCCAGTCGGCCAGCTCCTCGGGCGTCAGCGGGTAATGCGGTTGCCCGTCGACGAGCTGCGGCAACCCCGCGTTGGGGTAGCAGCCGATGGCTTCGGCGCGCGTCTGTCCGAGGAGGCGCACGTGCTCGCTCATCTCGCGCGGACCGGTCGCGCAGTTGAGGGAGAGCACGTCCACGGGGAACGGCGCGAGCAGCGCGATCGTCGCCGCCATCTCGGTGCCGACCAACATCGTGCCGGTGACCTCCATCGTGACGCTGACGATGATCGGAATCTCGCGTCCGATGTCGGCGCGCGCTCCGAGCGCCGCATTGATCGCCGCCTTGATCTGCAGCGGATCCTGGCACGTCTCGATGACGAACGCGTCGATGCCCCCCTGGGCGAGTCCGTGCGCTTGCTCGGAGTAGGACTGCTTGAGCTGGCGGTAGGTGATCTGTCCGAGGCTGGCGAGTTTCGTGCCGGGGCCCATCGAACCGAGCACGAAGCGCGGCTTGTCGTCCGTCGAGAACTCCACCGCCGCCTCGCGGGCGAGCTCGGCGGCACGCCGGTTCAGCTCGCGCGTCTGTCGCTCGAGCCCGAACTCGGCGAGCACGTGAGGCATGGCGCCGAAGGTGTTGGTCTCGACCGCGTCACATCCGACGCGGAAGAAGCCGGCATGAATGTCACGCAAGACGTCGGGGCGCGTCAGCGTGATGATCTCGCTGCAGTTCTCGAGTCCGCGGTAGTCCGTCTCGAGCTTCAGGTCCGCGGCGTGGATCTGTGTCCCCATCGCCCCGTCGATGATCAGGACGCGACGCTTCAGGTGGTGAAGGAACGAGCTGTTCATCGTGGATCACGCGTGGCGCTCGCGGTGAGCGTCATGAAGTGGGGGGGCTGGGGGTCGCGCGCGGCGCGACGCACGTCGACGTTGCGGAAGCCGGCGCCGGCGATGCTCGCCTCGAGGTCGGCCTCCGTGAAGCCGAGGTGGACGTGTTGCAGGCGCTCGCGCACCCAGTCTTCGTTGTGCGCCAAGAGGTCGATGACCAGCAAGCGGCCGCCGGGCACGAGGAGGCGATGCGCCTCGGCCAGCGCGCGCGCGACCGACTCGACGTGGTGCAGCGCTTGGCTCAGGACGACGACGTCATGGCTCGCGTCGCCGAGCGGCAGGTCCTCGATCTCGGCCCGCACCGTTTCGATGTTGTCGAAGCCCCGTTGGTGGGCGTGCTTCTCGAGCTGCGTCAGCATCTCCTCGGAGAGATCCACCGCGGTCACCGAGCGCGCGACCTCCGCCAGCATCAGCGTCAGGAGCCCGTCGCCGATCCCGAGGTCCGCGTAGCGGGCGCGCGGTGCCAACTGCACCAAGGCTCGCGCCAGTCCCTCCCAGGTGCGACCCGGCAGTAGCTCCTCGCCGAAGCTCGCCGCCACGCGATCGAAGTAGGCGCGCTTCTCCGATCGCCGGCGCTCGCGCAGGGTGGTCAGTCCGGCGAGATCGGCCTGGAACTCGGGCGCCGTGGCGTTCTCGGCCAGGACCTCGCTCCACAGGCGCGCCGCCGAGCCGGGCGCGATCGAGAAAAACGTCTTCCGGCCGGCGCGGCGGTCGACGACCACGCCGACCTCACGGAGCAGTGCCAGATGCGTCGAGACCCGGCTCTGGCCCAGGTTCAAGATTTCCATCAGGTCGGTCCCCGAGAGCTCCTCCTGCGCCAGGAGGTGCAGGATCCGCATCCGGTTCTCGTCCCCGAGCGCCTTGAGCAGGCGTGATGTGCCAACCAATCCGATCATCGCATCCAGATTCTATGATGCTATAGCGGCAAAGGCGCGGTTTGGACCCGGGAAGTGGCCCCGAGCGGCGAAACAGGCGCACGAACTTCGCAGCCTTCAGCGCCGGGCGGCGAGCGCCTGTGCCCCCGCGCGGGCCTCGGCTAGGCTGGGCACGCCATAGGCGGCCCGTTCGGCGTCCGTGGTCGCGGGATCGACGCGATAGAGCTGCCAGACGCCGTCTTCGTCGCGCACGTACTGCGTGCCGAACTTCTGCGCGTAGCCCTGCAGCACGAGGGCGCGGTCGATGGCCTGCGCCATCACCGGTCGGGCCGCCTCGAGCCCGGCATCGGCCGCGCGCTCGGCCTCGAGAAAGGCCCGTTCGAGGTCGGAGACCGCGCCCGAGTCCAACAGCAGCAACGCGCCGAAGAGGCGCTCACGCGGGGCGACGTCCGCGTCCAGCGCCCGGCGCACGTCGGCCATGCGCTCGGCCCGGCCGGCCGGATCGAAGCTGCCCTGGAGCGAGCGGCGATAGAGGTCTTCGGTCGAGAAGTCCGAGCGCACGCTGCAAGCGGAAAGCGCCAGCGCGGCCAGGGCCAGGAGCAGCGGGGGGAGAGGGGATCGCATGGGGCACGAATCCTAGCCCGGTTCCCTCACCACGATTCGATCGGATTCGTCGTAGATCGTTGT
>JBBDIB010000045.1:0-18841 GCA_040880665.1 Planctomycetota bacterium
CAGACCGTAATCGACGCTGCTGAGGGGCGCCGATCCACCCATCCTGTCTAGTCGAGCTCTGGGTCCAGGAGCCAGCCGGCGCCGCGCTCCCGGGCCTCCTTTGGGCGCTCTGCACCGATCCCCGGGACGAAGCCCACCAACTCGGCCTGCGCCTCTGCCACGAGGCCTCGACGGCGGCGTTCCGAGCGCTCGTAGGATAGGCCCATTCGTGGGCCTTGCGCCCCATCGAGATCAGGCGTAGGGTCGGGGATCTAGGAGGATCGAGAACATGAAAACCGCTCTCGTCTGTTCGCTGTTCACGCTGCTGAGCGCCGGCTCCACGTTCGGGCAACTCTTGGCGTACCACGCGTTTCCGCCCGACAGCGCGTTTCGGACGACGGTCGCCGTTCTGCACCCGGGTCCCGACGCGCTCCTCGTTCTGGGCCAGACGGCCAATCCCTTTACTTCGGCGGCGACGGGCGAAGTCATGGTTCGCAAGTGGAACCAAAAGAGCAATCTCTGGAGTAGCAGCCAGGCCGCGCCCTACGTTGGCGGCTTGCTTCGAGTGGCGGATCTCGACGGCGATGGTCACGAGGACATCTTGATCGCCGACGAGAGGTTCCGGCTGTACAGCGGAGCGACATCACTCTTCCTGGGCGAGTCGCTCGCGGGCGGGGGGCCGGTTCACTGGCTCGGCGATCTGGACGGCGATGGCTTCGACGAATTCACCAATGCGTATGGCGGCGCGCCTGAAATTTGGACGACAGCCAATCTGCAGGCACCGCCGATTTCGCTGAACGCCTACGCCTTCGGGATTCCATTCGGGCAGTCATACGGTTTGTACACCGATGCCGCAGCGATCTCGGACATGAACGGGGATGGCATCCGTGACGTCATCGTGGGCTACGGAGATTGCGATATGGCCGCCCACGGAGGTTGCGTGAGTTCGATCATCCACAACCGAGCCATCGTCTACTCGGGACTCGACGGGACGCCCCTGATCCTGGCTGAAGGTCCTGGTGGTCACACCCACCTCTCCACCATCGGGAAGTCGATCGTCGAACTCGACGACCTGGACGGCGATGGGCGGCCCGAGGTCCTGATCGCAACGGGCTCTTGGCTCACATATCACTTCTACATCTATTCCGGGGCGTCCTCTGTCGCCGGCGTGGAGCCGTTGATGCTGGACGCCGACATGTCGTTCGAGCCAACGACGCCGCACAGCGTTGTAGCCACGTGGGCCCCGCTGCTCATCGGCGACGTCAATGCGGACGGCTTCAAGGACCTAGCGCTGCCCTACTCGCGAAGATATCCGTCGTTGGCCCAGACTCCCGACGAATATCAGTCCGGGGCTCGCTTCCTCGATGGACGCACCCTGGACAGGCTCTGGGATCTTCCGCTTCCAGCGGCCTTGCCGGTGCATCCGTACGTCCACCCCGGGGGCGAATACCTCGCGATGGGCGATGTCAATTCCGACTCGTTTCCCGACTTCACGACCTTCCACTTCGCGTACGGGAGCGTGTGGGTCTACTCGGGCGCCCCGATCGGGACGCGCAGTTTCGGTGGCGGGCGGTCAGGAACCCTCGGCCCGACGCCCCGCATTTCGGTCCAGCGGCCACCCCGCGTGGGCGAGACCAGCTTGCGCTTCAATTCCACCGAGGTCTCGCCGGGAGCCACCGCCGTGCTGCTCCTCTCGCGTGACTACCAGTTGAGTCCCGTGGTCCCGGGCGTCGACATCCTGTACCCGCGACATCACATCGCGACCTCGACGGCCACGGTCGCAGGACGGGTGCAAGCCACCACGACCGTAGACTTCACGAACGCCTTCCAGGCTGGCGACCGCTTGTTCGCCCAATGGGTCTTCCTCGAGCCGACCCCAACCGGGCAACACTTCGCCGCCTCGCCAATCCTCGCAGTCAGCGTCCAGGATTGAGACAACTGCAGGCCATCCGCGAGCCGTGCGCGCGATCGAGATCAGACGTAGGCTCGAACGAAGGATCAAGGAGGATCGAGACCATGAAAACCGGGCTAACCCGCAGGGCCCTCGCCTGTTCGGTGTTCGCGCTGCTGAGCGCCGGCTTCCCGTTCGGGCAACTCTTGGCGTACCACGAGCTGTCGCCGACCCCGGGGCTGTACACCTCCGTCGCCGTGCTAAATCCAGGCCCCGACGCGCGTCTCGTGATGAGTCAATACTCCCCGTCCTCGGTCGCGACCGGCGATTTCGTGCTGCGGCAGTGGAACGCCCAGACGAACATCTGGAGCACGGATGAACTCGGGGGTGGAGGCGTGGTCGGGGTGGCGGACCTGGACGGCGACGGTCATGAGGACATCCTCTTGAACGGCAATCGGGCGCGGCTCTACAGCGGAGCGACGCGACAGTTGCTTCAAGAGTCGCTGGACGGCCGCGGAGGGTTCTGGCTCGGCGACTTGGACGGGGATGGCTTCGACGAACTCTTCGATGGCAATCGCCTCCGCACGACGGCCGACCTGGATGCGCCGCTGCCCCAGCTCAACTACAACGACGCATTCACGTTTCCCTATCTGCACTACCCCGGCGTATTTACCGACATTGCGGCGATCGGTGACATCAACGGCGACGGCATTCGCGATGTGGTCATCGGCTATGGCAACTGCTCGATGGCTGACCACGGTGGTTGCAACGGCTATCACTATCACAACCGGGCGATCGCCTTCTCCGGTTTGGACGGGGCCCAATTGATCCTGACCGAAGGACCCGACGGGTACACGCCCCAATCGAATTTCGGTTGGGGGGTCGTCGCGCTCGACGATCTGGACGGCGACGGGCTTCCAGAGATTTTGATCACGAGCATACGGACTCCGCCCTCCTTCAGCCACCCGCGCTTCTTCGTCTATGCGGGTGACTGCTATACGGGCGGCGTGACGCCGCCGCTGATGATGGAGGTCACCCCGATCGCCGCGTCGTTATCGTACAGGTCCTCGCCTCTGCTCGTGGGCGACGTCAACGCGGACGGGTTCAAGGATTTGGCGGTTCCGCTCACGTTTTACCAGTTTGGCTCTCCGGATCAATCTCGGGCGCGCTTCTTGGATGGCCGCACCTTGGAATTGCTCTGGGACCTTCACCTTCCTGCGGCTTCGACGAACCCCAGCACACGACCCATCGGAGAGTTCCTCGCGATCGGCGATGCCAATGCAGACTCGTTCCCCGACTTTACAGCCGTGTCTCGCAATTACGGCAGCGTCTGGGTCCACTCGGGCGCCCCTCCCGGAACGAGTGTTCTCGGCGACGGGCTGCCCGGCACGCTCGGCCTGACGCCCCGGATTTCGGTCCACCGCCCGCCGCGCCCAGGCGAGACGAGCTCGCGCTTCAACTCCACCGACGTTTCGGCGGGCGCCATCGCGGTGCTGCTCCTGGCCCACGAACGCAACCTGCAGCCCGTGGCCCCAGGCGTCAACGTCCTCTGCTCGAGCCGCCAGATCGTGACCTCGACCGCCACGGTCGCGGGACGCGTGCAAGCCACCGCGACGGTCGACTTCTCGAACGGCTTCCGGCCGGGCGACCGCCTCTTCGCCCAGTGGGCCTTCCTCGAGCCCACCGCGACCGGGATGCATTTCGCCACCTCGCCGATCCTCGAGGTCGTCGTGCAGGAGTAAACGCATTTGCATCAAGTCCCGTCACGCCCCGCTCCGAGCGAAGATTGCGCTCGCGGCTCAGCCAGAAACCGCGCCGGGTCGCGGCGAAGGCAGGCTGGCTGGTTGACGCCGCAATCACCCCCCATCCCCCCCAGCATCCGGTAGGATGTTGGTGCCAACAGAGAAATTTCATGAGATCACTCTGCGTCCCTCTTTTGCTAATGGTTGCTCTGGTCGGGTGTACATCCGTAACCGTCAGGCCAGTCGATCAAGCCTTGGGGCTCGAGCATGTCTACATCCAGGAAAACCCTCGGGTTGCAGTGTCGGACTTCCTTCAGGTTGTTGTAGACGGGTTCGAGCGGCACGGCATTTCATGCGAAGTGTTTTCAGGCAGGACGCCGCCGGCGTGCGATTTTCTGCTGACTTATACAGCGTTAAGGTCCTGGGATCTTACTCCGTATCTTTCACAGGCTGAGCTGAGAATCGAATATAACGGCCGCGAAGTTGCTTACGCCAGGTATCACCTCAGGGGCAAGGGCGGTTTCGCGCTCACAAAATACGCTGGTACGAAGTCGAAGATCGACCCCGTACTCGATGAACTGCTAGCCGGATACCGGTAATACGGCGGAGATCGAGCCCGGTTCCCTCACCACGATCCGTCTGATTCGCCGGATCGCATTGTCCTGTCGAGGCTTCGCGACGGAGGCGCGACTCGTCCCACGCGGTTAGGGGTCGCGCTGGAGTTTCCCGCCTCGGACCTGGAAGTCCTGCCAGGCGGGGCCGACGTAGTCGCCGCGCCAGAAGACGCGGGCTTCGCCGCGGTTGCCGGTCCAGGTGATCGAGCCGTTCTCGCGGCCGGGTTTGCGGGGGAGGTCGAGGTGGATGTCGCCCTCGGCGAACTCGGAGTCGGTGACGAGGAGCTCGCGGCAGCCCTTGATTTGGACGACGGGGCGGTTGGGGTTCTTGTGGTGGATGCGGAGGCGGGTGAGTTCGGCGCGGCCGGTGGTGAAGGGGGCTTCGAAGTCGGCGGGTAGCTCGGCGGGGCGCCACCAGGTGTTCGGGCCGCGGGGGCGCATTTGGAAGCCGTCGCTCTCGATCAAGAGCGCGCCGCCGGTCAGGCCGCCGGGCCAATCGACGGCGGGGTCGTGGCCGGCGATGATCTCGACGTCGGTCAGCGTCACGTCTTGGCCCGTGCCGAAGATCGAGAGTTGGAAGGCGCCGCGGTCGGGGTTGAAGCCGTTCTCGGCGAGGCGCGTGCGGGCGACGGTGATCGTGCCGGGGGCGGGACCCTCGGGCTCGACCGATTCGGTCGGACGGCGCACGAGTTGGATCGCCTGGCCGCCGTTGTGGTGGAAGTGACAGTCGAGGAAGGCGACGTCGCCGAGCGGGTTGAGGTAGACGGCGTGGCCCTCGTCGTGCTGGTCGGTGACGACGCCGAAGCCGGTGATCTCGACGCGCTCGAAGACGGCGTCGACCAGGTCGTAGGCGCGCACGCCCCAGTAGGCTCGGTCGAGTTCGAGGGTCCCCGGCTCGACCGAGAGCTCGGTGTCGACGACGCGGACGCCGCGGTGCAGCCCCGAGCGCTCGTAGAACATGAGCGCGGCGCGGCGGCCGGCTTGGACGCGGGTGTTCTCGAGCCGGAAGTCGAGCGAGGCTTGCGTCACGGCGATCGCGTCGCCCGAGGCCGCCGGCTGCTCGACGAGCGTCGCGTCGGCGCGCGGGCCGACGTGGACCAGGGGCGCGAGGGGAGCGCGCACCGGCGGGCGGGGCGGTTCGGGTTCGGGCTCCGGCTCCGGCTCCGGCTCCGGCTCTGCCAAGGCAGGCACCGCCGGGTTCGGGGACCCCGGCGCCGCGACGGAAGCTTCTTCCGGCGCACCGGGCGGCGCCGTGGCCGGGGGGCCCGCATCCCCGCAGCCCACCAGCCACAGGCAAAAAAGTCCAACCAGGTGGCGCCACGTCCACGGTCTCGCTTGCATGGACCTATCCTGACGCTTGCTGCTGTCCGGCGCCTGCTGGGTTCCCGGAAAGCCCCGAAAATCGAGTGCCGTGGGGCTCGACAGGAAACGAGTATCACGGCCCGCCGCTTCGCGCGAAGAGGGCTAGACTCGAAATGAGTGCTGCCCGAGGCTTCGCCACCCGCGCCCCCTCGAACGAAACGTCCCGCGCCCGTTGGCGCGCTGGCCGCGTTCCCGCGTGTCGCTGGCGACGAGTCGCCGTGCATGCCGCGTCCATGACCCTCCGTCTCCCCACCTTCGTCTCGATTGCGCTGTCCGCTGTCGCGCTGCTCTTTACGAGCGCCTGCTCCGGCGACAGCGGGTCCACGCCCACGGGCCCGGCGGCTCCGCACGGGGGAGCGCCGAGCGTGGCGGGCGTCGACTTCGATGGTCCCTCGACGATGAGCGCGTTCGATCGCGGTCGCTTCGAACGCGGACGCGCACAGTTCCAGAAGAAGTACAAGCCCAGCGAAGGTCTCGGCCCGCTGTACAACGCGGTCTCGTGCGAGTCGTGTCACTCGGCGCCGACGCTCGGCGGCTCCGCGCCGCTGTACCGCAACTTCTACGTCGCGATGGCGGGCGAGCCGAATACGCCGCTGCAGCCCCAGTTCCCTCTGCCCGGCCTGCCGAGCCTCGTCGTCCCCGCGTTCGGTGACCTGACGTCCTTGACGCACACCCTCACCGGCGGACGGCCGACGATTCCCGCAACGTGGTTCGGCCTCGACGTTCACGTCGCGCAACGCGGCTCGATCCCGACGTTCGGCGTCGGCCTGTTCGAGTTCGTCAGCGACGCGACGATCGTCGCCAACTCCGACCCCGATGACCTGGACGGCGACGGCATCAGCGGGCGCTACAACACGGAAGCGGGCGCGATCGGGCGCTTCGGCATCAAGGCACAGGCGAACAACATCGAGTCGTTCACGCGCGCCCCGCTGATGAACCAGATGGGCATCAGCTCGAACCCCTTCCGCGGCACGGGCTCGGTCGTGTCGCTCGGCGGCGCTCGTCAAGGGACGGCGAACCCATTCGTTCCGCTGATCGACTCGGATGGTGTCCCGGACCCCGAGATCGCGCACGACGATCTGGGCGACCTGATCTTCTTCGCATCGAACCTGCCCGCGCCGAAGAAGCAACCGCTCGATGCCGCGGCGACGCATGGCGAGCAACTCTTCGGGCAGATCGGCTGCGTGCTGTGTCACGTGCCGTCGCTGCCCTCCACGCGCGGGCCGGTCGAGGCGTACACGGACTTGTTGCTGCACGACATGGGGCCCGCGCTCGCGGACCAGATGAGCCTCGGCATACCGCAGTCGAGCAGCATTTCGCCCGAACACACCGGCGACGAGTTTCGCACCGCGCCCCTCTGGGGCGTCTCGAGTCACCCCCCGTTCCTCCACGACGGTCGCGCCGAAACCTTGGAAGAAGCGATTCTCGCCCACGGCGGCGAGGCCACGGCGATCACCGCCACCTTCCAAGCGTTGTCACCGGCCGACCGCGATGACCTGATCACCTTCCTCGAGAAGCTGTAAGGAAACCGATGAAGTACCTCTCGAACTCTTCCGTCCTCGGCCGGCTCGGACTCGCGCTCGGCGCGGTCGCGGTGTCCGTCTTCGCGCTCGCCTCCGAGCGCCAAGCGACCCAAGGCGCCAACGAGGTGCTGCCCGTCACGCAGCGCGGCCTCAGTGGCGCCGGCGGCGGCGGCATCCAGACGTCGACGATCGACGACGACACGCCGGTTCCGCCGGTGGGTTCGCTGGGCGGTCCGTCCTCGGCCTTGACCGGGCCCGACCTCGAGCAGTGGCTGCGCGGGCGCCTCTTGTTCGACAAGGACTTCCACAAGTCCGACGGTCTGGGTGCGCCTGGGATGAACGCGGACTCGTGCCGCGCTTGCCACCAGGATCCAGTCATCGGCGGCGCGGGCAACCTCGAGCTGAACGTGTCGCGCATCGGTGACGACCAGGGCGGCGGCGGACCGTTCACGGATCTGCCGGACGGGCAGATGCTCTCGAAGCTGTTCCCGTCGTTCATCGAAGGCCGGGAGGAGTACGACTTCGGGCAGTTCGACAACTACGTGTTCGAGCAGCGCCAGACGCCGCCGCTCTTCGGCCTCGGCTTCATCGACGAGATCACCGAAGCGACGATCGTGGCCAACGCGGATCCCAGCGACCTCGACGGTGACGGCATCGTCGGCGTGCCGCGCATGATCGACGTGAACGGAGTCCCCGAGATCGGCCGCTTCGGTTGGAAGGGGCAGATTCCGAACGTCCTCGACTTCGTGCGCGACGCGATGGGTGGCGAGTGCGGCATCACGACGGAGGACGACGGTCGCGGCTTCGGCATGCGCACGGACCTCGATGCGGTCGCCGATCCCGAGTTGCCGATCGTGGACATCGACGACATCGCGTTCTTCCTCAACAACCTGGCGGCTCCGCCGCGCGGTGGTAACACCGATCCCGCCGTCGCCGTCGGCGAGACGCTCTTCAGCCAGATCGGTTGCGCCAAGTGTCACGTGCCGACGCTGCAAGGGCCTGCCGGTCCGGTCGACCTGTACTCGGACCTCCTGCTGCACGACATCTGGCCCGCGAACTTCCGCGGTATGGCCGAGCCCGGCGCTGGCGTCGGCCTCTACCAGACGCCGCCGCTGTGGGGTGCCGTGCACTCCTTCCCCTACATGCACGACGGTCGCGCCGAAACGCTCGAAGAGGCAATCCTGTTGCACGATGGCACCGCGCTGACGGTGCGCCAAAGCTTCGAGGCGTTGCCTCAGGCCGACAAGGACGCGTTGATCCTCTTCCTGGAAGACCTCTAGCCTCGACGACCTGTAGGAGCGATCGCTTCCTCGGCGCTCATCCGCCCACTCACGGTGCTAAATCCCATGCAGAACGAACTTCGAACGAGCTGGCTCTCCAAGCGCGGTATCGGCGCCGTTGCGCTGACGCCGCTGCTGCTCGTCGCCTGTGGCGACCCGTCGGCGGACGGTGCCAATGCGGCCTTGGTTGCGGGCACGCCAGGGAGTCCCGCCATCGACGGCACGCCGGCCGAGCGCGACACCGCCGAGCGCGGCGGCTTCCGCTCGGCAACGATGCGGCTCGAGCGCGGCGCGGAGCTGTTTTCGAAGAAGTTCAAGCCGTCGGAGGGCCTCGGTCCCTACTACAACGCGACCTCGTGCGAGAGTTGCCACTCGGCTCCGGTGACGGGCGGTAGCGCGAAGCTCTACCGCAACTTCTACCTGATCAACTACGGCCCGCCCGAGTCGCAGACACCGCACCCGTACTTGCCCAGCATCGTGCTGCCGGCCTTCGGCGGTTCGGGCGCGCACCTCTTGGCCACGTTCTCGACGACCAACGGTCGCGTTCACGTGCCCGCGAGCATCCACGGCTTCCCGGTCAACATGGAGCAGCGCAACGGGATCTCGGCGCTCGGCGTCGGACTCTTCGAAGGCGTGTCGGACGCCACGATCATCGCGCTCGCCGATCCCGAAGACCTCGACGGCGACGGCATCTCCGGGCGGTACAACACCGAAGCCGGCTCGATCGGACGCTTCGGCGTGAAGGCGCAGGCGAACAACCTGGAAGGATTCACGCGCGGTCCCTTGCAGAACCAGATGGGGATCACGACCAACCCCTTCGACGGCCCGGGTGCGATCGTCAGTTTGGCCAACAGCGCGCGCTACCAAGCCGGGGCGAATCCGAACGCGCCGACGCGCGACAACGACGGGGTGCCCGACCCCGAGCTCAGCCACCAGGATCTCGGCGACCTGATCTTCTTCACGCGCAACCTGCCGCCGCCTCAGAAGACGCTGCCGTTCTCGGCGGCTGCAACCCAGGGCGAGCTGCTCTTCGATCAGATCGGCTGCACCAAGTGCCACATCCCGTCGTTGCCGTCGAGCCTGGGCGTGACGGAGGCCTACACCGATCTCTTGATCCACGACATGGGCGACGACCTTGCCGGCGTCGTGAACATGGGCGTGCCGCAGCAGACCCCGAGCTCTCCGAGCTACAACGCGCACGAGTGGCGTACGGCGCCGCTCTGGGGCGTTAGCAAGACCGCCCCCTTCCTGCACGACGGGCGCGCGGAGACGATCGAGGAAGCGATCTTGCTGCACGCCGGTGAAGGCCTCTCGATCCGCCAAGCCTTCGAAGCGCTCGATCAGGCGGATCGCGACGCCATCATCGAATTCCTGGAGCACCTCTAAACCGCGCCTTCGGCGAGGATCTCGTCGGCAGGGTCCAGAGCGCAGTAAACGCTCTTCTTCGAGGTCGATGCCGGGAGCGAGCGCTGATTCCGGGCGACCTCGAAGTCGAGCTCTACCCGATCCTCCTCGTGCTGGCTTCGCTTACAGAACGCATCGGCGAGGACGGCCAGTAAGTCAGCAAGCTTTCGACGGAGCAGTTTAATGCCCGCCGGGCGGGCGGGTTCAGTGGCCCAAGGCTTCCGCCACGGCAGCGTCGTAGTCCGCCAGCAAGGGCTCGCCGAACCGCTCGTCGAAGCTCGACAGATAGACATTGTCCTCGGCGGCGCGCAGCGCGAGCCAGGTCGCAGACTTCGCCACGTTGGTTGGTTCGGCGGGCAGCTCGCCCAGGCACGCGCCGCGCTGGTACTCGATCCTGCGCTCCAGCGCCCGCCGACGCTCGCCGGCCTCACGCTCGAGAGTTTCCACCGGCGTTCCACCGGCGAGCCGTGAGCCGAGGTCCTTGCCGTACCCGCTGAACTGATTGTGCGATTCCTCGAGGAGCGCCGCGAATCGGTTCGTCATCTGCGGACCGTGTAACGCTGAGAGGAAGCGGCAGAGATCGTCCAGCAGCGCTTCGTCCAGCTCGCGCTCTCCATTCTCGACCAGGGCGTAAAAGCGATGCAGACCTGCGACGCGC
This sequence comes from Planctomycetota bacterium, assembly GCA_040880665.1. Classification (GTDB taxonomy): domain Bacteria; phylum Planctomycetota; class UBA1135; order UBA1135; genus JBBDIB01. The sequence goes on from JBBDIB010000045.1 coordinate 10,454, forward strand.
ACCACTGAGGGCGAGCGGAACAACATGCCAAGTCCGGCCGAGGTGTCCTCTGCCTCTTTGGCCGCCTTCGGTTGCAGAAACACTACGCGCTCCGGGGGGATTTCGAGGTCGAGGCTGTCGAGGGTCAGCTCCGAGGTCGAGCCATCCGCGCCAGTGACCTTAAGCTCGGACAGAAAGCCGGTGCTAGCGTCGATTACGACGTGCACCCGCTCGCTGTCGTGGATCAACCGGCCGTCCACCAGGGCGAGATCACCGGGGCGCTGAGCGAGGCCGTGTAGCCAACCGCAGAGCGGCACCACGCCGTAAAAGGTCTTGCCGACCGAGAACGACAGGTCGGTCTTGCCGGTCGTGGCGTTGAGGCCCCAGTCCATGCGCACGAAGACAAGCGGGATCTCCTCGCCGAGGGGCACGAGTTCGGTCAGCAACCGTTGCGCGTCCTCCAGCGGTCCGCCGCGGTCGAGCCAGTCGGCCGCGCCGTGGGTCGGCCGTGCTTGGCCATCGGTGGTGACCATCCAGATCTCCTCGCCATCGATGGTGGTGCACATGGATCGCTCCGGTTCACGCATGCGCATGCTTAGGCGATCGGGAGCCAGGTAGTCGATCTCGAACTCGACCAGCTTGCCCTCGCGTCGAATTCGGTAGACGGCGCGGAAGTGTTCGAGTCGGTCGGTGGACTCGATCAGTCCCGCGATCGCCTGCGCGGCGTCGCCGTCAGCAGTCGACTGGAGCGAGACGAGCGTCAGCAGCACAGTCATGGTCAGCATCGAGACAAGATACGGCCACAGCGAAATTCGCCGCGCAAGGAATTACTCGTCTCGAGATGGGGGGCTTGCCGGCATACGCCAAGGCGACCAATCCAACTGCGCAATAGCTTCGTGGCACTCACAGGGCGAGCCAGAGCCCGAGCCAGACGCCCGAGAGCGTGGATTCGACGGACGACGCATCGAGGAAGGGCGCGCTTCCGCGGTCGAACTCGACGTCGAGTTGGAGCGCACGCCAACCGCCGAAGAGACGCACGTGTTCGCTGACACGAACGAGTGCGCTCAGCTCGAGGGCAGCCGCCCGCATCTCTTCGCCATCTCGAACGAAGAGCAGGCTCGTTTCGATTCCTGCGCGCAGTTGCAGCCAGGCGAGCGGCGTCTGCGTCATCGTTCCACCGAAGACGAGCCCGTAGGTCCGAAATTCTTCGCTCGCGCTCTGGCTCGCCGACCGAACGTCGAGCGCGAGCGTGCCGACCGCGAGGCCGCCCACTGCCTCGACGCCGAAGCCTTGCCCGAGCGGTCGTCGGTAGCGGAAGCGTGCCGAAGCCTGCGAGTACGCGACGTCGGCCTCGACGTCGACCGGCCCGACGAATGAGACCGAATCGAGCACGATGCGTTCCATGCCAGCGAGCGACTGGTCGAAGTCACCCTCCGCGTGCTCGACTTGCAACTCGACGAACTTGCCCGCCCGCGCGAAGTCCGGAAAGTTCGCGTCGCTCACGTCGGAGTTTCCCAGGCGATAGCTGGTGCGCAGCGTCGATAGAGTCGTAGACGTGTCATTGCCTTCGATCGGAACGACCGAAGCCGGCGTGACCGTTCTGCACGCGATGAATCCAAGGACGAGACTGCCGAGGACGACCTGAGAGCGAGCCGGTATCCAGGCCGGACCATCTGATGTTTTCATGGAGGGCACCGTACGCGTGCCTGGGCTTCTCGCTCGCATGTATTGCGCCATCTCGCCGTTGCCGGAGCTATTGCGATAGCCGGCGATGTCGGAGTAGGTCGTCGCTTGGAAGCGACTGACCGTCATGTAGAACCCCGAGGTCGCGTCATAGAAGACCTTCAAATGGTAGACGTTGTCACCGAGGCTGCGAACGTCCTCAAACATTTCCCCCGACGAATGCAGCCCGAGGTCAAGCAGCGACTGCACGACATCTGGATGGCCGCGACCAAGGAGCGCGCTGAGCGCGCCTTCGATCACTGCATCAAGGTCTACCGGGCGAAGTACCCGAAGGACGCCGACCTCCCGAAGGACCGCGACGCGCTTCTGTGCTGCTACGACTTCCCGGCCGAACACTGGCAGCATCTGGGGAACACCAACCCGATCGAGTCGACCTTCGGCACGGTGCGCTTGCGCACCTCGCGCCAAGGGCTGCGGCTCGCGCATCGCGACCCTCACCATGGTCTTCAAGCTCGCGCACGCCGCCCAGCGCTCATGGCGCATGCTCTACGGCCACCGACTGCTCATGGACGTGATCCACGGCGTCCAGAGGACTACTCTGGTTCGATCGAACGCGCGAGCACTACACGGCGCCCCCGAGGCGCTCTTTCGGCCCACGTCACGCGGCGCATCCCGCGCGTGTTGGCGCCGATGTCGTTGTTGCTCGGCCTCGGCTTTGCCGCGCTGGCGATTTCCGAGCGCGGCAAGGACCTGGCGCTCGCACGCCGCGATGCGGAGGCGGTCGTGCGGCTGCAGGCCTACACGATCCAGCGCGAGATCGAGTTGGTCGCGCGGCTCCTGCCGCAGCTCGCGATCGATCCCGCCTTGGCGCGGCAGCTCGCGAGTGGGCAGGCGGTCGGGGCGCTGACCAGCGACCTCGGCCGCTTCGGCGCGAGCATCGGACTGTTCGAGCGCGTGCGGCTGCTCGACGAACATGGGCGTGCTTTGATCGAGCTCGACGTGACCGCTGGTGTGCCGCGAGCGGCGCCGATCGCTTCGCTCGCGGCCGAGACCGACCAGCTCTACTTGGAGCGCGTGCTGGCGATGGAGCTGGGTGAGGTCGACTTCGGCGCGTTCACGCTGGCCGAAGAGAGCTTTCGCATCGTCGAACCCCAACGCTCGGTGCTGCGTTTCGCGACGCGTGTCGCGGGCACCGCGGACGGCGGCGGCGGCGTGCTCGAAGTCGAGTACCTCGGGCAGGAACTGCTCGAGCGACTCGCGCGGGCGGGGGAGGGGCTCGCGGGTTGGACGGCGCTCGTCAACGCGCGCGGGTACTTCTTGGAAGCGCCGGCGATGGCGGTGTCCCAGACGGAAGCGCCGTCCGTGAGCTCGTCGCAGGACGCGCCCGCGTCGGACGGCTCGTGGGGCTTTCTCTTCGGCTTGCCGCCGACCTTCGCCGCCCGGCACGGAGCCGCGTGGACGCGCATCACGGGCGTCGAGCGGGGGAGCTTCGCGCTCTCCGACGGGCTGTACGCGCACGAGCGCTTGACGGGGCCCGCGATCCCGCAGCTCAACGACGCTTGGCTGCACCTCTATGCCGTCGCGTTCGTGCCCGCCCAAGAGCTGTACTCGGCTTCGTCGCGACGCATCGCGATCTTTGGCGCGGGCGGCGCGCTCGTGTGGTTGGCGCTCGCGGCACTCGCTTGGCGCCTCGCCTTCGTCGGCGCGTTGCGCGAGGCTTGGGATCGGCAGCTCGTCGCTTCGCGCGCGCAACTCCGGCGGCTTTCGTCGCGCTTGATGGATGCACAGGAAGAAGAGCGCCGCAGCCTGTCGCGCGATTTGCACGACGACCTGGGCCAAGAGGCAACCGCGTTGATCATCGAGTTGAAGCGCGCCGCGCGCGCGGCCGGGCCCGAGGCCGCCGAGTCGATGCAGCAAGCCACGCGCGCGGCGGAAGCCGTGCTGGAAGGCTTGCATCGCGTGTCGAGCACGCTGCGCACGAGTCACCTCGAAGACCTCGGCCTGCAGGCTGCGCTCGAGGCGCTCGTGGCCGAATCCGGCGAGCGCTTCGAACTCGGGGTCAGTTCACGACTCGAGATCGAGAGCGACGACGTCACCGACCAAGTCGCGCGCAACGTCTACCGGATCGTGCAGGAAGCGCTGACCAACGTGGCGAAGCACGCCCAGGCGAAGAACGTGTCGGTCGTGGTCGAGACCAGCGACGGTTGGCTTCGCCTGGCCGTCACGGACGATGGCGTCGGCTTCGAGCCGGGGACCGGCGCGGGCGACCGGCTGGGCTTGCTCGGCATGCGCGAGCGCGCCGAGCAGCTCGGCGGCCACTTCGCGTGTTTGGCGGAACCGCGAACCGGGACGCGCATCGAGGTTAGGATCCCACTCGTCCCGCACGAGGACGAAGCGATCGAATGAGCACACCGAAAGAGGTTCGCGTCGTCCTGATCGACGATCACGCGATGGTGCATCAGGCCCTGGCCTCGGTGCTTGGCGAGAGCGAGGACATTCGCGTCATCGGCCAGGGCGGCGACGTGCGTGAAGCGCTGGAGCTGGTCGAGGGCCTGGCGCCCGACGTGCTCGTGCTCGACTACAACTTGCCCGGCGGTGGCGCGCTGGCCGTCATCGAGCACGTCCAACGGAAGGAGCTGGCGCTGCGCATCCTGATCCTGACGGTGCACGAGAATCCGCACTACGCCGTGCGCGTCCTCGAGGCGGGTGCGCTGGGCTTTCTCGTCAAGTCGGCGGCGGTCGAGGAGCTCGTGACGGCGATCCGAGCGGTCGACCGCGGAGAGCTCTACGTGTCGTCGCAGGTCTCGGGCGCCGTCCTGGCGCAGTTGCGCCGGCCGCGCTCCGATCGCAGCGGTGCCCTTGCGCTCTCCGACCGCGAGTTCGAGCTCTTACGGCTCCTGGCGGGCGGGCTCGGCCTGAGCGAAGCGGCCGAGCGGCTCTCGGTCAGCGTCAGCACCGCTTCGACGTACCGCGCGCGCATGCTCAAGAAGCTGGGTCTCAAGACGACCGGCGAACTGATTCGCTACAGCCTCGAGAACGACCTCGAGAGCCGCTGAAACGCCCGTGATTGCGTAGGGCGCGCTCTCGTGTCGGAAATTTCCGACACGAGAGCGGTAGTTGGCGCGACTTTCAGCGCGATCCTGACGAGATACCGTAGGTCGCGCAGGACTCCCCCCCGAACACGATGAACCAACCCGATTCCCACGGCACTCGGCCCAAGCGGAAGCGCTACGTCAAGGCGGTCGGTCCGAGGCTACAGAAGCTCCTTGCTCTCGTCCTTGGGCTCTTCGCGCTGCTCGTCGTCAACTCCATCTACTTGGTCGCCGTGCGTGTCGCCGGTTGGTCGACAGGCGAAGCCTACGAGAACCTGTTCTACCTGAACATGTTCCTGGTGCACCTCCTCCTGGGTGCGCTGATCGTGGTCCCGGTTCTCGTGTTCGGGGTCCTGCACATCAAGAACTCGTACAACCGCCCGAACCGTCGGGCGGTCAAGGTCGGGTACGCGCTGTTTGCTGCGGCGGTGATCCTCTTGGCCAGCGGCATCGTCCTCACACGAATCGAAGGCGTGATCGTGGTGCAGGATGCGACGGTGCGCGCCATCGCGTACTGGACGCATGTCGTGGCGCCGATCCTGTGCGTGTGGCTGTTCGTACTGCATCGCCTCGCCGGGCGGCGCATTCGCTGGAAGGTCGGCATTCGCTGGGGTGCCGTCGCTGCTGTGTTCGCCGGCCTCATGTTGATCTGGCAGTCGCAGGACCCGCGCAAGTGGAACGAGGTGGGCAACCCAGACGGTGCCAAGTACTTCTTTCCCTCGCTCGCGCGCACGGTCAGTGGCGACTTCATCCCCGCCGACATCCTGCAGAACGACGCGTACTGCGCGCGCTGTCACGAGGACGTGCACGACGGCTGGGAGAAGAGCGCGCACCGCTTCGCGTCGTTCAGCAATCCAGCGTACCTGGCTTCGGTGCGCGAGACGCGCGAGTTCGCGATGGAGCGCGACGGCAACGTCAATGCGGCGCGCTTCTGCGCCGGCTGCCACGACGTGGTGCCGTTCTTCAGCGGGGCGTTCAACGATCCGAACTACGACATGGAGAACGATCCCACGGCGAGCGCAGGGGTCACCTGTACGGCGTGTCACGCGATCTCGAAGATCAACAGTCCGCGCGGGAACGCCGACTACACGATCGACGTTCCGATCCACTACCCGTTCGCGTTCAGCGACGTGCCGTTCCTGCAGTGGATCAACGAGCAACTGGTCAAGGCGAAGCCCGAGTTCCACAAGAAGACCTTCCTGAAGCCGCTGCACAAGACGACCGAGTTCTGCGGCACGTGCCACAAGGTCCACTTGCCGCCCGAGCTGAACGACTACAAGTGGCTGCGCGGCCAGAACCACCAGGACGCGTTCTGGTTGTCGGGGGTCTCGGGGCACGGGATCCAGAGCTTCTACTACCCGCCGAAGGCCGAGCAGAGCTGCAACGCGTGTCACATGAAGCCGTTCCCCTCGGAGAACTTCTCGGCGCGCGTGCGTGACGAGAGCGGTGTCCGAAAGACACTCGACCACCTCTTCCCTTCGTCCAACACGGCCGTGCCGATGCTCGCCGCCGAGAACGGCCTCTTGACTGAGGCCCAGGCGCACGAAGCCGTGGAGGCGCACCGGCGCTTCAACGAAGGCGTGATGCGCGTGGACATCTTCGGCGTGAAGGAAGAGGGCCGCATCGATGGCGAGCTCACCGCGCCGCTGCGGCCCGCCGTGCCGAGCCTCGTTCCCGGGCGCGCGTACCTGATCGAGGTCGTGATTCGGACGGTCAAGATGGGGCACGTCTTCACCCAGGGCACGGCCGACTCGAACGAGGTCTGGCTCGACGTGACCGCCACATCCGGCGGGGAAACGATCGGCCGCAGTGGCGCGATGAGCGCGGAGGATCGCGCCGTCGATCCTTGGTCGCACTTCGTCAACGCCTTCGTGATCGACCGCAACGGCGACCGGATCAACCGCCGGAACCCGCAAGACATCTTCACGCCGCTGTACTCGAACCAGATTCCGCCCGGAGCCGCGGACGTCGTGCATTACCTCCTGGAGGTGCCGCCCGACGCCGAGGGGTCGATCACGTTCGACGTGAAACTGCGCTACCGCAAGTTCGACACCGAGTACATGCAGTTCGTGCGCCAGGATTCGGCGTGGAAGAACGACCTGCCGATCCTCGAGTTGGCGCAGGACCGCGTGACTTTCCCGGTGGCGGGCGGCGCCGCGGTCGAGGAAGCGCCCGAGCACGCGCCGGTCGAGATCCCGCTGTGGCAGCGCTGGAACGATTACGGCATCGGACTCCTTCGGAAGGGAGGACAGGGAGAGCTACGTCAGGCCGAGGGCGCTTTCCGCGAGGTGGAAGCCCTCGGCCGCCCTGACGGCCCGTTGAACCTGGCGCGCGTCTACCTGCGCGAGGGCCGCGTGAGCGTGGATGCACCGGAGGCGCTGCGCCGGGCGCGGGATTTCGACCCGCCCGCGAACGAGTGGTCGGTGTTGTTCTACAGCGCGATGGTCAACAAGCAGAACTCGCGCTTCGACGAGGCCATCGACAGCTTCGAGCAGATCATCGCCGGCGGTTTCGAGCAGGCGGTCGGCAAGGGCTTCGACTTCTCGAAGGACTACACCCTTTTGGTCGAGCTGGCGAACACGCTCTACGAACGCGCCAAGCAGGAACGGGGCGACGACGCCCTCGCCACCCGCCGCGCGTTCCTCGAGCGCGCGATCGGACATCTCGAACAGGCCCTGGTCTACGACCCCGAGCTGGCTTCGGCCCACTACAACCTGAAGCTCATCCACGCCGACCTCGGCAACGAAGCGCTCGAGGCCGAGCACGCCGCCCTCCACGACAAGTACCGCCCCGACGACAACGCCCGCGACCGCGCCATCTCCCTGGCCCGCAGCAAGTACCCCGCCGCCAACCACGCCGCCGAAGCTATCGTCATCTACGACCTCGACCGCTGAGAAGCTACGGTGCCGTCCGGCAGCGCCGTAGCTTCTCACCGATGCAACAGAGCATTCACAAACGCACGACCCTGGCCCTGCAGACGATCTTGCTGGTCGGGGCCCTGCTCGCGCTCTGGAACCAGCAGTGGCTGACCGCGGCGACGACGGTCGGCATCATCCTCGTGACGCTCGGGCCACTCCTGCTGGGCAAGCGTTTCAAGGTGTTCATCCCGCCGGAGTTCGAGGTACTGGCGACCGTGTTCGTCTTCGCCGCGCTCTTCCTGGGAGAGGTGCGGGGGTACTACCTTCGCTTCTGGTGGTGGGACGTCGCCCTGCACGTGACCTCGGGCTTCCTGCTCGGAATCGTCGGCTTCTTGCTCGTCTACGTCCTCAACGAGAAGGACGAGATCGAGATTCACATGACGCCCGGCTTCGTCGCGTTCTTCGCCTTCATGTTCGCCGTGGGCATGGGGGCGCTCTGGGAGGTCTTCGAGTTCAGCATGGATCAGGTGTTCGGCATGAACATGCAGAAGGCGATGCTCGGGGATCCTTCGGGCCTGACCGACACCATGTGGGACCTGATCGTGGACGCCATCGGAGCCGCCGTGATCGCGCTCTTGGGGTACGGGTATCTGAGGAAGGCGGGCGCGACGTCGTTCCTCGAGCAGTGGATCGCGTCGTTCGTGGAGGCGAACCCGCGTCTCTTCAGGCGGCAAGGCTAGGAGTCAGGCGATGGATACGGTGCCGCACTCGCCTCG
>JBBDIB010000045.1:18851-30894 GCA_040880665.1 Planctomycetota bacterium
GTGCAAAAGGACGAGGCGAGTGCGGCACCGTATCTATCGCCTGACGTATCCTGCAGCGATGACGGAAGAGCAAGAACTGGTCCCCGAGGACGACGCGATCATCGGACAGGCGCTGAAGTGGTCGGCGTTGGCTGTGGTGGTAATCGGCGCGGTGGTGGCGATTGCGCTGCAGTTCACTGGTGACGAGATCGAGCCGGAGGTCGTGCTGCCGAAGGAGGCGGGCGCGATTTCGGATCGGGTCGTCGACGCAGCCCAGTTGCCGGTCGTGCGCTTCACCGAGATCACGCGGGCGGCGGGCATCGACTTCGTGCACGAGAGTGGCGCGCGGGGCGAGAAGCTGCTGCCGGAGACGATGGGCGGCGGAGCTGCGTTCTTCGACCGTGATGGTGACGGCGATCAGGATCTCTTGTTCGTGAACGGAGCCGTGCTCTCGCCGGACAGCGATCAGGTGGACGCAGAGAATCGGCTCTACCTCAACGACGGTGCGGGCAACTTCACCGACGCGACGGAAGGCTCCGGACTCGAGGGCCGAGGCTACGGAATGGGAGTCGCCGTCGGTGACTTCGATGGCGACGGTCGCGTCGACGTCTTCACCACGGGTGTGGGGGAGAACCACCTCTACCAGAACGGTGCGGACGGCTTCCGGGACGTCACGGCGAGCGCCCGAGTCGCGGGCGACGCGAGCCAGTGGACGACCAGCGCCGGCTTCTTCGACTACGACAAGGACGGCGATCTCGACCTGTTCGTGTGCCGCTACGTCAACTGGACGCGCGACCTGGACTTGGCGCTCGCCTTCACGCTGAACGGACGCGATCGCGCCTACGGCCCGCCGATGAACTTCCCCGGTGCGTTCTCGACGCTCTACCGCAACGACGGCGACGGCACGTTCGAGGACGTGTCGAAGGCGGCCGGGATCCAGGTCAGCAACCCGTCGACGGGCGAGCCGATGGGGAAAGCGCTCGGCGTTTCGTTCGTCGACTTCGACGGCGACGGCTGGCTCGACGTCTTCGTCGCCAACGACACGATTCAGAACTTCCTCTATCGGAACCGGGGCGACGGTACGTTCGAGGAGTGCGGCGCGGCGCTCGGCGTGGGCTTCGACGGCAACGGCAAGGCGACCGGCGCCATGGGCATCGACGCCGCCGACTACCGCAACGACGGGGGCTTGGGCGTCTGCATCGGCAACTTCGCGAACGAGATGTCGTCGCTCTACGTTCTGAACGAACGCTCGCGCTCGTTCTCCGACGACGCGATGGGCGAGGGGATCGGTTCGCCGAGCCGGCAGCGGCTCTCCTTCGGCTTGTTCTTCTTCGACTACGACTTAAATGGGCGCCTCGATCTGTTGCAAGCCAACGGACACCTCGAGGAGTCGATCCAAGAGGTGCAGCCCAGCCAGAGCTACCACCAGCCGCCGCAACTCTTCTGGAACGCCGGCGCCGAGCAGCGCTCGGTCTTCCTCGAGGTCTCCAACGCATCGGCCGGCGACCTCGATCGGAAGCTCGCCGGCCGCGGGTCCGCGTACGCGGACATCGACGGCGACGGCGACCTCGACGTGCTCTTGGTGCAGGTCGGCGGGCCGCCGGTGTTGTTGCGCAACGACCAGGAGCTGGGCCATCACTGGCTGACCGTCCGCCTCGAGGATCGCGGCCCGAACACCCAAGCGATCGGCGCCCAAGTCGTGCTGAAGACCGAGTCGGGGTCGATGCGGCGCATGGTCACGCCGACGCGCGGCTACCTCTCGCAGTCGACGCTCGACGTCACCTTCGGTCTCGGCGAAACAACCGCAGTCGAATCCCTTGAAGTCGTCTGGCCCGACGGCGAACGCCAACTCGTCGACGTTCCAGGGCTGGACCGCGAACTCGTCGTCCGCCGCTGAGCACGGCAGCGTTGGCTTGCTGCTGACCGACTCAGGGATCGCGACGTAGGCGGTAGATGCCCGTGTCCGACGCGACGCACCACCAGCCCTCGCTCGACGCTAGGGTCGTTGGCGTCCCGTCGATCGACAACGCGATCGACCAGCTCGCGCCGCCGTCTTCGGTCGTGAAGAGCGTGCCGTCGAAGCTCGAGACCCAACCGACGCGCTCGTTCGCGAAAGCGACGTCGGTCGTCTTGCGCGTCGCAAATGTAGGCAGCGCGTTCCACGTTCTTGCGCCGTCGGTGCTGTGCAGGACACCGGGCGAAGCGGCGATCCAGGCCCGCTCGCCGTCGACGGTGATGGAGCGCAACCACGCGTCGGTCTGCGTGTCGATTCGCGACCAGGTCGCTCCAGCGTCGAGCGTCTCGCACAAGAGGCCTTGTTCACCGAGGACGAAGCCGCGCGAGGCGTCGACGAAGTGCACGTCGCGCAGGGCGGCACGCGCGTCGGCGGGCAGCCGTGAAACGGCATCCACCCACGTTTCACCGCCATCTTCCGTCGACCAGAAGACGGCGTCGCGACCATGTCCGCCGACGACGAAGCCCTTCTCCTTGGACACGAAGTCCACGGCCGCGAGCCAGCGGTCCGCGGGTAGCGCGAGGCTTTGCCACGTGCGTCCTTCGTCATCCGTGCGCAGCGCAATGCCGAAGCCCACCGCAAAGCCCCGTGCCGCGCTGGGAAAGTCGACGTCGTACAGGCGCCCCGACGCGTCCAGCTCGATGGCGTTCCAAGTCGCCCCCTCGTCCTCGGTGCGCAACACCACCGAGGGACCACGCTCGGTCGTTCCACCGACCGCGACGCCGAACTCCTGCGCGGGAAACGCGATCGCGAGGAGCAGCGCGTCGCCCGCGACCCGCGGAGGCGTCCACGTGCGCTCGACAGCGCGAGGCGCCCGAACGCACGCGACGGGCAGTAGCAACGCGCACAGGAGGAGTCGGATCATCCAAGCGAGCCTACCCAGGGATGGAGGGCCGGGCGGCGTGTTCGAGCAACAGGCTCCCATGAGGCCGATTTTCGAACCAGCGTTGGCCGGGTGGGCGGCGTAGAGGGTGTGGAGGTGCGATGAACCGTCCTCACGACCCCGAACCTGAACTCGCCAAGCTTTCGGCTGAGCCTTGCGATCAGCAGCCCGTCGCGCACGAACGCGAGGCGGACTGCGCGCTGGCCCTGAGGCGCGGCGAGGACACCTTGGGGGAGTGGTACCGCGCCGCCTGGCCCGTCGTGCATCGCTTGTGCGCGGGACTCTTGGCGAGCACGGTCGAGGCGGACGACGTCGCGCAGGACGCCATGCTGCACATCGCCGATCAACTCGACCACTGGGACACCTCGCGCCCGTACGCGCCTTGGCGCCAGCGCATCGTCGTCAATCGCTGCCGCGATCATCTGCGCGCGGGTCGGCGGCGGCGCGTGCACGAAGAGGCGGCGGGCGCCATCTGGCACGGCGCGAGCTTGCCGGATCCCGCGTCCCTGGCGGCCAGCGCCGAGGTCGGCGCGCTCGTCGATCGCTGCCTCGTCCGCTTGCCCCCGCGCGAGCGCGAAGTCTTCGTGCTGGTCGACCTCGAAGGCACGCCGCCCGTCGAGGTCGCGCTGCTCCTCGGCATCACGAGTTCGACGGTACGCGCAGCGCTGGCGCTGGCGCGCCGTCGGCTGCGCGCCGCGCTCGCCCCGCACCTCGCGGAAGGAGACTGCGCGTGAAGGAGCCCGCCGACGACCCGCTCGAACGACTGCGCGAAGCATGGCGCAGCGCTTCCGAGCAGAACGCCGCACCGCTGCCGCCCGCGTTCGAGAGCGGCTCGCTCGAGGACGAGGACCCGCTGACGCGAGCAGCGGTCGAATGGCTGCGCGCCGCGCACGCGGCGCGCAGGGCGCCCGAGCCCGAGCTGCCGCTGCGTCTGCGCCGCCCGGCCCGGCGCCGGCCGTCGCCGGCGCTCGCGCGGCGTGTTCGCTGGGCGGCGGCGCTCGCGAGCGCGGCAGTGATCGCAGCAGGGGTCTGTGCGTCATTCGTCGAGTGGCCTGCGCGCACCGCGCACGTTGCCGACTCAGGGACCAACTCAGGCGCGCATGAAACCGTCAGCCGCCATCCTCGCGCTGGCCGACGCGGGTCCGCCGACGTCGCCGACCCCACCGACTCCAACCCGATCGTCCCGAAAGCCGACGCCTCGTCGCCGCCGTCGAGCACCGTGGATGTCGCGCTCGCCGAACGCGCCCGTGTCCGCGACATCCCTCCCGACCGCTTTCACCTTCGCGACGACGGAATCGAGCTCGTTTCGGGCCGAGTCCGACTCGTGCTGCTCGACCGCTGACGTCGAGACGTTGCCTCCTAGACCCTCACCACCGATCCCGCCATGTCCGCATCGATCCTCTCGAGCTTCCTCTTGTGCGCCGTGTCCGCGTTGCCCGCGCAGGAGCCGGTGCAAGCGCAAGACCTAAGCGCGCTGACCGAAAGCAACCTGGGCCTCACCATCTTCGAGCCGCAGTACGCCGAAGCGTACACGCTGATCGATGCTGCGACCCAATTGACCTACCCCGAAGTCACCTACTACGTCCGCGATCCGAGAACCAACGAGTATCAGGTCCGGCGTCGAGATCGTTTCGTCGAGATCGAGGGAGTCATCGGTGTTCAGGACTTCACCGAAGACCGGCGCCGAGCGACGGAGCTCCTGACTCGACTCGACGAGCAGATCGGCGCCCTACGGACCAAGCGTGCGGGCGCCAGCGAGGCAGAAGCGCTGACGCGCACCGTTCGTCCACGGACCTTGACCCTCGAGGCATCCGTCGATTTGATCATGAACATGGGCTTCGCCGTCGAGACCCACCTCGTGCCCTCGATCGGCGCCGTCGTCCTCCGCGGCCCGGTGCCCGATGTGGCGCGCGCCGAGTCGTTGATCCTCGAGCTCGATCAACCGGCGCCCCAATTCCTGCTGCACTGCAGGCTGGTCAAGTCGTTGGATGTCACGCAGCCTCTGGACGACGAGAGCGGGACACCGCTCGAGGGCGAACTTGCCGATGGGCTCGCCGACCTCTTGCCGGGCAAGCGCTTTCTCGAAGCCGGCCGCTTCTTCCTGCGTTGTTCCGCGGACCGGAACTCGATGCTCGGCATCGAGGGCAGCGTCCCGGATCTTGGTGGGGCACTCTTCCAGCTCAAGACACGGACCTCGGGCTGGGACCAGGAGCAGGGTGTGCTGCAACTCGAAGATTGTTCGTTGAGGATCACCCGCTACATCAATCGATCGACCCCCGGCCCCGACAAATCGACAGACGACCTACGGACCAACCTCGCACTCCGTGTGGGCGAGACCACGGTCGTGGGCTCCCTGGGCGGCGACCCGGTCTTCATCACGCTACGGATCGAACTGGTCCCGTAGTCTTCGGCCGCCTGCCTCACGCCTCGGCGATGGCGGCGAGGAACACCTCGCCGAGGTCCTCGGCCTTCTTCTCGCCGACGCCCTTGACCGTCATGAATTCTGCGCGGCTCGCCGGGCGCACGCTGGCCATCTGCGCCAGCGTGCGGTCGTTGAAGATCAAGTAGGGCGGCACACCGCGCTCTTGGGCGAGTTGCCGGCGAAGGGCGCGCAGGCGCTCGAAGAGTTCTTCGTCCTCGTCGGAGAGTTCGACGACCTCGGCGGCGGCGGCGCGCGCGCGGGGTGCGGTGGCGGAGCGCTTGCTCTTCGGCAGCGCGAAGAGCCGCACGTCGCGCTCGCCCTTCAAGAGTTCGACGCCCGTCGGCGAGAGATAGAGCGTGGGGTAGCGGTCACCCTGCACGCGTAGGTGATCGAGGCCGATGAGCTGATCGATCCACGCGCGCACCTCGGCCATGCTCTTCTCCTCGAGCAAACCGTAGGTCGTCAATCGGTCGTGCCCCGCGGCCTGGATCGCCGCGTTCTTCGAGCCGCGCAAGACGTTGGTGACGTAGGCCGCGCCATAGCGCTGCTCGACGCGCACGACGGCCGAAAGGATCTTCTGCGCCAGGACGCTGGAATCGGGCTCTTCCTCCAGCTCGTCGAGGCACACGTCGCACGCGCCGCAGCCGGCCTCGCCCAGTTCGAGCTCTTGCCCGAAGTGCTCGACCAATTGCCGGTGGCGGCAGACGAAGCGCGTCGTGAAGTTGAGCATGCCGCGCACGCGCTCGATGCCTTGATCGAGCACGTCCGCGTCGCTGGCGCGACCTTCGTGCCGCGCCTCGCCGTGCGCGCGCTCGAGCAGCGACTTCCAGGTGTGGAAGTCGGCCGCCGAGTAGAACAGGACGCACTCCGACGGCAAGCCGTCGCGACCCGCGCGCCCGGTCTCCTGGCTGTACTGCTCCATGCCCTTCGGCAGAGCGCCGTGTACGACGAAGCGCACGTCCGTGCGATCGATGCCCATGCCGAACGCGACCGTCGCGACGACGATGTCGATCGACTCGGAGAGGAAGCGCTCTTGCACGCGGTTGCGGCGCTCGGCGGAGAGGCCGGCGTGATAGGCCTCGGCGCGCAAGCCGTGCGAGCTGAGCGCCTCGGCCACGCGCTCGACCTCCTTGCGCGAGATGCAGTAGACGATGCCAGCCTGGTCGGGATGGCGCTTCGCGACCGCGAGGATCTGCGGCACGAGATCCGTGCGCTGCACCGCGCGATAGGTCAGGTTCGGGCGATCGCAGGGACCGACCAGGACCGCGGGATCGTCGAGCTCGAGCGTCGCCAGGATGTCCTCGCGCACGCGCGCCGTCGCGGTCGCCGTGTAGGCCGAGATCGGCACGCCGAGTCGCTTGACCTCGGCGAGCTGGCGGAACTCGGGCCGAAAGTCGTGACCCCACTGCGAGATGCAGTGCGCCTCGTCGATCGCGAGCGCGGCGAGCCCGTTGCGCAGCAAGGTCTCGCGAAACCCGTCGACCATCAGCCGCTCCGGCGAGACGAACAAAAGCTTGAGCGTGTTGTGCTCGAGCGCCTCGTACACGTCGCGGCGCTCGTCCGGCGTCTGCGCGCTGGTCAGCATCGCGGCGGCGACGCCGTTGCCGACCAACCCGTCGACCTGATCCTTCATCAACGAGATCAGCGGACTGACGACGACCGTCAAGCCCTCGCGCGCGAGGGCGGGTGCTTGATAGCAGAGCGACTTGCCGCCGCCCGTCGGAAGCACGAGCAAGAGGTCACGCCCTCGGAGCGACGCCTCCATCGCCTCGGCCTGCAACGGGCGCAACCGATGGATGCCCCAGGTGCGCGAGATGATGTCGGGCAAGGCTCCGAGACCACCGCCGGAGGGAAGCCCGCCGGCAGCAGGAGCGGGGCGCCGGGGCGTGGCTGTGTCCCACAGCGCGTCGTCGATCGAGAAGTCCGTCATGGTGCGTCCGTCGTAAGGACGGATTGCACAGAACGACGGTTGCGGTGCAAGTCGGATCGAAGGGAAACCAAGAGGTCGTGCGTTCGTCCGGCCTCGGCACGTAGGAGGTGCATTACCCATGGAAGTCGATTTCAGCCACGTCAGCGACGTCGAATCGTTCGCATCCGTCCCCGAAGGGGTCTATGTCTGCGCCATCCGCGAGGTCCGAGAAGGTCGCACGCGAGAGGGCGATCCCCGCTGGTGGTTCCGGCTCGAGGTCGTCGAGGGCGATCACGCGGGCCGCACCGCCGCCTGGGACGGGCTCAGCTTCAGCGAGCGCGGCATGGCGCGCGTCAAAGCGGTCCTGGGGCGCCTCGGCCTCCAGACCGAAGGTGTCGTCGAGCTGGCGCCCGAGGACCTCGTCGGGCGCTCCGCGCGCGTCGAACTCGTGCTCGAGGAGCGCGAGGACCAGCTCAGCGGGCGGCGCGTCGTCCGGTTGCGCGTGCCGTACCTCGGCTATCAAGCGCTCGACGACGGGGATGGGGCGGGCGACCGGCGGACGACCCAGGACGACGCGAGTTCCGACCGTACGCCGTTCTAAGGGGGCCTTCCGGCGGGTGTGGGCTCGCTAGGCGCGCCGTGATCGGTGAAACTCTCGGGGCATGGACACGCCCGAGCTTCTCCGATTGGCCGAGGACGTCGCCCAGCGCGCGTACAGCCCGTACTCGCGCGTGCGCGTCGGTGCCGCGCTCGTCGGCCTGGACGGGCGCACGTTCCGGGGCTGCAACGTCGAGAACGCCAGCTACGGCCTCACGGTCTGTGCCGAGCGCAATGCACTGGCGCACGCGGTCGCGGAGGGCGTGCGCGAGTTTCGGCGGATCGTCCTGTGGTCGAACGTGGCGCGCCCGCTGCCGCCCTGCGGCGCGTGCCGGCAAGTCTTGTCCGAGTTCGCGCCGACGCTCCAAGTCGTCTGGGGCGGCGCGGGTGGCGCGCCGCGCGAGGCAGCGCTCGACGAGTTGCTGGGGCACGCGTTGACGGGCGCCGACGTGCGCGCCGTCGTCACGGACGAGGACGGCCAACCTGCCAGGCCCGGAAACCGTCCCACGTCCGAGCGCTGAGCATGCCGCCCTCGCCCGTCGAGACGCGCCTCGCCGAACTGCGCGCCGAGATCCTGCGGCACGACCGGCTGTACTACACCGAAGGCGTGACGGAGATCTCGGACGCCGAGTACGACGCGCTGATGCGCGAGCTGGTCGAGTCGGAGCGCGAGCACCCCGAGCTGGTCACGCCGGACAGCCCGACACAACGCGTCGGCGCGCCCTTGCCCGAGGGCCAGGGCTTTCCGAAGGTCGTGCACGAGGTGCCGATGCTCTCGATCGAGAGCCTGTTCAGCGCCGACGAAGCGCGCGAGTTCGGCGAGAAGATTCGGCGCTTCCTCAAGCTCGAAGCGGACCACGAACTGTTCTGGTCGGTCGAGCCCAAGTTCGACGGCGTGTCCGCGTCGCTGCTCTTCGAGGACGGCAACTTCGTGCGCGGCGTCACGCGCGGCGACGGCGTCGTCGGCGAGGACATCACCGCCAACCTGCGCACCGTGCGCAATCTGCCGCTGCGCCTGATCGAGGACCCGAGCCCGGGCGCGCACCCGATCCCGACGCGGCTCGAGGTGCGCGGCGAGGTCGTGATTCGGCGCGACGCCTTCGCGCTCTTCAACGCGGTGCGCGAGGAGGCGGGGCAGACGGTGCTTGCCAATCCGCGCAACGCGACGTCCGGCGCGCTGCGGCGGAACGATCCCGCCGAGGTCGCGCGCTATCCGCTCGAGTTCCACTCCTGGGCCGTGGCGCAGCTCGAGGGCGCGGGCGACTTCGCGACGCACACCGAGGTGTTCAGCGCGCTGCGCGGCTGGGGGCTGCCGGACTCCGGGCTCGGGCAGCGCGTCGCGGGGCTCGACGCGTGCCTCGCCTACCACGCCGAGCTCGAGGCCAAGCGCTTCGAGATCCCCTTCGACATGGACGGCGTCGTCGCGAAACTCGACTCCTTGGAACTGCGCGAGCGGCTGGGCCGCACCGCGCGCTCGATGCGTTGGCAGTACGCGCACAAGTTCGCGCCGATCGGCGCCGTCACGACCCTGTTGGCGATCGACGTGCAGGTCGGCGTCAACGGCCGCTTGACGCCGCGCGCGTACGTCGCGCCGGTGGAGATCGGCGGCGTCACCGTGCGGCACACGACGCTGCACAACGTCAGCCACGTGCACGCCCTCGACGTGCGCATCGGCGATCGCGTCGCGATCGAGCGCGCCGGCGACGTGATTCCGCAGGTCATGGGCTTGGCGAAACGCGGCGAGCCGAAGGACGCGAAAGGTTGGGAGGAGCGTCTGCCCGACGAGCTCTTCGGGGCCAGCACGGACGGCGAGCGCGTACTGCGTCCCGGCGTCGAGGCGCGCTTCGGCGCCGAGTTCACGCCGCCCGAGCGCTGCCCCGCCTGCGGCACGCCGGTCGAGGTGCGCGGCAAGTACTACCTGTGCCCGAACGGGCTCGAGTGTCCGCCGCAGTTGGTCGGGCGCACGCAGCTGCTCTCCGGGCGCAGCGCGTTCGAGATCGACCGCTTGGGCAAGAAGAACATCGAGCAACTCGTCGATGCCGGGCTGCTGCAGACGCCCGCCGATCTCTTCCACTTGGAGCGCGAGGGCGTGCTGGCGCTCGAGCGCTGGGGCGAGAAGAGCGTCGACAACCTGTTCGAGCAGTTGGAGCAGCGCCGCCGGGTGCCGTTCGACCGCTTCCTCGTCGCCCTGGCGATTCCCGAGGTCGGCACTGCGACGGCGAAGCTCTTGGCGCGTCACTTCGCCAGCTTCGATGACCTCGTCGCCGCCGACGAAGCCGCGTTGGCGGATCTCGGCGGCATCGGCGAGGAGATGGCGCGCGCGATCCACGCGCACCTCCGCTCGCCGGTGACCCTCCGGCTCGTCGAGCGACTGTTCGAGGGCGGCGTCGAACTCGTCCACCCCACGGCGCGAGCCGCGGGCGGCGCGCTCGCAGGTCGCACGCTGGTCTTCACCGGCACCCTGCCGACCTTGTCGCGCGCCGAGGCGAAGCGCCTCGCCGAAGGGGCGGGCGCCAAGGTCACCTCGTCGATCAGCAAGCAGACCGACTTCCTCGTGACGGGGGCGAAAGCGGGCTCGAAACGCCAGAAAGCCGAGGACCTGGGCGTCGCGATCCTCGACGAAGCCGAGTTTTTGGCACTGGCGGACAAAACGGTTCGCTGACGGCAAAGCCTTCGAGGCGGTCCGTTCGCGCTCGCTCGTCCAGGTTGCGTAGCCAGGGGCTCCCAGCGCGACTACCCTAGGGACCGAGCGCGATGAAACCTCTCGATCCCAAGGCGCACGGCCCCGCTCCGGCGGGGCTGCCCTCCACCGATGCCGCCCAGCCCGCTCCGCTCGAGCGCGCTGGCGTCGAGCACGCCGACGACGACCTGCCGGCGCCGCCCTCCGACGACGAGGTGGCGGCCTTGGTGGAGCGCGCGCAGGACGGCGACGTCGACTCGCTCAACGACCTCTTCCGGCGCTATCACGAGCACATCATCCAGCTCGCGCGCCGGAACCTCGGCGCCCGCCTACGCGCCAAGGAAGAGCCCGACGACCTGGCCCAAACGACCTTCCGCGAGGCGACGCGCGACTTCCGGAAGTTCGGCTACCGCGGCGAGGGCTCGCTCTTGCGCTGGCTGCAGCGGATCCTGCACAACAAGATCCGCGACAAGGCCGAGTACTACGCCGCCGGCAAGCGCGACATCTCGCGCGAGACGCCCGCCGACGCCGAAGGTCCCACCGATCAGCCCTTGGGCGCGCGCAACGTGCTCTCCGGCAAGGGCCCTCCGGTCTCGGCCCAGGCGCACGAGGAGCACTCGATCCTGCGCGCCGCCCTGACCCAGCTCTCGGCCGATCACAGGAAAGCGATCACCCTGGTCTTCTTCCAGGGCCGCACCCTGCGCGAAGCCGGCCAAGAGCTGGACGGCCGCAGCGAGGACGCCGTCCGCATGCTCCTGAAGCGCGCCAAGGACCGCCTCGCCGAACTGACCCGCTCGCAGCTCGGGCAGTAGGGCCGGCGCCCCGAGGAGGCTCGAGCGACATCGACGCGAGAAGTCACCCAGGCGCTTGCCAACCGGCCCCCGGGGCTCTATCTTCCTCGCTCCACGGGCTATTAACTCAATTGGTAGAGTGCCATGTTCACAGCGTGGAAGTTACTGGTTCGAGTCCAGTATGGCCCACCCACGCATCTCGTTGTCCCGAACGACTTGCGCGACGATCGCTCCGGAGGCGCCAGCGCGCCAGTTGGGCACGCTTGGCGGCCTCGCGCGCTCGAAGTATGTCGCGCATCGCTTCGCACTCCTCGTCTGGGACATGAATCGCGACCAGATCTCCCGAGCGCAAGAAGTGCGCCAGGCGCTGGGAGCCGAGACGATCAGGCCTGACTCGGTCTCCGCTCCTGCGAGGGATCTTAGACGGGGCGATGACGGCGCACTCGATGCCTTCCGCCGCGAGAGCTCGCTGCAGGCCGTAGCCGGTCGGGCCGGCTTCGTAGCAGCACTGGAGTTCGGATCGCGCTCCAAGCCGATCCAGGCGTTTGAGGAGCTTGCGGAAGTCGTTCGGGATCCGGACGAGGAACTCGGCCTCGCCGCGGCCCTGGCGGGCGACCGCGATCGAGATCGACTTGGCGTGAACATCGAGGCCGACGAACTAGATAGGCTGGCTCATGGATCGGGCTCCTAGCCCGGTTCCCTCACCACGATCGGATCGGATTCGTCGTAAATCGTTGTCCTGTCGAGGCTTCGCGACTGAAGCGCGCG
>JBBDIB010000046.1:0-27717 GCA_040880665.1 Planctomycetota bacterium
AGCGACCCACGGAGGTCGGCCTCCGCCAGATCCATTTCGCTGAGGTCGGCACCCGACAGGTCCTGATTCGACAACGGCTCCCCGGCCTGCAGCCTGGCCTCCACGTCCTCGCGCGTGAGCGGCCCGGACGGGCCTCCCAGTTCCTCGGTGGGCTCGATCCCGTACTCCTTCAGCAGGGCCTCAGATTCCGCCTCGGCCTCGGGAGACGGGGTGGGACGCGAGGCGGGATCGTCTGCCTCTCCTACGGGGGCCCCCCCCGCCGCGCTCGATCGTGGAAGAAGCGCTCGAGGGCGGCGAAGACTCCTTGCCCGGGGACGTCGCCGCGGCCGTGCGCGCCAAGTTCGCGGCGGGCCGGCCGATCGAGGCAGCCGGCCTCTTGTACCGCGCCAGTCTCGTCCGGCTGGTCGAGACGCATCGCGTGCCGATCGACGTCGCCGACACCGAGTCGGCGTGCTTGCGCCGCGCGCAGCGCCAGCTCGCGGCTCCCTTGGCCGATGCCTTTCGCAGCGTGACGCACCTCTGGCAGAGCGGCGCCTACGCGGCGCTCGCGGTGGAGCACGAGCAACTCGAAGCTGCGATCGGCGCCTACCTGCACCTGGAGGGGAGCGCATGAATCGTCTCGTGCTCGCCGCGGTGGCTTTGGGGTTGACGGCCCTCGTGGCCGTGTTGCTCTTCCGCGTCTTCGAGTTCAAGCAGGTCGAGGTTCCGAAGCCGCCCTCGCGCGAGGCGCGGCGCAATCCGTTCCTCGCGCTGGAGCGCTTCGGCGAGTTGATGGGGCTCGAGGTGCGAACGCGTGCAACCTTCGAGGCACCCGCAGAGGACGTCAGTCTCTTCTGGGTGGTGCGCGCTCGCACGCTGGAACGCGACGTCGAGCGACTCTCGGCGTGGGTCGCGGACGGAGGGCGTCTCTGGATCGTCGTCGACCCCCGCACGGCCATCGAGGCGGCGTTGGAGGAGCGCTTGCTGCAGTGGGTCGACGACCCGTTGCTCGACGCGTTCGGCCTCGAGTGGACGCTGGCATCCGCGGGCACGAGTTCCGACTCGGCCCTCGTCGACGGCGAGGAGTATCGAGTCCGCCTCTCGGGACCGGTCGACATCGGCGGTTCGGCCGACGACTTCATCGACGAGGAGGGCTTCCTCGCGGACGTCTTGCACGGCGAGGGCACGGTCGTCGTCAGCGCCACCGGGCACTGGCTCAGCAACGACGCCTTGGGCGAGCGGGATCACGCCGAGCTCTTTTGGGAACTCGTGCAGCGCGAGCAGCCGATCACCGGGCTCGTGATCGTGCGCTCGAGCGACGGCTACGGGGTTGCGGCTTGGCTCTCGGGCCCGGGCGTCTCGCTCGCGGCCGTCCTGTTCCTGGCCATCGCCTTCTTGATCGCGCGCCGCGGGATGCGCCTCGGGCCCTTGCTGCCCGAACTTCCGCGTGGGCGGCGCGACTTCACCGAACATCTCGCGGCGACCGGTACGTTCCTGTGGGCGCGCAGCGATCGCCGTCGACTCGTGCAGAGCTTGCGCGCCGCCGTCGCGCCCGAAGCGCCCGACCCAGGCCCCGAACGCGAGGCCTGGCTCGAGCGCGTGGCGCTGCGGACGGGCCTCGAGGGCCGTGAGCTGCGAGCGGCCTGGAACACGCAGCGCACGCCCGACGCGAAGACATTCATTCACACCGTTCGCACGCTCGCCGTCCAGGCGCGCGACACCGACCCCTCCCGCGATCCACGATGAGCGACCCCGAGCATTCCGAAGCACTCCCGACCTTCGACAGCGTGACCGCCGAGACGCTGACCGAAGCCGACGCGCACGAGCGTCCCGATCCCGACGAGTTGGCTCGCGCGAGCGAGCTGGCCGATGCGATTCGCGCTCAGGTCTCGCGCGTCGTGCTGGGCCAGACGGCGTTGGTCGACCAGCTCCTGTGGACGCTCGTGGCCGGCGGACACGCGCTGCTCGAGGGCGTACCGGGCTTGGGCAAGACGCTGGCGGTGCTGGCGCTCGCGCGCACCTTCGGCGGCAAGTTCGCGCGTGTGCAGTTCACGCCGGACCTGATGCCATCGGACGTCACCGGACACGTCGTGTTCGATCGTGAGAGCGGCGCATTCCGACTGCGGCGCGGTCCCGCATTCACCAACCTGTTGTTGGCGGACGAGATCAACCGCTCGCCGGCCAAGACCCAGGCCGCGCTGCTGGAAGTGATGCAGGAGGGCCAGATCACGATCGAAGGCGAGACGCATCGACTCGAACCGCCGTTCTTCGCGTTGGCGACGCAGAACCCGATCGAGCTGGAAGGCACGTATCCCTTGCCCGAGGCGCAGTTGGATCGCTTCCTGATGAAGATCGAGATCGGCTACCCCGCCGCGGACGACGAGACGCGCATCGTCGAGTTCGCGACGCGCGGTCGCGCGGGCGAGGGCTTGGCCGTCGGCGAACTGGAGGTCGTGGCGACGCCCGAGGACGTCCTCGCCATGCAGCGCGTCGCCGGCTCGTTGGTCGTCTCCCGGCGCGTGGCCGACTACGCGGTCAGGCTCGTCCGCGCGACGCGCGACCACGCGGGCCTGGCGTTCGGCGCCGGGCCGCGCGGCGCGATCGCGCTCGTGCGCGTCGCGCGCGCCGTCGCGCTGACGGACGGTCGCGACTTCGTGACGCCGGACGACGTGCGCGAGATCGCCGCACCGGTGCTTCGGCATCGCGTGACGCTGGCGCCGGAGTTGGAGCTGGAAGGCATGCGCACCGACGCGATCCTGGAAGGCCTGTTCCAAGCCGTCGAGCCGCCGCGCGCATGAGACCCACCGGTCGCGTCGAAGCGCTCTTGGTCCTGGCGCTGTTCGCAGCGTTGGGCGGGCTCTGGTATCCGTGGGCGGCGGTGATCGCGTGGGGGATCGCCGGGCTGGTGTTCCTGGGTTGCGGCGTCGAGCTGCTGGGCTTCCGGCGACGTCCGGCGTTCCGCGCCGAACGCCAGGTCGTGGGCTCGATCGCGCTGGGCTCGGAGGCCGACGTCGAATTGGTCATCGAGAATCCGGGCCGCGCGATCGCCGTCCAAGTCTTCGACCACGTACCGACGGGGCTCGAACCGATCGGCATGCCGCGCTCGCTCGTGCTGCCGGCCGCCGGGCGGGCCACGATTCCCTATGCCGTGCGGGCCAGCCGCCGCGGTTACGCCGTCTTCGAGTTCGTCGAACTGCACGTGCCCGGCGCCTTGGGCTTGCTCGTCGAGCGCCGACTCGTGCCCGCGGGCTCGGTCGTCTGCGTGCTGCCGGACTTCCAGGCCGTGCGCGGCTACGAGCTCTTGGCCGTCTCCGGGCGGCAATCGACGCTCGGAATCCGGCGTCGACCGCGGCGCGGCGCGGGGCTGGACTTCCATCAGCTACGCGATTGGCAGGAGGGCGACAGTCTGCGCCAGGTCGATTGGAAGGCGACCTCGCGGCGCGGTCGCGTGATCGCGAAGGAGTATCAGGAAGAGCGCGACCAGCGCGTCGTGTTCCTGCTCGATCGCTCGCGGCGCATGCGCGCCACGGACGGCGACATCGGTCACTTCGATCACGTGCTGAACGCGGTCTTGCTGTTGACGTCGGTCGCCGCGCGGCAGGGCGACGCGGTGGGGCTGTTCGCGTTCGGTGCCGAGCCCGTCTGGTGCCCGCCCCGCAAGGGCGCCGCGGCGCAGACCGCGATCCTGCGGTCGGTCGTGGACCTAGAGCCGACGCTCGACGTGGCGGACTACGCTGAGGCGGCGACGCAATTGCTCGCGCGCCAGCGCAAACGCACGCTCGTGATCCTGGCGACGAATCTCGGTCGCGAGGATTGGGACGAACTCGAACCGGCGCTGCGCGTGCTCGAGCGGCGTCATCTCGTCCTGGTCGCGAATTTGCGCGAAGCCGCCGTCGAAGCAGCGATCGCGCGCGTGCCCACGACCTTGCCCGAAGCGCAGACGACGGCCGCCGCGTTGCTGGATCGCGATGACCGCCGTCGCTTGATCTCCCGCATTCGAGCGCGGGGTACCTGGGCGCTCGACGTCGAACCCGAGGACTTGCCCATCGCGCTCGTCAATGGGTACCTCGACGTGAAGAGCGCTGGTGCGCTGTGATCCGTCCGGCGGCGGATCAGGTGGGCTCGAAGTCGCCCGTCGGCGCGAGCGCGTGCTCGCGGACGGGGAACGCGATCGACGTCGCGGTCGGTCCATCGGCGCCCAAGCGATACGTCGTGCCGACCGCTTGATGCTTGCGCTTCGCGTAACCCAACGCGATGCCGCGGTCGAGCGCGAAGGAATACGACCAGGACGTGACGAGGCCGACGTCACGGGCCTCCCCGCCCTCCCCGCCCTGCTCGCGCATGAGGCGCGTGCCGCGCGCGACCGGGTCGTCGCCTTCGATCGCCAGCACGATCAAGCGCTTGTTGACGCCGCCGTAGGTGTCGATCTTGGCCACGACCTCTTGCCCCGTGTAGCAACCCTTCGTCAGCGAGAACGCGGCTTCCAAGCGAGCTTCTTGCGGAAACACGTTGGCGTCGACGTCGAGCCCGAAGAGCGCGGCGCCCGCTTCGATGCGCAGCGAGTCGCGCGCGAAGAAGCCGCCCGGCGTGGCGCCCGCGTCGGCGAGCACGCGCCAGAGGTCCGCGACGCGCTCGGGCCCCGGATCGAGCCGCAGCCCGAGCGAGCCGGCGACCGGCGTCGAGAGCACGCGGCAGGGCGCGCCGCCGAACGCGACGTCGCGGAACGTGTGCGGCACGTCGGGCAACGCCTCGCCCAGGACGACGCGCACCACGGCGGCCGCCTCGGGTCCGACCAGTTCGATGGGGGCTCTGGTGCTCGAGCGGTCCTCGAGCACCGCGTCCTCGGTGAAGAGGAACGAGTCGAGCGCAGCGAGCACCTCCGCCGCCGCGTCCGGCGCCGTGACGAGTTCGAGCCCGGCATCCGTACGCACTACTTCGAAGGCCTGCTGCACCTTGCCCTTCGGCGTCAGCAGCAGTCCCAGGTTGCTGGTCCCTGGCGCCAGGCCGCGAACGTCGTTGGCGGTGATGCGGTGCAGGAAATCCGCCGCATCGCCGCCGGTGACCGCAACCGAGCCGCGAGTCGTCGCGTCCAGCAGCAGTGCGCCTTCCACGCCCGCGCGGTACTCCCCGGGCACATCTCCGTAGGTCAGGGGCGCCGTCGAGCCGGGTGCTTCCGGCAGCGCGGCGAGTCGTGCGCCGGCAGCCTCATGCAATGTGCGTAGGAGAGTGGTCGACATGGCTGGGAACCTGGGGTCGCAAGGGATCGGCGGGCGGGCGAGCAGTGGCGTCGAACACACGCGCTCTCCGCGAATGTCCAAAGATCGTGCGACCGGGGATGCGACCTTGCTTGACACCGCGTGTGCGCTCGTCAGACTACGGCCTAGGCTTCTGCGTGAACGCCAGAAAGAGCGGAAGTGGGGGCACCAACGGGGTGCCTCGCGACCGCCTCACCCCGCGCGGTAGGGGACTCCTCACCCCTCTCATGCCCATGACCTCATCCATCCGCACGCGCGCGAGAGCACTCGCTCTCGCGCTGTCGTTCGCGAGTCTGACCGTCGCCGGTTGCAAGCTCGATCCCAAGGTCCCCGAGCAACGGCATTCGTTGAACCAGGCCGAGCTGGCGAAGAACCCCGACCTGGCCGGCGATCCACAGGCGCAAGCCACTCTCTCCGGTGCGCTGGGCATGCTGTTCGGCACGCCTGCCGAGCCCGCCTATCTGCGTGTGGCGGATTGGATCGACGACGGGTACGACCCGAACCTCGGCGGCTACGACGAGCTGACGGCCGACGAGTGGGACGCTTTGGTCGCCGACAACGAAGTGCACTTCGTGCGGCAACTCGCCGCGATCGATGCGGGTGCGTTCGACGACGTCGCGCGGCCGCTCTACGCGGTCGATCTCTGGCGGCGTTGGGAGCAGCACCTCGCGTTGCTCGAGCCCGACGGCGACGAGCCGGGCATGCAGCCCGACGACCTCCTCGACCCGGACGACGAGAAGTACGGCACCTGGCGCGACGAGGCGAAGAGGCTCTTCACGGGCTTCTATCCGACGATGCGCGAGACGGCGGACATGTACCGCCAGCAGTGCCAGCACTGTCACGGCGTGTCGGGCGGCGGCGACGGTTCGACGGCCCAATTCCTCGAGCCGCGGCCGCGCGACTACCGCCCGGGGATCTTCAAGTTCACGGCGCTGAAGGACAAGTCGCATCCGCGGCGGCAGGACCTCGCGCGGACGCTGCGCGAAGGCATCTACACCACGTCGATGCCCAGCTTCGCGCGCTTCTCCGAGGCGCGCATCCAGGGCCTGGTCGACTACGTGCGCCTGCTCTCGCGGCGCGGTGAGACCGAGATCCTCTTGGCGAACGACTTCGAGGCCTACTCCGAAGACGTGGACTCGTCGCTCGCGCTGGAGAAGATCCGCGACACGTACCTCTTCGTCAACGATCGTTGGCCGACGGACGACGAGAAGGTGATCGTCGTCGAGGGCGAGGTTCCCGAGCCGACGCCCGAGTCGATCGCGCGCGGCAAGCAGCTCTTCCTGGGCGGCGAGGGCACCGGCGCGAACTGCGCCAGTTGTCACGGTGTCGCGGGTCTTGGCAACGGCATCTCCGCGACCGAGATCGATCCCGAGACGGAGAAGCCGGTCTTGGTCAAGGACGAGTGGGGCAACCCGATCGCACCTCGGAACTTGACCCACGGCATCTTCCGCTTCGGGCGCCGCCCGATCGACATCTACCGACGCATCTACAGCGGCATCAATGGCACGCCGATGCCGGCGCACATCGGGATGCAGATCACGCTGGACGACGGAACGAAGCGGGAGATCGACGAGAACGACATCTGGGACCTCGTGCACTACGTGCAGTACCTCGGCACGGTCGACATCGAGCCCGCCGTGAAGCTGACCGCCAACGCCATGGCCGCGGCGCGCGCGGGTCATGACGACCACGACCACGAGCACGGGCACGGTCCCGGCCAGCACACGCACGACGACGACGAGACCGACGACCACTCGCACGACACCCAAAGCGACGGCGCCGCCGTCGGGGGCCACTAGTCATGAACTGGATCCTGTCCACCTTCGAGCGCCTGTGGGTCACGGCCCTCTTCCTGGCCGTCCCGATCCTGGGCGTTTGGACCTGGGTCATCGCCGATCGCTACGGTTGGTGGTTCCCCGAGAACGTGTCCTCCTACGGCGATCAGATCGACCACCTCTTCTACGTGATCATGTGGATGGTCGCGGTCACCTTCGTGATCACGGAAGTCGTGCTCGCCATCGTGATCCTGTACTTCACCGAGCGCAAGCAGGGTCGTTCGACGTACACGCACGGGAGTCACAAGCTCGAGCTGATCTGGACGGCGGTGCCCGCGCTGCTCCTGGTCTTCATCGCGTTCTCGCAAATGGAGGCCTGGAACGACGTCAAGATCGACCTGCCCCGCGGCGTCGCCACGGCCGAGGTTCCGTACACCGTCGACGAGCCGATCTTCGATGTCTGGGCGAGCCAGTTCGACTGGCGCGTGCGCTACCCGGACGAGAACGGCAACTTCGAGGGCGCGGGCGTCATCGAGAGCCCCTACGACATCTACGTTCCCGTCGACACGCGCGTCGTGTTCCGGCTGCGGTCGCGCGACGTGCTGCACAGCTTCTTCGTGCCGAACTTCCGCCTCAAGCAGGACGCGGTGCCGGGCATGGCGATCCCCGTCTGGTTCGAAGCCCAGAAGACGGGTAGCTACGACCTGATCTGCGCCGAACTGTGCGGCTGGGGTCACTACAAGATGGCGGGGCGCGTTCACGTGCTCCCGAAGGACGAGTACGCCGCGTGGCTGGCGACAGCGCGTCGCGAGCACCGCTCGAACGGAGCCGACGATCTCGTCGCGCTCGGCGACGGCGACGACGACGACGACGAGTAGCGGCCACCCCACGAGCATTCACAACGGGATCTTCTTTCCCCCCGACCCCATGAGTTCTTCGATCTCCTCGACGCCCCTCGGCATCGATCCGCCCGGCACGGTGCACGTCACCCACGACCACCACGAGTTGGGGTTCTGGCGCAAGTACGTGTTCTCCGTCGACCACAAGGTCATCGGGATCCAGTTCCTGTTCACGGGCCTCTTCACGCTCCTGCTGGGCGGTTTGATGGCCATGGCCATCCGCTGGCAGTTGGCGTTCCCGTGGACGCAGATGCCGATCCTCGGGAAGATCCTCTTCCCGGAGACCGGCGGCGTCGCGACGCCGGAGGGCTACACGATGCTCTTCACCATGCACGGGACGATCATGGTGTTCTTCGTGATCATCCCGCTCCTGACGGGCGCGTTCGGGAACTTCCTGATCCCGTTGATGATCGGCGCGCCTGACATGGCGTTCCCCAAGCTCAACATGCTGGGCTACTGGTGGATGTGGCCGGGCATCGCTCTGATCCTCTTGGCGTTCGGCACCGAAGGGGGCGGCCCCGCGTCGGGCTGGACGGCGTACCCGCCGCTCTCGACGATCGAGGCGGCCGCACCCGGCAGCATGAGCGGTCAGACGCTCTGGCTCCTGGCCCTGACCTTCTCGGGCGTCAGCTCGATGATGGGCGCGATCAACTACGTCACGACGATCGTCAAGATGCGCGCGCCGGGACTGTCCTTGTTCCGCATGCCGCTCTCGATCTGGGGTCTTTTCATCGCGGCGCTGCTGCAGCTCTTCGCGCTGCCCGTCCTGACGGCGGCCGGCTTCATGCAGCTCTTCGACCGCATCTTCGACGCCGGTTTCTTCACGCCGCCGGACATCGTGGTCAACGGCTTCAGCGCCGAAGCGGCCGGCAACGCGGCCGGCGGACACCCGCTCCTCTGGCAGCACCTCTTCTGGTTCTACAGCCACCCGGCCGTCTACATCATGGTGCTGCCCGCGATGGGCTTCGTCTCCGATATCCTGGCCGTCCACGCGCGCAAACCGATCTTCGGCTACAAGCCGATGGTCTATTCGATCTCGGCGATCGCCGGCCTGGGCTTCATCGTCTGGGGTCACCACATGTTCATGTCGGGCATGAACCCGACCGTGGGCATGGTCTTCATGACGGCGACGATCATGATCGCGTTGCCCAGCGCCGTGAAGGTCTTCAACTGGCTCGGCACCCTGTGGGGCGCGCGCATCCGCTTGACGACGCCGATGCTGTTCGCGCTCGCCTTCGTGTCGATGTTCATCATCGGCGGCCTCTCGGGCATCTGGATGGCTTCGACGCCCGTCGACATCTACATCCACGACACCTACATCGTGGTCGCGCACTTCCACTACGTGGTGTTCGCCGGCTCGGTGCTGGCGATCTTCGGCGCCATCTACCACTGGTTCCCGAAGATGTTCGGCCGGATGATGAACGAGACCCTGGGGAAGATTCACTTCCTGGGCACGTTCATCTTCACGAACGGCGTCTTCTTCATGATGCACCAGATCGGCATCGCCGGGCTGATGCGCCGCACCGCCGATCCCTACGCCTACGAGACCTACGCGCACCTGCAGCCGTTGAACGAGTTCATCAGCTACTGCGCGTTCGCCTTGCTCTTCTGGCAGATCTTCTTCGTCGTCAACCTGGTCGTCTCGCTGGGTTGGGGCAAGCGCGTCGGACGGAACCCGTGGGGCGCCACGACGCTCGAGTGGGACGCGCCGTCGCCCCCCGGCCACGGCAACTTCGACTCGCAACTCGTCGTCGTGCGCGGCGCGTACGAGTACGCGGTGCCCGGCGAGGACGCCGACTTCCTGCCGCAGAACGATCCCAGCGCGGTGCCGGACGGGCCGACGCATGCGCCGCACGCGCCGACTCCCGCTCCGGTTCACGCCTCGAGCTAGGTCCCTAGAAGCCCTGTGAACTCCGCCCACGACCTCCCGCGCTCGGCCAGTCCCTGGCCTTCGCGACTGACCTTCCTCGCCGCGCTGTTCGCGTTGCCGCTCGTCCTCTTCGGCGGGTCGGTAACGACGATCGGCGCCGGCATGGCGGTCGAGGGCTGGCTCGTGGCTGAAGGGCACTTCCTCGTGTTCTTCCCGGTCGACGCCTGGTTCCGCGACGTGGGCACGTTCGTCGAGCACACGCACCGGTTGTGGGGCGTGTTGGTCGGCATGGCGTGCGTGTTGAGCGTGCTTTGCTGTTGGCGCGCGGGTCGCGGGCTCGGCCCCGCGCTGCTCGCGCTCGGCATGGTGCTCGGGCAGGGCGCGCTGGGCGGGTTCCGCGTGCTCGAGAACTCACCCCAACTCGCGTTCCTGCACGGCGTCTTCGGGCAGGTGACGCTGGCGGTTCTGATCGGCGTCGCGGTCGTCCTCTCGAAGCGCTGGCAAGCGGCGCCGAGCGGGCACGACGTACCGCGGCGCGCCGGATGGACGACGCTCGCGCTGACGCTCGTCCTCGTCGGGCAGATCGTGCTCGGCGCGCGCTATCGCCACGACCTGCGCCCGGTGCCGAACGACGCCGCAGCGCTCGGGTTGCTGTTGCACATGGCGGGCGCCGTGGCCGTGTTGGTCGCGGTGATCGTCGCCGCGAAAGCCTTGAAGTCGGCCGGCCGTTCCCTCGGCGCCGACGGTGCGCCGCTGACCGGCTCCGCCAAGCGACTGCACGCCTTGTTCGGCTTGCAGGTCGTCTTGGGTCTCCTGGCGTGGGCCGGCTATCGCGCGGACTCCGTCGGGCCGCTCGAGTGGGGGCTCTCGATCGCGCACGTTCTATTCGGCGGGCTCTTCCTGGCACAAGCCGCGGTGGCGTGGCTCTGGTGCGGAAGACTGGGGTGCGGGCGTCTCGCGCGCCGTGACGCCGTCGTCGGAAAGGCCTCCGTCTCGGGAGGTGTCGCGTGAGTTCGGTGCTCTCGGAACGCGTCGAGCCGCTCGCGACGCCCTCGCTCCTGGCCGATTTCGCCACGCTGACGAAGCCGCGCATCGGCAGTTTCGTGTTCCTGGCCACGGCGATCGGCGCGTGGCTCGGGGGCGGAGCCGCGGGCGAGGTGCTCTTGGCAGCGCTGAGCGTCACCGCCGTCGCCGGCGCGTCGTGCGTCTTCAACATGGTGATCGAGCGCGACCTCGATCGCCTGATGGCGCGCACGCGGAATCGCCCGTTGCCCACGGGTCGCATCGCCGTCCGCGACGCGATCCTGTTCGGCGCGGCGCTGGGCATCGCCGGCACCGTCGGCTTGGCGCTCCAGTTCTCGGTGCTGGCCGCGTTGCTCGCGCTCTCGACGCTGGTCGCCTACGCGCTGGTCTACACGCCGCTGAAGCGCGTCAGTTCACTCAACACCGTCGTCGGTGCGATCCCCGGCGCGATGCCGCCGCTGCTCGGTTACGTCGCGACCGCGGGCGTCGTCGACGGCTGGGCCTGGAGCCTCTTCGCGCTGCTCTTCGCCTGGCAGTTCCCGCACTTCCTGGCGATCGCGTTCCTCTATCGCGACGACTACCAGGCCGCCGGGATGCGCATGCTCTCGACCGAAGCCGATTCGGACGCGATGGTCGGGCGTCAGGCGTTCCTCTACGCGTCGCTCCTCTTGCCGCTCTCGTTCCTGCCCGCCGTGCGCGGCGACGCGGGCACCGTGTTCACGTTGGGCGCCTCGATCCTGGGACTCGCGTTCCTGCTCGTCGCCTTCCGCTTCGCGCGCAAGACGGATCGGCGCCGCGCGCGCACGCTCCTCTTCGCGTCCCTCGTTTACCTCCCCCTCGTTCTCTCTCTGGTCCTCGTCGACCCGGCCGTGCGCCGGTTCCTGTAGGTACCCCCTCGATCCATGAGCTCGATCACCACCTTCGATCCCTTGGTGGATGCGCCCAAGCATCACCACCCGGTCTACGACTACGACTCCGGGCCGCCCGTCGAGCGGGGCAAGTTCGCGATCTGGTTGTTCCTCGCCACCGAGGTCATGTTCTTCGCGGGCTTGATCGGCGCGTACATCGTCTTGCGCTCGGCCACCGAGAGCTGGCCGAACCCGGAGGAGCGGCTCGCGGTCGACATCACCGCGTTCAACACCTTTGTCCTGATCGTCAGCTCGTGGTTGATGGTGAAGGCGCTCTTCGCCGCCGAGGCGGGGGATCGTAGCGGCATCCTCAAGTGGCTGGGACTGACGATCCTCGGTGGAACGCTCTTCGTCAGCATCCAGGTCTACGAGTACATCGTGCTCTTCGGTGAGGGCAACCTGCCGCGCACCGACCTCTTTTGGTCGACCTTCTACCTGATGACGGGCTTCCACGGGACGCACGTCGTCGTCGGTCTCATCTGGCTGATTTGCGCCTGGGTCGCCGCCGCGCGCGGCAAGTACACACCGAAGAACTACCTCGGGCTCGAGCTCGCCGGGCTCTACTGGCACTTCGTGGACCTCGTCTGGGTCCTCCTCTTCACGATCGTCTACCTCTT
This sequence comes from Planctomycetota bacterium, assembly GCA_040880665.1. Lineage (GTDB taxonomy): Bacteria > Planctomycetota > UBA1135 > UBA1135 > JBBDIB01. The sequence goes on from JBBDIB010000046.1 coordinate 12,327, forward strand.
CTAGTTCTGCGTCCGAACCGATGTCCCAAGACAAGCACTTCAACGCGAACAAGGTCTTCATTGGCCTGATCATCCTGACCGCGGTCGAGGTCGCCTACGGCGTCATCGGCGGCCGGAACTACCTGGACCTGCCGAAGGGACTGCTCTGGGGCGGGTTGATCTTCATGGCCATCTGGAAGGCTCTCTTGATCGCTTGGTACTTCATGCACCTCAAGTTCGAGGGCTGGATCGTGAAGGGTCTGATCCTGCCGACGCCCTTCCTGATTGCCGTGATCTTCGGCTACGTGCTGCCGGATCTCGCGGATGACGAGTCGAACCTCGTCTACCCGATCGGTTCGATGGTGGAAGCCAAGAGTGGCGCGGTCTACGAGCACATGAGCGACCTTCAGAAGCACGTCAATCCCGACGCCGGTCACTGACCGCGCTTCAGCTCAACCGAACCACGCCGTGACCCAGACCTCCACCGTTTCGCGCCTCCCCGCCATCCTGATCGGCCTCGCGGCGCTGGTCTTGGCTTCGCTCCTGGCCGCGCGCATGCTGGGCGATCGCGACGCGGTGGCCAAGGTCGGCGGCGGAACGAGCGTCTCGCCCAGCGGCGCCGATGCCGCCGAGTGGGGCGCGTTCCCCGAGTTCGAGCTCGTCAGCCAAGAGCGACAGACCGTCACGCGCGACGACCTGCTCGGCACGCCCTTCGTCGCCTGCGCGGTGTTCACGAACTGCACCGGGCCGTGCCCCGGCATCACGGGGCAGATGCAAGAGCTGCAGGAGGTCTTCCAAGACCTCGACGTGAAGCTCGTCTCGATCACGGTCGACCCGCTCAACGACACGCCCGAGCGCTTCGGCGAGTACGCCGCCAGCTACGACGCCGACCCCGAGCGCTGGCTGTTCCTGACGGGCAGCGAGAAGGCGGTCGACGCACTCGTCAGCGCGGGCTTCTTCCTCTCTGTCGATCGCGGCGGCCGAGAGATCACGCACGACAAGCGCCTGGTCGCCGTCGACGCCAAGGGCCGCCGACGCGGTTGGTACGACGGCACCGATCCCGAGGCGATCGTGCGTCTGAAGAGCCGCATGCGCGCGCTCGCCGCCGAGGCGAGCCTGTAGCGACGTTGGGCGAGTTCGGCGCCAACTTGCCGGCCGTCAACGCGACGCTCAACGGGCTCGCGGGCGTGCTGCTCGTCGTCGGTCTGGTCCTGATCAAGCGCGGCCGGCGCGACGCGCACGCAAAGGCGATGATCGCCGCGACGCTCGTCAGCGCGGTCTTCCTCGTCTCGTACCTGACCTATCACTTCGCCGTCGTGCCCGAGCTGGGGCACACGCGCTTCCAGCACGAGAGCGGGCTCGTCCGCGCCGGCTACTACGTGCTGCTCGTGACGCACGTGGTCGGCGCGACCGTCAACCTGCCGATGATCCTGCGCACGCTCTGGCTGGCGCACCGACGCGACTGGCCGCGCCACCGGAGCTGGGCACGCTGGACCTGGCCCTTGTGGTTCTACGTGTCGGTCACCGGCGTGCTGGTGTACCTGGCGCTCTATCAATTCCAAGAGCCCCTTCGCGGGTAGAATGTCGTCCATGCGTTCGATCCTCACGAGAAGCGCCCTGACCCTCGCCCTCTTGGCGACGCTGCACGCGACGGGCTTTGCCTGAGACTCCTGCAAGGAGGCGGTCGCCTCCGGTCACGGCGGACTCGCCCAAGGCTTGAACTCCAGCATCTACTTCCTGTTCGGCGTCCTCTTCGCCATCCCGACGATCTTCGGACTCTTGATCTGGAACTCGTTCCGCACGGCCGCGCGCCGGAACGACTGAGCCAGAGCGGATGCGGCTTGCTGGGTCCGGCTCCCGGGCCACGTCGCAGGGTCGCGCTCGGCCTCGCGCACGGCGGCCGAGGGGCAGGAACGATCAGCCGGGCCGATTCCGCGGGTCACCAACTTCCTCGCCTTGACCGGTTCGCAGCACATCGCCGCGTCCCAAGTCTTCGAGGTGACGGTGCGGCCGTGAGGCGCGGCCGTCGTGTTCGGAAGCGTCGTCCTCAGGCCAACAGTTCCGGCCGGACCCGACCGAACACGTCCGTCAACCGGTAGTCGCGGCCTTCGTGGCGATGGACGAGCCGTTCGTGGTCGACGCCCAAGAGGTGCAGCATGGTCGCGTGTAGGTCGTGCACGTCGATCGGTGTGTCGACGATGTTGTAGGAGAAGTCGTCGGTGCGCCCGACGGTGATGCCGGGCGCGATGCCGCCGCCGGCCATCCAGATCGTGAAGCAGCGCGGGTGGTGGTCGCGGCCGTAGTCGGTCGGCGAGAGCTCGCCCTGGCTGTAGACGGTGCGGCCGAACTCGCCGGCCCACAGCACCAGGGTCTCGTCCAGCAAGCCGCGCCGCTCGAGATCGCGGATCAGCGCGGCCTGCGGTTGGTCGACGGCGAGCGATTGCTTTCTGATCTCGCTCGGCAGGTTGTCGTGCGCGTCCCAACCGCGCATGTAGAGCTGGATGAAGCGCACGCCGCGCTCGGCGAGTCGACGCGCCAGGAGGCAGTTCGAGGCGAACGAGCCCGGCTTTTGGACTTCGGGGCCGTAGCTCTCGAGCGTGGCTGCGTCCTCGCCCGCGAGATCCATCAGCGCGGGCACCGACGTCTGCATGCGGAAGGCGAGCTCCGCCTGCTCGATGCGCGCGCGCACTTCGGCGTCGAGGCTGCGCTCGGCTTCGCGTTCGTTGAGGGCGCGGACGACATCGAGCATCCGACGTCGGTCGACGCGCGCGACGCCCGGCGGATCGGCGAGGTACAGCACCGGGTCGCCGCTCGAGCGCAGGCGCGTGCCCTGGTGCTCGGCCGGCAGGAAGCCCGAGCCGAAGAAGCGCGACGAGAGCGCCTGCGTGTTGCCGAAGCCCTGGCTGATCAGGACCACGAAACTTGGCAGGTCCTGGTTCTCGGTTCCGAGGCCATAGCTGAGCCACGAACCGAAGCTGGGACGTCCCGGCTGTTGATGTCCCGTCTGGATGAACGTGATGCCCGGCTCGTGATTGATCGCGTCGGTGTGCATCGAGTGCACGAAGCAGAGTCTGTCCGCGACGCGCCCGGTGTGCGGCATCAGTTCGCTGACCAGCACGCCGTCAGCGCGATTGGGGTAGCGCTCGAAGCGGAAGATCGAGGGTGCCACGGGAAAGCGCGCCTGTCCGCTCGACATGCCCGTCAAGCGTTGTCCATCGCGCACCGAGGCCGGCAGGTCGGTGTCGTAGAGCGCGGCGAGGCCCGGCTTGTGATCGAAGAGATCGAGCTGACTCGGCGCGCCCTCCATGTGCAGGTAGATCACGCGCTTCGCCTTCGGGGCATGCGTCCGATAAGCACCAGGCAGACCGAGTTCGAGCGCTTGGGCGCGTCCCTCGGCGCGCGCGACGTCCTTCAACGCGAGCGCGCCGAGCACGCCCGAGATTCCGGCACCCGCCGCACCGAAGAAGCGGCGGCGCGTGAGTTCGAGGGCGCGCTGTCGAAGCGGATGCATGGCGTCAGTCCTGGGTGATCGTCTCGTCGAGGTTCAAGACGGCGTTCGCGATCAGCGTCCAGGCCGCGAGGCGCGCCGGCGCGATCGTCGTCGGCGCCGGTGACGCGCCGACGCCGATCAGCGCCGCTGCATCGTCCGGGCGCTCGGCGTAACTACGCTCGAACTCGTCGAGCGCGAGCGCGAGCCGTCGGTGTTCCGCGGCCTCGAAGCGGCGACCCGTGACGCGCCGCGCGAGCTGCAAGAGCCGCTCGTCGTCGTCACCGTCCAAGGTCAACACGCGCGTCGCCAGCGCGCGCGCCGCTTCTACGAACTGCTCGTCGTTCCACAGCACGAGCGCCTGCAGGGGCGTGTTCGTGGATCCGCGCTCGACGACACACGACTCGCGCGTCGGGGCGTCCAGCGTCAACAGCGCCGGCGGCGGGACTGCGCGCTTCCAATAGGTGTAGAGGCTGCGGCGAACCAAGTCCTCGCCGTCGCCACGGACGAACGTCGAGGTGTTCGAGACCGGCATCGCGACTTCGCGCCACAGGCCGGCGGGCTGGTACGGCTTGACCGAGGGGCCGCCGAAGCGCTCGACCAAGAGACCCGCGTGGAACAGCGCCGCATCGCGAATGGCTTCGGCGCCGAGCCGTCGTCGTGGGTAGCGCCCGAAGAGCCGGTTCGCGGGATCGAGCTCTCTATGCTCGGCGGTTCGCGCCGACGACTGTCGATAGGTGCGCGACGTGACGACGAGACGCAGCAGCGCGTGGACGTCCCAGCCGCTCGTCCGAAACTCGACCGCCAACCAATCCAAGAGTTCCGGGTGCGTCGGCCACTCGCCCTGGAAGCCGAAGTCGCCCGGTGTCCGCACCAACCCGGCGCCGAACAGGCCCTGCCAGAGACGATTGACCGCGACGCGCGCGAAGAGCGGATGCTCGGGCGCCGTCAACCAGTGGGCGAGGCCGAGCCGATCGGCCGGCGCGCCCGCGGGCAGCGGCGGCAGGAAGCTCGGCACGGACGGCGTCACCGGACGATCGACGAGCGGGCGGTCGTAGCGTCCACGGTCCAACACGAAGGAAGCGCGCGGCTCGGCGAGTTCGCGCATTACCATCGTGCGTGGGATCTCACGGTTGAGCGCCGCGCGTTCGGTTTCGAGCTCGACTCGGCGATCGTCGAGCGCACGCCACGCCGGGAAGGTCTGGCGGCGCCAAGCGAGTTCGGCGTCGGCGACCTGCTGCTCGGAAACGGCGTCCTGGGGCAGGAGCCAGGAGACGAGTTCCCCGTGCAGGACGTCGTCGTTCGTCGGGGGAGCGAGCTCGAGCCGCTCCGCGCTCGACGCGCCTCGTTGGACCACGCGGTTCGGTCCCGGCGCGAGCGACAGCGTAACGCGCCCGGGCGCCGCGGCGTTCGCGCGGTCGAGCGCGACGCCCTCGACGAAGACGGCGGCGGCGTTCGTGTCCGGCGACGAGAGCTCGACGTCGCGCCGAGTGGGTGACCACAGTCGGCGACCGATGTGCGTCGAGCCGGCGTCGCCCGCTCCGTCGACGTCGCGCCACCGATCGTCGCTCGGTTCCAACTCGGCGAGCGGCGGTCGCGTGTCACCAACGACGGACGTGGCGCGCAACAACGTACCCAGCGCGACGGGCAACAACTCGGGCGCGACGAGCGGCGATACGCGCACGCGGACGCGACCGAGCGAATGCTGCTCGTAGGCCGAGCGATAGGACAACGTCAGCCGCAGCTCCGTGCCGCCGGCGGCGCCGAACGGTTCGTCGCTCGAGACGAGCAACGTCCGCTGGGGTGCCGAGCCGTGACTGTCGAGCGCCCAACCGCGCGCGTCCGCAGTCAACACGCCCGTCGCTTCGAAGGGGCCGTCCGCTTGCTCGTGATCCGCCCAGGCCCAACGCAGCGGCACGCGGCGCCAGTCCGCCAGGCTGTCACGGGCGCGCGTCTCGAGCGTCAGCTCGGACAGCACGGCATTGCCGTGTTCCGTCCGGCCGGGGCCGGTGTGCCCAGCGGGCACGAGCGCTTCCAGGACGAGGAGGCGCGCATCGACGGCGTCGGTGACGAAGGACAAGACGTGGTCCTCGAAGGCCGGCACGGGGCCGGTGACGACGATGGCGTGGTCTCCGTCCAGGCCGAAGGCGACGTCCGCGGCGCTCGAAGCGGCGGAGACGAACGTCGGCGTCGACCAGGCGGTGCCCGCGTGCGTCGCTAGTTCAGCCACCCAAGCGGCACGGCGCGACGCTTCGGCTTCGATGGGTTCGTCGAGCGCGTGTCGGACCGCGTCGAGCTCCGCGTCGAGGCCTGCGAGCGCCGCCGCTTGCGCGCGACTCGGCACGGCGAGCGCGGGCTCGAAGGCGCGCTCTGGGTCCGTCTCCTGCGAGTAGAGTCCCGGCTCGTCGTTCGAGCGGAAGAACGCGTACAGCCCGTAGAAGTCCGTCTGCGTCAACGGGTCGTACTTGTGGTCGTGACAGCGTGCGCAGCCGACCGTCAGGCCGAGCAAGGTCGTGCCCAGCGTCGACGCGCGTTCGACCGCGTACTCGACCAAGTACTCCTCGTCGAGTGCGCCGCCCTCGTCGGTGACGACGTGGCAGCGTTGGAAGCCGGTCGCCACCCGATCGTCGAGCGTCGCGTCGGGCAAGAGATCGCCCGCGAGTTGCCGCGTGACGAACTCGTCGTACGGCAGGTTGTCGCGCAGCGCGCGCAAGACCCAGTCGCGATACGGCCAGAGCTGCCGCCCGGCGTCGGTATGGATCCCGATCGTGTCCGCGTAGCGCGCGGCGTCGAGCCACGGCGTCGCCAGGTGCTCGGCGATGCGCGTGCGCGTCGCTTCGCCCGCGAAGAGGCGAGCGACCGCGCGCTCGTAGGCGTCCGCGCCTTCGTCGCCGAGGAACGCATCCAGTTCGGCGAGCGTCGGCGGCAAGCCCGTCAAGTCGAAGTGCACGCGGCGTAGCAGCGTCGCGCGGTCGGCCTCCGGCGAGGGTGCGACGCCGGCGCGTTCGAGCCGCTCCAGCACGAAGTGGTCGATCGGGTTCAGCGGCCACGCCGCGTCGTCCACGACGGGCAGCGCCGGCCGTTCGGGCGCGACGAACGACCAGTGCTCCTCGTACTCCGCCCCGTCCGCGATCCAGCGCGCGATCCGCTCCAGCTCCTCCGCCGAGAGCGCCGGCTTCTTCGCCTCGAGCGGCGGCATGCGCAGCTCCGGATCTTCGTGCGCAACGCGGTACCAGAGCTCGCTCGTCTCGACGTCGCCCGGCTCGATCGCGCGATAGCCGCCGCGATCGCGCACCGCCTCGGCGCGCACGTCGAGCCTGAGATCCGCCGCGCGCGTCGCGGGATCCGCGCCGTGACACGCGAAGCACTTGTCCGAGAGGATGGGGCGGATGTCGCGCCCGTAGCGAATCGCCACTCCGTCACCGCCGCGCGCCTCGGAGACGAGCGCGAGCACGAGGGTCAGGCCGGTGCCCAGGCCGAGCAGCCGGATCCGGCTTCCTTCGAGGCGGAGCATGGCTTCGATCATCCACTCGGCAGCGATGTTCGCCAAGGCCCCGCTCGAAAGGAGAGGCGAGCCGACGACCCGAGGCACCGGCCCGAACCCTGGGCGGTGCGCAAGCGCGTGCGTCGGCGCGTGCGTCGGCGTCTCAGGGCGAGACGCGCCGCCGCGTGCGGACGTCCGCCACGAAGCCGACGAGCATCAGGACGAGGAACGCGAGCACGCCGATCAGCACGGCTCCGTCGCGCGAGAACTGCGCGAAGGCCTTGGGCCCGACGTGCAGCACCCCGAACAGCGCGAACACCGTCTGGCAGGCGAGGGTGAAGGACGAGAGCACGGGCGGTCGGCCGGTGCGGGACGCCCGCCAGAGCGAACCCAGATCCACGGCGGCCAGGAGCAAGAGGACCACGAAGGTGAACATCCAGATCATTCGAAAGACGCTAGCCGCGCCGTTCGCGTTCCGCAATTCAGGGGTCCCCGCTGGATGGTCTGTGGCCGCGTCGACGCCTCCTGGGCCGGTCGTGCGCGGCGACGAGACGAGCGTTCAGTCGAGAGCGTCCGGCTGCGCGATCGTGTCCGCGCCGGGCGTCGTCGGTTCGAAGCCCTGGGACGCGAGCCAGTTGCGATTCGCCATCGCGTGTGGCGCTGCGATCGTCGCGCGCTGCACGCGGCGACGGCGCAGTAGTTCGAGCAAGCGTCCACACAGCGCGCTGCCCGCGCCGCGTCGACGCCATGGCGCGGCGACGGCGACCACGTCGATGCGCGCCGTCGCGGACCCTGCCGCGCGGGCTCCAAAGGCGACGCCGACGAGTTCGCCCGCGTCGGTGTCGGCGAGTAGCCAGAGGTGGGGGTCGTGATCTTTCCGGGCGTGTTGACGCGCGAGCCACGGGCCGGGCTCGCTCGTTTCCGAGCCGACGGCGACCAAGAGGGCGTGCACCCGGGCCGCGTCGCTGGGCTCGAAGCGCCGGATGCGGACGCCGCCGGGCAAGGGCACGAGTCGCGCTGCGTGTCGCAGGTCGGCGGACCAGTCGTGAGTTCGATGCATCAACGCGGCGCCGCGAAGCGGAGCACGAGGGACGATACGAGATCCCCGCGCGCGAAGGGCTGCGCGTGCCGATCGAGCGTCGTGTAGCCGCGGCGCTCGAGGCGTTCGAGCGTCGCGTCGAACGCCTCGAGATGCTCGTGTACGTCGTGGAACTCGACCACGAGCGAGCGCACGTGCTCGGGCCGGAAGGCCGGGTGTTGCAGCAGCTCGTACTCGTCGCCCTCCACGTCGAGTTTCGCGTGGGCGACGGGCTCGTCCAAGAGTTCGCCGACGGCGATGCGCGGAACGCGCAGTACGGTCACCGCTTCGCCGGAGCGCGCGCGGTTGCGCGTGCCGGCGTTGACGTTGAGCGGCTCGTCGCGCGTCACGAAGAAGCTCGCGGCGCCAGCCTCGCTGGCCAGCGCGGCACGGATGATCGTCGAGCGTGTGCCGTAGCGTGCGAGGTTCTGCTCGAGGACCGAGCCGGCCGCGGGATTCGGCTCGACGGAAACGACCCGGGCGCCTGGGTACTCCGTCAGGAAGAACAACGACGCCAGTCCGACGTGGGCGCCCGCGTCGAGGATGCGTTCGCCCGGGGCGATCGGCGTCGAGGAGCGGTAGAGGCGCTCGACGAAGATCTCCTTGTAGAGGTGGGAGATCGACGTGCCGCCCGAGTGCAGCCGACCGCGCGGCGCCACCGACGGAACCACCGCGGGCTGCAGTCGGCGAGGGAGCCGCGCCAGAGCCAGAAGAAACGCGGACTGACAAGCGAATCGATTCACGCGTGGTGGAGTCTACGCACGGACGACGCGGCGGCGTCGAACGCCCCGTCGCTTCCGGTGCTTCCGGCGCGCGGAGGCGAGCGCGGTCCCGCGCTTTTCGTCGTTTCGAGGGTGACCGGGTGGTTTGCTGTGCGTCCGGCTGGCGTGGAAGCAAGCAAGAGGAAGAGAGGGACGCGCCGCTGCGCGGCAATCGCATCGGTGGTCGTGGTTGCCGGCGCTGCGGGGGCGGCGCTCGGGCCACGGACGGCCGTCACCAGCTTTTGGATCGCCGACCGCGCGGGCGGCGAGGTCTTGGGGCTCGACACGGGGTTTGCCGTGGTCGAGCGCTTGCCGCGGCGCAATCCGGTGCGCGTCGCACCCGTGCCGGGGAGGGACGCGTTGTGGCTCGCCAGCGCCAGCCAGGGCTTCGCGCTGGGGCGACACGCGGTCGAGCTGATCGTCGACGGACAGTCGCGGTGGTCGCACGTGGCGGGGCCTGTCATCGACCTCGACGCCAACCTGCGCTCGTGCGTCTGGGTCGAATGGCCGGTCGGCGAGCCGGCGCGAGTCTTCGTAGCCGGCGAGGAGGGAAGTCTGCGGCGCCTGGACGTCGAGGGGCGGGCGACCTCGGCGGCGTTGGCGGCGCCGGACGACAGCTCGGACGTAGCGGCGGGCGAATTGGCGCTCGTCGGGCGCGAGGACGGGTGGGTCGAGCTGTGGCGCACCCGTCATCCGCCGACGCGTGTGGCCGCCGCGTTGGTGGCGGAGCAGGTGGGCGACGTCGTGCCGGCGCCGGACGCGGGTTGGTACGTGCTCGACGTGGCGGCGCGTCGACTCGTGCGGCTCGAGCCGGATCTCGCGAAGCGCTGGGCGGTCGACCCGACGCTGTCCGCCGCGTCGTTGACGACCTCGCTGGATCGGAGCCGCGTCTGGATCGTCGATGCGAATCAGCCCTTCGTGCGGCGCTTCGGGCCGGGGGGGTCGCTCGAGATCGTCGTGAACGATCTGCCGCTCAGCGGTTTCGATCGGGCGGCTCCCACGGCCGCGGGGGGGCTCGTGCTGGTCTCGCCGGGGGCGGTCCTGGAGCTCGGTCCGTTCGGCACGTTGCTACAGTCCCAGGGCGGCTTCGGGTTCCTGACCGACGTGGCGGAGGTGCGGTGAGCGGCGCGGGTCAGGTGATCTGGGCAAAGCCCAGCCGCGCGAGCGCCACCAACGTCTTGGCGTCGTTGGTCGAGCGCCAGAGCGCGGCCGGCTCGAGCTCGACGATCTGGATCTCCTCGTCGTCGTCGGCGGGCGGCGGCGACGCCAGCCGCGTCAGGCCCTCGGCCACGAACAGGTGGATGCGCTCAGTCGTCCAGCCCGGCGCCACCAGGACGTCCCCCAGCGAGCGCCAGTTCTCGGCGGCGTAGCCGGTTTCCTCGGCGAGTTCCCGGCGCGCACAGGCGAGCGGATCTTCGCCGGCCTCGAGGCGGCCGGCGGGGAACTCCAACAGGTCGGCCTCGACCGGGTGACGGTACTGCCGCACGGCCACGAAGCTACCGTCGTCCAGGCGCGGAGCGATCGCGACCGCGCCGGGGTGCAACACGACGTCGACGTGCTGCTCGCGGCCCGAGGCGAGGCGCACGCGATCGTGCACCAGTTGGAAGATGCGTCCGGTGTGCAGCGTTCGTCGCGCGAGCCGTTCGGGACCCTCTGTCACTCGCCCGGCCGCGGACGCGAGGGCTCTTCGAGGATCTCGCGCTGCGTGCGGTCGAGGCCGGCGAGGAACGCGATGACCGAGTTGGCGAGGGACGTTCGTCCTTCGTCCTGGGCGAGCTGCGCAAACTTTTGCAGGCGCCGCTGCACCTTGTCGATTTCACGAACGATGGGGTCGTTCTTCTTGTTCTCGCGGGTCGCTCGAGCCTTGAGCTCCTGGATCTGCTCCTGGAGCTCTGCGATGCGCTCATCCTCCGATCGGCGTCGAGCCGAGCGCTGCTGGCCATTGGGGGGGGGCGGGACCATGGGGATCGGAAAAAGGCGTGGAAGTGGGACCGTCGAAGCGGAACCGGGGAGCGAACGTTGCGCGCTGAGACGTCCGTTTCTGGCGCAGCGCGACGCCGAGGCCCCATGGCGTACGTTCCCAAAGGGGGGAAGTCTTCAGCGAGCTGGCGAAAACCTGTGTCTCGGTTGTGCTCACCACCGGCGAACTCCCGTCATTCGGCTTCGAGCCTGCCCCCAGCCCTCGGATAGACTGCGGTGATCCCCCAGGCCCCAGACCTCCCGACGTGCACGACGACCTCGAATCCGTTCTCTTCACCGAAGCCCAGATCCTGCGCGGGATCGATCGCGTCGCCGCCGAGGTGACCGAGTACTACCGCGGGCGGGACTTCACCGTGGTATCGATCCTGAAGGGCTCCTCGATCTTCTCGGCCGACCTCGTACGGCGGATCCCGATCCCGCTCGAGATGGCCTTCGTGTCGGCTTCCAGCTATCGCGACGGCACGACCGCCGGGCGATTGGAGCTGAACTACTTCCCGACCGAGGGCGAGATCCAAGGGCGCAACCTGCTCCTGGTGGACGACATCCTCGACACGGGCAAGACCGTCGCGGCGCTGCGGGCAGAGCTTCTGATGCGCGGGGCCGCCGAGGTGCGCTCGTGCGTCTTCCTCGACAAGCCATCGCGACGGGAGGCCGACGTCGCGCCCGACTTCCGCGTGTTCGAGATCGACGACCTGTTCGTCGTCGGCTACGGACTCGACTACGCCGGCAGGTACCGAAACCTGCCCGTCGTCGGCCATCTCAAGGCCGAGGTCTACGCGAACTCGTGACCGTCCGGGTGCGCGTGTCGCGCCCTCTGCGTCCGGTGATCGAAGATGATCGAACACGTCGTCGTTCCCGCTGAGCGGGCTGGGCTCGAACTGGACGAGTTCCTGTGCCTGCTGTTCCCCGAGTGCTCGAAGGGCTGGCTTCGGCAACAGGTGCGAGCCGGTCAGGTGTTGCTCGACGGGCAGCCCGCGGTGCCCGGCAAGCGACTGCGTTCCAGCCAGGTCGTGTCGACGGAGTTCGATCCCGAGGAGGCGCCCAAGGCGCCCACGGCGGCCACGGACCCCATCGTGGTGCTCTTCGAGGACGCGGACGTGGTCGCCTTCGACAAGGCGCCGGGGATCGCCGTCGAGCCCGAGCGCTGGTTCCCGGATCGGCCGACGGTCGCGGCGTCGCTCTTGGCCTGGGCCCAGGCGCGCGGGGGCGACATGCGTCCGCGACTCGCGCATCGGCTCGACAAGGACACCTCGGGCGTGATGCTGGCCGCCAAGCACCTGGAGGCGGAACGTGCGCTGCGCGTCGCCTTCGAGGAGCGCCGCGTGGAGAAGGCGTACATCGCGCTGGTCGAGGGCGAATTCCCCGACGAGGCGCTCTCGATCACCAAGCCGCTCGGTCCCGATCGGCGACAGTCGGGGCGCATGGTCGTCGCGAGCAGCGGCAAACCCGCCGTGACCGAAGTCCGGTTGGTCCGGCCCTTCCGCGGCTACAGCCTGGTCGAGGCGCGGCCCCGGACCGGACGAACGCACCAGATTCGCGTGCACCTGGCCTCCGAAGGCTTCCCTCTCGCGGTCGATCCGTTGTACGGTCGCCGGACGGCCCTCAGGCTCTCGGAGCTGAAAGCGGGCTATCGCGCGAAGAAGGGTCGCGAGGAACGCCCCCTGATCGATCGCCTGACGCTGCACGCCGAGCGACTGTCGCTCGGAGCGGACGTCCTCGGGCATCCGATCGAGGTCGAGGCACCTTTGCCCAAGGACTTCGAACGCGTGGCAAAGCAACTCTCCAAGGTGCGTGGCTGGCGATGAAGATCAAACAACGGGTCGGTGATTTCCAGGTGCGCGAGCAACTGGCCGAAGGCGTGCTGCAAGCGTCGGGGCCGCATCGCGTCTACCGCGTGACGAAGCGCAAGCTCACCAGCCGCGAAGCGGCGCGCGTCCTGGCGGAAGAGGCCGGCGTCGAACAGGGGCAGATCGCGATGTGCGGCTGGAAGGATCGCCAGGGCATCACCGTGCAGCACATGAGCGTGCCGCGGGGACGCGACGTGCGGATGGACTCGACCGAGCTGAAGATCGACTCGGTCGGATTCGCGCAGGCTGCGCTCGACAGCGACAACAGTCGCGGCAACGCGTTCGAGATTCGGATCCGCGACCTCGGCCCGTACGAGTTGGGCACCCTGCGCGAGAGCCTCGACGTCGTGCGCCAGTCGGGCGTGGCGAACTACTTCGACGATCAGCGCTTCGGCAACCTGAAGCACAACCAAGGCTGGATCGCGCGGGACCTGATGCAAGGCGAGCACGAACGCGCGCTGAAGTCGATCCTGGCCGCGCCCAGCCCGCACGACGACGAGCGACGCGGACACTTCAAGGCGCGCATGCGCGACGCCTGGGGCGATTGGGTCCAGTGCTTGGAGGTTGCGCGGCGCTTCCGGGAGCACCATTCGATCTTCGAGCACCTGCAGCGCGCGCCCACGGACTTCGCCGGGGCGTTCGAGTTCGTGGCTTCGCGCCTGCGCTTGATCCACCTCTTCGCGTATCAGTCGCACATCTGGAACCGCGCCGTGGCCGCGCGCGTGGGCTCGACGCTGGACGTCTCGCAACGCGTCGTGATGTATTCAGAGGAGGGCAAGCTCCTCTCGTGGGCTGGGCGTGAGCCGATCTGGGCCGAGCGCCGCGACGTCTTCCGCCTGCCGGGACCGGGGCTCGAGGACGTGACCGACCCCGACGAGTACGCGGCCTTCCGCGACGTGCTCGCCGCCGAGGGCCTGGTCGCCGATCGGTTCCGCATCGACGGCGTGCCGGGCTTCCAGCTCAAGGGCGAGGACCGACCGCTGATCCTGCGACCCGCGCACATGCGCGTGCGTCCGCGGGAACGCGATACCGAGAATCACGACCGCTGGTCGGTGGTGGTGCGCTTCGAACTGCCGCGCGGCGCCTACGCGACCCTGGTCGTGAAGCGTCTCTTCGCGTCGTCGACGGCCGCGCGACCCCCGCGCTTCGAGGGCGGGCGCCGCGAGGGCGGTGCGAAGCCCTGGGGCGGTGGTGGCGGTGGACGCGGCGCTGGTGGTGGACGCGGCGGTGGACGCGGTGGTGGCGCTCGCGGCTCTGGCAGAAGCTCGGGTGGAGGCTCCAGCCGAAGCGCGGGTGGAGGCTGGTCGGGCGGCGACGCGCGGGGCGGTCCGGGGCGGTCGTCGCGCGACGCCGCGCGCTCCGGCGCACAGCGCCGCGCACGAGGCGGCGGGCGGGGAGCGCCGTACCGTTCGGATTCGAGCGGCGCCGGCTCAGGTGGCGGCGGCTGGGCGCCGAGACGCCCCGACACGCGGAACGACCAGCGCGGCGGCGGGCAGAGCTGGCGCGGCCACGACTCGCGCGGCCACGACTCGCGCGGCCGAGACTCGCGCGGATACGACTCGCGCGGATACGACTCGCGCGGCCAAGGAGGTCGCGGCCAGGACTCGCGCGGGAGCTGGCGCGGCCAGGATGCGCGTGGGCAGGAGCAACACTCGCGGGGGCAGGAGCCGCGCGAGCGCGACTCCCGCGGCTCCAATTTCCGTGGACCCGGATCGCGTGGGGACGGGTATCGCGGACAGAGCGGGCGCGTCCCCGGCCCGGACGATCGCCCGCGCTCGGACCGCGACCGACACGACCGCGACCGACACGACCGCGACCGACACGACCGCGACCGACACGATCGCGACCGCCAAGACCGCGACCGCGACCGCGACCGCGGCGGTGCTCGCCCCCGCGACGACCGGCGGCCGGATCGCGGGCCGCGCAACCCCCACGACGAACGAGGCAGATGAGCGACGGCGAAACCAAGGTGGTCGGTGTGATCGGCGGTTCCGGGCTCTACGAGATCGAAGGCCTCGAGGACCGCGAGGAGGTGCGCCTCGCGACGCCCTTCGGCGAACCCTCCGACGCCTTCCTGTCGGGCACGTTGAACGGCACGCGCATGTACTTCCTGCCGCGGCACGGTCGCGGCCACAGGATCAATCCCAGCGAGATCAACTTTCGCGCGAACATCTGGGGCCTCAAGCGCCTGGGAGCGACGCACGTGATCTCGGTCTCGGCCGTCGGCTCGATGCGTGAGGACATCGCACCGGGCGACTTCGTCGTGGTCGATCAGTTCATCGATCGCACGCGTCACCGACCCGACACGTTCTTCGAGGATGGCGTCACGGCCCACGTCCTGTTCGCCGATCCCGTGTGCGGCGACGTGCGCACGGCGCTGCTGGCCGCGGCGCGCTCGGTCGGCGTGACGGTGCACGACGGCGGCACCTACGTCTGCATGGAGGGGCCGCAGTTCTCGACGCGCGCCGAGTCCAAGCTGTATCGCTCCTGGGGCGTCGACGTGATCGGCATGACCAACATGCAGGAAGCCCGCTTGGCCCGCGAAGCCGAGCTGTGCTACGCGACCGTCGCCATGGCCACCGACTACGATTGTTGGCACGAGAGCCACGACGACGTCACGATCGAGGGCGTGCTGGAGGTCATGCGCCAGAACGTCGGCAACGCCAAGCGGATGATCCTGGACGTCGTGGGGCGTTTGTCGCCCGTTCGTGATGTCGGTTGCGCGGATGCCCTGCGGTACGCGATCATGACCCACCCCGAGGGCCAACCCCCCCC
>JBBDIB010000046.1:27727-30780 GCA_040880665.1 Planctomycetota bacterium
GAGGCGATCCCGGCCGCGGCGCGGGATCGCCTCGCCCTGTTCTTGGACAAGTACCTCGGCTAGCCCCCGAGCTCCCCATGCGAATGCTTCCACGGATAGCGTTGCTTCCCGCTCTACTGGCCGGCACGGTGATTCTCGTGGTGGTCGCTTGCACGCCGTTGCCGCGTGGGATCGAGCACATGGACGGCCGGGGCGCCGGTCCGGATCAAGGGTGGCACCGGGGGCCCGAAGTCGTCGTGCAGCCGGCGGGCACGGCGCGCTTCGTGCGCGGCTTCGTGGAGGGCATCGACGAGGCGCAGATTCGCCGCCTGGTCGGCTTTGCGGACGCGCTGGTGGCGGCGCCCGCCAGTCCGGGCTACGACCGCGTGTTGGACGAGTTGGCGCGCGAGCTGGAGGCGGCGGGCTTTCGCTTCGCGACCGAGGGCCTCGGAGCCGAGTCGCTCTTGCTGGAGTGGCTCGAGGGACCCGCGACCGGACCCGGTTGGACGCCGATCTCGGGTTCCATCGAATTGATCGACGGCGGCGGTCGTCGCGAGCCGCTGCACGCGTTCGCCGACGAGCGCGACGTCGAGCGCGTGATCCTGCCGGTGCATGCGCCCTCGACCCACCTGACGGCGCGCGTCTCGCGCAGCCTCGACGAGCTGAACCCGGGCGAGATCCTGGTGACCGAGGTCAGCGCGCGCCAAGTCCTGCAACGCGTGCGCGGTCGCGGCGCCGTGGCGATCGTGTCGGCCTCGCTGGGCTCGTACAACACGGACCCGACGGGTGCCGGGCGGCACCTCGACGCGATCCAAGCGCGCGCCTTGGCGCCGAACTCCGGCCTGCCCGCGTTCCAGATCTCGAGAGCGAGCCTGAAGCGGATCGACGAAGCGATCGCGCGCACGGGCTCGGCCTCGCTCGCGCTCTCGGCCGAGGTGGCAGTCGAAGATCGACCGCAACGAACGCTGGTCGCGACGGTCGTCGGTACAGAACGGCCCGACGAAGCCGTCGTCGTCAGCGCGCACGCCCAGGGGCCGGGCGCCGTGAACAACGCCAGCGGTGTCGCGGGCGTCGTCGCGGGCGTGACGACGCTCTGTCGCCGGATCGAGGCGGGCGAGTTGCAGCGACCCGACCGCTCGCTGGTCTTCGTGTTCGGTGACGAGTTGCGCGGCGTCGAGCACTGGCTCGCGAGCACGCGACGCCGTCCGGTGGCGGGACTCTGCGCCGACATGATCGGCTCGCGCGCGGATTCGGGCGCGATCGCGTTGCTCGAACGCGAACCCGATCCGGGGGCGTGGCTCATGTTCGAACCCGATCGCCCCTCGAGCTGGGGCGGCGGCAAGCTCGACGACGGCGACTGGACGCCGTCGGGGCTCTCCGTGCTGGCGCGCTGCGCGATGATCGACACGGGGCTGGTCGAGGGGGCGTGGACCTCCGCCGATCATCCTTGGGAGGGCGGCAGCGACCACGACGTGCTCTTGGCCGCGGGCGTGCCGGCGGTGCTCTTTTGGCACTTCACCGACTTCACGTTCGCGACGAGTCTCGATCGCGCGCCGATGGTGGATCCCGCGGAGACGCGGCGCACGGCGGCGGCGATCCTGACCGCCGCCTCGGCCTTGGCCAGTCCGGAGCCGGGCGACCTCGATCGGTATCTGCGCTCGCTCGATCTCGAGCGCCGACTGCGCGTCGACGCCGCGCTCGATGCAAAGGAAGCGGACGTGGCGCGCGCCTGGGAAGCCTGGGCGCGGGGCGCGCGCGCCTGGTTGCGCAACCTGTGCCTCGGAATCGACGAGCCGCTGCCGACGCCCGAGGAAGAACCGACCGTTGACGACGCACCGACCTCGGAAGACGCCCGATGACATCGAACTCGCTCTCGCGCCGCGACCTCGTCGGCGCCGGTCTGGGCGCCGGGCTCGCTTCCTGTCTCGGCGCGCGCACCGCGCCGGCGATCGCCGTGCCGAGCTCGGTGCGGGCCGCGATGGTGGGCAGCGCCAACGCGTTGGTAGGCATGCGCAACGAGTGGCGGGGACTGGCGGACGGCGGCGACCCGTTGGATGCGGCGATCGCGGTCGTCAAGGTCGCCGAAGCCGATCCAAACGACACCAGCGTCGGCCTCGGCGGTCTGCCGAACGAGGACGGCGTCGTCGCGCTCGACGCCGCCTGTATGCACGGACCGACGCACAATGCGGGCGCGGTCGCGGCGCTCGAAAACGTGTTGCACCCCAGCGAGGTCGCGCGCCTCGTGATGGAGCGCACCGATCACTGCCTGTTGGTCGGACGCGGAGCCGAGCGCTTCGCGCGCATGCATGGGCATCCCGTCGTCGACCTCTTGACCGATCGCGCGCGCGAGGTCTGGGTGCGTTGGAAGGAGACCTTGAGCGAGCGCGACGACTACCTGCCGCCTTCCGAGGCCGCGGTGAAGAGCGGGCGCGCCGCCGGCGCGACGACGGACGTGCGACTCGCCGGCGATCCCGCCAGGCCGGTCGACTTTCCGCGCCACGGGACGATCCATTGCTCGGTGATCGACGTCGCGGGGGACCTGGCTTGCACGACGACGACCTCGGGGCTCGCCTTCAAGGTCCCCGGTCGGGTCGGCGACTCGCCGCTGATCGGGGCCGGGCTCTACTGCGACCAATCCGGCGGCAGTGCGGGCGCGACCGGTCGTGGCGAGGCGGCGATCCTGAGCCTGGGCTCGGCGAGCATCGTCGACGAACTGCGCCGCGGCACCGCGCCGCTCGACGCCGGCTTGGCGATCCTCGCGCGCATCACCGAACAGGTCGCGCGCCAAGCGCGTTGGCAGCCGGCGCTGCTCGGGGCCGACGGCAAGCCGAGCTTCGACCTCCAGTTCTACGTGCTCGACCGGACCGGACGCTGGGCGGGCGTCACGCTGAAGGGCGGCGGCCAATTCGCGGTCGCGGACGAGGACGGCGTGCGCCTCGTGCCGCTCGTTCCGTATCTATAACCCGGTTCCCGCACCACGATCCGTCGGATTCGCCGTATCTCGTTGCCCTGCCGACACCTTCCCTCCCTCACCGTGCTCGACGACCCGCAAAGGTCGCCTCCGCGCGCTTCAG
>JBBDIB010000047.1:0-21213 GCA_040880665.1 Planctomycetota bacterium
CCGCCCCGCCGCCACCACCACCGCCGCCACCGCGGCCGCCGCCACCGCCACCACCGCCACCGCGGTTGGGGCGCTCTTGCGCTTCGTTGACGCGCAGGTCGCGGCCATCGAGGTTGGTGCCATCGAGCTCGGCGATCGCTTGTTGCGCTTCGTCGTCGCTACCAAGCTCGACGAAGGCGAAGCCGCGCGGGCGGCCGGTCTCTCGATCGGAGACGATGTGACAGTCGGTAACGTTACGGCCGTTGGCCGAGAAGGTAGCGCGCAGGGTGTCCTCCGTGGTGTCCCACGAGAGGTTCCCGACATAGAGGCGTTTGCCCATAGTATCTCTGAAACTTGAATTCGGTCCGGTTGGTAAGGGACGCTCGCTGACCGGAAGAACTCGAGAAGAGACACGCGGCAGACGGGCGCGACGAGAACGGGGAAGCTTTGGTGACAGCCTCGCTCTCTCCTTGGATCGACAATCGGGCAGCACCGGGCACCGGTCCGACCATCGGTAGAAACTTTGTCTCGGGTCTCCCTGAGACTTCGACATGATGCAGGGGCTCGGGCCCGTTTG
This sequence comes from Planctomycetota bacterium, assembly GCA_040880665.1. Taxonomy (GTDB): domain Bacteria; phylum Planctomycetota; class UBA1135; order UBA1135; genus JBBDIB01. The sequence goes on from JBBDIB010000047.1 coordinate 557, forward strand.
GGAGAGGGAAGCGAAGAAATTTTTGAGGATCCTGGGCCGGGCCGACCGCGAGCGCCCTCCGCCGCAATGGGGGTTCGTACGCTTAGGCGCGCGAGGGGGCGTTTTGGGGCTCCACGAAGCCCCTGCCGCTTCTGGCACGCCGCCTCCTGCCCGGATCCCGCCGCTTGCGCGCACGGTTGCGCTCGCCGTTGGGTACGGTCGCGCTCGATGAGCCAGGAGCTGGAGGAGCTGAGCGCGCGCGGGGCCGCGGGCTGGCCGCCGTTCCTCGAGCGGTACGCCGACGTCGTCTACCGAGCCGCGCGCCGCGCGACCAGCGACGAGGACGAAGCGCGCACGCTCGCTGCCGACGTGCTCGAGCACCTGCACGCGGACTGGCCGGCCGTGTTGCAACGCTTCCTCGCCACCGCGCGCGGCGAGCGCGCGCAGTTCTCCGTCTGGCTGGCCGTCGTGGCGCGGCGCGCCGCGATCGATCGACTGCGCGCACGGTACGGCCGTCGTACCGTGCCGAGCGCAGTGCGACGGGGCTCCGCCTGGCTGCGTCGCGCGTGGCGCTCGAGCTTCGTCGAAGAGCGGCCCTTGGAGGAGGTCTGGCAGGCCCTCGCGAACCTGCCCGGCGCGCCCGCGACCCTTGGCGAGCTGGCGTTCGCGCTGGCCCCCTTCCGTCCTCCCGTGACGCCGGTGGGGACCACCCGTACGCGCCTCGCCACCCTGGCGGAAGACGTAGCCGCACCGCCCGAGGCCGACAGGCAGGACGCCGCGCGCGCCCGCGAGCGCCTGCGCGAAGTTTTCGCGCGACTGCCCGGAGACGACCTCCTGTTGCTCCGTCTCTACTTCCTGGAAGGGGCCAGCGCCGAAGCGCTCCGTCGTCTCCACGGCTCCGCCACCCGCAGTCAGGTGTACAACCGCATCCACACGCTCCTCGGCGCCATTCGCGCGCAGCTCGAAAATCTGGGTCTTGCGATGGACGACCTCGGAAACCCGCACGGACTGGACCTCGGCGCCTGGCTGGAGGCGCCGGAGGAGAGCGACCCACCGGTCGAGGGGACACGATGAATCGACAACACGAGCTGGCCTTCTTGCTGGAATCGCTCCGCGGTGGCGGCACCGAGACCGAGCGCGCGCGTTGGCGGGCGCTGGTGGCGGCGGACGGCGAGTTGGCGACGCTCGAATCCTTGGTCGATTGGCTGTCGACGGGCCCGACCTGGAACGATCACCCCACGGAAGAAGCCCACGTCTCGGCGATGGTGCTCGCGCGAGCCGCCGAGGACGGGGAGCGCTTGTTCCTCGTGCCGGACCTCTTGGCGCATCTCGGACGGTGCGACGACTGTCTCGACGCGTTCAGCGCGGCGCTGCACGAGCGCGTCGAAGCGGAGGGCAGCGGCGCGGCTCCGCGCCGTCGCGGCCTCACGCTCGTCGGGCCGTGGCTGGCGGCCGCGGCCTCGCTGCTCTTTTGCGTGTCGCTCTTCTGGCTGAACGGCGACAGCGGCACGGCTGGGAGCGTGCGTGCGCTGGCACACATCGAGCCCCTGCCGGTCAAGACGCTGCGCTCGGAGAGTAGCGCGTCGGAGTTCGACGCAGCCTACGCGCGCGGACTCGAGCACTACGCGGCCACCGAGTACGCCGCGGCGCTGCCCTTCTTCGCGCGCGCCCTCGCGCTGGACGGGGGGCGGCACGAAGCGCGCCTCTACCTCGGCTCGTCGTTGCTGCTGGAAGGCGACGCTCCACGCGCCGCCGAAGCGCTTCGGCGCGCGACCGACACGTCGGTCGTGCCGGCGATCCGCGACGAGGCGCTGTGGCTGCTGGCGCAGGCCTACCTGCGGCAGAACCTGCCCGAACGCGCGCTCGACGCCCTGGCGGCGCGCCGACCCGACGCAGCTCGCCACGCGTCCGCGACGCGCGAGCAGCTCGAAGCCCTACGCGCGCGTTAGTCGCTGGCGCCGACCAACACGAACGCTGCCCAGATGGCGGGATCGCGGTACGGCGCCTCGCCCGTCTCGTCCCGATAGTCGCGCAGCCAGCGCTTGGCGTCGGCCAACGCGCCGACCTTCGACGGGCCGTCGTCCGCGCGGACCAGCTCGTAGAAGCGCTGCATCAGGAGGCGCGTCGCCGTGTCGTCGACCGGCCATTGACTGGCGACGACGCTGCGCGCGCCGGCCGCGAACAGCGCCTGGGCGAAGCCGAACAAGCCCTCCCGCCGCGAGCGCGCGCCGCCCAGCGTCGTGCATGCGCTGAGCGTCACGAGGTCCGCCGACAGCGTCCACTCGTCGAGGATCTCCGCGACGGTCACGCAGCCGTCGCCCTCCATCTCCGGCGAGCGCGCGAGCGCGACCAGCGACGCCCGGGCGTCGACGGGATCGATGCGAGCGTGGCTCGCGATGTGCAGCGTTCCGAAGCGCTCGAGCGCGCCGCTGATGCGCAACGCGTCGAGGTGCGCCTCCGAGGCGTCGGCGCCCAATAGCACCGTCGGCTCGTCGAAGAGCGGCGCCAGCGCCAGCACCTCGGCGCGCGTCGCCGGCAAGCGCGGCAGGGCGTCCAAGCTGGCGGCCGCCGCCGCCCGCGTTGCGCCGGACGGGGGTAGCCCCGGCTCTTGGGCCTCGCGCTGCATGCGGGCGAGGTGCTCGGCCCGGAAGGGTGGATCGCCGATCAAGAGCGCGCGCTCCGGCGCGCCCTCGGCCGCGCGCTGCTGGAGGAAGTGGTAGACGCTCGCCGAGGGCGCGTAGGAGATGTCGAACCGGTCGAGCAGCGGTCGACCGGCGGCGTCGGGCAACAGCTCGACCGGAACGCGGAGGAAGATGTCCGACGGGCACACCACCAGTTCGCGCACGCCGTCGAGGTGCGGCAGCAGGGGGTGCAGCACGCGTTCGGCGACCGACCCGAGGCGCACGTCGGAGCCGGCGCCGAACGAGGAGCGCGAGGCTGCGAACAGCGCAGCGCCCGCCGCCTCGAGCGGGGCCAGCACGTCGCCGACCGAACCCAGCCCGACGATGTGGACGTCGCCGGTCTTGCGCAGCACCCAACCGTACTGAGCGGTCGGCGGCAGCTCGCGACTGTGGTGGACGAGCCACCCGACGAGCGCCTGATCGTCGTCGAGCTCTGCTTGCACGGCCGCCACGCTCGCCGCGCCGTGGCGCCAGGGAAAGCGCGCGTCGAATTCGCGCTCGAGCGCGGCCAACTCGGCCTTGGCCGCCGCGTGCGAGGGCGGTTGTCCGTCAGCGCTCGACGCCGGGCGCCCCGCCAGCGCCGCAAGCGCCGCGGCGAAGCGCTTCGCGTGCACGCGCCGCAGGGCTGCGCTGAGGCGCGCGCAATCCTCGCGGTCGGGAGCGCCCGCGCACAGTTCGAGGGTCGCGCGTCCCGTGCTGCGATCGGCGTCGAGCCAGGCCGCTTCGCGCTCGCCCGCGCGCACGGCGAGCAGCGCCGCGACCGCGTCGGGCGAAGCCTCGAAGAACGACGCGCGCAGGTAGGGATCCTGGATCGAGAGGCGCGCGATCTCGTAGCTCTCGCGCTGCAAGTCGTTCCAGCGCCGCGCGGCGGCGTCGTCGCCCATGCGGATCTCGAACAGCGCCAACATGCCGAGCAGTCGACCGATCTCCGCGTGGCCCGGCGCGTAGGCCGCGTAGAGGCGCTCGATCGCTTGCGAGAACGTCTCGCGAGCGATCTCGATCGAACCCAGCTTCATCAAGAGATAGGCGTGGTTCTCGAGGTTCGACGCCGCGAGGTAGTCGGGTAGGTCCGGGAGCGCCGAGAGCTCGTAGCGCAGCGCGCTGGCGGCCTTTAGGTGGCCGAGCTTCGAGAGGATCACGCCCAGCGTGTCGCGCAGCACCGCGGGGTCGTGGCTGTCGGCGGGCGCGAGTCGGTCGGCCTTGGGAATCTCGCGCTCGAGCAGAGCGCGCGCTTCGGCACCGCGGCCCAGCATGTCCAGCGCGATCGCGTAGGCGTTGAGGATATCGAAGCGCTCGGCGTTCTCGGGCAGCGCGGCGAGCTCGGGCTCGAGCAAGCGCACGAGTCCCGCGTAGTCGCCGGTCCACGCGCGGACGCTGGCGGCCGCGGATAGCCAGGCCGTGCGGCCCGGATCGGCGGCTCCGAAGGTGGCTTCGAGCCGACGGAGCCCGTCGTCGAGGAGCATCGACGCCAGGTCGTAGGCGCCGGTGCGCTGTGCCACCTGGGCGGCGGCCAACCAGAGGGCGAGGTCCGCGCGACCGAGCTCGGGCTGCGCCGCGAGCAGCGTCGCCGCACGCGCCGCATAGCGCGTGGCCTCTTCCAACGCACCCGCGTCGAGAGCTTCCTTCGCCTCCGCCAGGAGCGCCGGCGCCGTGGAGTCCGCGCTGGGCTCCTGGCCCTGCGGGGGCCCGGCTCGAGCGGCGAGCACGAGGGTGGCCAGCACGACGAGCGCGCGGGAGGGGAGGGACAGAGGTTCGAAGCGACCCATGCGGGAATCGTACCGGCCACCGTCCATGTCCGCCGATTCCCCGGATTTCGCCGGAGACGCGGCCGCCGCGCTCCGTGCCCATCGTCAGGACCCGAGCGGGACCGGGCACGACGTCCGGGCGCGCGGGCCGGAACTTCACTTCAGCTACCGAACCATTCCCATGCAGATCGCTCACGCGTTTTCCTTCCTGGCTCTGGCGGCGACGCCGGGCTTCGCCCAAGTCCCCGACGGCGGTACCGCGCCCACCGACCTCGCAGCAGCGCGGCGCGCGCTGGTCGGCCTGGAGCAGCTCGACCTCGACTCGTTCGTCGGCGCCGGCGCGGACTACAAGGTCCACTTCGAGCCCGGCGCCGTCGCCGTGACGCCCTATCTCGGCAGCGCCGCACCGCACGACCTGCCGCTCGAGTTCACGCTCGAATCGATCGAGCACGGCGGCGAGCCGCTCGTGCTGGTCGACGCGCCGGTCGCTCCCGCGCTCGAGGGCGAGGACATCGTCTACGCGCACGCGGCGGGCGTCGTCGAGCGCTACGAGTTGCGCCCCGAAGGCGTGTACCAGAGCTTCCTCTTCCCCGAGCCGCCGGCGGGGGTCGGCGATCTGGTCGTGCGCGGCCGCCTCGCGACCGAGCTCGAGGCCCGGCGCGAGGGCGACGGCGTTCGCTTCGCGCTGCCCGGCATCGGCGGCCTCTCCTACGGCGCCGTCGTGGGCATCGACGCGGAGGGCAGCCGCTTCCCCGGTGAACTCCACGTCGACGGTGACACGATCGAGCTGCGCCTCGCGGCGGGCGACGTGGCGCGCGCGACGTATCCGTTGCTGCTCGATCCTTTGATCGGCGCCGCGTTCAGCTTGCAGTCGGGCGTCGAAGACGACGGCGACGTGGACGTGGCCTACAGCCTGCACCTCAACCGTTGGCTGGTCGTCTTCAGCCGCCGCGCGTCGGCGACGGACTCCGACATCCTCGGCTACCAAGTGCAGAACGGCGCGCCGATCGGATCGCTGCGCCTGATCGAGACGGGGCCGGGCATCGCGCTCTCGCCCTCGGTCGCCTTCGTCCCCGTGACGGGGCGCTACCTGGTCGCGTGGCAGGACCAACCGTCGATCTTCGACGACTTGGACATCCGCGGACGTGCGGTCCTCTCCAGCGGGACGCTCGGTCCCCAGATCGCGATCGCGACGACGAGCGCGAACGAACGCGACCCCGACGTCGGCGGCGAGCGCTCGAACGTCGACGACGAAGCCTTGGTGGTCTGGGAAGAGGACGGCGCCGGCATTCGAATGACGCAGGTGCGGCTCACCGAGGGTGCCGAGGGCGCGATCGGCCAGGTCCCGTTGCTCTCGACCTCCCCCGACGTGCGCGCGCCGGCGATCTCGAAGACGCCCGACGACGCGGGAATCTGCCTGGTCGTGTGGGAGGAGGACATCGGCAACCTGACGAAGATTCGCGGTCGCGCCGTGACGCGGAACGCTCTCACGGTGACCGGCGTGACGGCCATCTCGGATCCGCTGGGGCTGGACTTCCTGAGCGACTCGAATCCCGATGTGGACACCACCGGCGACGGCTTCGTCGTCGCCTACGAGGAGAACGAGACCCTTGCCGGGACCGCGCACGACATCGAAGCCGTGCGCTACCAATACGCAGGTGGCGCGCTCACGGTGGACAGCCAGACCGTCGAGATCGAGAACGACGTGGACGACGACGAGCTGCGCCCGACGGTGGCCTTCCTGGGCGAGTCGCTCGTCATCGGGTACCACGACGACGCGGCCGGCGGCTACGACGCCTTCTTGAAAGCCGTGGATCAGTACACGGTTTCCGCGGTCAAGGAAGCGCTGATCGACTCGGCGGCGACCGACTCCGGCTCGTTCCGTATCGCAGCGCGCTGGTCGGCGGGCGCCACCTTCTCGGGTGAGATCCTGGGTGCGTGGGACTCCCAAGGCGCCCTCACGAACGGCGACATCTACGCGCGCGGGCACATCTCGCCCTACAACTCCAACAGCCTGGGCGGCGGTTGTGGCGCCGTGGGGTTCCTGGCCGCGCCGGCACCCTACGAGGGGAACGCGGCGTTCCGCGTGCACCTCAGGGACTCGGTCCCCGGCGCGATCGCGGCGCTGGCCGTTTCGCCGACGACCACCAATTCCGCCTGCGGTCCCTGCATCTTGAGGCCGAACCTCAACAGCGCTCAGATCTTCGTGGCGGTGGTCCCTCCGGACGGTGCTCTGTCGCAGCCCTTCCCCGTGCCGCCGGGCTTCGGGCCCGCGGGCTTCACGGCGCAGTGGGGCGTCTTCAACGGAGGCGGGTGCGGCTTCTTCGGCGGCTTCGACCTGACCGACGCACGCCGCATCAACATCACCGACTTCTAGCTAGGGACGTCGTGCGGGGCCGGCTCCAACCAGGCGCCGGCCCCGTTCGTGCTCAGCGGCTGCACGCGAGTTGGCCCAGCTCGATCAGGCACTGGCGCTCTTCCGCGTAGAGCGAGGCGTCGACGGGCACGAACCGCGCCACGCCCAGACACGTCAGAGCCCTATGTTCGATGGCGAGCAGCGCCGCGCTCACCGCGGCGCCGTAGCGCGCCGCGAACGCCGTGCTCAACACGATGGGTTGGATCGGGAAGGGACCGAAGGAATCGATCACGCGCAGCGGCAGGTCGGGGGCTTCTGAGTGGTAGCGCGACAGAACGTTGGAATCGATCGCCGCCGCGTCGATCTCGCCGGCCAGGAGCGCCGCGACGGAGCGCTCGTGCGAACCGGTGAAGACCTGCGCACGGAAGAAGTGCGTCCCCGACGAGCGCTGTTGCAGCGCCTGCAACGCCGCGAAGTGCCCCGACAGGGAGCACGGATCGTTGGAACCCCAACGCGCGCCCGCCAGGTCGTCGAACGACTGCGCCGGATCGTCGCTGCGAACGACGACGTGCGAGAAGTACTCCGGTCGGCCGCCGTTCCGGACGTCGTCGAAGACGAAGCCCGCTTCCGCCAGGGCGACCGACGGTGGGTCGAGCGCGGCGAGGTACAGGTACGAGGGCGAACACAGGAAGGCGAGGTCGAGTTCGCCCGCGCGAAAGGGATCGTGATCGCCCGCCATCGGGCCCGAGATGCCGGTCTCCTGGGAGAGTTCCGCCCGGAGCCCCAGTCGGTACGCCACTTCGTCGACGACCCGTTCGAAGAGCGCGAACGGCAAGGACGGCGAGAGGTAGGTGCGAGCACGAAGTGTTTGCATAGAGGCGGAGGCAGCATACGGCCAGGCGCTTCCGTATCCTGCTCGGGCCCGACCGCCATGGACACCGTTCTTCGCGCCACCGATCTCGTCAAGCGCTTCGGCGAACTCGTCGCCGTCGACGGTGTCTCGCTCAGCGTCCAGCGGGGCACGTGTCTCGGCCTCCTGGGCCCGAACGGCGCGGGCAAGACCACGACGATCGAGATGATCGAAGGGTTGAAGCAACCCGACTCCGGTTCGGTCGAGTTGTTCGGCCTCGGCTGGCAGGGGAATGGCGAAGCGCTCCGCGAGCGGATCGGCGTGCAGCTCCAAGAGACCGATCTGCTCGAGCGCTTGACCGTTTTCGAGATCCTGCGGCTGTTCCAGAGCTTCTACACGCACGTGCGCCCGCTCGAGGAAGTGTTGCGGGACGTCGGACTGGAGGAGAAGCGCGACGCGCGCACGAACGATCTGTCGGGCGGGCAGAAGCAGCGTTTGACGCTCGGGACGGCGCTCGTGAATCGCCCCGAACTGCTGTTCCTGGACGAGCCGACGACCGGTCTCGACCCGCAAGCGCGTCGACGCGTCTGGGAGATCGTCGAGGGCTTCAAGCGCGAGGGCGGCGCCGTACTGCTGACGACGCACTACATGGAGGAGGCGGAGCGCCTGGCCGACAACCTCGTGATCGTCGACCGCGGCAAGATCATCGCCGAAGGGACCCCGGCCGCGTTGATCGCCAAACTGGGCGTCGACAGCGTCGTCGAACTCGTGCCCGCGGATGGCACCACGCTCGACGCGGCGGCGCTGGCTGCCCTGCCTTCGGTCGAGAGCGTCCGGCGCGAAGGCGCGGCGTACGTTCTGACCGTCACCGACGCGCAGGCTGCCCTGCGCGCGGCGATCGACCTCTTGGAGCTCTACGACGTACGCCTCGACGGTCTGCATACGCACCGGCCGACGCTCGAGGACGTGTTCGTGGCACTGACGGGCAAGCACCTGCGCGATGGCTAGATGGCCCGCCATCTTGGAACTGACGCGCGTGCGCGTGCTGTCGTTCCTGCGCGAGCCCGAGGTCCTGTTCTGGGTCTTCGGCTTTCCGCTGATCGTCGCCGCCGTGCTCGGCTTCGCGTTCCGCACGACCGAGATCGCGCCGAGTCGCGTCGGACTGCCCGTCGCCGCGAGCGCCGATGCGCTGGCGCTGCGGCTCGACGCCGACGCGCACATCGAGGTGCAACGCCTCGCGGACGAACCCGGCGCGCGTCGCCTCGCCACGGGCGGCATCGACGCGTGGCTGACGCCGGGCGATCCGCCGACGCTGCGCATCGACCCCGACCGCCCCGAGTCCGAGTTGACGCGGCTGCGCGTGCTCCGGGCGCTGGAACTCGTGCGCGATGCGGAGCGCGCGCCGGCGGTCGCGAGCGAGGCCGTGCGCGAGCGCGGCTCGCGCTACATCGACTTCCTGTTCCCGGGCCTGTTGGGCATGAACATCATGGGCACGGGCCTGTGGTTGATCGGCCTCTCGATCGCCGACCATCGGCAGAAGCGCGTGCTGCGACGCTTGCTCGTGACGCCCATGCGCAAGTCGTCGTTCCTGGGCTCGCTGCTGCTCGCGCGGCTGGTGTGGTTCGCGCTCGAGGTCGGGTTGTTGCTCGTGTTCGGCATGCTGATCCTCGACGTTCCGTTCCATGCCAACGCGGTGGGCTTCGCGTTCCTGTGCGTACTCGGCGCGCTGAGCTTCTCGGGCCTCGGGATGCTCGTCTGCTCGCGCGTGAAGTCGATTCAGGGGGCGTCGGGCATGCTGAACCTAGCGCTCGTTCCGGGCTGGCTCTTCTCGGGCGTCTTCTTCTCGTACGAGCGCTTTCCCGAGGTCGCGCACCCCTTCATCCGGCTCTTGCCCTTGACCGCCCTCAACGACGCGCTGCGCGGGTCCATGCTCGACGGAACGGGGCTCGTCGCGTTGTTGCCCGAGATCGCCGTGCTGGTCGTTTGGGGCGTCGGGAGCTTCGTGCTCGCGCTGCGCGTCTTCCGGTGGGAGTGACGTCGGGGATGACGGCGTGCCCAGGACGCGCCGCATGCGCTGGCGCTGACCGGGATCGGCCGCGTCCTCGTGTGGTGCGGTAGCCATCACGCAGCGCGCTCCCGGGTTCGCGGCGTCGCGCGCCGCTCGAGCGAGCGACGCAGCCGCGCGAGCGAACGCGCTTGCAGACGACGGTCCGCGCCCCACGCAAGGAAGAGAACGGCGGTGAGTGCGAAGCAGACGGTGGCGGCGATCAACATGAAAGGGCTCCTCCTGCATCGCCCGCCTCAAGCCCCATGCCAGCACGGCTCAGCGGCGCGCGGACGAGCCTCCGCACGGGTTGCGCGAGCGTCCTGTGGAACTTGCGCGCGGTCTTTGTAGAAGGGGCGTGCTCGGCACGCCGCTCGCATCCAGCGCTGCACGTAGGATCGGAGACACCCCATGAACACCACCGAACCGAAGCGCGCGCGACGGCGCTGGCTCGTCGTCGTACTCGTCCTGTTGCTCGCCGTCGTCTCGATCGTGCTCGTACTGCCTGGGCAGTTGGCGCCGTGGGCCGTCCAACGTTCGCTGACCGCCTTCGACGCCCGGCATGCGGGGGAACTGACCGTCGACGGTTTCGACGTCGGCTGGTTCGCCGCGACGAGGATCACCGACGCGCGGCTGTTGGATCCAGCCGGGGAGGAGGTGGCGCGCGCCGACGTGCGCGGGCCGTCGCTGTGGAACCTCGCGAAGGGGTTTGGCCGCGACCTTGGAACGCTGCACGTCGAGGGGCGCGCCGCGCTCGTCGCCGATGAGTCCGGGACGACGAACCTCGCGCGCGCGCTCGAATCGACGGCGCCGGAGCGCGAGCCGGGCGAGCGTGGGCCCAGGGACGGCGAGCCCACGGAACCGCCGCGCGTGCGCGTCGAGTTCTTGCTCCACGAGGTGACCTGGACGGACCCGCGCCAACCCGACGTGCTGGGCGTCCGCGAGCTCGTGGGGCACGTCGAGCTGAACGGCGACGCGAGTTTCGCGCTCGAGGGCGCGGTGCTCGGGGCCGACGGTGGGCGCCTCCAGCTCGCGGGCGAGGTCGAGCGCCCCTTGGCGCCACTCGCGGGGGACGCGCCGCCCGCCTACCGCGTGAGCGGCGACGTCCGTTCGCTGGCGACCGGGCTCGTCGATGCGCTGGCGGGTGCAGACGGCCTCTTGGTGGATCAGTTGGGCGCGACCTTCGACCTGACCCTGGCGGGCGAGGGCACGACGCGCGCGGGGACGCTCGAGGCTCGCCTGACGAGCGAGGGCGCGGATGCCGAGGCGTGGCTGGCGCTCGAGGAGGGCGTCGTGCGCGAGCGCGAGGGCCAACCGGTGCTGCGCGCCGAGCTGCGTCGCTTGGACGCCGCCGTCGCGCGCTTCAGCGAGCACTTGCCCGCGGGAGCCGCGCTCGACATCGGCGCTGAGGGCGCGACGCTCGTCGTCGCTTCGTTGCGCGCGCCGCTCGCCGCTTTCGAAGGGGCCAAGTCGCCGGCCGCGCTGGTCGAGCTGGCGCTCGCCCTGCGACTGCCGCGACTCGTCTACCAGCACGCGGCCAAGGACGCCGGCCCGACGCGCATCGACATCGCCGACGTCGCGCTCGACGTCGGGCTGGAACCGGCGACGCCGGCGCGGCTCGCGCTGCGCGCCGCCGTCGGCGAAGAACCCCGCGGCACGCTGACTTTGGACGCGACGCAGACCGATCCTTTCGGGACACCTCGGGGGGCCTTGCGCTTCGAGGCCCGTTTCGCGGACGTCGCCACCGCGCTCGTCGATGCCTTGGCGCAACGCGACGGCTTGCTGGTGGACGTGCTCGGTCCGCGGCTCGACGGCTGGCTGACGGGCGAATGGCCGTCGGAGGACGTTCCCCTGAAGGCGCACTTCGAGAGCGCGTCGGGTGCCTTCGACGTCACGACGTTCTTCGAGGACGGCGTGCTGCGCGCCGAGAACGTCGGGGCGTTGGAGGCAAACGTCGCGCTCTCGCCGCTGTTCAGCGAGCGCATCGTCGGCAACCTCGTTCCGCACCTCGTGCAGATTCGAAAGAACGAGCCCACTGAGCGCGTCGGGCTGTCCGTCGCCAACTTCCGATTGCCGCTCGACGGCGACCTTCGGCAGCTCTCGGCGGACGTGTTGCTGGACCTCGGCCCGGTGCGCTACGAGTTGCTGCCGGGCCTCGACGAGGTCTTGAAGCTGGCGGGCGTCGACGATCTGACGCGGTCCAAGGACTTCGAGCCGCTGCGCATGCGAATCGAGAACGGGCTCGTGCGCTACGAGCGTCTGCCGCTCTCGTTCGAGGGCCAGGACTACCCGTTCGCCGGTTCGTTCGATTTGGCCGAACGCGCCTTCGATCTGGAAGCCGAGCTGCCGTTGTCGCTGCTCGGATCCAGCGTGGTCGCGGACCTCGGCCGCGCGACGTCGCTGCTCTCGGGCGACACGCTCGTCCCGATCCAGCTCGAGGGCACCCTGACACGGCCGCGGCTCAGCATCCCGAGCGATTTTGCCGAGAAGCTCCTGGAGCGCGCCGGAGGGGATCTTTTGCGCCGCGGACTGCGAGACCTCTTCGGTGACAAGTGATAGGTGGATTCGGGGGCGTCGTTCCCAAGAGAATCACCACCCGCGCCGTTGTTCGAGGGGCCCCGGCAACGTTCGAGGGCTCCAACCGTTTCCCAGCCCCGACTTCTCATGATCCGCACGTCCCTCGCCTGCTTCGCGCTCCTTTCCGCCACGGCCTTCGGTGCCGCCCCCGCAGCGCAGGGCATCCCCGGTGAGCCCCACTCTTTCGAGGAGGCTTTTGCGCTCGCCGACGATCGCGAAGCGGTGCTCGACCGACTGTTGCCGGGCACTGAGGAGGCGTACTTCTACCGCTGCCTCCACCTGCAGCACACGGGGCGCTTGGATGCGGTCGAGCCGATCTTGAGCGCGTGGATCGAACGCTTCGGCCGGACGTCGCGCGTCATCGAGATCGAACATCGTCAAGCGCTCTTGGCGTGGGACGCCGATCCCGCCGCGTCGACCTGGTACCTGATGCGCACACTGGGCATCACGTTCGATCACCAGCCGTCGACCGTGGACCGCGCGGCGACGCTACCCAACCGGTTGGACCAGGACGCGATCTTGGAGGCTCGTTTCATCGAGCGCGCGCTGCAGCGGCACCCGGGCACCGTGGACGGGTTCACCGACGAAGGCCTGCGCGCTCTGGCGGCCGATCCGCTGGACGCCAACCTGCTCGACAGCTTCCTGCGCCGACTGGAACGGCCCGACGTGCCCGGGCTCGACCAGCTCGTGATCCGGAACCTACGCGAGCGGCGCCGCGACTTCGGTTCGTTGCCGATCCACGCACGGCTCACGCTCGATCAACTCGCCGCCATCGGCCAAGCACACCCGCCGGCCGCGAACGACGCCGAGTTCGTCAGCGCCGTGCTACGGCGTCTGCACCCGAGCGAAGACGTCGACTGGCGCACCGATGCCGCCGTGCGCGAGGCGTACCTCGTGCAACTCGAACGCTACGTCGGCTCGTTGAACGAGCGCTGGGATTCATTGCGCGCTCACGTGTTGCACCATCGGTTGGTGCACGAGCTCGAGCAGGGGACGCCGGACGAGGTGCGCTTCAAGCGGTACCTCGCGCTGCCCTGGGCGGGCTCCTGGGCGCGTCCGCCGCGCGACGGGCGCGCGCAGCACGTCGATGCGAACGCGCAGTTCCCGACGCACTTGGGCGCGATCGAGCACGCTGAGCCCTTGGTGCGAAGCTACCTCGAGCTGTTGCTCGTCGACGAAGACTCGCCCGAGGCCTTCGCCCAGTGGCTCGACGCCGACTACCTGCGGCGCGTCTTCGCCGAGACGAAGATCCTGGCCGGTGTCGGCGACCGCGATCGGTGGTTCGACCTCTTGGGGGATCCCGCGGCGTACGAGCGGCTGCGCGATCGCGTCGAGCTGAGCTTTGTGCCGGGCCAGGCCGAGCGCTTCGGCGCCGACGATCCCATCGTGGTCGACGTGCGCCTGAAGAACGTGTCGAACCTGCTGGTCAAGGTCTTCGAGGTCGATGCGCGCAACGCGTTCACGGCGCTCGGGCGCGAAATCGACGCGTCCCTGTCGCTCGATGGGCTCGTGGCGAACGAGGAAGCGCTGCACTCGTGGGACGTCGACCCCTTGCTCAGAATCACGCGACGCTTCGAGTTCCCGTCCCTGGCGCGCGCCGGCGTGTTCGTGATCGAGTTCGTCGGCAACGGGCTCTCCAGCCGCGTGGTGTTGCACAAGGGGCGCCTGTCGGCCGCCGAGCGCGTGGGAGCAGCGGGTCACGTCTTCACCGTCTTCGACGAGAGCGGCGTTCCCGTCGAGGATGCCTCGATCCTCTTCGGCGGTCGCGAGTTCCACGCCGACGACCGCGGCGAAGTGGTCGTGCCGTTCGCCAGCGAAGCCACCCTGCGGACGATCCTGTTGCTGGGCGACGGGGCCGCGACCGTCGATCGCTTCCGCCATCTGCGTGAGGACTACGCGCTGGAAGCCGGCGCTCTGGTCGTGCGCGAGGACCTGGTCGGAGGCGGTCGCGCGCGCTTGTTCGTCAGGCCGCGCCTCAGCGTCAACGGCGCGTCGGCGCACCTGGACCTCCTGGACGACGCCGTGCTGCGCATCGTGGCCACGGACGTGCGCGACGTCTCGACCCGTCTCGAGGTCGCCCGCCCGGACCTGATGTCCGCGGCCGAGTTCACGCACGAATTCGCGGTGCCCGACGACCTCGTGCGGCTGGAGATCTCGCTGACGGGCAGCGTGCAGCGCGCGAGCGACGGCGAGGACGTGACGCTCGAATCACGGCCCGCCGTGTTCGAATTGAACGGGATGCTGCGCACGGCGGAGACGGGCGCGTTGATCCTGTCGCGTACCCAAGACGGCTACGTGCTGGATCATCTGGGCCGGAACGGCGAGCCGCTCGCTGGTCGGCCGGTGCAACTGTCGTTGTCGCACCGCACGACGCGCGTTCCGTTCGACGTCGTGCTGGCGACGGACCCCAACGGCCGCATCGAGCTCGGGGAACTCACCGACATCGTCCGTCTGCGCTCGGCCGATCTGCCGGCGGGCCACGACACGTGGCAGCTCGAGGACGAGCAGCGCACGTACGCGAATCGGCTGCACGGAGTCGAAGGCGAGGTCCTGCGCGTGCCGCTGGTCGGCGATCGGGCCGACCTCGACCCGAGTGACGCGTCGTTGCTGGAACTGCGCGACGGCGCCTTCGCCTACGACCGCTTCGACCAGTTGGCGGTCCGCGACGGCTTCCTCGAGCTGGGCGGGCTTCGCGCGGGGGACTACGAGCTGCGGCTTGCGGGCGCGGACGAGCCCATCCAGGTGCGCATCGCGGCGCAACGCGGCGTCGCGGGCTGGGCGCTCGGCGGCGCGCGGCTCTTGGAGCTGGAGCCCGAGCCGCTGCACCTGACCTCGGCGAACTTCGAGGGCGACGAGCTCGTCGCGCGCCTCGCGAACGCGACGGCGGACGCGCGCGTGCATGTCTTGGTCACGCGCGGTGTGCCGGCCTACGACGCGTTCTGGCGACTGCGGCTGACCTCGAGCGCTGCGGCGCGCGAGGTCGAGCGGCGTCGGTCGCTCGCCGGCTACTACGCCGAACGCGCGATCGGTTCGGAGTACCGCTACATCCTCGACCGGCGGCGCGCGCCGGTCTTCCCCGGCGTGATGCTGGCACGACCCGGCGCTCTCTTGAACCCGTGGGCGTTCGAGGACAGCGACGACGTCCTTCGCGTCGACGGCGGTGAAGGCGGAAAGTTCGGCGGACGCTTTGGCGGCAGCTCGGGTCTGCGCGATTCCGCCTCGGCCAGCGGCAGGGACTCGGGGCAGCGAAACCCGGGTGCCTACGCCGCGCTGGACTTCCTCGGCGACGACGCCGTCGTGCTGGCGAACCTGGCGCCCGACGACGACGGAGTCGTACGCGTGCCGCTCGCGGAGCTCGGGCCCGGGGCCTACGTGCGCGTCGTGGCGGTCGATCGCGAGTCGCTCGTCGAGCGCGCGCTCTTCCGCCCGGAGACCGCGCCGACGTTGGTCGACGAGCGCTTGACCACGGCGATTCCGATTGCCGATCACGTCATCCAGCGCCGTCGCATCGAGTTCCTGGAGGCCGGCGAGACGCTCGAGATCGAAGCAGCGGTGGGCACGCGCGCCGAGGTCTTCGACACACTCGGCGACGTGTATCGGCTGTTCCGGACCCTGTCGAACGACGACGACCTGGCGACCTTCGCGTTCCTGACCGCGTGGCCGACGCTCTCGGACTCCGAGCGTCGAAAGCTCTACTCCGAACACGCGTGTCACGAGCTGCACGTGTTCCTGTACGAACACGATCCGGCGTTCTTCGACGCCGTCGTGCGCCCGTACCTGGCGAACAAGGTGCATCGGACGTTCCTCGACCGGTGGCTCCTGGACGACGATCTATCCGCCTTCCTCGAGCCGCACGCCTTCGCTGGGTTGAACGTCGTCGAAAAGATCCTGCTGGCACGGCGCGTCGACGATCCGGGGATCGCAGCGCTCGTTCAGGATCGCGTCGAGCTGCTGCCGCAGGATCCCGTCCGCGACGCCGCGCTGTTCGATGCGATCGTCGCGGGCGACGCACTCAGCGAGGCGAATGGGCTGGGCAAGCGGTTGGAGGAGTTGCAGGAGACGGCGCGCAGGTCCGAGGATCGTCCGGGCGAGTCCGGCTCGGGCGACTTCTTCCTGGGCATCGCCGGTGACAGGCTGCGGGTGCCGACGCCGCCCGGCGCCGCACAGGCGGACGCCGAGGTCGCCGACGTCGAACGCCGCGGACGCGTCCAGCAGCTCTACCAGCCGTTGGCCGTGACCAAGGCGTACATCGAGCACAACTACTGGCAGCGCCGAATCGGCGAGCAGGACGCGGAGTTGATCGTCGCCAACCGCTTCTGGCGCGACTTCGCGCTGACGCCTGCCGGCGCGCCGTTCGCGTCGCAGCACGTGGGCGAAGCGACGAAGAACATCGCCGAAATGCTCTTGGCGTTGGCGTTCCTCGATCTGCCCTTCGAGGCCGAAGAGCACCCGACGGACGAGGTCGACGGCACGCTGACCATGCGCGCGGCGAGCCCGTTGCTGGTCGCTACACAAGCGCTCGAGGCGGCGACGCCCGCGCTCGACGGCAGCGTGTTGGTCGGACAGCAGTACGTGCGTCTCGACGAGCGCCACGAGTACGTCGCCGGGCGGCGACGCGACAAGCTGGTCACGGGCGAGTTCCTCGTGGGCGTGCCCTATGCCTGCCGCGTCGTCGTCACGAACCCGACCTCGAGCGCACGTCCGTTCGAGGTCCTGACGCAGGTGCCCGAGGGCTCGATCCCGTTGCTGGCCGCGGCCGAGACGCGCGGTGTGCCGATGCTCGTCGAGGCCTACGGGACGGCCAGCCACGAGTACGCGTTCTACTTCCCGCGCCCCGGCGACTTCGGGCACTTTCCCGCACACGCGGCGAGCGAAGGCGAGTTGGTCGCTTTCGCGGAGCCCCGCGCGCTGAGCGTCGTGACCGAGGCCAGCACCGTCGACACGGATTCGTGGAACTACATCGTCGACCGCGCGGAGCCCAACGTCGTGCTGGCCGCGCTATCCGAGCGCAACCTCTTCGACCTCGACCTCGCGCGACTCGCTTGGCGCATGCGCGATCGCGCGTTCTTCGAGGCAGCTCTCTCCGTGCTCGACGCGCGTCACGTCTTCGACGCGACGCTCTGGTCGTACGCGCTCCGTCACGGAGATCGCCAGCGGACGCAGCAGTTCCTAGAGCAACAAGAGCACTTCGTCCGCGCGGCGGGGCCGTACCTCGACGCGCCGATCCTGCGTATCGATCCGGTCGAGCGCCGGTTCTTCGAGATCGTCGAATTCGCGCCCTTGATCCACGCGCGCGCACACGACTTCGGCGAAGCACGGCAAATCACGCACCCCGGTCTCGATCAACAGGTCCAGCGGCTCTTGCACATGTTGGTACACAAGCCGGAGCTCGATGCCGACGACTGGTTGCTGGTCACGACGACGTTCCTGGCGCAGGACCGCTTCCCGGAGGCCTTGGCCGCGTTCGGTCGAGTGGGGCGCGCGAACGTCGCGGCCCGGCTGCAGGTCGACTACGTTGAGGCGTACCTCGCCATGGTGCGTGCCGACGTCGAAGCAGCGCGCTCGATCGCCGAGGCCTACGCAGAGCACCCCGTCGAACGCTGGCGCGCGCGCTTCGCGGCCGTCAAGGCGCAACTGGACGAAGCGGCCGGCGCGGCGCGTTCGACGGACGAGAACGGCGGGCGCGTCGCCGTACTCGAGTTCGAACTGCACGACGACGCGCTGGCGATCCGTCACGAAAACGTCGCTCGCGTCGAGGTCGGCTTCTACGAGACCGACGTCGAGTTCCTGTTCTCGGCGAACCCGTTCGACGCGGATGAAGCCGAATCGGTGGCCTTCGTGCGTCCGAACGCGAGCGATGTGATCGAGCCGGGGGGTGCGGCGGGCGTAACGCGCGTCGACATCCCCGCGGGTCTCGGCAACGCGAACCTGGTCGTCGAAGTGCGCGCGGGAGGCATCGTTCGCCGTCGCGCGCGCTACGCCAGCGAGCTCAGCGTGCGCGCGCGCACCGACGCGGGCGAACTCAGCGTCGGCATCGGCGACCGGGGGCTCCCGGCGGCCTACGTCAAGGTCTACGCGCGGCGCGCGAGCGGCGCGATCGAGTTCCACAAGGACGGATACACCGACCTGCGCGGGCGCTTCGACTACGTCTCGCTGACGGGCCCCGATGCCCAGCCGACGGAGCGCTACGCCGTTCTGGTGCTGCATCCAGAGCACGGCGCCGTGGTGCGCGAGCTCGAAGCGCCCCTGCAGTAGGGCCACTCGCAGCAGTCGGGGAGCGTGGAAGACGTAGGCGGTCCTGTGGAAGCTTCGTGCCGTCTTCACGAGGGCTCAACACGGCGTTCCTAGGATCCGCCGCGAAGTCGGGCACGACCCAACAGGAAGGGTGTCCCTTCCGGCTCGACCTCGGACCTCCCCAACTCAGGACTACCTAGTGAACCGCTTCTTCCAAGGCACGCTTCTCGCCGCCGCCGCCGGTGCTGCTCTCACGAGCAGCGCGAGCGCCGCCGAGATTCTCGTGACCTCCGACATCACCTCCTCGACCACCTGGACGGCCGGGAACACCTACAACCTTCAGACCCAGGTCTACGTCCGCAACGGCGCGACCTTGACCATCGAAGCCGGCGTCGTCGTGGCCAGCACCACGGGCATCGGCGGCAGCCTCGCGGTCGCCCGCGACTCGCAGATCTTCGTCAACGGCACGGCGTCCGCTCCGGTCATCATGACCTCGACGGCGGACGTCGCGACCTGGACCGGCGGCGACCCGAGCACGGGCCTCTGGCGCCCGACCGCCAACGAATGGGGCAACCTCACGATCTGTGGCAATGGCTACATCTCCGAGAACGTGGCCCCGGGCGGCGGCACGAACGTGCCCACGCCCGATGCGAACAACCAGGCCCTGATGGAGGGCCTGACGTCGCCGCCGGCTCCCGCGCCCGCGGACCTGCCGTACTACGGCGGCGGCAACGACGACGACGATAGCGGCTCGATCAGCTACCTCTCGATGCGCTACGGCGGACGGGTGCTCAGCTTCGGAGTCGAGCTGAACGGCCTCGCGCTCGGCGGCGTCGGTCGCGGCACGGACATGAACTTCATCGAGATCATGAACAACGTCGACGACGGCATCGAGATCTGGGGCGGGACGGTCAACCTCAAGAACTTCTCGATCTGGAACGTCGGTGACGACAGCTTCGACGTGGACCAGGGCTGGCGCGGCAAGGCGCAGTTCGGCCTGATCGTTCAGGGCTATAGCCTCGATTTGAGCCAAGGCGGTGGCATCGGCGACAACTGCTTCGAGATGGACGGTGCCGAGCGCTCGGACTGGCAGCCCGTCACCACGTCGCAGATCTACAACTGCACCGTGATCGGTCAGCCGGAGGACGGCGACCACGGCACGGCGTGGCGCGACAACGCGCGCTTGCAGTTCCGCAACTGCATCTTCATGGACATCGGTGACGAGGTCGTCCGCTTCGACGGCGACGGCGGGGAAGGCCTCGGCAGCTACGGCTTCAACGGCACGCTGTCCTGGGCGGACACCTGGACCACCGACGACACCGTGTACTCGACCGTGAACGCGCCGGCGAACCCGGCCGCGTTCTACACCGTCCAGAGCGGCGGCAAGCTGGCCGAGATCAAGGACAGCGTCTTCTACAACAACCTCGACTCCAGCGCCTACAACCAGGCGAACCTGCGCGGCGTCTTCGACCCCGCGAACAACAACGTGCTCGAGCCGGCCGTCATGCCGATCGTCTCGATCGCGCGTGGACCGGTGCGTACGCTCGGCAACAACAAGGACATGCTGCCCGTCGTCTCCCTCGACCCGCGCGCCGCGGGCGATGCGGTCACGAGTGTCGCCGCGGCCCCGAACGACGGCTTCTACACCGTCGCGAACTACCGCGGCGCGTTCGACGCGACGACCAACTGGCTCCAGGGCTGGACGGCCGCCGACGCCTTCGACTTCTGCCCGGATGCGGCTACGACCACCGCGGTCAACAGCGTCAACAACGTGCAGAACTCGCTCAGCACGAACGACCGCCCGTACCTCGGCAACGCGAACTTCGCCTTCACGGTCAGCGTGCCCGCCGGCTCGGCCTGCAACGCCGGCCCGGGATCCGTGGCTCTGCTCTTCACCACGACGAACGGAAATCCCTTCAGCGCGCCGCTCGGCCTCTACGGCTGCGGTGGTGGCTCGGGTGATCTCTTGATCTTCCCGAACTTCAACAGCACGGCCGCCGCCTTCTACACCGGCGCGCCGGTCAGCTTCCCGGTTCCGCTCCCGGCGCAAGCCAGCCTGTGTGGCTTCGAAGCGGCGGCGCAGTGCGCCTTCTTCAACGGCCCTGGCGACATCGAAGCCGGTAGCGCCGTGCGCATCACCCTCGGCAGCTAGAGCCTTCTAGCCCCGGACTTGCGGGCCCCGGGGGGGGGG
>JBBDIB010000047.1:21223-28838 GCA_040880665.1 Planctomycetota bacterium
CGCCACGGGCTTCGTCCGAAACCCTCCAGTTCTCGTCTCCCGTAGCCATGCAGTACCAATTCACGTCGACGTTCCTTCTCGCTGCCGCTGGCCTCTTGGGGAGTAGCGCGGTCCAAGCGCAAGAGCCCGCGCGCTCCGCCGATGTGGTCGAAGCTTCGGTCGCGTTGATCGATGATCCCCTCGCGGAAGCGCACCTGGAACTCCTCGAGCTCGCTCACCGAACGGCGGCGAAGATGCCGCTCGAACCCCACATCAAGAACCGCGCGCGCGCCGAGGAGCGTGTCGTCAGCGCCTGTTTGGCCGTCGACCAGCCGGCGCTCGCCAGGCGCTACGTGGAAGGCATTCCCAACTGGCGCAAGGGCGCCGGCTTCGCTGACATCGCGGCGTACGCCGTCGAGTCCGGACAGAAGGAGGCGGTCGGGCCGCTCCTGGCGCTGGCGGTAGCCGAGGCGGAAGCCGCCGCAGCGAGCCCGAACGCGCAGGACTGGCGACCGGCTCGCATCCGCGGCAAGATCGCGCGCGTGCATGCGCTGCTCGGTGACTTCGAGCGCGCGCTGGAGTTCGAGCAGGGACTCGACCTCACCGAGGCGGGCCAGGTCGACGGAGTGCGCGTGCGCTTCCTCGCTGCCGAGGACTTCGACGGCAAGGTCGTGACGCTCCTTGCGATGGCGAAGGACGCGACCTTCGAGGAAGTGCAGCGCGCCCTCGCTTCCTTCGCCCAGTTGCACGAACGCTTCTACACGGACGAGGCGCGTCGGACGCGGCTCGAGGAAGCCGTGATCGAGGCCAGCGCCAAGATGCCGGCGCAGATCCGCATCTCGACCTGGATGACGATGGCCGAGAACGCGCTGGGCCAAGGCGATCAGGAGCACGCGCGCGTCCTCATCGACCGGACCCGCAAGCTCGTCGACGAGGGCCGTTGGCCGGCGCGCACCCACGTCCCGACCCTGGCTCGCTTGGCCAGCCTGCGTCACCGGGCAGGGCAGGAGGGGCTCGCCGAGGGCATCCTGCAGGGCGCGCTGGCGATGTTCGAGGCGTCGTTGGGCGAGATCGCGGACTTCCACCGCACCGACGCGCTGCTGCCGGTCGCGGAGGCGCACGTGGATCGTGGCGACAGCGAGTCCGCGCGCGCGATCTACGACCGCTGCCTCGTGGAGCTCTCGAAGAACCCCAACGCGCGCGTCCGGACCGACGATCTTGTCGATCTGTGCTGCTCGATGGTGCGGAAGGGGGTGACAGCGAACCCCGAGTTCCGCGAACGACTGGCGCGGGCGAGCGATCTGATGCAAGCGCCCTGGTAGGGGAGAGCGGTCGGGGGGTGGGGCTGCCGAGCAGCTTCACGCGCTCTTGACGATGCGCACATGCCAGCTCAACGAGCCTTGCCTACAAGACCCGCCCCCGCACGGCCGGCGCGTCTCGACACGCAGGCCATCCCCCTGCGTTTCGAAGCCAGCAGCTCCCCCCTTCGATGGATTCGGCGTTCCGCGCCTTGCAGCGAGTCACGGCGTGGCTCGCGCTCGGACTCATGCTCAGCGCGATCAGCGCGCCCTCGGCCGAAGCCGCTTCGGGCGCCGTCGGCTCGATTCGCGGCGTCGTGCTCGATGCGGACTTCGGCGCCGGAGTCGGCGACGTGCGGGTCTTCATCGTCGAAGCGCGCGTCGAGACGACGACCGGGCCACAGGGCAACTATCTGTTCGGTGAGGTCGAGCCGGGCACCTACACGCTCGTGTTCACGAAGGAGGGTTTCCTGCGCCAGGTTCGCTCGAACGTGGTCGTCGTGGATGGTCGTCTGACCGAGGTCGACGTCTCGCTCGAGGGCGACTTCGCCGACCTCGAGGAGTTCGTGGTCGAGGACGTCTTGCGCCTCGGAACCGGCTCGGAAGCGGCGCTCTTGCAGTTGCGCCTGGAGAGTCCGGCCCTGATGGATTCGGTCAGCGCCGAGTTGATGAGCCGCGCCGGCGCCAGCGACGCGGCCAGCGCGCTCGGGCTGGTCTCCGGAGCGTCCGTACAGGATGGCAAGTTCGCCGTGATCCGCGGGCTGCCCGACCGCTACGTCAGCTCGCAACTCAACGGGATTCGCTTGCCTTCGGCGGACGAGGAGAAGCGCGCGGTCGAGCTGGATCAGTTCCCCGCGACGGTCATCGAGAGCGTGCAGGTCTCGAAGACCTTCACTCCGGATCAACAGGGTGACGCGTCGGGCGGCGCGGTCAACGTCGTCCTGAAGGGCGTTCCCGAGCGCAGCGAGGTGCAGTTCCAGAGTCAGTGGAGCGTCAACACCAACGTGCGCTTCCGCGACGACTTCCTGTCGTACGACGGCGGCGGGCTCGACTTCTGGGGTCGGGGCCTCGGGCGCCGCACCGTCGGACTCGACGACCAGGGTCAGGTCCCGCGCGCGAAGGCCGTCGGAACCACGCGCGTGGATGCGCCGATCGATTCGAAGTGGTCGGTCGCGGCCAGTCATCTCGAGCACCTAGGCAGCGACGCCAAGCTGGGCGGCTTCGCGACGTTCTTCTACGAGCGCGACAGCTCCTTTCGCGAGGGCAGGAACGACCGCTACTGGCTCGATCCCAACGTCGGACCCGGCTACTCGCCGACCTTCGGTCAGGGTGGTCCCGACATCGACGAGTTCATCACCTTCCTCCAAGACGTGACGCAGGCGAGCCAGTCGGTGACCTGGGGCGGGCTCGCTTCGGTCAGCCTGGAAACGCCCGAGAACGTGATCGGGCTCAACGCGCTCTACACGTATTCCGCGGAGGATCGGGCCACGCTGGCCGAGAACACGCGCGGGAAGCACTTCTTCTTCCCGGGCTACGATCCCGACGACGAGAACAGCCCGGGCAACGACGAGGACGACCTCGAGATCTCGCCCTACACGCGCACGCAGGCGCTCGAGTACACCGAGCGCAAGACGCAGACGGTGCAACTCGTTGGCGAACACGTGCTGCCGTTCGATGGCGGTTCGATCGGCGATTGGCTGCGCTTCCGGCAACCCGAGGTCGCGTGGTCGCTGTCGCACAGCACGGCCGACTTCGTGCAGCCGGACAAGGTGTTGTTCGGCGTGAAGTGGTATGGCCCTTCGGATGGCAATCCCGCCACCTACGGTCCGCTCCTGCCGGCGATCAACGCCCAGTTGGGCAACCTGCAACGCATCTCCAAGTCCATCGAAGAGACGAGCACGCAAGGCCGGCTGCACGTCGACCTGCCCTTCGAGCAATGGGGCGGCTACACGGGCAAGCTCCGCGCCGGGATGTTCATGGACCGCGTCGAGCGCGACTTCCAAACGGATACCTTTTCGAACGCCGGCGAAAGTTTCAGCTCGCTCCAGTACCAGGCGCCGTTCTCGGACTTCTTCAGCGACGTCTGGCCGTCGCAGTCGCACCCGCTCACCGAGGCGCTGACCGATGTCAGCTACCGGGGCAACCAGGACATCAGCGCATCGTTCGCGATGGTGGAGTTGCCCGTGACGGGAAACCTTGAGGCGGTCGGCGGCGTGCGCATCGAGCGCACCGACCTGCAGACCCGTGTGCGTCCGGAAGACCTGTCGCTGTGGGTGACGCCCACCGGCGGCTTGGATCTGTTCCAGAATCCGGGTGATGGCGACGTGGACTTCTCGAGCACGGACGTGTTGCCGGCGTTCAGCCTCAAGTATCGCTTCGGATCCGATCTGACGCTGCGCACCGCCTACTCGGAGACGATCGCGCGCCAAACGTTTCGGGAACTGACGCCCGTGCTGCAGTCGGAGTACGTCGGAGCGCCGATCTTCTCCGGCAACCCCGACGTCGAGTTGGCGAGGCTCGAGAACTACGACCTGCGGCTCGACTACGAGCCGAAGCCGGGCTCGTTGATCTCGGCGTCCTGGTTTCGAAAGGACATCTCGGGCGCGATCGAGACGGTGCAGCGGATCATCGGCGACTTCCAGTACACGACGGTCACGAACTACCCGAGCGGGCTCCTGACGGGGTACGAGGTGGAGGTCCGGCAGGACCTGGCTCGCATCTTCGATCGTTTCGACGGCTGGTCCGTCGGAGGGAACGCGACGTTCATCGATTCGTCCGTGGACCTGCCCGACGAGGTGATGGTCGAGTTCCAGCAGAGCAACATCAACACGTCGTCCTCGCGCGACGCCTCGAACGCGCCCGACTACCTCTACAACCTGTACCTCAACCTCGATCTGCCCGAACGCGGTACGCGCGCGACCCTCTTCTACACCGTGACGGGCGACACGCTGATCGCGGGCAAGGGCTCGGACGCGGGGCGCTTCATCCCGGACCTCTATCAGAAGGAGTTCGGCACGCTGAACTTCAGTCTCTCGCAGCGGCTCGGCAAGCACTGGGACTTTCGCTTCCAGGCGAAGAACCTGCTCGACCCCGACATCGAGACGGCGTACCGCACCGACCTGATTCCCGGCGAGCAGCTCTCCGAGAGCTACACCCGCGGCAGCGAGTTCTCGATCGGCTTCACGTACGCGCGCTGACCCGCATTCCCTAAGGACCTCGTAGCAACCATGACCATTCAACGATTCATCGAGCCGCGTCGCCTCCTCGGTGTCGCGGTCGTCGCGGCGGCCGGACTGCTCCTGGCGGCGGCCCTGCCCCAGGACGACCTGGACGACGGGGGCATCGGCGCCTCGCGCGCGGCGCTGGAACGGAAGTTCCAGGCCGAGCAATTGATCTCCAAGGAGCGTCGCGAGTGGCGTACGGGCAAGCAGCTCTTGAACGAGCGCATCGGCATCGTGCGGGCCGAGATCACCTCGCTCCGTGAAGCCATCCGGGAAGCCGAGGAGAATCTCGCCGCCGCCGACGACGAGCGCGATCGTTTGCTGGCGGAGAAGGAGCGCCTGGCGACGGCCGCCGCCGGTTTGGCGCAAACGGTCGGCGCCATCGAAGAGCGCACCAAGGGGCTGCTCGCGCGCCTGCCCGATCCGATCCGTCAGCGCGTGCTGCCGCTCAGCCAGAGCATCCCCGAGGACCCCGCTGCGACCGAGCAAGGCCTCGGCTCGCGCTTTCGCAACGTGATCGGCGTGCTGAACGAGGTCAACAAGTTCCAACGCGACGTTCTGGTCCAGAGCGAGCTGCGCGAACTCCCCGACGGGCGCTCGGTCGAGGTGACGACGATGTACCTCGGCGTGGGACAGGCCTACTACGTCAGCGAGACGGCGGGCGTCGCCGGCGTCGGCACGGCCGGCGCCGAGGGTTGGGTCTGGACGGCGAAGAACGACGCGCTCGACGCGATCGCGGCCGCCGTCGCCGTGTACGAGAACACCCAGGAGGCGCGCTTCGTCGGCCTGCCCATGGAGCTGCGCTAGCGCACAGTGGTCACCACACCGAGGAACTACCGATGAAGAAGCAACTCTTGATTCTGGTGCTCTTGGCCTCTGCGCCGCTCGCCCAAGACGCGACGCCCGCGGACGCTTCGCCGCCGACCGGTGGGACGACGTTTCAGGACGTCGCCGCCGGCTTGCAGCGACAGCTCGACGAGACGTTGGCGGAACTCTCGCGCGTGCGCGAGGAGATCGAGACCCAGAAGGTGCCGCTCGACCGCGCGCTGAACGAACTCGAGGGCGAGCTCGTGCGTCTGCGCGGTGAGTACCGCGACAAATCGCTCGCCGTCGACACGCGCAAGCTGGACCTCTCGGCGCTGCGGACCGACATCGAGACGCGTGAAGCCGAAGCCGTGTACCTCGGCGACCTCTTGAGCGACTACATCCGCAACTTCGACTCGCGACTGCACATCGCCGAGCGCGCGCGCTACACGGACGCCGTCGAGGCGGCGCAGTTGGCGACCGAGAACTCGAACCTGACGCGCTTCGAGGTCTTCGAGGCGCAGGCACGACTCCTGGACGAGTCGATCGCGCGCTTGGAGTCGGCGCTCGGCGGCGACCGCTTCGGGGGCACGGCGATCGGCGACTCGAAGGTCGTCCAGGAGGGCACGTTCGTGCTGGTCGGACCCTCGGCGCTCTTCCGCTCGTCCGATGGGACGCTCGTCGGCGCGGCCGAGGAAAGGCTCGGCTCGCTCGAGCCCACGGTCCTGGCCTTCGGGCGCGCGGAGGACGCCGCCGCCGCCGCGAGCCTCGTCGAGCTGGGCCGCGGCGTCTTCCCGTTCGACGCGACGCTGGGCAACGCCTTCAAGGTGGAGGAGACCCAAGAGACGATCGTCGAACACGCCCGGAAGGGCGGCGTGATCATGATCCCGATCCTCGGGATGGCAGCCCTCGCGTTCCTGGTCGCCTTTTACAAGTGGCTGCGCCTGACGTTCGTGCGAACGCCTTCGAAGAAGAGCGTGCGCGTGCTACTGGGAGCGGTCGCGGACGACGATCGCGAGCTCGCCCGCGAGAAGGCCAAGAAGGTCGGCGGCCCGGTCGGTCGCATGTTGACGGCTGGCGTCGAGCACCTCGACGAGCCGAAGGAATTGATCGAAGAGGTGCTCTACGAGCGCATGCTGACGTCGAAGGTCGAGTTGCACAGCCTGTTGCCGTTCATCGCGATCTGCGCGGCGGCGTCGCCGCTGCTCGGACTCTTGGGCACGGTGCAAGGCATCATCGAAACCTTCAAGCAGATCACGGTGCACGGCTCGGGCGACGTGAAGATGCTGTCGGCGGGAATCTCGAAGGCGTTGATCACGACCGAGTTCGGGTTGATCGTCGCGATTCCGTCGCTGTTGCTGCACGCCTTCTTGTTGCGCAAGGCGCGCGGCCTCGTCAATCGCATGGAGACGACCGCGATCGCGTTCGTCAACGGCGTGATGAAGAGTCGCGCTCACACGCTGGCGCCCGCGACCGGTGTCGCGGCCCACGACCAGGTTCGCACCGCCGTGCGAGAGGCTCTCGCCGAGCGCGAAGGCGCCCTCAGCAGCAGCGACCAGGACGCGCTCGCCGACGAGGTCAGTCGCGCCCTCGGGCGCGAACCCAAGGCGCGGGTCTAACGCGATGGAAGTCCTCCTCGACAGCCAAGTCGCGCACTTCCTACGGGGCGCCGTCGACTTCTGGCGCTCGGGCGGATGGGCCATGTTGGCCATCGCGGCGCTCGCGGTCGTGATGTTCGGCATGGGCATCCACGTCTACCTGCGGCTTTGGGCCACGCGGTTTCGCGCGGTCTCGGAGACCGATTGGCGCTTCTGGATCGACCATCCGGCCGACCGCGAGGGACCGATCGGCGAGATGCTCGACTACGTCGGCGATGCAGAGAGCGTCGCCGAGTCGGCCTCGCGCTTTGCGGAGGTGCGCGCCTCGGAGGTGCGCCCGTTCGAGCGCGATCTGATGGTCATGCGCATCTGCGTCAGCGCCGCGCCGCTCGTCGGGTTGCTCGGAACCGTCATGGGCATGCTGGCCACGTTCGGCGCGCTGTCGTCGGGTTCGGGCGGCGACAAGACGATGGGGGCGATCGCCGGAGGCATCTCCGAAGCGCTCGTCACGACCGAGACGGGCCTCGCGATCGCGCTGCCCGGCCTCTTCTTCCAGTACCTGCTCGCGCGTCGCTTGCAGCACTACAAGGCGTTCCTCGCGCACCTCGAAACGGTGTGTACGCAAGCGCTCTACCGCCGACTTCAACGCGCGGGCCTCGCGGCCTAGCCCGGTTCCCTCACCACGATCCGTCGGATTCGCCGTATCTCGTTGCCC
>JBBDIB010000048.1:0-27236 GCA_040880665.1 Planctomycetota bacterium
AGGACAACGATCTACGACGAATCCGATCGAATCGTGGTGAGGGAACCGGGCTAGCAAGCCCTCTCGAAAACGGCGCCGCGAACTCAGAACGGCGCTCCAGCGCACCGACATGTGCCCCTCAGCGGACGCTCTCGCGCGTGGCCCTGGCCGCGTCCAAGCTGGCGATGCTCTCCGCCACCTGGTGCGCGCGGAACGGCTTGCGCAGGAAGCCGGTGAAGGGGTCCTTGGCCGTCAGCTCCTGGGCGCCGTCGCGGACGTATCCGCTGGTCAGGAGGATCGGCACGTCGGCGCGCCGCGCTCGCAGTGCGCGCAGTACGACGCGACCGTCGAGATCGGGCAGATTCACGTCCAGCAACACCAGTTCGATCTCGTCGGCGTGCGCATCGAACTCGGCGATCGCGCTTGCGCCGTCGGCGGCCGTGCGGACCGAATGCCCGAGCTGTTCGCACAGTCGACGCGTCGCCTCGAGCACGATGGCTTGGTCTTCGACGACGAGCACCGGTCGTGAGCGCGTGACCTGCTTCGCCTCGGCGTTCGCGACGGCGGTAGCGGGGAACCAGACGCTCACGGTCGTGCCTTGTCCGTCGCGCGAGTCCCAGGCGAGCGCAGCACCATGCGCTTGAACGATGCCTTGCACGATGGCCAGCCCGAGGCCGCGGCCGCGGCGTTTGGTCGAGCGGAACGGCTCGAAGATGCGCGGCACGCGGTCGGGCTCGACGCCCTCACCGTTGTCCCTGACCTCCAGTACGACGTAGTCGCCCGGAGGCGCGCTGCCGACGATGGGGCGTGGCGTCAGCGCGTCGACCTTTCGAAGAGAGGTCAACACCTCGACCAGGCCGCCGCCTTCGGTCTGAACCGACTCGACCGCGTTGAGGACCAGGTTCAGCGCCAACTG
This sequence comes from Planctomycetota bacterium, assembly GCA_040880665.1. Taxonomy (GTDB): domain Bacteria; phylum Planctomycetota; class UBA1135; order UBA1135; genus JBBDIB01. The sequence continues at coordinate 896 of JBBDIB010000048.1, forward strand.
GCCGATCTGCTTGCGACTGGCCTGGACCGGCGGAAGGTCGCGCGCGAGCCGCAACCGCAACAGCGTCGTGTTGCCTGCTGCGGTCGCGAACAGGTGCTCCATGTCTTCGAGCGCGGCCGAGAGTTCCAGCGGCTCGATCTGCAGCTCACCGTGGCCCGCGTACGCCAGCAGCTCGTTCGTCAATCCGCGCGCCGCCGTGGTCGAGCGGCGGATCGAGTCGAGGTGGCGGGTGACGGCCGCCGGCAGCCCGGGCTCCGCGGCGGCTTGCTGGACGCTGCTGGCAACCGCCGTCAGCAGGTTGTCGAAGTCGTGCGCAACCCCGCTGGCCAAGAGCCCCAAGCTCTCGAGCCGCTGCGCCTCGTGGTGCTCCTTGGCGTTGCGCAGGCGGTCGTCGTCGGCGCGCGACCGGCGGACCTCGGAGCCGAGCAGCGACGCAAAGATGCGCACCCGACCGAAGTCGGCCAGCTCTTCGGGAAAGGCGCGGTCGTTGAGGATCCCGACGTGCCCGAGGGTGCGTCGCTCTGCATCCTCGATCGGCAGCGCGAGATACCCCTCCGCGCCGAGCTCTTCCAGGAACTTGAAACCGGGGTAGCGAGCGCGCACCCCGGATGGATGGAAGCACAGGCGTTTGGCATAGACCTCCGCGCACGGAGTGCCCGAGAGGTCGTACTCGAACGGCCCTTGGACGGTATCGCGATTCAGCACGACGAGCGCGCGGCCGCGCATTGCCGCCTCGTCGATGAGCTCGGTGACGAAGGCTATTGGAGCGTGCGTGATGCGCGCCAAGCTCGCGAGAATGCGGCGCAGCCGGTCGGCAAGACCAGCCTGACCGTCGGTGCCGACGAGCTGCTGCAACTCGCTGTCGATCAGCGCCTGCTCCAACAGGCTGGTGGCGGGCTCCACGCGGTCGCGCAGCGCGCGCTCGGCGGTCGTACGGTCGAAAACTGCTTGGGCCTGAACCACGCCGATTGCCCCCAACGATCCGCCGAAACCATCGGGCACCGGCATGAGCAAGCCCGCCGCCACGGGGCGGCCATCGGCGAGCGTCGCGCCACCGAAAGCGGCCGCTGCGTCGTGCTCCTCCGTCGGCCACATGCCTTCCAGCAAGCTCGGCGGTGCACACGGTCCCGCTTGTGCCAGGCTGACGAGTCGCCCGTCCGCATGCCGCAGCGCTAGGAAAGCGCAGTCGGCGTGCGCGGTGGTGGCGATGTCGCTCGCAAAGCGAGCTTCCCGTGTGAGCGGCTTCATGGGGTCCGGGATCTACGACCCCGAACCAATCCTAGCCCGATTGGCGGAATCGTGCGGAGGTCAGCCGCGAAGCCGAAACGTGACGCGATGCTCGACCTCGAAGCTGTCGTCGCGGCCGTTGCGCTGTCCAGGGCGAAAGCGCCACCTCTCTACAGCTTCCAGCGCCGCAGCGTCCAGAACTGCATGTCCGCTGGTCGTCACCAGCGAAGCTTCTACGACGTTTCCGTAGGCATCGACCCGCAAAAGGCACAGCACGCTGCCTTGCCAGCCGCGGCGCTGCGCCAGCCTGGGATAGGCGGGCGGCGGCGCATCCAAGAGCACGGGCTCGAGTTCGGGTTGGCCGGTGGCCAGCGCTTCGGGTTCGGGTTCCGCCGCCGGGGGGGGCTCGCTCTCGAACTCGAGCGGCGGGTCGAAACGCGGCAGCTCGCTCCACGGCAGTTCGCGCACCGACTCGGGCACAGCGGTCGCCCCGCGCGCGTCGTCGAAGGCCAAGGGTTCGTCCGCCAACGGCGCTTCCCGCAGGACGGGCTCGGCCTCGGCCGATTCGAGTTCCCAAGCGGGCGGCGCCTCGAGTTCCCACGCGGGCTCCCGGGCTTCGCGAGGTAGTTCGACGCTCTGATCGTGCCGCGCCGTGACGACGCGTTGGGGCTCGCCTCCCAGGGCGCGAGAGCTGGCCCAGGCCATCAGCGCGCCGACCCCGGCGAGCCCGATGACGTGCAGACCCGTCGATGCACCCAGCGCGCGCCCAGCGTAGGCGCTCCAGCGGGGTGCGGTCGTGCGGCCGCGGGCTTTCATCGATGCTTCACCAGGTGTACGTCCAGCCGACGATCAGGTTCAAGCCGGGCATGTTCGTGCCCGAACCGTGAATCCGGTAGTCCTCGTCGGTGAGATTTTCGAGCGCCGCGTCGAAGGTCGAGCGCTCGCCGGTGCGCCAACCGCCACGCGCATGCAGTACGACGAAGCCCGGTGTGCCCCCCGGCGGGATGCGCTGCGTATCCCGCTGGTCACGCGTCGAGAGCTCGTCCGCGTCGTCCGCGAAGACCGCGACGAATTCGCCCCACGCACGGCCCTCGGGCGCCTCCCAACGCACGCCCAAGCGGCCGGTCGGTGGCATCAAGCGGTCGATCGGCTCGTCGACCGCGACGGGGTCGGAGGTCGGATACGTTTCGACCTCGCCGTCCAGCCAGGTCGCGTTGGCGAAGAGCGACCAGTGTTCATCGAGGGCGAACGCTCCTTCCAACTCGAGGCCCGCGACGTAGCCGTCGCCCAAGTTGTCCTTCGTGATCTCGAAGTCACCCTCCGCGTTCGTGTTGCCCGTCGGGACGCGCACGATCAAATCCTGGATCGCGGTGTAGAAGACGGCGACCTGCCCGCCCGCGCGCTCGCCGTCGAACTTGGCGCCCAGTTCGAAGGTCAGCGTGTCCTCGGGCTCGAGCCCGGGTGCCGGGATCTCGAACTCGTTCGAGCGCGCCGTGTCGAAGCGCGTCAGATCCGAGAGGTTCGGCGCGCGAAAGCCCTGCGAGACGCCGCCGAAGAAGTGCAAGCGGTCGGGATCCGCGCGATACAGCACGCGCGCGCTGCCGGTCACGGCGCTCCAATCGTCCTCGATCGACGTCTGGGTCGAGGTGACGGGATCGAGCACCGAGTCCGCATCCGCGGCCGCATACGTCGCGCGCCCACCCAGTGTCAGCGACCAGGCGTCCGCGAGGGCGAACTCGTGCTGCAAGAACGCGCCGGCCAAGTCGTAGGTCGCGTCATCGGCGACCGGCCCCTGCACGGCGTTGGTCGAGCTGAACGAGTTCACTTCGTCGTGGTACGCGTCGATCCCGTACACGAGCTCGCCCAGCTCGGTCGACTTCTTGAAGTTCGCGAAGGCGCCCAGCGTTCCCACCTCGTAGCCCTGTAGCTCGCGGTTGCCGTTCGAGCGAATGCGGTCGCGCGATTCCTCTTGGTCGTGCCAGGAAACCGAGAGGTGCATCGAGTCCGCGAAACCGCCCTCCAGCGCGCGCTCGAGCTGCAGGTACGTGAGGTCGCGCTCTTGATCGAGATCCCGCCGCAGGTCGGAGCCGACGCTCGTCCCCTTGAACGGCTGCGCGAAGATCGTGCTGTGCGTGCGCGGCACGTCGTTCTGGCGCACGCGCTGGTGCAAGAACGTCAAGCGCGTGTCGGCGTCGAGGAAGTGTTCGACCTTCAGGTCGGCGGCCCACTCGTCATACCCGGTGTTGGGCTGCGCGCCGATGTCGCGTCCGCCACGCAGCTCGCCGAAGTGCCGCCCCGTCACGCCGAACAGGACACCGGTTCGATCCCCGTGCGTCGCGTCCCCTTCGATGCGGACGGTGTGCGATTCCTCCGCGCTCGAGCCGCGCCAGTGGGCGCGACCGCCGAACCCGCGGCCGTACGAGGACGGATCGAGCGTGACGGCTTGAACCGTGGCGCCGATCGCGTCGGAGCCGTGGATCACCGCCGCGGGCCCTTTCAGGACCTCGATGCGCTGGAGGCTCTGCCCGTCGACGGTGTTCCAGTACTGGGTCGGCCCGTCGCGGAACGCCGAGTTGTTCAAGCGCACGCCGTCGATCAGGAAGACGTTGCGAAAGCCGGTGAACCCGCGGACGTAGGGCGAGCCCTGACCGAAGGACGTCTCCTGCACCATGACGCCGGGCGTGTCGCGCAGCGCCTGTGGCACGGTGCGGTAGCCGCGTTCGCGCAGTTGCTCGCGTCCGATGACGTCGAGCGCGTAGGGCAGGTCGAAGGCCTCTTCGGTGCTGCGCGTGGCGGTGACGATGGTTTCGCCCGTCGAGAGGCGCGGCGTCGCTTGAGGTGCGACGAGCTGGGCAACGAGGAAGATCAGCATGAGTGCCGTGGTCAACGCCGCGTCGATCGCGCCGGTTCACGCGAATTTGGGTCCGTGCTATCGAATGGACGAAGCTGCCCGCTGGCGGTCGGCGTCGAGCGAGGCGCGCAGCGCGCGCTCGAGCTCCTCGGTCCGAATCGGCTTCGTCAGGTACGCGTCGACACCGGCCTCGAACGCGCGCTGGCGGCTGTCGTCGGACAGATCTGCGGTCAACGCGACGATCGGCACGTGCGAATTTCCGCGTCCCTCGCCGCGAATGCGGCGCGTGGCTTCGAAGCCGTCCGTGCCCGGCATGTGCAGATCCATCAGGACCAGCGCGTAGTCGCCGCGCGGCAGCTCGCCGATCGCGGCCTCGCCGCTCGCGACGACGGTCACGCCGAAGCCGAGCTGCTCGAGCTGCATGCGCGTCAGGCGCGCGTTGACGGCGTTGTCCTCGGCCAACAACACGCGCGCCGCCTGCCCGGCCTTCCAGGAACCGGGCGCGCTCGGGGTCAGGGTGTGCGGGCGCTCGTCATCGCGCCAGGAGCGCGACTCGACCGTCGGCAGCTCGAGGTCGAAGTAGAACGTGCTGCCGCGCCCGGGCGACGTTTTCAGCTTCAGCTCGCCGCCCATGCGCTCCAGGAGCTGCTTGGAGATCGTGAGGCCCAACCCCGTGCCTTCGAACGGCCGCGCGGTCGAGCCGTTGGCCTGCCGAAAGGCCTCGAAGATGCGCGCACGTTCGCTGGCGGGGATGCCGACTCCCGTGTCCGCAACCGCGAAGCGCAGCGTGTCGGTGCCGACCGGATGCAGCCGCACGGAGACCTCGCCCTCGGGCGTGAACTTGATGGCGTTGCGCACCAGGTTGATCAGCACCTGCTTCAGGAACAAAGGATCGCCGAGGCTGAGCGCCGGCAGATTCGCCGAGTGGTCGAAGCGCAGCTCGAGACCACGGCGCTTGGCGTCGAGCGCGTTCAGCTCGATCACGTCTTCGACCAGTTCCACGACCGAGAACGGCAGCGGGTCGAGGACGAACTGGCCCGCCTCGTACTTCGAGTAGTCGAGGATGCCGTTGACGAGTTCCAAGAGGTGTTCGGCGCTGCGGTGGCTGGAAGCCACGTAGTCGCGCTGCTCCTCGTTCAGCTCGGTCCCAAGCAGGAGACGTTCGAAGCCGATGATTGCGTTGAGTGGGGTGCGGAACTCGTGGCTGGCCTTGGCCAGGAACTCGGCGCGCGTCTCCGCCATGTCCTCGGCGCGGGCGCGTGAATCCTTCAGCGATTGCACGGCGCGGTCGACCATCGAAGCCAGCGGTCGGAAGAGGAACAGCGCCATCGAGGCCAGCGCGACGAGCGTCAAGCCGAGCAGCATCAACTGCAAGTTCGCCAACGCTTCGTGCCGCGTGATGAGCGCGCGCTCCAAGCCGCTCGCGAGGGCGTTCATCTCGCGACAGTAGTCGTCGGACTCCAGCCACACGGCGTTGGATGCGTTGGCCAGGACCACCTCGGAGGGCGCGTCCACATTCCCGCGCAGCTCGGGATCGAACTCGTCCAAGAAGCGGCGCCCCTCCCGCATGACGACGCCGTGCGGGCCGGAGGTCCGCGCCAGCAGCTCGTCGAGCTCCGAGCCCGGTCGGGCAACGACCGCGAGCTGCGCGCTGCCTTGCAGAAGCGTGTGCTGCGCCAACTCGAACTCCCGCAGGTTGCGTTCGAGCTGCGCCGTCGTCATCGACGGCTCGCGTTGCTCGAGGATGCGCGCCTGCATCGTCAGCCGGGCGATGCGCTGCGCCAGGAACTGCTGCCGCGCGGCCTGCTTCAGCATCGGGGCGTCGTTCGCCGACTGCTTCAGCGATTGCTGCACGACGACTTGGCCGAGCGAACAGATCACCGCGATCACGATCAGCGCCAACGAGTACGCGCGGCGCAGGCGTCGCGCCGGTTGGAGGTCGAGAAGCGACTCGTCGTGGGCGGGGTCCATGGGGGCGACCCCATGGTACCCCGCATACGTAAATCTAACCGCGTTCGCCCGTCGCGCAGTAACACGCGGCTTCAGGCTCGATCTCGGCGCGCTGCCAGACGGCGGCGCGGCGCGCACGGTGATCGTCGGCGACGGCTGCGTTGCCCAGTTGGCGCTCCGCCTGCTCGAGCCCCAAGAGCGCCCAACCGTTGTCGGGGTGCTTGGCGAGATCGGCGTGGAACACGACCGCCGCCTCGTCCGGCCGGCCCGCCTCCAGGAGTAGCGCGCCAAGCGCGTGCCGCGTCGGCTGCATCCATCCCGGCGGCTCGTCGTAGACCAGTTCGTCCTCCAGCTCCACGGCTTGGCGCAGCGATTCGAACGCGTCGTCGAGGCGGCCTTCACGATAGGCGAGCTCGCCGACCAACATCGCGCGCGCGATGGGAAGCACGTTGTCGACGGGGTTGTTGAGCACGGCCCAGTCGTCGGGGATCGTCGTCGCGACCCGATCGAAGTTGGCCAGTTCGGCTCGCGCTTCTTCCGTCCGGCCCGTCGCCGCGAACGCGACGCCGCGCGCGTAGTGCCGGACCGCACGTGAGAGCAGCCGCCAGTCCGGTGCCTCGGGCTCGGCCAGGATCTCTTCCCAGCGGCCGAACCGAATCATGACGTGCAGCGGTGTGGTCATGAACGCGTCCGCAAGTTCCACGTAGGCGCGCAGGAACTCGGGCGGGATGTCCGACTCGATCTTGCGAGCCGCCGCGAGCGCGACGCTGGGCCGCCCTTCCATCATCGTCGCGTAGGCCAGGAAGTGAACGTTGTGCAGGAAGTACAGGCTGTAGAAGTCGGGTGCCGGCGCGGTCTCGAAGTAGCGCTCGTCCGCAGCGATCGCGCGCTCGTTCGCATCCGCGGCATCGCCGTAGCGACCGACGCGAATGTAGACGTGCGACGGCATGTGCACGAGGTGCCCCGAGCCCGGCACGAGCGACCGCAGCCGATCCGCGGCCGGGACCGCGCGGTCCGGGTTCGGCGACGCTTCGACCGTGTGGATGTAGAAATGATTCGCGCCGGGATGGTCTTCGTCCATCGCCATCACGCGCTCGAGGACGTCGACGATTTCGAGCGCCCGGCCCTTCGGCTGGCCGTCGTTCGTCCACAGGTCCCAGGGTTGCAGGCACATCAGCGACTCGGCATACAGCGCGCCGACGTCGGGATCGTTCGGGTGCTGCTTCCAGGCGACCTCCATCGCGTCGGCGTAGGCTTGGTCGAGGTGCTTGCGATCCTCGGGGTTGGGGTCGACGTAGCGCTCGGAGACAGCGCGTACCAGCGCCGCTTCGACGGGCGTAGCGGCGCCGATCCGCTGACGGGCCTCGCGCGCCGCCGCGACCGCCAGCGTCGTCTTCTCGGATCCCATCGCGGGATTGTTGATGTGCAATCCCGCCGCATAGCTGACGCCCCACCAGGGCATCGGAGCCTCGGGGTCTTCCTTCGCCGCCTGTTGGAACGAGCGAATCGCTTCGTCGTGGTTGTAGCCGTAGAGCAGTTGCAAGCCCTGGTCGAACCAACGTTGACAAGCGGCCGAATCGGTCTTGATGGCGCGCGCATAGCCATCGAAACCGTCGTACATGCGCGCCGGTCCGTGGAAGGAAGCGGTCGAATCCGTGGACGTGCAAGCCGCCGAAAGCAGCGCGCACGCGAGGGTCGTCACAATCGCGTTCGGGTGTCGCATGGGTTCACGTGTGAGCCAAGGGTTCTCGTGACAGGATCGATGCACGCGCCACCTCGGCGCGCGATCCCGAGTACTCTCCAAATCCGTGGACGTTCTACTCTACACCTGGCCGAAGTGCGGCTTCTGTCAGCGGGCAAAAGACCTGCTGGATGCCGCCGATGTCGAATGGCGCGAGCACAGCCTGGCCGGCGACCGGGCGTTCAGCCAACGACTCGCCCGGCGCTTCGGCCGCGCGACGATGCCCTACGTCTTGCTCGACGGCGAACCCTTGGGCGGGCTCGACGAACTGTCGGCGTGGCTCCAGGCTCGCATCTGAAGCAGCGAGAGCGCGCCTCAACTGCGGTTGCAGATGGTCCAGTACTGCCCCATGGTGCGCAGCATTTCCCGCAGGCCGTAGAGATCGCCCCGCTTCACGAGAAAGCTGTTCGCATGGTGTTGGTACGCGCGCGTCACGTCGGATTTCTCCTCGGAGGTGGACAGCACGATTACGGGAACGTGCCGGGTGGCTTCGTCGGCCTTGATGTCGGCCAGAACCTCCAGCCCAGAGCGATCGGGCAAACCCAGGTCGAGCAAGACGAGGTCGGGCAAGCATTGGGGACCGCGAGCACGAGCCGCGTGCAACAATTGCAACGTACTGTCCGCATCGATAGACCTTTCTACCTTTAGCTTCGTAGGCAGCTCCGCGAGGCAGCGGCGGATCAAAAGGGCGTGGTCGTCGTCATCTTCCACGAGAAGGACGGTCAGCGGAGGTTCGTGCTGCTGCATGGGAGTCACTGCGTGTTGGTTCGGGTCCTTACGAGCAAAGCTCGTGCCTCGGTCTCGAATTTGAACCGTCCGTGGGGGTGGCCTGGAATGCGGTTGCAAGCACCGTCTTCGGCTCGGTAGCGTGGCGTCAGCACGAGGAGGTGCTTGACGCAGGATGAGAATCAACTTGTTGGGCTCGAGGCCGATGGGAGAAACCCCGAGTCATGAGCGCTCTTACGAGAATCGTTTTGGACGAAGCCGTTGGGCCTGCTGGGAGGAGAGTCGCCCATGAAGACCTCGCAGTCCGAGCCTGGCAGCGATCCTGACGGCGATGCGTTTTCACACCTCACGGCGCTCGATGCCGGGGTCCAACCGCATGGAGCCCTGCTGGCGATCGAGCCGGAGACCTTCGAGGTCATCTTCGCGTCGGCTGACGCGGGCGAACGCTTGGGCGTCGGGCAGGACGTGCTAGGGCGCGACTTCCAAGAGCTGCTAACCCCGCCCGTTGCGCAGGCGCTGCGCCACATCCTCCGGCGCGGCCTCCAGGTGCTTCCGAACCCGCTGACCCTTTGGCTGGCGCACGCTCCAGAGCGCGAGGTGCCATGCATCGTCCACCGGGCGGCTGGGCTGCTCGTGCTGGAGTTCGAACTGCAGCCCGAGAACCCGGCCAGCGAGCTGACGAAGCGCTCGATCGACCCACACATCGAGATGGTCGAGTCCTTGATCGAAAGTTCGCTCGCCACGGCCTCGGTCGCCCAGCTCGCCTATCGGTTCGCGCGCGAGGCGCGCCGAATGACGGGCTTCGAGCGCGTGCTGGTCTATCGGCGCCATCCCGACCGCCACGGCGAGATCATCGCCGAGGCTGCTGAACCGGGCGACGAGCGCTTTCTCGGGCTGCACTTTCGCGAGGCCGGCCTCTCCCATGGCGCTGAGCGACTGCGCGGTGAGCATCCGATCCGCATGATCGTGGACGCGAACGCCGAGCCTGTCCCGCTGCGCGCTCACCCGCGGCTGCCCGCGGGCAGCACGCTCGATCTATCGCAATCCGTGCTGCGCAGCGCTGCCCCGCACCACCTCGAGTGCCTCCGCAGCTTGGGGATTCGGGCCAGCATGTGCCTGGCGCTGAGGCATGAGGGGGAACTCTGGGGAATGATGCTCTTCCACGACCCAGAGCCACGTCACCTTCCGTTCGCGACCCGCAGGGCGTGTCAGTTGATGGGCGTGACGATGGCCGCCAGCCTGGGCTGGGTCGAGTGCGAGATCGAGCGCTTGTTAGGTGTCGAAGCCGAACGTGCCGTGCGCAGCGCGTTGCGGAGCCTCGCCCATGCGGCGGCGGCTCCCGCGGACGCGGGCGCGGGGCTCGAACTCGCCATGCGCGCCTTTGCCGCCGATGGCGCCTGCCTGCGTAGTAACGGCATCGTCGTGACCCAAGGGCACGCGCCGACCTCCGACTGGTTGGGACCGATCTCGGCGTTGGCGGACAGCGATCGGGAGCGACACGTGGTCGCTTGCGACGATCTGGACGTAGCCATGGGCGTCGAGCGCGGCGCGAGCGGCTTTGGCGGCTTCATGCACGTCTTCGTGACGCACACGTTGGACATCACGTTCTTTCGCAAAGCGGTCGAAGCCAGGCGCCGCTGGGCGCGCGAGCCCCTGGTACCGCTCGTCGCCGCCGTCGAACTCGACGCCCCGCTCGGCAGTTTCACCGAGTACGTCGAGCAGGTCCCGAGCGGCTGCGTGCCGTGGGGCGAACGCGAGCAGGACCTCGCCGCCGGCGTGCTGCGCGAAGGTCTCTTGTCGGAGCTCTACGACCAACTGGAGGCGCTCGAGGACCGCGCCGTCGACCGCCTCGAGGCCGCGACGCACCGCGCGCTGGAGCGCTCGCGCGCGCAGGCGTTGAACCAGATCGCGGGCCTCGGGACGTGGGAATACGACTTCACCGAGAAGCGCCTGACCGACCAGCACTGGTTGACCGCGCTGGGTTACGCAACGGACGCGGTCGAGCCCACCATGGACGGTTTTCGGCGCCTCGTCGAGCCCGCCGACGTCGAGCGTGTTTCGGCCGACTTCGCGCGCTTCGAACGCGGCGAGACGCCCGAGTTCCGCACCTCCTTCCGCGTGCGCGCCAGCTCCGGCCAATCCGTCCTGGTCGAGGCGCGCGGCGTGATCATCGAGCGCGGCGCAGACGGGCGCCCCTTGCGCATGCTGGGCATTAACTACCACCTGGACGAACACGGCGGACTGGCGCTGCTCCTGCAGGAACAGCGGGCCGACCACGACGCGCTGATCCAGACCATCACGCACGACATCAAGACGCCGCTCGTCACCTGCCGCGGCTTCATCGGCCTCGCGCTCGAGGATCTCGAGGTCAACGATCTCGACGCCGCTCTGGACGATATGCGCAAGGTCGATCGTGCCGCGACCAGGCTGGAGAACATGATCGACGACTTGTTGACGGTGCACCGGATCGGTCGCATCGGCTTTCTCAAGGAGCCGCTCGCGCTCGACGAGGTGCTGGAAGAGATCGCCACAAGCTTCCAAGGCGAGTTCGAGCGCGCCGGGGCGCAGCTCGAATGCTTCAGCGGTGCGCCCCGCGTCGTTGCCGACCGCTCGTCGGTCTCGCGCGCCGTGGGCAACTTGATCGGCAACGCGCTCAAGTATGGATGTCCTGAGCCCGGTGCTCGCGTGCAGGTCGGCGCGCGGGCCAAGGAGCATTCGGTCGCGATCTTCGTACGCGACCACGGCCCCGGAATCGCGAGCGAGGACCAGCAACGAATCTTCCGCTTGTTCGAGCGCCTGTCGGCCGCCAGCGAAGGCACCGGGCTCGGCTTGGCCTCCGTCGCCAAGGTCGCCGAGGTACACGATGGCCGCGCATGGGTGGATTCCGAGCCCGGCCGAGGCGCGTGCTTTTGGCTCGAACTGCCACGCTGAGGTCGAGCTAAGCTGGGGCCGTGAACAGGATCGAGAAGCCGGCCAGAGGAACGGTCGAGCGCTGGTGCTACGACTTCGTCGTCGTCGACGTGCTCACAGCCAAGCTGTCGCCGCCTCCGCCGCCCGCTGCGTGGTGCGACGCGCCGGAGGCGCTGCGCGTCGCGGCGCCCGGGCGCCCGGCGTGCTTTCGGGTCGTGACGCGCAGCGCGAAGACCCCGACCCGCGCGGCGCTCCGCGACCCAGCGGCTCGCGGCAAGTTGCTCCACACCTTCTTGCACCACGAGCTGCAGGCGGCGGAGCTGTTCGCGTGGGCCGTGCTGGCCTTTCCCGAGACGCCGCAGGCGTTCCGCCGCGGCCTGGTGCGATTGGCGCTCGAGGAGCTCGAGCATCTCACGCTCTACCGCGACCGCCTTGCCGCCAACGGTCAGCAAGTGGGCGACTTCGCCGTCCGCGATTGGTTCTGGAGTCGCGTCGGGGCGTGCCGCGATGCGACCGGGTTCGTGGCCATCCTCGGCTTGGGACTCGAGGGTGCGAACCTCGAGCACGCCGCCCGTTTCGCCGAGTGGTTCCGCGCCGCCGGCGACGACGCGACCGCGGACGTGCTGCAACGCGTCGAGCGCGAAGAGGTAGGGCACGTCGCTTTCGCCTGCGAGTGGTTCGAGCGCCTGACGGGCGCGCCGCTCTCCTACGACGCCTTCCGGCGCGCCTTGCCCGCGCCGCTCTCGCCCGCGTTGTTCGCGGGACGACCGTTGAACCGCGCCGCGCGACTTGCGGCCGGCTTCGACGCGCCGTTCCTCGAGCGCTTGGCAGCCGCGCCGCCGGCGCACGTACCGCGATGAGTCCCGTCGCGTGGGTCTTGAACCTCGACGCCGAGGAAGAGCTGGCGCTCGGTCGACGCTACACGCCCAGCGACCGCTTGCGCGCGATCGTGCGGCAGCAAGCGGCGGCGTTGGTCGGCGAGTTGGTTCGGCCCGGCGATCTCGTCGTCGAGGAGACGACCGCGGCGGGCGCTGCTGCGGGGTACCTGGGACGAGCTTGGAGCCCGACCCGGCGAGCGCGGCGGCTGCTCGCGCACGCGGGCGCGACGCTCGCGCCGGCGCCCGCCGGCGACGTGCTCGCCGCTGTCAACGCGCGCCCGTTCGCCGTTGAGCTGCACGCGATGCTGGCTCAGGACGCGTTCGAGAAGTGCGTGGCGAGCGATCTCGATCGGGCGCTCGAGCTGATCGCTCGCCCCGCGCCGCTCGGGTGGCTCGTGCGTCGCACGTTCGGAGCGGCGGGCCGCGGGCGGCGTCGTTTGGCCGCCGGAACGCCCGCTTTCCCCGATCTCGCGTGGCTTCGCGCCGGGCTCGCGCGTGGCCCTCTGGTCGTCGAGCCGTGGGTCCTGGTCACGACCGAGTTCACGCGCTCGGGTCTCGTGCGACCCGACGGACGCGTCGTCGTCTCCGCTCCGTGCGTGCAACGCACGACCCGAACCGGCGCCTGGATCGACACCGAACTCACTCTGGACGTGCGCCGCACCGACGATGCGCGACTCGAGGAAGCGACCGCGTTGGCCGGCGAGCGACTGGCGGCGGCGGGCTACTTCGGTCCCTTCGGCGTCGACGCCTACCGCTATCGCGACGGCGCCCGCGAGCGCCTCAACCCGCTCAGCGAGATCAACGCGCGCTATACGATGGATTGGACGCGAGCCTTCGACACGGCGCTCTTGACGCAATGACAGAGTTGGCGACCTCGGCCTTCGACGACTTCGAGCTGGAGCCGTGGAAGAACGGCGGCGGCACGACGCGCGAGTTGCTGCGCCACCCCGAGGTGGGCGAACTCGCGTGGCGCGTCTCGCTGGCGAGCATCGAGAGCGATGGAGCCTTCTCGCGCTTCGACGGACTCGACCGCTCGTTCGTGCCGATCTCGGGCGCCCCGTTCACGCTGCTGCACGGCGACGCTTGCCCGGCCGCGCCGCAAGCGCCGGGGCGCGTGCATCGCTTCGACGGTGAGTGGCCGACCGAGGCCGCCGGCATCCAGGGAAGGGTCGAAGCGCTCAACGTGCTGACACGTCGCGGCCAGTGGCGCGCGACGATCGAGTGGTTGGTGCAGCGACCAGGGCGTTTCGCCCTCGAGTCCGAGCATTCGATCCTGCTGGTCTTCGACGGCTCGATCACGGCCCGCGTCTCGGGCGAGGACGAGCCGCTCGCGCTCGAGGCTCGAACGGCCCTGTGGCTCCATGAACCAGACCGCGGTGACGAGCTCGTACTGGAAGCTCCGGACCCCGAGTTTCGCGCCGCCCTGATCGAGCTGCGTTCCGTGTGAGCGTCTACTCGCCGTCGACGAGCTCGCGCAGAACTTCCAGCTCCGCGTGACACGTGGCACAACCGGCTGCGTGGCGTGCGACGCGCGCCTGGCGTTCGTTCAGGGGCAGGCCGCGTTGTGCGGCTTCGACGTACTCGCCCACCATGTGGATCCAGTCGTCGCAGGAGAGTTCCTCGGGCCGAGTCTCCAGCGTGAACCGGGCGAGCTTGCGAATCGTTTCGGGGTCGAGCTGCATCGCGTCCGTCAAAGGTCGAAGGCGTCGCGGACCTGATCGTCGCTGATGCCCGCCGCCGCCAGGCCGTCGCGAAGTTTCTTGCGCGCGTCGTGGAACAGCTTGTAGAGCGCGTTGCGATTGATGTTCAGCGCGATCAACAGCTCGGCTTGCGGCGTTCCCGCCAGCTCGCCCTGGATCGCAGTGCGTTGTCGAACGCTCAATTCGCGCGCGATCACGCGGCGCATCACCTCGACGATTTCGCCGCGCTCGGCAACGGTCGTGGGCGCCGGGCCGGTCGCTTCGAGCTGCCCGCTGGTCTCGTCGGACAAAGCTTCGCCGCCGCTGCGGTAGGACACCTTGCGCAACTCACCGAACGCGGCGCGGACGGCGACCGAGTAGGCCCACGTCGAGAACCTCGAGCGACCCTCGAAGCGATCGAGGTGGGTCAGCACGCGCAGGACTGCGACTTGCGTCAAGTCCTCGCGCGTCGACTCGTCCACGCTGTGCGCCGCGCGCGCGACGGCGCGGCTCACCAGCTCGTGCAGCGCGACGTGGGCGGCGCGTCCGGCGGCACCCGTGGCGCGCAGGTCGCGAAGCCACGCTTCGGTCGATCTCTGAGTGCTGGCCTGGATCACCGCGAAAGCCTAGCCCGGTTCCCTCACCACGATCCGTCTGATCCGCTGTATCTCACTATCTCACTGCCCCGCCGACAGTTCCCCCTAGCTTTCGGACGGAGCGGCTTTTTGCACCCTGCGTTCGGTCGTGCCGTCCTCGAACACGACGCGGGTGTCGAAGTACAGCCGGCCGGGTTCCACGGCGTCCAGCTCACCCCAACGCAGTTGACCCGAGATCGCGAGCATCGTCGAGGGCACCGACGTCGACACGGTCCACGAACCACGCTGCTCGCCTTCGTCGAAGCGCCCGTTCTGATTCAGGTCGAAGAAGCTCGCGATCGTGAACGCGGACAAGCGTTCGCCGCCGGCCGCGTGCGCCTCGATGCCGCTGACGCGCCAGTGCGAACTGCGATTGAGCACGAGGGCCCGCACGTTCGCGCGGTCGCCAGCCAAGAGATCGGTTCCCGGCGCGACCCGCGGCGACGCACAGGCGGTGAACTGCGCCACGAAGAGCAACGCGAAGCAACGAAGTTTCATGTCGCGCATCTTGGCGGCAACAACAGCACGACGCCAGCGACGCCCTCTTGCGAACTCGGACGCCTCGTGCCATCTTTGGGCACTTAGCGCGTGGTGGGCATTTGCCCCGCCGCGATCCCACGAAACTTCGAGCCACGCGGAGGCAGCCAGATGAGCACGTTCGAAACCATCTTCGCCTCCGCCCGAGCCTAGGCGCCCAACGATGGAGGGCTCTCCCTGACGGGAGGCTCCCACGAGGCGCGAGGAGCGGGCGGATTCCAAATCCCTCGTCTCGGCGTCCCGATGCAGAGCATCGGCGCCGCTCTCCGCTCGTCTCCATCGGCGCAGGTGTGCCAGGAGCCCTTCCGTGGATCGAAAACAGAAGCAGGTCGAGCGCTACCTGCAGGGCGCGAAACACGCGCAATCGTTGGACGACCGCAAGGCGTTGCAGCGGCTCGCCGCTGAACGCAAGGCATCCAAGCAGCGCGCGAAGCGCCGTCGACACTGGTCGGACGACGATGCGGCCGAGGACTACGAGCAGTTGCAGCGTCGCGAGCGTGCGGCGGCAGCGCGCGCCGGCGTTCTGACCTCGGCGTCAGCTACACGTCGCGCCGTGACACACCACGGCACGGTCGTCGGCATCACGGCGGGGCGCGCCCGCGTGCGAACGCACGCGGGCGACGTGGAAGCCGTACTGGCTCCCGAACTCGGCGCTACGCAGAGGGCGAGCCTCGCCGTCGGCGACGAGGCGAGCCTGACCGTTCGCAGCGATGGTTCGTTCGTGCTCGTCGAAGTCGATGCCCGACGCAGCGTGCTGTCGCGCCCCGATCCGTCGCGCCCCGAGATCGAGCGCGTCTTCGCCGCGAACGTCGATGTTGCGGTGATCGTGGCGGCCGTTGTCGAGCCGGCGCTGAGGCATCGCTTGATCGATCGTTACCTCGTGGCGCTGCAACGCGGCGGCACCGAACCCTTGGTTGCTGCGAACAAGATCGACCTCGTGACCGAGGCCGAGGAGCGCACGCGTCTCGATCGCTTGCTCGACGACTATCGAGCGGTGGGCGTAGCCGCGCTCTTCACGTCCGCAGCGACCGGGGAGGGCGTCGAGCAGCTCCGGGACGAACTCGCCAGCCGCACCGTCGTGTTCGTCGGGCAGAGCGGCGTCGGAAAGTCGTCCTTGGTGCAGGCCGTGGCGCCGGACCTCGGGCTCGACGTCGGCCGCGTACGGACAGGAGACGGCAAGGGTCGTCACACGACGACGGGCACGACGCTCTTCGACGTGCCGCTGCCGCGCGGCGCCGCGCGTTTGATCGATACGCCGGGCGTGCGCAGCTTTTCCCTGGCCGGCGTCGAGCCGGCGAGCGTCGCGGACGCCTTCCCGGAATTCGCCCGGTATCACTGTCGGTTCGCCGATTGCCTCCACGCCGAGGAGCCCGGTTGCGCCGTCGTCCACGCCGTGGCGTCCGGCGAGGTGGGCGAGCGGCGCTACACGTCGTATCGGCGCATCCTCGCTTCGCTGGATTAGGACTGGGAGTCTGCGTCGCCCGTGACGCAGGTTCCTAGCTCCTAGCTCCTAGCTGCTCGCGTAGGCGCCAGCAATCGTCTCGCCCAACAGGCGGTACTCGTCGGCGCGCGGCGAGCTCTTGCGCCAGGCGAGGCCGATCATTCGGCCGGGTCCCTCGGCATCGAATGGAATCGTGCGCAAGTCCGGCGCGGCAGCGCACTCGCGCTCGCGACTGAGCTCGGGAATCAGCGTGACGCCGAGTCCGGCCGCGACCATCTGCGTCACCGTGCCCAGCGACGACGCGCGGAAGCCCGCCTGCTCGCTGCCGCCGAAGGCTTCGCACAGTTGCAGCGTCTGTTGACGCAGGCAATGCCCTTCCTCGAGCAGCAGCACGCTGCGATCGGCGAGGTCCTCCAGCCGCACTTCCGTGCGCTCGCTGAGCTCGTCGGCGACGCTGACGCCCAAGAGGAAGGGATCGGCGAAGAGCGCGTGTGTCTCGAGCCCGCCGAGATCGACACCGAGGTCGAGCAGCAGCACGTCGAGCGCGCCGGACTCGAGCCCTTCCACGAGTCGGTTCGTCTGGTCCTCGCGCAGGAAGAGCTCGAGGTCGGGATGCCGGCGACGGATCGCGGGCACGACGGTCGGCAAGAGATAGGGCCCGACCGTGGGAATGACGCCCAAGCGCAGCGGACCCGCGAGCGGCTTCCCCAGCGAGCGCGCCGTCTCCAGGAGCCCGTCCGTCGCGGCGAGGATCGTTTCGGCCGCGGGCAGCAGCGCTTCGCCAGCCGGAGTTAGCGTGACCTTGCGCCCGCGCTCGAAGAGGCGCAGTCCCACCAAGGCTTCCAGTTGCGCGATCTGCTCGGACAGTGTCGGCTGCCCGACGAACGACGCTTCGGCCGCGACACGAAAATTGAGGTGTTGGGCGAGAGCCGTGAAGTACTCGAGTTGGCGGAGGGTCGGGCGCTGCATCCCGAGCAGTTTAGCTGCTCAACCCGCGCGCGAGCGCAGGCTCGGCGCCGTGATGCGGCCCAGCACGAACAGCAACAGTAGCGTCGCGACGCCACCGAGGAGCGCGAGGCGCGCATCCGCCGCTTGGCTAAGGTCCAATTCGGCCAGGCCCGCACCCGCCACAGCGAGCGCTGCGACCCGTGGCGCGAGCCCGAGGCCCGAACCCGCCACGAACGGCAACGGCCGCACATTGGCGGAAGCCATCAGCAAGTTCGTGCCGGCGTACGGCATGAACGGGGACAACCGCACCAACGCCACGAGTCCGATCGAGCGCCACGTTCCGCACTCGACCAGCGCTCGATGCACCGCAGCAGCGCGCGGCCGAACGGTCAGAGCCGCGAAAGCCCACTCCCGGGACCAACCTCCGAAGACGCGATGCGCCAGCGCGGCCGCGAGCGTGACGCACGCGAGAGCGAGCAAGGTTCCGCCGACGATCCCGAACAACCACCCGGCGACGAGCGAATGCGCATGCGTGGGCGTTAGTCCGAGCCCGACCAGAACCACCGTGATCGCCGCGAAGGGCAAGCAAGCGGCTGCCCCCAACTCTTCGAGCGGTGGGAGCCATGTCTCGTAAGAAACCACCAGCGCGACTGCGCCGAACGCCGGAGCCAGGAGGAGGAAGAGCGCCAGCGCTCCGATCGCGCTCGTTGTCGGAACCGATCGTTCTGCGTCGGGCCGCGAAGGTGTCGTCACGGGCGGTTCGTTGCGTCCACTCGCGCCGATCGTCGAGCGCTGGCTCGGTTGGTGCGTGGGTCACTTTCCGTCGCCGATGTCGTCGACCGCGTCGCCGGTTTCATCCACGGCGTCGTCGATCGCCTCACCGGCGTCATCGAAGGCTTCGTCCGTGGCTTCGCCAGCGTCTTCGAAGGGTTCCTTTTCGCAGGCGGCGACACAGAGGCCTCCCAGGAGGGCGAGGGTGGGAAGAAGCGAACGCGTGAGCAATTTCATCATGGGGAGCTGTGGGGAAGGGGGGCAGGCACCGTTCAGATCTTGGTCGCACGACGACCGGTCACGAGACTGATCACGAACAGCACCAGGAAGAGGAAGAACAAGATCTTCGCGATCGTGGCAGCGCCACCGGCGACGCCGGTGAAGCCGAGCAGGCCAGCGATGATCGCGATGACGAGAAAGGCAATCGTCCAACCAAGCATGAGCGTTCTCGGGCAAGGCGCTCGCGTGAGCGCATGAGGTTCGAAGGTGGTCAAGCGCAAGATCAAGTCGTGTGCCAAGCGTACGTCCGACACCCAAGAACGCTGCGAACATTGCGCAGACCACGATTTGCGGCGGAGAGTCGAAGCCTCCCCACGCTGCCCGTGGCGCATGCGGCCAGGCGACTTGTCAATGTTGCAACGTCCCGCGTTCACCCTCAAAGCAAGACGTCGATCGCGCCCGGCTGCAAGCGCACGTCGATCGCTCCCAGGGGTCCTAGGGGCTCACCGTCGACGGAGACCTCCTGCTTCGGCCGCGTCATGATGCGCACCTGCTCGCCTTGCATATGCCACAACGCATCGGTGTCCAGGTCTGCCTCATCGTTGGCTTCCAACCCGATCAGCGCGGCGCCGACCGCCGCGATCGCGTCGAGTCCGGTGCTCTTCACCAACAGGACGTCGAGGCGACCATCGAAGGGGTCGATCGTGCGCGAGAAGCGCAAGCCCGCGCGGCCGAGACGTCCGACGTTGGCCACCATGCAGGCGACGCCCGTGCTCTCGTGTCGCTCACCGTCGAGCTCGATCACGTACTCGGCGATGGGTGGCTCGCGGAATTGCTCGAGCGCGCTCAGCAGGTACGCGAACCACCCCAACCGGTCCTTCGCTTCGCGACTCGAATCCCTTTGCACCTCTGCATCCGCGCCGATGCCGATGCGCTGCAACGCGTAGCGCTCGTCGAACTCGAGTGCGTCGAGCGCGAAGACGCGCGCCGCGTCCGCGGTCACGACGGCGGCCGCGGCCTCCAGTTCGAGCGGCACGCCCAGTTCCTGCGCGACGACGTTGCCGGTGCCCCCCGGCAACACGATCAACGGAACACCCGACCCGCGCACACCCAGCGCGACCTCGGAGATCGTGCCGTCGCCACCATAGCCGGCGACAGCATCGAAGCCGCCGCGCGCGGCCTCGCTGGCGAATCGGCGCGCATCTCCGCTCTCGAGCGTCACGAAGGGTTGCCACGCGATGCCCGCCGCGCGAAACACCCGGTTGAGCGTGGCGAGCACGGGCTCGGCGCGTCCCGCTGCAGGATTGATCACGACGGCGATGCGCTCGATCGCTGGGCGTGGACTCCCGCGAATGCGGCATCCGTCGCTTCCGGCGGGACGAACACTCGGGCGCTCGTCGTCGTCGGCCTCCATGGTCGTGCTCCTCCGCGAATGCCGTACCGACCACCGAGTTCGGTGACGTTCCCTCCAAGCACTGCTTCCTGGCTCGCCCAAGACCAATGACAACGCTGATCGATTTCTCCCATCCCGAAGAGGCTCAACGTTGGAGTCCCGTCGACGACGCAGTGATGGGCGGCAGCTCCAACAGCCGGCTACAGCACACCGAGTCTGGGCACGCGTTGTTCGCGGGCGAGGTTTCCACCGAGAACAACGGCGGTTTCGCGTCCGTGCGCACCAGCGGAGAGCACTGCGCGATGCCCGGCGCGACGGCCGTGCGATTGCGCGTGCGCGGTGACGGGCACGACTATCGCTTGCGCTTGCGCTCCAGCCTCGAAGTCGAAGCGCCCAGTTGGATGCGCACCTTCTCGACGATCCCGAACCAGTGGATCGACATCGATCTGTCGTTCGACGACTTCCGCTACGAGTGGCGTGGCCGCCCTGTCGCCAATGCGCCGGCCCTGGTCCCGGCGGAGATTTGCGGGCTGGGGCTCGTGCTGGCGAGCAAGGAAGAGGGCCCCTTCCGACTCGAACTCGCGTCGCTCGGTTGGCGCTGAATTCGGACCAGCGCTCGAGATCCCCGCGCCCGGGCGTACACGGTCGGCTACATTCGCCCGACCATGACCGCCCCCCCGAAGAGCCCGAAGAAGCGCCGTATCGTCCTGATCTCCACCGGCGGCACGATCGAGAAGACGTACGACGAACTCGAGGGCGTGATGACCAACGAGGTCAGCGTGCTCGAGGTGATGCTGGCCCAGTTGCAACTGGGCGGCGTGCGGCTCGAGCGGGTGTCCTTGATGAACAAGGACAGCCTCGAGATGACGCCCGATGATCACCAACTGATCGCGCGCACCGCCTTCCACAAGGCGCGCGAGTGCGACGGCATCGTGATCGTGCATGGCACCGACCGCTTGGCCGCGACGGGCGATCAGATCTACGCGCTCGCTCCCTCACCGCCCGTACCGATCATCCTGACGGGTGCGATGCGTCCCTACGTGATGCGTACGACCGACGCGCTGCAGAACCTGACCGAAGCCTTGATCGCCGTGCAACTGGCTCCACCCGGCGTGTACGTCTCGATGCACAACAAGCTCCTGGCGTTCCCGGGCGTAGAGAAGGATGTCGAGCGGGGGACGTTCGTGCGCAGCTAACGTGCCGCCAGCAGCGCCCGACACGAAGCCGGCCCGCCTCCGCGCAAAGGCGGGGACGAACCGGCTCGAATGGCAGCACTGAGTCCTACTCGTGCGGGTCGACGTTCGCCGCGGCGCCGTTGACGTTACCGGCGAGGTCCACGAGGCCCGTGACGTCGATCGTCTCGGCGGCGCCGATCTGGACGTCGGTCGTGAAGCGCACGAGGCGCGGCGAGAGGACCTCGACCGACTGCAGCACGGTCGCGCCGGAGGTCGACCAGTTGCCGAGCGTGCCGGCGAAGGTCGCGTCGACGTCCTCGGAGAACATTACGTCGACCGTCAGGCCCGTGGCGTCGGCGATGTAGTTGACGAACGCCGAGTCGGCACCTGCGAAGTCGGGTTCCACGTTGTCGCCGGCGACGACCGCGTCGACCGGTTGGACCGCGAGCACGTTGCCCGAGAGGTCCGTGACGTTGGAGATGACCATGCTGATCGCGTCACCGAAGGCGAGCTCGATGCCCGCAGCCAGCGTGATCGTGACCGTGGCGTTCTCGCCGTCGTAGTCCAGCGTGGCGCCGGTCAAGTCGACGCTCGAGCCACCCGAGGTGATCGCGTAGTTCGCCGCCAGGGTGGCGAGCTCCACGTCCACGGTCTCGTCGAAGACGATCGCGAGCGTGTCGTTGCCGGCGTTCTCGACGGCTGCCGCCGAGAACGTGGCGGTCGGGGCCGTAGCGTCGACGCTGCCGACGGCGACCGTGATCAGGCCTCCGGCGACGTTGCCGCTCAAGTCCGTTGCGGCGGCTACGGTGATGTCGAGGGTCTCGGCGTCCGTCGGCTGCGCGGCGAAGGTCAAGAGGAACGAGCGGCTCGAGAGCTGCTCGACCTCGGTGGGGCTGGTGACGCCCTCGAGGGCGTAGTTGGCTGCGGTCAGCGCGGCAGCGATGTTCGGAGCTTCCTCGAACTCGACGATCGCCGTGTTCGGCAGGCTCGCCGGACCGACGATAGCCGTCGCCGCGGCGATCGGCGTGTTGTCGCCCGAGCCCACGACCACTTCGAGCACGTCACCGGCCAGTTCGACACCCGACAGCGTCGCGATCGGTGTCGCGGCATTGTCGATGATCTCGAGATCGTAGTTCGTGCCGAACTGCACGTCGTAGGCCGGGCCCACGCCGTTCAAGCGCAGCGTGACCGTCGACGTGCCGTCGAAGCTCACGTCTGCGGTGCTGAGGTCCAGCGGCAGGGCGGCGTAGTTGGCCGGGTTCGTGATGTGCGCGGCGCTCATCGGCTCCGCGAAGATGACGGTGATCTCGTCGTTGGCGGCACCGGCGATGGCGGTCAGGAGCGAGTTGCCGACGTCGAAGGTCGGCGTCGACGTCTGCAGCGTGCTGAGCACGACGTCGCTCATCGGGATCGCTTGGTTGCCGGCGAGATCCTCGACGCCGTAGAACGAGAAGGTGTCGACGCCGTTCGCGGGCACGACGTCGTAGTCGACGGTCAGGCTCGCGCCTTCGGCGGACCAGGCGAAGCCGGCGGCCTCGAGCGTCGCGTCCGCGGCCACTGCATCGACGCCGCCCGACATGCCGTCAAAGGTGACATTGGTGACGTTTCCCACGATGGTCACGTTGCCGGCCGTGCCATCGGCTTGCTGCTCGAGGGACACGGCTTGGATGGGCCAGTTGGTCGAGATCTCGAGAGCGCTGCTGTCGATCGCTTGGAGTGTGAAAAGCGCCTGCTCATCCGGATCGATCGCGATAGTCACAGCCAAGTTGCCAGGTTCAACGGTGGAATCGTTGTCGTACTCGAAGGTCTCCGAGGTCCCCTGCGCGTCCGTCAGCGTGAACGTTTCACCGTCCAGGGGGATGCCACTGAAGGAAATCAAGCCCGTTGCCGCGGACCCCGGCGTGCTGTCCTTGTCGTTCAACTGAAAGCGAGCCCCGGCGTCGATCCCGCCGGTGTAGAGGTCCGCGAACGCGACCTGCTTCATCGATTCCGAGAAGCGCACCAGCGCCGTATCCGCAACGCCGTTCGAGGCGACGTTCTCGAGCACCGGCGGCGTGCTGTCACCCAGGCTGACGCCCGACAGGGCCGTGAGGCCCAGCGCGTTGCCGCCGAGGTCGCGCACGTTCGTGAACGCGACCTGCAGCGTGTCGCGCGTCTGCAGGTTGTTGGCGTCGTCGCCGGCGATGCCGGGCACGCCGTCGACCAACGTCATCGTCGCGCCGCGCGTCGCGACGTCGTACTCGATGTTGGCGCCCGTCGGGCTGAACCCGGTGCCGATCGGCGCTTCGATGACCCAGTTGGCCGGGTCCTCGACTTCGCTCGCGATCATGTCGTCATCGAACGTCACGCGAATCTCGTCGTTGTTCGCGCCCGAGACGGTGACCCCTGCCACGCCTTCCATGATCGGTTCCACGGTATCGGTGGATACGAGCGCGATCCCCGTGATCGCCGCGGCGGGGGAGTTGCCCGCCAAATCCTCGAGGCCCGCGCCGCCGGCCATGCCGACCAGCGTGATGGCGTTGCCCGCGTCGCTCTCCGTCAAGAGCACGTTGCCGCCGATGCCCGCCTCGTCCTGGGTCAGCACCGCTTGATCACCGACGCCGGCCGAGGCCGTGACGTCGAAGCTCTCGGCGTTGACCGCCGCGATGAAGGCCGCGATCGCGGCCGCCGCATCGGCGCCCTTGTCGACCTCGACGTTGGTGCCGGTCGCGCCACCACCCGAGGTGAACTCGAAGACGCGCACGGTCGTGCCGTCCGAAACCGTGACCGTGTCGCCGTCGGTCGCTTGAGCGGTCAATTCGACGCTGCCCGTCGCGGCCGCTTGGGCCACCGCACCGAACGTCACGTCGCCGGGAATGCTGGCGACGTCCGTGACCAAGCGAACGGTCTTGGCATCGGGCTGCAGCGTCGCACTGACGATGTGTCCGGCGCCTGTCACCGTCCACGTCGCGGGCTCGTTCGCCGAGTCGGGCGTCACGCGCTCGCTCAGCAAGAGATCGACGGTCAGACCCAACGGGTCGACGTCCTGGTTCTGGGTCGCGCTGGCAATGCCGGGCGCGATGGTATCGGGATCGCTGCTGGAGAAGCACGCCGTAAAGAGCGTGGCAGCGCCAGCGAAGGCGAGCGTCGTGAGAGTCGTGAGTTTCATCGTGTGCCTGTGGGGTCTCCGAGATGCGGAGGACGTGCGGGGATGCAGCGCGACGCCTCTGCCACACGCGTGACGGAAGGCCGCTCCCTGGCAGCGGCGCTGCTGTCCGGCTTCGTCGACCCTCCAAAGGAAAAGGTTGAGGTACCCGGTACCTTTTGCCCAAAAACCTCGCGCCCGGCTCGAAAACCGACCCCGAAGCGGGCCCGCCAGCACGTCGACGCCCGCGTCTTCCACGCCGACGTCGGCAGCGAAGCTCAGCGCCCGAGGCGGAACCGGGCGAACCCCGTACCCCTCAGAACGACATGAGCACGTTGATCGACAGGATGTGGTTCATCGCGTCACGCCCCGGCCGATCGAGCCACTGGTTCAAGTAGCCGACCTCCAGCGTCCAGTTGTGCGACTCGTGCAGCCGGGCGCCCAGTCCGACGAAGGCGCGGTTCTGGCGCAGGCCGCGCCGTTGACCCCAATCGGTGTCGTGCACGTCGTGGAAGACTTCGTCGTAGGCGCTGAGGAAGTAGTCGCCGCCATCGACCAAGGGCTTCGTCACCTTGACGAACTGCCGCAGTCGCCAGCCTGTCTCACCGCGGTCCTCGACGAAGCGCTGTTCGAGCCGCGTGCGGGACAAGAGCGCAAAGCCTCGGGTCGGTGCGTTCCACGTCAACTGCTGCCAGGCGCGCTGCTCGACGAACTTCTCGCGCCCGACGGGATCGCTCTCGATCCAGGCATAGCCCGCCCACAGCGTCGTCCGCGGGTTGAACGCATAGCCGAGCCCGGGCCGCAGCAGCGTCGTGTCGTAGCGCTCGCCATCACCGAGCCAACGCGGCTGCGCGTCCGCCCACCAACGCCAATCGCCGAGCGCACCGTCCGCCGCACCCAGCCGCCCCTGCCCGAACCACATCAACCACAGACCGCCATCGTCGCGCGTCTGCGCCTCGAGGGCGCCCCCCGAGACGAACGCGTAGCCAAGCGCGAGCCAGAGCGCCAACGGGCGCCAAGAGAACCACGACTTCATCCGCGCATGCTGCCGGGCCGGGAGGGCCGCCGCAAACGTGCTCGGCGACGGATGTCGCCTGCGTGCCGTACGCTGAACGGCCCCGAACGAAACGGAATCTCACGAGGTCACGTCGCACGGCGCGCGTCACGCTGACGACCGCCGAGGCTTGGGCAGACTCGACCGCGCGCAGATCGCCGAGCACATGCACGGGTTCGTGACCACGACGAACGGGCAAGGCCGATTCCGTTTCGCAGTCACGCCGCCGACGTATCCGCGCCAATGGCTCGTGATCGAGCCCGATCGCTTTCTTGACTCCCGCACTCGCTGGTTCGGCGAAGGAACGGGGACTGGCGAGGCCGCCATCCGCCGGGGCGAGCGGGATCTCGGCGACATGCGGCTCGCGCGCACCGGCGCGATCAGCGGACTTGTGCTCGATGATCAAGGCCAGCCCTTGCCCGACGTCGAGCTCGAGACCGGCCCGGATCGCAGCACGACGTATTCGCGCGGCGCGCGCAGCGGGCCCGACGGCCGCTATGAGATTCCCCACGCGCGCCTCGGGACCTACGCGGTCACGGCCAAGAAGGAGGGCTGGCTCTCCGCCACTCGCGAGTCCGTCACCGTGGAAGTCGAGCGGGTCACATCACGCGTCGTCCTGATCCTCGGAGTAGCGCCCTCGATCGAGGGGCGGATCACCGGTCCGTCGGGTGCGCCCATCAGCGATGCGCGGGTGTCGGGCTCGCCCCAATCGGGAGACGCGCCCCACACGCTGACCGTGACGCTGGACGGTTACGTCACTTGGCGTCGAGAGCAAGCGCTGGCGCGCTCAGCGCTGATGCTCGCAGCGCCGCCTCACCGTCATTTCGGGCCGTGCTTCCGCTCCCACTCGTTCACTTCGCGCTCAGCGTCCGCCTTGGCGACTCCATAGCGTTGCTGGACCTTCCCGAGCAGTTCGTCGCGCCGTCCACCCACTTCCTGGAGGTCGTCGTCGGTCAGCTTGCCCCAGCGCTGCTTGGCTTTGCCCTTGTATTCGTTCCACTTCCCTTTCATCCACGGTTCTTTCATCGGAACTAGCCCGGTTCCCTCACCACGATCCGTCGTATTCGCCGTATCTCATTGCC
>JBBDIB010000049.1:0-27195 GCA_040880665.1 Planctomycetota bacterium
GGCGACCTTTGCGGGTCGTCGAGCACGGTGAGGGAGGGAAGTGTCGGCAGGGCAATGAGATACGGCGAATCCGACGGATCGTGGTGAGGGAACCGGGCTAGGGTCGCTCTTCCACCCCTTTGCCCTCGTTTCCGCCATGCAGCCCGTCCTTGCAGGATTCCTCGCTCTCCTCGGCCTCGCCGGGAGCGCCCCGGCGCTCACCCAAGGCCTCGTTCAAGGCGCCTCGCCCAGCACGCGCTTCTTCGATGCCACGGTGCTGCCGTGGCTCGGTGGGTCCGAGGTGTGGGACACGACGAGTGCGGACATCGCGAGCGAGCTCGACGCGCTGGTCCGCGGAACCGTCGCGCAGCACGTCCTGGTGCGACACGGACACGCGCTGCTCCCCGAGAACCGTCGACTGCTCGCCAAGCTGGGAGTCACGCTGGTGCAGAGCGCCGGACGTGGGTTCTCGTTCGCGCGACTCGATGCCGGCTCGCTCGACGCCGCCGCCGTCGCCAAGCTCGGCCTGGTGCTCGACGCGCGAGCGATCACCGTCGCCGACAAGCTGCACCCGCTCTTGCTCGCCGACGCGCTCCCCGATTGGACCCTCTCCGAGTCGCGCGACGGGCAACAGCTCGTCGCCGCGTACGTCGTCATGCACGCGGACCTCTTGGCGGATCCCGGCGGCTACGAGCTGTTGTTGGAGTTCGGCGCCGACGTCAAGAGCACGCTCATCACGCTACCGGCGTTCGTCGTCGAGTTGCCCCGGAACAACATCGCGGCGCTCGCCGCGCGCGACGAGGTCATGTGGATCGAACCGCCGTTGCCGCGCATGGGCGTGAACAGCGTTGCAAGCGTCCCGAACAACTCGACGCGCATCATCACCCAGGTCGATCAACTGCAAGCTGCGCCGTACAACCTGTCGGGCGCCGGCGTCAAAGTGCTGGTGTACGACGGCGGCACCGCCCAGCCGACGCCCGACCTGAGCGCGCGCCTGACGGCGCGGGACAACTCCGGCGGACAGCATCACGCAACCCACGTCGCCGGCACGATCGGAGGCGACGGCTCGCAAAGCGGTGGCACCTACCGCGGCATGGCGCCGGCCGTCACGCTGGAGTCCTACGGCTTCGAACACGACGGAACCGGCGTCTTCCTCTACTCGAACCCCGGGGACATCGAGGCCGACTACCTGGACGCGCTGACGCTGCACGGCGTCGTCGTCGCCAACAACTCGATCGGCTCGAACCTCGAACAAAACAACGGCAATTGCTTCTTTCAGGGCGACTACGGCGTGACGTCCAGCGTCGTCGACGCCACGGTGCGCGGCGGGTTGACGGGAACGCCCTTCCGTGTGGTGTGGAGCGCGGGGAACGAACGCGCGGGCAGCACCTGTGACATCGAGGGCTACGGCGACTTCTACAGCCTCGCGCCGCCGGCCGCCGCCAAGAACCCGATCAGCGTGGGCGCCGTCGACTCGAACTCCGACGCCATGACGTACTTCAGCAGTTGGGGGCCCTCCGACGATGGGCGCTTGAAGCCCGACGTGGTCGCTCCCGGCTGTGAGACTGGCGGAGATCACGGCGTGACGTCGACGGTCGCCAACGGCGGCTACGCGACGTACTGCGGCACTTCGATGGCTGCGCCGGCCGTCACGGGCATCACGGCGCTGTTGCTCGAGGATCACCGCGCCCAGTTCGGCGGCCAGGACCTCTCGAACGCAACGCTGAAGTCGTTGCTGATGCATACGGCCGTCGACCTCGGGACGACGGGGCCGGACTACCGCTACGGCTACGGCTCCGTTCGCGCGCGCGCGGCGGTGGACGAGCTGCGGCGCGGCCAGTTCGTCGTGGGCGCGGTCGAGCAAGGCGACGCGAAGCGGTACTTCATGGACGTGGCCCCCGGCTCGAGCAACGTGAAGCTCACGCTGGCCTGGGACGACGTGCCCGCGACGCCCGGTGTGTCGACGGCGCTCGTCAACGACCTCGACCTCGCTGTCTTCGATCCCTCCGGCGTGCAGCGGTTCCCCTGGACGCTGAATCCGAACAGCCCGTCCTTTCCCGCGCTCCAGACGACGGCAGACCATCGGAACAACGCGGAGCAGGTGTTCGTCGCGGCGCCGATCAGCGGCACCTGGACGATCGAGGTGCGCGGCTTCGACGTGCCGGCGGGGCCGCAGGACTTCAGCCTCGGTCCCTCGCACGCGCTCGATCCCGCGGCGGCGATCGAGCTCGCCGTCGTGGGCGCGCTACCGGACGAGCTGGAGCTCGGGCTCGCCAAGGCTTTTGCCGTGGACGTCATCGAAGTCAACGACACGCTCGTCCCAGGCAGCGCGCGCTTGCACGTCAGCTACGCTGGCGGTCCCTTCGCGTCGCAGCCGCTCACGCACCTGGGCGGAACGCGGTACGAAGCCGTGCTACCGGGACCAGCCTGTGGGGCGTTCCCACGCTTCTACCTGAGCGTCCAAGGCGCCCTTTCCGGGCAGTCGACGCTGCCGCCGAGTGCGCCGGCCGCGAGCTTCGCGACCACCGTCGACACGGCCTCGGCCGAGGTCGTCGTGTTCGCGGACGATTTCGAGGCGCACACGGGTTGGACGACGGCCAACATCGCCATCACTGGCGGAGCGTGGAGCCGCGGCTTCCCCCTCGGCGGCGGCGATCGCGAGGATCCTCCGAGCGACTCGGACGGCAGTGGGCGTTGCTTCCTGACGGACGGCTCCGACGGTGACACCGACGTCGACGGCGGTCCGACGCAGCTCTTCTCGCCGCAATTCGCGCTCGCCGGCTCCGCGGCCTACGTCAGGTATCACCGCTGGTTCGGCAACGACGACGTGGATCAGGATCGACTCGACGTTCACGTGTCGAACGACGGAGGCGGCGGTTGGACCCTGGTCGAGTCGGTGCCCGATCAGCCCACGTGGGTGCCGCGAACCTTCCGCGTCGCCGAGTTCGTCACGCCGACGGATCAGGTGCAAGTGCGCTTCTCCGCGACCGACAACCCGAACGACTCTGTCACCGAAGCCGGCATCGACGCCTTCCGCGTCTTCGTGCTCGATTGCACCCTCGGCGTCGATTGCGACGGCGACGGCATCGAGGACGCGTCGGCGATCTCAGGCGGGTTCATCCAGGACGCGAACGGTGACGGGATTCCGGACGTCTGCGTCGGCGATTGCGATGACGACGGGGTCCCCGACGATCAAGAGATCGACTGCGATGACGACGGGATCCCCGACGACTGTGAAACCGATTGGCTGACGCACTACGGCGTCGGCACCGCCGGCACGAACGGCGTCGTGCCGATGCTCGACTCGACCGGCGGCGCGCCCAGCATCGGCACCAGCGACTTCACGTTCGTAGCTGGCAGCCTGGCGCCGAATCGACCCAGCCTGCTGGCGCTCGACTTCAGCCCCGCGAACGTCGCGATCCTGGGCGCGACGGCGCTGGTCAGCCCCGTCACCGCACTGCGTTTCGCGCAGTCGACGGGCGCGGGCGCGTGGAGCCTCGCCTTCCCGCTGGCCGACAACCCCGCGCTGATCGGGTTGCCGTTCTTCGCGCAGGTCTTCGTCCTCGACCCGGGCGCACCGGGCGGGCTGGCCGCGTCCGACGGCGTAGAGGGCGCCGTCTGCGGCAACTGAGCGGATCGGCTCAAGGGCGCACGAGCCGGGCGTCGATCGGGAAGGGATGCGCCCCCGCGTCTCCAGAGCTTGTGCCGCTTTCACGCTGTTGGAGTTGGTGGTGGCGATCGTCGGCCTCAGCTTCACCGCGGCCTACGCGATCTCCTTCTACTTTCGAGCGCCCGACGTGACGCTCGAGAACGCGGCCATCCTGCTCGCTCAGGATCTGCGCGTGGCCCAGAACCGCGCGGCGTACCTGGGGGAACCGGGGATCCTGGAGCTGGACGTCGCGGGCTATCGGTTGGTCGACGAACGCGGCCGCGTGGTACTGCACCCGCGGACGCAACTGCCCTTCGTGCGCACCTGGTCCGCCGACGCCGTGTTCGAAGGCGTCGAACTGGCGGGAGCCGACTTCGCCGGTGACACTCGGCTCGAGTTCGACGGGCTCGGGGCGGCGCTCGAAGGCGGACACGTGACGCTCGCCTACGGCGGTGACCAGCGCACGCTCTTGATCAGCCGCGGCTCGGGTCGCGTCTCGATTCCCGACAGCACGTCCGGCTGGCTGGATCCAACGCGTTAGGAGCCTGCGTCACGGGTGGCGGTTCGAAAGAAAAGGAGCCGTCTCCTGGTGGAGACGGCTCCAGACGGGACGACGCAGGACTCGTCGGGGGCCGAGCCTTCGTCGCGACGCGCGCGCCGGGATGGCAGGGTGCGCGCGCCAAAGTGCCGAGCGCCGGGTGCTGGACGCTCGACGAGGTCACGGGTCGCGTGGGGATCGCGTGGCCCGTAAGAGCAGCGTAGCGGCCTGTCCGCGGAAGGCAAGCCAGCACTCACGCAGGCTCTTAAGCGGTCCAGGCCTCGACGCCGCCGGCCAGCGCGCGAACCTCGGTGAAGCCGTGCCCCGCGAAGTAGGCCGCCACGTCCAGCGACGAGTCGCCGTTCGCGCACAGGAACACGAGCCGCGTGTCCTTCGGCAGCTCCATGTACTTGCCGCTCTGGGCGCGGTCGAGCGGTTCGGCCTCGGGGACGGGCTGCTCGGCGCGCTCGGGATCCATGCGGACGTCGACGAACTGCAGCGGCTCGCCGGCAGCGAGCCAGCCGCGCACGGTCGCCACGTCGATCCGCATCGTTTCGTCGGCTTCCTGAGAGAGCTCGATGTGACGCACGACCTCGCCCACGTCGAGCAGGTTGTGGTCCTTGCAGACTTGCCCGAGGGTGTCGGTCTCCTGGAAGGCGCACGCCGAGCAGCCACCGATGTGGTAGCGCTGGAACAGCGCACGTTGGGCGGAGGGGTACTGCTGGAGAATCTCTCCCATCGTGGAGGCGGGAGTGATGGTGGCGCGGCTCATGGCTTCTTGCGGTGGAGGAACGGGGTGGCAGGAGGTCGCTGCATGGTAACGGCCGTTACGATCAGCGGTGTGGTGCCAGAACTGGGACGCCCTCCTTCTAAGTCATCCTCCGCAGATGACACGGGGGGTAGAATCTCTTTCGTGCCTCCCCTCATGCTTGCGTCCGGCCTCACGCTCGCGCTGCTCTGGGCCCCCTTGGGGTCCTTGGTGGATGGCGGTGGTACTCGCTCGCAATTGGATCCGACGGACACCGCCAAAGCCTTGCTGCAGCGGGCGGAGGAGCTCCTCCACGACGATCCTCGCGAAGCCGCGCTGCTGTTGATCGAGGCCTCGGAAGTCACCGAGGACAAGTTGATCCTGGGGCACATCGTTTTCATGGACGCACGGCGCCTCGAGGTCGAGCGCGACCCGGAGGCCGCGCTCGCGCGCTGTCGCGAAGCACTCGCCATCGCTCGCAGCGGAGCGTTCGACCGCTTGTACGTCCGTGCGCTGGCGTCCTCCGTGCGCCTGCAACGGAGCATGGGCGACGAGGTCGACGCATTGGAAGCGATCGCCAAGCTCGAGCGCCTGCGTTTCGACCTCAGCGATCCCGGGTCGTTGGCGGAAATCGCCCAGCTGGCCCTCGAGTTCGGGCACTACCGCGTCGGCATGCGCTACGGAGCGCTGGCGCGGTCCCAGTTCGCCGCGGATGGCGAGTGGGAACTGGCTACCGAGATGAACTGCGAGTTGGGCAACTCCTTCCTCGAGGTCGGCGACGCCACCAGTGGGCGGCGGCTCCTGTGGGACGCTCGCCAGGACTATCGCCGCTCGGTGCCCGACGGCGAAGTCCGTCCGCTGGCCGAAGCGCGAGTCTATCGGCTGCTCGCGCAAGCCGACCGCAACATGGGTCGCATGCGCGAGGCGCGTTTGCACTTGTCGATCGCGCAAGAGCTGGCGGCCGCGCACGGACCCAGCCTGGAGCGTGATTCCGTCACGCTCGAGACGGCGGAGATGGCCCTGCACGACGAGGAGTATGAACGGGTGCTTCAACTGCTCGAGCCGTTGGAGGCCGGCCTGGACCGGAACAAGGACGATTTTCGGGTTCGCGCGCGACGACTCGAAGGCCGCGCGCGCTTGGGACTCGGTCAGACGGAGCGCGCGATCGAGCTTGCGGCGCTGATGGAACCGGAGCTTTCCACGTTGATTCCGCCCGCAGAACGATTGGCTGCCAAGCGCTACCTGGTCGCTGCGGCGCGCGCGAAGGGCGATCAGGCCTCCGTCGTCGCGCACCTCGAGGACATCGACAGCGAGATCCGCGACATGCACGTGCGCATGAACTTGCCCTCGCTCGCGCGCAGCGACGAGCGTAGACGCTCGCTCGAGTTCGCCGACAAGAGCGTGCAGCGCCGGGAGAGCGAACTGTCCGGCGCGTTCGCTGCGCGCGAGGCCGACGCTGCCAGCGACGAGTCGCGACTCGCGGTCGGTCTCGTGACCATCGCGGTCGGCTTGCTGCTGGCGAGCCTGTATGCCTTGCGGTTGCGGCGGCGCAGCAACGAGCTGGCAGGCATCGCGGCGGAAAGCTCCTCGCGCCAGCGCGATGCCGAGACGACCCTCGCCTTCATCTCTCACGACCTGCGCGGGCCGCTCACGACGATTCGAGCGGCAACGGATCTCTTGCAGCTCGACCTGCCCAAGGATCAACGGCGGCTCTTGACGTTGATCGAGAACGGCAGTCAGCGCATGGAAAAGATCCTCGAAGCGATGCTGGCCTTGATGCAGTACAAGTCGCAAGCCGACGAAACGTCGCACGAGTTGATCGGCTTGCGGGAACTGGTCGAGGGGGTCGTCGACGAAGCGCGCGCGTTCGCCAAGGCCAAGCGCGTGACCCTACGGATCGAGACGCCCGACGAACCCGTGATGCTGCGGACCGAGCCCGTGCTGTTCCGCCAGATCGTCCAGAATCTCGTCTCGAACGCGGTCAAGTTCTCGCCCGCCGATCAAGAAGTGCTGGTGCGCATCGAACGCAACGCGACCGGCGGCGCGCGCTTGGCGGTCGTCGACCGCGGTCCGGGCATTCCGCTCGAGGATCGTCAACAGCTGTGGTCGCTGTTCGGCCGCACCAGCGCGGAACCGACCGGCGGTGAGTCGAGCACCGGCGTCGGGCTGGCGCTGGCAAAGAGCATCGCCGAGGCCCTCGGTTGCACGATCGGCGTCGACGGCGGGCTCGACGGTCGGGGGGCGACCTTCCGGCTCGAGTTCGAGCGGCTCTTGGTGGACGAAGGTCACCGGACGGTGCTGGTGCCGCGCCCGCCGCGCGCCGAAGCGCGTCAGCCGACCGGGTGAATCGCGCGCCAGCGGTTCCGCTGTCCCCGCGGCCTCCGTACGCTGCCCGGTCCGCGCGAGGCAGGCGGAAAGGCGCGTCGCCTTCCCGTTGCCCAAAGCGCACGACTCGAGGCAAGCAGCCATGGCTGAACAGCGCATCACTCCCCGCTCCGAGGACTACGCTCAGTGGTACCAAGACGTCATCGCCGGCGGCGAACTCGCCGAAGCGGCGGGCGTCGTCAAGGGCTGCATGGTGATCCGTCCGCACGGCTTCGCCATTTGGGAGAAGATCCAGGCGGACCTCGATCGGCGCTTCAAGGAAACGGGACACAAGAACGCGGCGTTCCCGCTCTTGATCCCCATGAGCTTCATCCAGAAGGAAGCTGAGCACGTCGAGGGCTTTGCGCCCGAGCTCGCCGTGGTGACGCACGCCGGCGGCAAGAAGCTCGAGGAGGAGTACGTCATTCGCCCCACGTCCGAGACGATCATCGGGCACTTCTTCGCCAAGTGGATCGACTCGTGGCGCGACCTGCCGCTCTTGATCAACCAGTGGGCCAACGTCATGCGCTGGGAGCTACGCACGCGGCTCTTCCTGCGCACGGGCGAGTTCTACTGGCAGGAAGGGCACACGGCGCACGCGACGCACGAAGAGGCCAAGGAAGAGGTCACGCGGATGCTCGACGTCTACCGCGCGTTCTGTCACGAGGTGCTGGCCATGCCCGTCGTGCGCGGCACGAAGACCCCGAACGAACGCTTCGCCGGCGCGCTCGAGACGTTCACGATCGAGGCGCTGATGCAAGATCAGCGCGCGCTGCAGTCGGGCACCAGCCACGACCTGGGCCAGAACTTCGGCAAGGCGTTCGACGTCCAGTTCCAGAACAAGGAAGGCGAGCGCGAGTACGTCTGGCAGACCTCGTGGGGCGTTTCGACGCGCCTCGTCGGCGCCTTGATCATGACGCACTCCGACGACGACGGTCTCGTGTGCCCGCCGCTCCTGGCTCCCATTCACGTCGTGATCGTGCCCATCTGGAAGCAGGACGAGGAGAAGGTCCGCGTCCTGGAGAAGGCGCGCGAGATCGCCGCCGAACTTCGCAGCGACGGCTTGACCGTCGAACTCGACGATCGCGAGGAGCTTCGCCCTGGTGCCAAGTACTTCGAGTGGGAACGCAAGGGCGTTCCGCTGCGGCTCGAGCTCGGACCGCGCGACCTCGAGGCCGGCACCGTCATGTCGAAACTGCGCGTCTCCGAGTTGGACGAGCGGGGTCGAGCGAAGAAGGCCGTGCTGCCCATGGAGGACATCGGAGTGACCGTGGGCAAGCTGCTCGACGAGTTCCAAGCGTTCCTGTTCGCCCGCGCCCAGGCGCGCCTCGAGGAGCACACGGTCTTCGTCGACACGTGGGACGACTTCAAGGCGATCTTCGCCGACGGCGGTTCCAAGTTCGTCTACGCCCACTGGGACGGCACCGGCGAGACCGAACTTGCGATCAAGGCCGAGACCAAGGCGACGATCCGTTGCCTGCCCTACCGCGAAGACGCGCCTGCCCGGGTGTTCGAGCCCGGCGTCTGCGTCAAGACGGGCGCGCCGTCCCCACAACGGGTGCTCTTCTCTCGCAACTATTAGGCCGCAACCATTAGGCCGCGTCGACGACGGAGCGCGCCGCGGCGAGCTGGTTGACGGGCGCACGACCGGGGAGCGAAGATCGACGTATGCAGATCCTCGTCCACGCCGTCCACCTGCCCGTCTCCGACTCCTTTCCCGTCTTCGCCGAGGAACGCATCGAGGACGTCCTCGCGCGCTTCGCCGACAAGCTGACGCGGGTCGAGGTGCACATCACCGACGAGAACGCCCAAAAGGGCGGCGTCGACATCCGCTGCTTGATCGAGGCGCGCCCGCGCGGCTTGCCGCCGATGACCGCCGAGCATCGCGGCGAAGGCGTGCGCGAGACCTTCTCGGGTGCGCTCGCGAAGATGGAGAAGGTCCTGGAGCACGACTTCTCGAAGCGTGCGACGAAGCGCCGACCGACCTGATCGGCGCTTCGTCCCGTCGCGCTGCTACGGCACCAACCGCAGCGACACGGGGTTGCTGACGAACCCGATCGACGGAAAGCCGGGATCGAAGGCGACGAACGCGTGGTGCACGGAGATGCCGGCGAGCGCCGGCGCGGACAGCGCCGGCAGCACCAAGGACGCGCTGGCTTCACCGTTGGCGTCGAGCACTCCCAGGGTGTTGTTGTACGCGCCCGTGTTGGCGTCGCGGATCGTCGCTGTGGTGTAGGCATCGAAGACGAGCGGCAGGAATGCGCCGCCGAACGAGAAGCCCGGCGACGTCCCGTGGGCGCTGCCGACCACGAAGTACACGCGGCCGCCGAACGCCGGCCCCGCATCGAGCGCCAACTGTTGCGTGCCGCCCGCCGCGACCGAAATCTCGATCGTGTCCGCCTCGAGGGCCGCTGCGCGCGGCGCCGCGACGACGAGATCACGGCGGATCGCCGTCGAGGCGATCCGCCCACCACCGCTGTCCACGTCCGAGCCCGCCAGCCCGAGCTGCGTCTCGCCCGCGACGGCGAACGTCGTGGCGTCCACGCGCACCCACTGCCCCGACTCCTCGACGAGATAGCCGACCGAGCCGCCGATCGTCGTCACGTAGTCGCCACAGAGCACCTCGACCGCGTCGTGGA
Organism: Planctomycetota bacterium; assembly: GCA_040880665.1. Classification (GTDB taxonomy): domain Bacteria; phylum Planctomycetota; class UBA1135; order UBA1135; genus JBBDIB01. The sequence goes on from JBBDIB010000049.1 coordinate 9,918, forward strand.
CGGCGTCGTACTCGAGCGCGATCGGCGAGCCGGGCAACGCGACGCTGGCCGTCACGCTGAACGTGGCGAGATCGACGACCTCGAGCTCATCGCTCGCGGTGTCGAGGCCGAAGGCTCGCGCACCCGTGGGATCGACGACGAACTCGAAGGGATCGAAGGCGAGCGCCACGCGTCCGGCTTCGACCGCGGTGGTCGCGTTGAGGTCGAACACGACCAGCTCGTCACTCGTGCGGCACGAGACAAGGAACCGACCCGTGCCGGGAACGAAGACCGCGCGAACCGGGAAGGCGGCCGCCGGCACGTTCGAGCGCACCGTCCAGGTGGCCGTGTCGATCAGCGTGACCTGATCGTCGAAGCTGCCGCACACGACGAGCGTCCCGCCGTCCGGCGACAGCGTGATGCCGGAGCTTTGCAGGAACGCACCGCCGACGCCGCCCATGTTGCCGGTGATGAGCTTCGGTCCCGCGACCGAGTTCGTCGCGAGATCGATCCGCCAAACGCCGTCCCCGCCGGAAACGACGGAGATGTAGGCGTACTGGCCACTGGGGTCGATCGCGACCTCCGCGCCACGCGTCGAGATCGGCACGTTGACGCCCGTCAAGGTCGCGAGATCGATCACCGTCGCAAAGGTCGAATCGAGATTCGCGACGACCGCCTTCGAGCCGTCCGGCGTGATCCCGACACCGCTGGGTCGGTTGCCCGTCGCGACGATGCCGAGCAGCACGCCATTCTCGAGGTCGAGCACGCTGGCGTTGTCGGAGAGCACGTTCGTGACGACCGCGCGCGAACCGTCGGCCGAAACCGCGAGTCGCCGGGGAACGTCGCCCTCGGGCGCGACGCCGGAACTCAGCACTTCGATCAAACCGGCGCCGGCTCCGCCATTCGTGTTGACCACGACGACGTCCTCGCCGAAGCTCGCGCCGGTCATCGCCGCTAGCGGAGCCACCGGTGACACAGCGCCGTAGCTGACGCTGACCTGGTTGTTCAGTTGAGCCACGAGGCCTTGCGTCACGAACGAGATCAAGGCTCCGCGATACCCGACGCCGAGCGCGTGGTTCCCGTCCGCCGTCGGAATCAGCTCGTCCATCGTCGCGGTGCTGAGCGTCGGACCCTCGGCGCCGGTCGCGAGGTTCAGCACGAAGCCCGCGTTCAGGATCGCGACCGCGGCCGCCGAGCCGTCGAACCGCAATGCGATCGGGCCCCACAAGTCTTGGCTCGTAGGCGTCGTGGAAGCGATCGTCTGCGTGACGGTGTCGAACAGCGTCACCGTGCGAGCGGCTCCGGTGTGCGCAACGGCCAAGCGGTTCGCCGCCGGCGCGAACGAAACGCGGCGCGGGTCCGCCGCCGTGGGCACGACGTTGACGTTCCCGGTCGTGAAGTCGCAGAACGCGAGCTCGTCGTGGAAGTACTGCGGAACCGCGCAGGTCGTCGCGTCGACGCACACGATGTCGTTGCCGCGGAAGCTCACGGCCGCTGGCTCGATCGCGAACGTGATCGTGGCGACGAAACTGTTCAGCACGATCTCGTGCGTTTCGGTCGCGGTCGCGACGTCGACGACGCTCACGCTCGAGCTGCCGAAGTTCGCGACGGCCACCGTCTGGGAGTCGGGCGCGAAGTCGAGCGTCGCGGGAACGCTGCCGCACTCGACGACGGCGACCTCGTCGCCGCTGGCCAAGTCAATCAAGCTCAGCGTGCCCTCGAATCCGTTCGCCGTTGCCGCCCACAGTCCATCGGGGCTGACGTCGAGGCTGAGCGGCGAGCCACTCAACCGGATCTCGTGCACGAACGCGCGCGTCACAGCGTCGAACACCAGAACGTTCTGCGTGTCACGGTGAGCCACGAGGTAGTACGCGCCGTCGACCGAGTAGACGACATCCGTCGGCAGATCGCCGTCGGGGCCCTGACTGGTCGGAATCGTCGTCGGACCGAAGTCCGCCGGCGCCGCGACCGCGAGGCGCGGACGTCCGAGCAAGGGACGAATCCAATCGGCGTCGGCGCTGGAGACTTCTTGGCGAACGGGCTCGGCCGGGTCGCCATCGGCGTCGATCGCCGTCGGCACGGCCTGAAGAACGAGGAGCAAACTCGTGGAGAGAATCATTGGTGGAGGGGCGACGAGTGGAAGTGGACGGTGCGGCGTACTTCGCCAGCGCAACCCGATCCTAACGGCGACCGCGATATCTCGCGCAAGCCCAGACACCCCGTCAAGGACGACTGGTTAGGCTGAAGCCCATGCGCACGGATCGGATTCTCCTCGCGGCCCTCCTCTGCGCACTGGCGCTCATCCTGTTGTGGCGTTGGCAGGCGACTTCGCCGAGCCGCGACGTAGCAGATATCGGGTTGAAGGCCGTGGAGTCGGAAGAGCCCGGGAATCGCGTCGAGTCGGCGGGTGCGCGGCTGCATGACGATCGATCCGATTCCGCGGACACGCGCTCACCCAAGACGCTTGGCGCCGACTCCTTCGAAGCGGCGAGCAAAATCTCCACGGCGATCGTCGTGCACGCACGAGATGACACGACCGGGGAACCGCTCGAAGGCGTGCGCGTCTTCGTCTGGCCCGTTCCGCCCGAGGCGGGCTTCAGCACTCTCGGCAAGAGTCCGGTGAGCGATGCCCGTGGCTGGGCGCGGGTCGAAGTTCCGCCCAAGCGTGCGCTCAGACTGACAACTCAGCCGGCGACCGACCACGCACCGTCGAGTCTCGAGGTCGAGCCCCTGGCGCCCGGCGAAGAGCGCGCGATCGAGCTACGCCTCCGAACGCGCAACGATCTCATCTTCGTCGTGCGCGTCGTCGACGACGCGAGCGGCGCGCCGCTGCTCGCAGCTCGCGTGCGTGTCGTGGAAGCCGACCAGGTCGGCGAAGCGGCCTCGACGTACGCAGACGGCGAGCCTGTCGACGGAGCTGGCTTCTTCGAAACCGAGGCGAAGTCCTGGAAGCGAATGGCCGCGCGGGTCGAGGCGCCGGGCTACGCCTGGGTTCCGTTGGCCGTGACCGAGGGGCATGAGACCCGCGACCTCGCGCGCGAGGTGCGGCTGCGGCGCCCCGCGGTGGTCGAAGCGCTCGTAGCGGACAGGTCGGGGACGCCGCTCGAGGGCGGCCTGGTCACGGTCTCGATCGAAGTACGCCACTTGGACACGCTCGCGAGCTGGAGTCAACGCTTACGGACGAAGGGCACTCTGACTTGGACTGGAACGACCGACGCGCGCGGTCACTGCCGCATCGAGGGCTTGCCGCCCGCGGTGTCCCTGTCCGTTACGGCGAGCGCGCCGGCGTACGACGCGGAGAAACTGCACGAAGCGGTCGTGCTCCGACCGGGCGAGACACGCGCGCTCGAGTTGTCCATGGGCGACGGCGCCGAGATCCGCGGCTGGCTGCGCGACGCGGACGGCGCTGGAGTCGGCGACGCCGAGCTCTTGCTCGTGCCGCGCCAAGGTTCGTTCACCGTGATGCACCTGAGTGCCAGCAGCGAACAACGCTACGCGCGATCGCTGGCCGACGGTCGGTTCCTCTTCGAGAGCGTCGAAGACGGAGAATGGCTCGTGGGTTGCCGCCCGGGAGGATCCTACGCCCCGAACGTCGCGGTCGTTGTCGTCGCGAACGGCTTCGCCGACCGCGAAGTCCACCTCTTGGCCGACAGCAGCCTGTTCCTGCGAGGTCACGTGCTGGGGCCCGACGACGAGCCGCTCGAGGCAAGAGTGTCGGCGTACGGAGAGGTCTCGGCGAGTTTCGTCTTGGCCACGTCGAACAGCGACGGCTCCTTCGAACTCGGGCCCCTCGTGGACGGGCTCTACACGGTCACGACGACCATGGGCGCCAGAAGCTCGAGGGGCAGGCTGATCCCTCTCGTGGACTTAGAAGCGCAGGCTGGAACCTCGGGCCTCGTCCTCCGCCTGAGCCCCGGCTGCGTGATCTCGGGCCGTGTCGTGGACGCGATGACGCACGAGAACGTGGGAACGAGCGTCAGAGTTGCTTCTCCCGAGACCTTTCGGACGACGACCGCCCCGGACGGAACGTTCTTGCTGGAAGGGCTGAAGCCGGGGATCTACGCGCTCTCCGCGAGCACGCCCGCCATGCGCTTCGCGCTCGTTGCGAACGTGGATCTGAAGGTCGGCGCAGAAGTGCATGACTTGCGCCTCGTGCTAGAGCCGGGCTCCCGTTTACGCGTGCGGTACGACGGCGAGGCGCTCCACGCGAGCGTACGCGTCCTCCTCGACGGCGCCAGCGTCGCATCCGACGGCGTGCCACGCGGTACGGAGATGGACGTCGTCGTGCCTGCCGGCCTCTTGACCGTGGAGTGTACCGAGAGCGTCGGCGCCGCCCGCACCACGCGCACGAAGACCGTCGCGGTCGCCGTCGGCGAACTGGCCTCGATCGAGTTCACGCGCGAAGACGAGTAGCGCAGGCTTGGACTAGACTGCACCCCGATGGTGAAGCCGACGTCTTTCCTACTGATCGTCGCCCTCATCGCGGGACTCGGTCTGCTGCTGCTCTTCAACGCCTCGCGCACGGACAAGGAAGCGGGCTCGCGTGGAGGCGGGATCGAGGCCACTGGCGACGATGCGGGCACGTTGTCCTCGGCGACTCCGGTAGAGGTCGCGCCCGGGCTACAGGAAGAGGCGGAGCACGTCTCGGATTCCCGCGTGCCCGCACCGGACTCCGCGAGTTCGCCTGTCGTTTCGCCGCTCTGCGTGCTTCTTGTGAAGGGCATCGCGGGTGACACGGGCGAGCCACTCGCCGGCGCTCCTTTCGCCTATCAGGTGAACGGTCGTCAGGTCGAAGCCGAGCTCTCCGAAGCTGGAACCGCGCGCATCGAGTTCGAAGAAGCCGTTCGGATCTGGAGACTTCGCCTGCGGCGAACCGATCGGTACGCCGGCTCCAACGTCGAGTCCCCTGCCCTCGAACGCGGCGAGGTGCGGCAGCTCACGTTGACGAGCACGGTGGGGCCACGCTGCAGGGCGTGGTGGTCGACCCGCAAGGTGGCACCGTCGCGGGAGCCGAGGTGCGGGTGTGGCTCACGACGCGCACCCACGAGGAACCCGACGCGGTGGTCTTCAGCGAGCCCGACGGCTCGTTCGCGGTCCCGCGCATCGGGCCGACGTTCATCGCCGCGGCGCGGACCGAGTCGATGGCCTGCGTTCGCGGGCTTCGGGGCGAGATGACCGCGGCCACGCGCTGCGAGGGACTGCAACTCGTGGTCGCTCCCGTCGCCGCTCTCCATGGGACGGTCGTCGATCCGGCGGGACAGCCCATCGAGGGCGCGCACCTTCGACTGGCCAACGGCCTTCATTCCCTGGGCTCTCATCAAAGTACGTCCGTCCGCGGCATTACCTGGTTCCCGGGCTTGGGCGGCGGCGATCAGAAGGACGTCGTCACGGAAGCGGACGGCGAATTCCGCTTCGAGGGACGACCCGCGGGCAGACTTCAAGTTCGCGTCGAAGCAGCCGGACTCGTCGGGACGTCGATCACGCTGGATACGAAGGAATCGCCCGTGACGGTGCGACTCGACCGTGGCCTCGTCATGCGCGGGCGCGTCCTGCTTCCCAGCGGAAGCCCTGCCGAAGGAGCGCGCGTTCGCTATTCGCCTCGCCCCGCGAGCCTGGTTGCCGGCTGGGACTCGACCGAGACGGACGAGCACGGTGAGTTCGTTCTCTCCGGGCTCGAGTTGTCGGACGCGAAGACCGCGCACCTGACGGTGAGTCTCGAGGGTTTTGCCGTCGCTGCGCTCAATCCCCCGATCTACGACGCGGGCCCCGACAGCAACGAAATTCGGCTGGAGCGTGCCCAGCCCCTCGCGGGGACCGTGCGTCACTCGTCGGGTGAGCCCGCGGCCGACATCCGCGTCGTGCTGGATGGCGGCCGGCGCTTCCACACCGAGGACCCGTTCGTGCACGGCACTCGGTCCTGGGAGAGCGAGGCGCAATTCGAGCGTACGAAGACCGATGCCGCCGGCCGCTTCGCCTTCGGTCATCGCCGACGCGGCGCGGCGAGCCTCGAGGTCTTTCCGTCGAACCATCGCCCGGTTGGGATCGACGTCGCTGTCGCGGCGACCGACGAGTACGTGGAGGTCGTGCTCGACGCAGAAGCGACGCGCAAGGTCGTGCTCCAAGGACGCGTGGAGGATGCGGTGACGGGCGAGCCGCTGCCCGAGGTCAGCCTCTGCTTGTGGCAGGACTCGCTCGGGGCGACGTTTCCCACCCTGACGACCGAGGAGGGAGCGTTCGAGCTCGTCGGCCTCGAGCCCGAGACGATCGGGCTCGCGGCCGGCTCGCCCGGCTACCTGCGGGTTCCCCTGCACGAGCGGGTTTTCGAGCTGGGCGACAACGACCTCGGAACGCTGCGACTGCTGCCTGCTGTCGACGTCAGCGTCTTGATCGTCGACGAGCATGGAGAGCCGTGGACCGAGGGCAGACTCGGGGTGCTCGGCGCCAATGGCGAGCCCGTGACGTTCTCGATCTCCAAGTGGAATCGCACCGCGCTGGCGGAACTTCGGGGCGTGCCGCTCGTCCTCGGGGAGCTTCCCGTCGAGCGGCTCACGCTCACGCTCGAGGCCGAGAACGTGACCCAGCGAATCGCTTTCGATCCGCGTCGCTACGCCGACGAGAACGTCGTCGAGCTCAGCGTGGAGAAGCCGACTACGACGACTCCGGTCGACTCGTGGTGAGGAAACCGGACTAGACTGGGCTCCAATGCTGAAGCCGAGAGTCTGCGTGTTGATCGTCGCGCTTGTCGCGGGAATCGGTGTGCTGCTTCTCTTCACCGCCTCGCGCACTGAAGGGGAAGCGGGCTCGCGAGGGCCCGGAATCGAAGCTGCTAGCGACGAAGCAACCACGTTGTCCTCGGCGACTCCGCTAGACGTCGCGCCTCGACGACGGCAAGAGGCGGAGCGCGTACGCGCTCCCGGCGAAGACGCAGTGGCCTCTGCGAGTTCCCCGATTCCTTCACGGCCCGGCGTCCTTCTGGTGAAGGGCATCGACGGTGACACGGACGAGCCGCTCGCCGGTGCTCCTTTCGCCTATCGGGGGAAGCGTGGTCCGGTCGAAGCGGTGCTCGCCGAGGATGGAACGGCGCGTATCGAGGGCAGCTTGATCTCGAATCTCCGGCTGCGGCGAACCGACGAGTACGCCGGCTCCAACCTCGAGTCCGTTGTCCTCGAACGCGGGGAGGTGAAGGAGCTCACGTTGACGAGCACGGTCGGGGCCACGCTGAAGGGCATGGTGGTCGACACGGGAGGCGACAGGGTCGCGGGAGCCGAAGTGCGGGTCTGGCTCACGCCGGAGGTCGACGAGGAACCCGACGCGCTGGTCTTCAGCGAGCCCGACGGCTCGTTCCGAGTGCCGCGCGTCGGACCGAAGTTCGTCGCCGCGGCGAAGACCGAGTCGCTGGCGTGCAGAAAAGGACTGCGGGGCGAGATGACTCCGTCCACGCGCTGTGAGGGACTGGAACTCGTGGTCGCTCCAGCCGCCGCTCTCCATGGGACGGTCGTCGATCCGACGGGACGACCCATCGAGGGGGCTCACATCACGCTCGGCACCGGCCTCCATTCCCATGCCTCTCACCAGGGTACGTCCGTTCCAGGCATCACCTGGTTCCACGGGCTGGGCGGCGCCGTTCTGGAGAAGGTCATCACGAACGCGAATGGCGAGTTCCGCATCGAGGGACAGCCCGCGGGCAAGACCCAGGTGCTCGTCGAAGCCGCCGGACTCGTGGGAGAGTGGATCACGCTGGATACGCAGGACTCGCCCGTCACGATTCAACTCGACCGCGGCCTCGTCGTGCGCGGACGCGTCCTGTTTCCCGATGGCAGCCCTGCCGAGGGAGCGCGCGTCCTGTCAGGCGGCGTGAACTCGACCGAGACGGACGAGCGTGGTGAGTTCGTCCTCTCCGGGCTCGAACCGTCGGAAGGCGAGACCGCGCACCTGACGGTGAGCCTCGAGGGCTTTGCGGTCGCTGCGCTGAATCCGCCGATCTACGACAGAGGTCCCGACAGCAACGAGATCCGGCTGGAGCGTGCCCAGCCCCTCACGGGGACCGTGCGCCATTCGTCGGGCGAGCCCGCCGCGGACATTCTCGTCGTGCTGGATGGTGGCCGACGCTTCAGCAGCGAGAATCCGTACGCGGACCGCACTCGATCCTGGGAGAGCGAGGCGCGAGTCGAACGCGCGAAGACCGATGCCAAGGGCCGCTTCGCTTTCGGTCATCGACGACGCGGCGCTGTGCGCCTCGAAGTCTTTCCCTCGAGCGATCACCGGCTCTGGATCGACGTCGCTGTGGCGGCGGCCGACGAGAACGTGGAGGTCGTGCTCGACCCGCGGCTGACGCGCAAGGTCGTGCTCGCGGGACGCGTGGAGGATGCGGTGACGGGCGAGCCGCTGCCCGAGGTGACCCTGAGCCTGTGGAAGGGTTTGGGCGCAATGAACTACACCATCGCGACGGAGGACGGCGAGTTCGAGTTCATCGGACTCGAGCCGGCCGTCATCGGGGTCGGGGTCGGCTCTCCCGGCTACGTACGAGTTCGTCAACCAGACCGAGCCTTCGAACTTGGGGAGCACGACCTCGGAACGCTGCGCTTGGTGCCTGCGATCGACGTCAACCTGTTGATCGTCGATGAGTATGGAAAGCCGTGGACCGAGGGCGCACTCGGAGTGCTCGGCGCGGATGGCGAGCCCGTGGCGTTCTCGTTCTCGAGCGCGTTTCGGTCCACGCGGACGCGGCTCCGGGGCGTGCCGCTCGTACTCGGGGAGCTTCCCGCGGAACCGCTCACCCTCACGCTCGAGGCCGACAACGTGACCCAAGAGATCCCCTTCGATCCGCGTCTCCACACGGGGCCTGACGTGGTCGAGCTGACCGTGGAGAAGCCGAGCCAAGCGCAGCAAGCGACCGTCTTCGTGGCATTGATTCGGCGCGGCGCAGTCGACTCGACCAAGACCGTCGAGGCTGCGATGAGAACCACGCTGCTGTCGAATGGCCGGAGCTGGGCCGCGAAGCCCTTCGAAGCGATCATCGCCGCGGGGCCGCGCTCCGAGCTGGTCCTCGAAGCGACCTCCTCGAACGGGCTTCCGTCGCAGGCACGCGTGAACTGGGACCCCGCGAAGCAGGTCTATTCCCAGACGATCAAGAACACCAGCCGAGCGTCCTTTCGCTCATCCAGTTGGAGCTCGGAAACGACGGAGTTCCCCCTGCCCTTCGTGCGCCTGAGTCCGCGCATGCGCAGCCAGCAACTCGAGCTTCGGCTACTCGACGGCGAGACGGTTTTGGTCGAGCACTCGCTGCTCGTCGACCGCGCGCAGGGCCCCGCGTTCGTCGTGCTGGAATACTGATCTAACTCGACGAGCTTCGAATCCTGAGTGCGCGACGGCACCCGTCGTGCCGATCAGCGTCAGTTCGACTTGGCGACCGTCGAGGTAGCGCACCTCTTCACCGTCGAAGAGCGCGTTCTCCTCGACCAGGAACTCGACGGTTTCGCCGCCCCACTCCGGGACGGGTTGCGAGACGCCGAGTTCGATCGACCAGGCGGTGTTCGCGTGGACCTCGAAGTTGCCGCGGCCGGGGACGGATTGCTGCTCGTCCCAGAGCCCGATCAAGGGGCCGGCTGCGTGGCCGTGCAGACCGAGCGGGTGGCTGTAGATACGGCCGTCGATGTTCGCCGCCGCCAGCTTCGCGCGGGTCTCGGCCAAGAGTTCATTGCCGATCGCGCCCACGCGGAACGTCTCCGTCAGGCAATCCTGCGCGCGGTTGGCGTCGCGGAAACCAGCGCGCAGCCCCTCGGGCGCTTCGCGCTCGCCTGGCAGGAGCACGTAGGCCTGGTGCTGCGTGTCGGTGTGCAAGCCCGCCCAGACGAGGCCGACGTCGACGTGTACGAGGTCGCCGGGTTCGATCGTCGTCGTCGCTTCGCGCTCGGCGAAGGACGCGCCGCGCGACGCGCCGTCGGCGCGTTGCACCGAGACCAGGGGATGGAACCAGGTCGTGAAGCCGGCGGCGAGCAGTTGGTCCTCGAACCACCAGGCGAGGTCCGCCGTCGTCGTGCGTCCCGGTTCGACCGACCGGAGTCCGGCCAGGATCAGCTCGTGCGTCGCGGCGGCCAGTTGCGGGTAGGCCGCCCGTTCACCGGCGGTGCGCGTCTCGAGCCAACGGACGGGCAACCGGTGGCGCAGCGTGACGCCGTGCTCGGAACCCGGCGGCAACGACTTCAAGACTTGCAGGTGCAGCGAGGACGTCAGCCCGTCGGCGAGCGCCGCATCGTGGCTGACGTTGAGCGCGATCGAGCGCGGACGACGCTCGGCGACCAGCCCCCCGAAGGCGCGCCACGGATCGGGCTCTTCGGCTGGGTCCCAGGCCGACTCGAAGAACTCGCCGACGGGGTAGCGCGAAACCGCGAGCCGCTCGACGCCGTCGCGACCGGCGAAGCACAACAGGATCGTCGTACGCCGGGCGTTGCGCCACGTCGCAGGCAACATCGTCGCGAGCGCCGGATCCTCGTTGTACTCGCGCGCCACGAGCGCCCAGAGCCCGATGCGCTCTTCGGCCATCAGCCGTGGCAGCACGGTCTCCAAACGCTCGCTCGTGAAGCCGTCACGCGCCGTCGCTTGGGCGCGCGGCGAGGTGTCGAGCTTGGTGTCGAAGACCGGCTCGTTCGAGACCGAAGGCGCGGCGCAAGCGACCGCGAGCAGGACGAGGGCGAAGCGCATGTCACGCGTTCTGGATGAGGAGAACGATCACCGCGACGAGCGCGGCAAGGAAGAGCACGAAGAGCGAGATCTTGAGCGGCGAGAGCGGCGCCTTGCCGACGATACTTCCGGTTTGCCCGTTGACGAGCACGGTGTACGTCTTGCCGCCGAAGCGGTACTGAAGGCTCCAGAGCGGCAACAACAAGTGCTTCCAACGCACGTCGCGGACGCGGTTCTCGACGCGTAAGTTGCGTTGAGTGTCACCCGGCACGTCACCCGAGCAGCGCTCGCGCTGCACGCGTTCGACGTACTGCTCGGCGCGCTCCCATCCGCCTTCGAGATCGATCGAGTACTCCTCCGCGCGCCAACCAGCGAGGTACTCGGGTCGGTACGGCACCAGCTCGGTCAAGTCGTAGTCGCCGAGCTTCGCCAATAAGTCCACCGAGAGCCCGCGGCTTCCGCAGACGAGGACGTCGTCGAACGCGTCGTCGCGTTCGCCCCACGCAGGAACCCAACGCACCTTGCGCACCTGCTGCGTGCGCTGCGTCGGGCGTCCGTTGACCATCACGGTCACGGTCCGAGTCTCGTAGTAGTAGTAGCCCGCTTGCGCCGACCACTCGGAGTGCACCGCGCAGTCGTACGTCCAGAACGGCGCGTAAAGCCCGATCGCGTCGAAGCGCTTGGTGTTCTTCAGCGCGTTCGGCCGGAACCAGAGCCCCTTGACCCACTTCTGGAAGGCAGCGCGGACGTGGTCGGCGCCGACGTTCAGCGGCAGCACGGACTCGGGTCGCAGCGCGTTGCGGTTCGCGGCTTGCACGAGCACGCTGGGCGAGCCGCAGTACGCACACACCGTTGCGGTCTGCGTCTCCTCCAGCTCGATCGTCGCCCCGCATTCCTGACAGCGGACGGCGCGGTAGTCGAGCCCCAAGCCACGCGCCGCGTCGCCGGCGGCCGCGAGCGGCCGCTCGAGGATCGTGCCCTCGCGCCGCGGCACGGGAACGCGCGCTTGGCAGTAGTCGCACGCGAGCGCGTCCGCGGCCGGATCCCAGCGCAACTTGGCCCCGCAGCGCTTGCAGGGAAACTCGACGCGGCCCGCCGGTGCGGTCGCCGCCGTGCGCTCGGGTTCAAAGAGAGGATCGCTCAAGGTCGGGTCGTGCCCCGGCTCGAGGGCGACGCGCAGCCAGAATCGTCGAACGCTCGCACCGCTGCAACTCTCCTTCGAGGGCCCGGCTCACGAGTCGGCGCCGGGGCGTTCCTCCGCGCCTTTCCGTAAGCTGCCTCGTCGTTCCCGAGTCGCCCGAGCTGACCAGCAGCGGGCGGCGGCCTCCTCGCATCACTCCCCCCCTACGAGTCCAACTCGCAACATCCCATGGGCATGCTCGACTGGTTCAAGCGCGGCGTCGGCGAAATGACGATCGCGCGTCCCGACGATGCCAAGTCGCAGGTCGTCTGGAAGCACCCGGATCCGACGATTCCGATGAAGGCCCAGTTGACCGTCGATTCGGACGAGCGCGCGGTGTTCTTCCGCGACGGTCGCGTCGTCCGCACGATCGGGCCGGGACGCCACACGCTCGACACGGCGAACTTGCCGTTCCTCTCGAACCTAGTGGATTCCTTCACCGGCGCCGACGTGTTCCTGGCGGAGGTCTACTTCGTCAACGTGCGCGAGCACACCGGCATCAAGTTCGGCGGGCGCGTCGGACACGTCGAGGACCCGAAGAGCGGCGTGCCCGTCGAAACGCTGGTGCACGGCGAGTTCGCGTTCCGCGTCACCGATCCCGAGGCGTTGATCCTGGGTCTCGTCGGCATGGGCCGCGCCGAGTCGCACGCCGTGCGCTCGTGGATGAAGGAGCAAGTCTTGAAGGTCATTCGCGACCGCATCGGCGAGCTGTTCGTGAAGAACAAGTGGCCGCTGCTCGACGTCACCTCGGGCGCCTACACCGAAGAGATCGAGCAGACCGTCGTCGCCGGGCTGGAGAGCCACGTCAGCTCGTACGGCCTCCACATCGTGCGCATGGGCAACTTCGTGATCGACATCGACGACGAGGACGCGGCGCAACTGAAGCGGCTCTACACGGACGCCGCGTACTTGAAGACGGTCGGCGGTGTCGACCGCTACCAGCAGTTCGCGGCAGGCAAGGCGCTGATGGGCGCGGGCGAAGGCATGGCCAAGGGCGGCGGTGGCGGCGGCGATGCCGGCGGCCTGATGGGCGGCGCGAGCCTCGGCATCGGACTCGGCATGGCCCAGATGCTGGTGCGCGACAGTCGCGGCGGCGAAACGCTCGCGCCGGCGACCGCAGGTATCGTCTGCAAGCACTGCTCCGCGAACGTGCCGCCCGGAAAGTTCTGCAACCAGTGCGGCGGCACGCTCGAGGAGCCCCCGACCGCGACCCCGAACTCGTTCTGCAGCGCGTGCGGCGCGCCCAAGAGCCCCGACGCGCGGTTCTGCGGCCAGTGCGGAAAGAGCCAGGAGTGACGGCGGACGACGACACGCGCCCCGCTGATCTCGACGCGGCCGATCTCGACGCTCGCTTCCGGGAGTTCGCGCGCTCGCCGTTGGCCCCGGAACTCCTCGCGCTCGACCCGCCCGATCCCGAGCCGCGGCGCTGGGGTGAGACGAGCCTGCAGTTGCTCGTCGTCGGCGTCGTGTTCGGCGCGCTCGCGCTGGTCCTCTTCGGGTTCTGCGCGCCGCTCGGCATCTTGCCCCTGGCACTGATGGGTTGGGCGATCACCGCGATCCTGAAGCGTCCCGAGCCCACGCGCCGAGACGGACCCGTCGAGCGACTCCCCGCCTTCGTGCGCGGCGTAGCCACGAGCCTCACCAGCGACGCCGGCCCCGAAGCGACCGAGGCGCGGATCGTGACGCTTGACCTCGAAGAAGGCGCCTCGCGCCAGGTCCGCGCGCGCGCCACGGACCTCGTCACGAGCGGCGACTTCGGCGTCGCCTACCTCGTGAACGACGTGCTGGTGCACTTCGAACGCGTCACGCGCGGCTGAGAGCGGCGCCTACGCCTTCGACTCCGCCCACCACTTCCCCCACTCGGCCAGGAAGTCCGAGCTGGACCAGGCCTTGTCGCGACCGACGCCGTCGACGAGTTCGATGTCGAACTCGCGGCACACGGCCTCTTCCGATTCGGGCATCGTCTTGCCCTTCACGCGATCGCCGCCCTTCGTGAAGTACTTCGGCCGCACGACACGCAGCGCCTCGGCGACGGTGGTGTCGCCCTCTTGCTCGAACATGACCACGAAGTCGACACCGCGGATGCCGGCGACGACGTTCGCGCGGGTCTCCAAGTCTTGGAACGGGCGACCCTTCTTCGTGCGCAGGAACGAGTCGCCGTTGACGATCGCCACCAGCGTGTCGCCCAATTGGCGGGACTCGACCAGGCAGGTGATGTGGCCGGGGTGGATCGGGTCGTAGCCGCCGGAAGTGGCGACGACGACGCCCAGGTCCTCGGTCGCGCGAATTTTCGCGAACTCGTCGAGCGTCACGACGCGGGCGTACTTGGAGGGATCGTAGGAGGTCATACCGCGGTAGCTGAATCCAGGGGGGAGAGAGAGCGCGCAATTATGCCGTGGAGCGTCGCCGACCGCCGCGATCGATGCGAGATCGAGCACGGATCCCGGCGGTTCCGGCGCGCGGCTTGCGGGCCGGTTGGGCCGGACCTTGGGCCCCGCAAAGGAACGATGAAGACTCGCGACCTGATGACGCCGCATCCGTCGGTGGTGCGCACCGACGACAGCTTCGACCAAGCCTTGCGAACGATGGAGGGCGACGACGTCCGCCATCTGCCCGTGCTCGAGGGCCGCACGCTGGTCGGAGTGTTGTCCGACCGAGACCTGCTCGAGGCGACGGGCTGGCTGACTTCGCACGAGCGCGAAGTGGTCGGTGCGCCCGAGGGCGTGGTTCGTGATCTGATGCACACGCCCGTCATCTCGCTCCCGCCCAACGCCCCGGTCGAACGCTTGATTCGCGAACTCGTCGAGCATCGCATCGGTTGCGTGCCGATCGTCGACGGCGAAGAACTGGTCGGCATCGTGACGGAGATCGACGTGCTCGTCGCGTTCGCGCAGGCCGTCGAGGACGGGCGGATCGGAGGCGAGGCCGACCCGCCGCTCGCGACGTTGATGCAAACCGAGGTCGGTACGCTCGGTCCCGAGGCCAGCGTGGACGAGGCGCTGGCGCTCTTCGAGCAACACCACTGGCGCCATCTCCCCGTCGTATCGGACGACCGAGTCGTCGGAATCGTCTCCGATCGCGACATCCGCCGAGAGCGCGGCACCGGTCAGCTCGAGCTCTCGACCCTCGCCGAGGTCATGATGCCCAAGCCGATCCTGGGCGCGCCCGACGAGACTCTCTCGACAGCAGCGCGCCTCCTCGCCACCGCCAAGGTCAGCTCCCTCCCCATCGTGCGCAACGATCGCCTGGTCGGCCTCGTCACGATGGTCGACCTGGTCGAAGCCTGCGGGCACGCCCTCGCCGCGCTGCCCTAATACGGTGCCGCACACCACGATCATCGATCTCGAGACGCGCACGATCGTCGGCTGGTCGATGGCGAAGCACATGCGCACAGAGCTGATCGAGACGACGCTCTCGAACGCGCTGACGCGTAGAGCGCCGGCTGCCGAACTCGTGCATCACTCGAAAAGGGGAAGTCAGTACGCGAGCCGGCCCTACCAGGCCTTGCTGCGGGCCCACCACGTCGCGCCCGAGAACCCCTTCTTACGGGGTCGAAAAGCGCGATTGCCGTTCACGCGCAATTTCGAAAAAATGAGTCCCCGGTGGGCTGACGCGCGGGTAATCTCGACTCGAGGAGCGGATGCCACGCGCACTCTCGCCGCCCCTGAAGGCGTACCTCGCTAGCATGGAATCGGGCTTCCACTCCTCAGTACTCCATCAGCTGGACATCCAGGAAACAGGATCATGCAAATTGCTTACGTGTGCATATCGATGGTCTCTGCATTTTTTGTAGTGACCTCAGCGAATCGCGTGACCGCTCAAGAAGGTTATCCGCCCGGCCTGCCGGTATACCCCCCGGTTGGGAACGGCACGCTTTGCGCGACCTGTTTCTCATCGGATGGGTTTTGGGATGGTGGGGCGGGTGGGATCGGGCTTTGCATTTGCTCTGAGCAAATCCTCGCGCTTCATCCGCCCGGCACAACAAGTGACGGCACCTGTTGGTGGACTTCCCCCTTTTACATCGGAGAGCCGATGCCGGATCCGGAGTGCAAAGGTGGCTCATGCGTGTTTCTGGTTTCTATAACTGTGACCTGCTCCGCTTGCTGCGAGCCAATGCTTGCTACTTATGGAGTTTGGAACTACAGCCTCGAACTGCCTCCGTTTACGAACCCGGGAGAATCCATACCCTCTCCGAGTGGAGGCTCTACAGCGGAGATTGATATCGATCCGTTGCCTGAGGGTGAGCAGCTTTGCCCCGGGTCTTCAAGCACAGCTACAATAGGGCCGTTGACGATGCATGTTTTCTGCAGTTCATCGTCGCTGCTTTACATAATTTCTCCGGACGGTGGGTGGCTTGCCCATCGGGTAGCCTGCTCTCCTTGTCAGGACGAGCCAACCTCTTGGTAGCTGCAGGAGAGGCATAGAGCATGCGCATCCATTCTTCGTCAAGGGTCTGGGCTTTCAGCCTTGTTGCCGCGCTTTCGCTGGGGTGCATCGTGTACGTCTTATCGAGAGACACTTTACGTCAGGTAGAGCTTCGTCCCTCAAGTGCTGAGAGGAAAGGCGGCGAGTATCGCGGGGGGCGTCAGGATCATTTGGTAAAGTTCAGTCAAGACACCAGGGGGGCCGGTCGGGATGCTGCCAGCACTGAATTCCTGGGGGGTGACTCTGCTGTCGAGGCAGGGCCTCCGTGGGATGATGAGGTTTTTTGGACATGGGTCGCGCCGAGTCGTGGTGCTGATGGAGTGGCGCAGCTGGAGGAAGTGATGCCCCACCTAGTTTGGGGCATTGCCACAGGCAACTGCAATTCCTATGATAAATATGTTGAACTTTGCCAGCGCATTTTCACAGGGTATGCCAGCCATTTTGCTGACATGGGTGGGCGGGCTTCAAGTGAGCAGCGCATGCTTATCGCCGATTTGGCGCATGACTACCGGAAGGAGCTTAATCTACACCTCAATGACTATATCGAGGCTACG
This sequence comes from Planctomycetota bacterium, assembly GCA_040880665.1. Lineage (GTDB taxonomy): Bacteria > Planctomycetota > UBA1135 > UBA1135 > JBBDIB01. Next base: position 26,736 of record JBBDIB010000049.1, read on the forward strand.
CTTAGGTATCGTCAAGCCGTATTGCGTTACAAGACCTATGACATTGCTTCTCCAGGGCAACGTACGAATCGTCAAGGGGTTGGATCGTGCACAATGATTTGTCTCGGATGGAAGGCTGACTTTGGGTGGGAGCCGGGACTTTGCCCGGAATTCGATCGGGTCGAGGCGCGTATAGCAAATCTGACCAACTCGTACCGAGCTAGAGCTGTCGAATTGTTGCGCTAGGAGTCTGCGTCACGGGTGGCGGTTCGCCAGGTGCCGAGCATCGGATCGAGATCAAGGAGTGGCAAGTTCCCCATGGTTGGATGCCATTGGGGACCTTGGCACGACGCTGAGATCGGTTCGAGGATCGGTGCCTGGCGAACCGCCACCCGTGACGCAGGCTCCAAGCCCGGTTCCCTCACCACGATCCGATCGGATTCGTCGTAGATCGCTGCCCTGTCGAGGCTTCGCGACTGAA
>JBBDIB010000050.1:0-118947 GCA_040880665.1 Planctomycetota bacterium
ACGCAGAGGTGGGTTCGAGGATCGGTGCATCGCGGATCGTCACCCGTGACGCAGATTCCTAGCCGCCACCGTTCCCGTCGGTGGGTAGCAGCACATCGTTGCCGACCACTTCTTGAACGTAGAGCATCTTGATCAGCACGAGCGCCGCCGCAAGTAGTGGGACGGCGACCAGCAGGCCGACGAAGCCGAAGACGAGGGCCATCAGCGCCTGGCTCATGACGGTGAGGATCGGCGGCAGGTACACGCCTTCCTTCATGAGGAGGGGCACCAAGAGGTGGCTCTCCAATTGTTGGATCACCACGTAGGCGAGCGTGACGTAAAGAGCCGTCAGCGGGGACTCGAGGAAGCCCATGGCAATGGCCGGTACCGCGGCGAGGATCGGGCCGAAGATCGGGATGAACTCCAGGAGCGCGGCGATGATGCCGAGCGCGACGGCCGCCCGCACGTCGAGCAGGAGCAGCGTGATGGTCGAGACGACGCCGATCGTGACCATCGTGATCAGTTGCGTCACCAGCCAGCGCCTGAGCACGAGCCCGGTCTCCCGCATGACGGCGGCCGCCCTTCGACGCCCGCTGCACGGAACGAGCAAGAGCGCGCCCCGGCGATAGGTCTTCGGTTCGACGGCGTAGTAGATCGCGATGAAGAGGATGAAGAGGACGCTCCCCGCAACCGTGAGCGTGGACGTCAGAAAGGAGAAGAGGCGCCGCCCCAGCCCGCCGAGTTGCTCCAGGATCTCGTCGCGCACGGTGCGCGCGGGTTCCTCGACGTCATCCGGCTGCTCCATGTCCGGCGGCGCTTTCCCGACCGACGCGCCCTTGGCATCCGTCGTGTCCGGTTCTTCGCCGCCCGCGAAGGGCAGCATGGCTTCGAGGACACCCTCCTGGTCCTCCGCCCAGCTCTCGAGACGGTCCAGGGCCTCTGGAAGCTGCCGCCGAAGCTGCACCGTTTGTGCACGGACGGTCGGAGCCATGATCGCACCGATCAGGAAGGAGCCCGAGAAGAGCACCAGGACGACCGCCGCGGTTCCGAGGCCCCGCGGGAGTCCCCAGCGCTCGAGCGGATCCACGGCGGAGGCCATGGCGAGCCCGAAGAGGAGGCCGAGAAAGGCGAGGAAGAGAATCACGTGCGCGGCCCAGAGGAGCTGGACCAAGACGTACACCGCCACGAAGACGCCAGCGGCCCGGAGCAGGTCCCCCGTGCGCCAGGTCGTCCGCTGCTTCGTTTCTTCGATGTCTGCGATGGCGTTCCCCGGGTGGTTGCGGACGCCTCTTAGCAAGGCCGATGCCACACGCCGCGTCCGTCACGAGCGCATCGTCGTGGCGTCGATCGCGTGGCGTAGCCATGCGCGCATGGAACACGATTCGCAGCCCCGGCAGCCGTTCACTCGCCACGGATGCCATTGGGGGACATGCACTTGGATCGAACGATTGCCGGGCTGTTCTGGCTGCTGCTCTACCTCGCGGTTGTGCTGGTGCCAGTCTTTCTCATGCTCGTCCCCCCCGTGCCCTCCGGCCGGCCCTTCTGGCTGGAGTTCTCGGTCGCGCTCGGCTTCGTCGGGTTGACCCAGATCGCGCTGCAGTTCCTGCTGATCGCCCGCTTCAAGCGGCTCACGGCGCCGTACGGCATCGACATCATTCTGCGCTATCACCGCAGGATCGCGCTGGTCGCCGTCGGCGCCATCCTGTTGCACCCGCTCATCATCGTCATCGACAATCCGTCGCGGCTGAAGCTGTTGAACCCGCTGTCCGGCAACTGGGCCAGCCGGTTCGGACTGCTGAGCGTGCTGGTGCTTCTCGCGACCGTCGCGACGTCGGTGTTTCGGGAGCGCCTCAGGCTGGACTACGAAGCGTGGCGTCTCTTGCACATCGGCTTCGGCGTCGCCGCCGTCGTCTTCGCGCAGCTTCACGCATCCATGGCCGGGCTCTACATCAATACCGCGTGGAAGCAGGCGGTCTGGATCGGCATGTCGGCCGCAATGGTCGGGCTGGTGCTCTACCTCCGCGTCATCAAGCCGCTTCGTCAACAAGCGTATCGCTGGAAGGTGGCCGAGGTGCGCGCCGAGCGCGGCGACACCAACACCCTGGCCCTCGAGCCCGTCGGCCACGGCGGGCTCCGCTTCGAGCCTGGCCAATTCGCCTGGATCAAGCTGCACCGCTCCGCGTTCACACTGGAAGAGCACCCGTTCAGCTTTACCTCGAGCGCGGAACGACGCGACCGCATCGAATTCGGCATCCAGGCGGTCGGTGACTTCTCCAGCGCCATTCCCGACGTGCCGCCCGGAACGCGGGCCTACGTGGACGGGCCGCACGGCGCCTTCACCATCGACCGCCATCCGGCCGCCGGCTACGTCCTGTTCGCGGGCGGCATCGGCGTCGCCCCGTTCCTGTCGGTCTTGCGGACCATGGCCGACCGCAAGGATCCGCGGCCCGTGCTCCTCTTCTACGCCAACACGGCCTGGGAGGACTTGGCGTACCGGGAAGACATCGAGGAGCTGCGCGAGCGTCTCGACCTCGATGTCGTCTACGTCCTCGAAGACCCGCCGGAGGACTGGCAGGGCGAGCGGGGCTACGTCACGCCGGAGCTGCTGGACAGGCACCTACCCGCGGCGGCCGTTGGCCGGAACTACATGCTCTGCGGCCCGCCGCCCATGATGGACGCCGTCAACAAGGCCCTCGTCGAGCGCGACGTGCCGCACGCACGCATCCGCCTCGAACGCTTCGCTCTCGTGTAGCCCAGACGACCATGCGCCATTTCCTCGCGAACATCGTGACCTACACCATCGTGGCACTGCTCTTCGTCGGCGCGGCCGCGTTCGCCTGGATGCGCTACGCGCAATTTGAGCTCAGCACCGAGACCGCGGTGCTCGCCCGCTACGAGCCGCCGCCTTCGCTCGAGTTCGAATGGCGCGACCTCGGGCAGCGCGGCTACGAACGCAACTGCGCCAATTGTCACCTCTGCGACGGCAGCGGCTGGGACCAGTATCCGCCGGTCACCGCCGCGGCGGAGCTGGCCCTACGAGCGGGCGGGCGCGAGTACCTCATCGACCTGCACCTCTACGGCCTGACGAGCGACCGCTGGGGCGCGCCGATGCCGCCCATGGCGCACATGCGCGATGTCGAGCTGGCCGCCGTCATCAACTACGTCGTGCACCAACTCAGCGGAGGCGCCGACACGCCGCTGCTGGACGGCCCCGGCGACATCACCGACCGCCGCGGCCAGGCGCTCTCACCCGCCGAAGTGAACGCCCGCCGCCCGACGGGGCGCTGATTCCGGCGCAGGCAGGGGCCTCAGCCCTCGCAGGCCTCAGGGAAGGGCCTTCCGAAGTGCTGCCTTCGCGCATCGCAACCAGCCCGTGTTCGACCGATAGACTAGACCGGGCACCGGCTCGATCCCCCATGCGCTCCCTCCTGCTTGCTTCTACGCTCGTTCTGCTACCGCTGGCCGCGTCGCCGTGGGTGCAAGGCGACGACGTGCCCGAGCGCACGGCCGCGGAGCCCGCGGATGCGCTCGAGGCGCGGCGGTTGCGGGCGCTCTACATCGATCTCTTCGGCCGGCCGCCGACCCTGGAGGAGCGCGCGCGGTGGTTGGGGAAGGGTGCTGCCGAGCTGCTCGACGTGGCGCTGGGCGAGCCCGAGTTCTGGCGCAATTGGTTGACCGAAGAGCTCTACTTCCTGCTCCTGATCGACAACTTCCGGCCGACGTCGGAGCGCGTGTTGGCGCTGCCCGAGCGCCTGGCAGCGGGTGAGCTCGGCGTGCGCGATGCGCTGGTCTACGTGGCGCTGTCGGCGAGTTTCGATCGGCGCAACCCGGGCCCGGACACGTTCGTCACGGTCGTGCTGGAGCAGTTTCGCGGCGAGAACGTCCAAGCGAGCCCGAAGAACCTTGCGGTCGGGAAGAAGCTCTACGACGGCACGCCCGCGCGCTTCCTAGGGCAGATGGGGCGCACGCAAGCCGACGTCGTGCGTCTCGCGCTCGGCGATCGACATGCGCTCGAGGTCTTGCTGGCCCGTGCGCATCGGCGATTGCTCGACACGGAGCCCGAGCGCCGCGCGCTGGGCGACTGGGCACGGCGACTCGAGCGAGATCCATTGGCCTTTGGCGGGATCGTGCGCGAGTGGCTGCTTTCGAGCGCTTACCAAGCACGACTCGAGACGCGCCGCACGCTGCCGAACCACGCCTTCGTGCGCGCGCTGTTCGTCGATCTGACCGATCGAGCGCCGAGTGACGTCGAGGTGGATCGCATTCGCGGCGCGATGGACGGGCTGGCGGACGCGACGCCCTTGCGCTCGGTCTTCGCGCGGCTGCTCGTGGATTCGGGCCAGGCGGTCTTGCCCAAGAAGGCGGCCATCGACGATCCGACGGCCTGGGTCGCCGGGTTGTTCGAGCGACTGCTCGGGCGCTCGGCGACCAAGGACGAACTGCGCACGTTCGTTACAACGTTCCACGAGGAGGCCTGTCGCCCCGCGACGATCCTGCTGGCGCTCGTCACGCATCCCGACTACGCAACCTGGTGAAGCTCATGTTCAGCCCCGAAATTCCGCGCCGCGACCGAGTGCTCGGTGCCAGCGCGAACCGCCGCCAGTTCTTGGCGGGCACGGCCGCGCTGTCGGCGGGTACGTTGCTGCCGGGCCTCTCGCGCCTCGCGCCGCGCACGCAGCACGTGATCCTGGTTGCCTTCGCGGGCGGCGTCAGGACGCGCGAGACGTTCGGGACGCCGGCCAACATCCCGAACCTCGCTCGACTTGCGAAAGAGGGCGTCGTCTATCACCGCGCGCGCACGGCGAACCTGGGGCACTTCGGCGCGTCGCTCTCGATCTTCACCGGTATCGCCGAGGCGCGCGGCATTCGCGAGAACTCGCGTGGCGAGGATCCGACCGTCTTCGAGTACGCGCGGAAAGAGCTGGGGCTCGCGCCCTCCGACGTCTGGATCGCGACCTCGGGCGGCGCGCAGCAGGCGAATTACGCCAGCTCGATCCATCCCGACTACGGCGCGCGCTACGCGGCCAACACGCTCGACGGCGACGGGATCTTCAACCAGGAGTTCAAGCGGCTGCTCGACGCCTACGGTCGTCCGAAGGAGATGGAAGCCCGTGAGCGCGAGCTGCTCGATCGGCTGCGCGGCGCGATCGGCGGCCAGCGCAGCGCCGAGGACGTGGCGCGCTCGGCGAACGACGCGAAGATCGAAAACTACATCCTCGACGAGCTGACGCGCGGCACCGTGGACCTGCGTGGGACGGGCGCGGCCGACGCGAAGGCGTTACGCGTTGCGCGCAACCTCTTGTCGATCTTTCGGCCGAAGCTCTTGGGTGTCGTGCTGCGCGACGCCGACGTCGCGCACGGCAACTTCAACGCGTACCAGGAAGTGATTCGGCGTAACGACGCGATGCTGGGCGAGCTGATCGCGGCGGTCCAGGACGACCCCGAACTGGCCGAATCGACCGCGATCTTCGTGCTGCCCGAGTTCGGGCGCGACGCCGATCTGAACTCGCGGCGCGGGCTCGATCACGGCGACGGCTCCGACGACATCAACTACGTCTCGATCGCGGCCTGGGGACCGGACTTCCAACGCGGCGTCGTTTCGAACAACGAGGTGCGCACGATCGACGTCGCGGCGACGATCGGCACGCTGATGGACTTCCAAGGCCGCTACGTGCGCGGAAAGAAACTGCCCAAACTGTTCGCGTGAAGGTTCGGCTGCTGCTGGCTGTCGTCGCCGTTTCGGCCGCGCTCGCGACGCTGTTCCTCGATGCTGCGCCGGCCGCTCGGCCCGCGACGCCGCGGGGCAGCGGTAGCGATCGAGACACGGGCTGTTTGCACTGCCACGAGCTTCTGGAGGCGATGCATCCCGAGGCGGAGCTTTCGTGCACGGACTGCCACGGCGGGAACGGCACGTCGAAGCTGAAGGAAGAGGCCCACGTCGCGCGTCCGCGCCGTCGCGGCGAGGACGAACGCGTCGCGAAGCTCGACGAAGACCTGCCCTGGCGGCGCTTCCACAACCCGATGGACCTGCGCGTCGTCGAGCAGACCTGCGCGCCGTGCCACGATCTCGCCGTTCACGACCTGTTGACGAGTTTGCACGGAACGACCGCCGGGCACCTCTCCGACGGCTACTACGAGATGGGGCACTTCAAGATGAAGGGCTCGCGCTACGCGATCTTTCCGCCGCCCGCACCCACCGAGAAGCACGGCGCCGTCGACACGTTGGTCCAGGTGCCGCCCTTCGATGCGCGCGGCCCGCGCGACGAGTTGGCGACGCACTACACGGACCTGGCGCGCAAGGAGTGCATGCAGTGCCACCTCTTCTCGGAGGGCCGCGGCGTGCGCGGGCGCGTGGGCTTCGACGGCGACTATCGCGGCGAGGGCTGTGCGGCGTGCCACGTGCCGTACGCGGTCGACGGACTGTCGGAATCGGCGGATCCGAGCGTGCCGAAGACCGAGCCCGGGCATCCGCGCCGGCACGTGCTGACGCGCTATCCCGAGACGCAGACCTGCACGACGTGCCACTACGGCGACGCGACGATCGGCTTGCACTTTCGCGGGCTCTCGATGTTGCCGCCGGACGCGCCGGGCGGCCCCGACATCCCGGGCACGACCGATCGACAGTTGAACGGGAACTTCTATCTCGACGATCCGGCGATCTGCCCGCCGGACTTGCACCACGAGCGCGGGATGCACTGCATCGACTGTCACACGCGTTCGGACGTGATGGGGGACGGCGCGCTGCACGGCCAGATGGAGTACGCCGTCGAGATCTCGTGCGAAGCGTGCCACGGCACGTTCGACGAGCCGACGAAGCTCGAGACCGAGCGCGGCACGCGCCTCAACCACCTGCGCTGGGACGGCGACGTCGTCAAGCTGACCTCGAAGGTCACCGGCAAGGAGCACATCGTCAAGCAGGCGGTGCACGTCATCGACCCGCTGCGCCCCGAGTTCAACCGCGCGGCCGAGAAGGCGATGACATCGGCGCACGGCAAGGTCGAGTGCTACACGTGCCACGCCGGCTGGAACACGAACTTCCTCGGCTTCCACTTCTCGCGCATCGAGTCCTTGACGCAGCTCGACCTCCTGTCGGGGAAGCGCACACCCGGCCGCGTGACGACGCAGGAGAAGGTCTTCGCCACTTGGAAGAGTTTCTACGCGGGGTTCAACGAAGCGGGTCGCGTGGCGCCGTACATGACCGGCTTCTCGACGATGGGCAGCGTCTGGGACGAAGACGGCGAGCTCTTGATCGATCAAGCCCTGCCCGAGACGGCGAAGGGTCTCTCGGGCATGACGATGATCCACCATCAACTGCACTCGACGCGTTCCACCGCGCGCTCGTGCGTCGAGTGCCACCGCAGCTCGGCGACGTGGGGCCTTGGTTCGGTCAACTTCGAGCTTGCGCGCCAACTCGTGTTCGTCGCGGACGAGCGCGGCATCGAGGCGGTCGTGCTGAACCGACGCGAGCCGGCGCGCTCCGTGCCGCTGTCGCGCTTCGTGCAGCCCGACGTCGTGTCGCTCGAGCTGGACTGCGATCCCTTGCAGGGCCACGCGCGCTCGGTGTTCGTCGCCGAGGGGCGGCGCGGCGTGCACGTCTTGGACGCGACCGATCCCACCAAGCTCGAGCGCGCCAGTTTCGTCGCGACGGTGGATCCTCAGACGATGGAGTACCGCGCCGGACACCTGTACCTGGCTGACGGCGTCGGCGGGCTCAAGATCTTCGAGGTCCGAGAACGCAAGCTACGCCTGGTCGGTCACGCGCCCAGCTTCGACGCACACGACATCTTTCTGCAGTGGCCCTACGCCTACGTCGCGGACGGGGTCGGCGGCCTGGCGATCTTCGACGTGCGCGCGCCGATCGCGCCGCGTCACGTGCAGCAGATCGACTCGAACGACGCGTTCACCGTGCCGAACGAGGCGATCGCCGTCGAAGTTCTGTTCCAGTACAGCCGGCCGCAGACCAACGGCGACACGCCGCTCGACTTCCGTAGCCCTGCTCGGCTGATCGCAGCGGTGCTCGATCGGCGTCAGGGCTTGTTCCTATGGGACGTGACGGAGCCGACGCGACCCAAGTTGCTCGCGCCGCGACTCGACGCGCGCCGCAGTGCTTCCGCGCGCACCGACGGCATGGAGTACCGCGGGTTGGTCGTGCGGTCGCAGGTCGACCCGGCGGAAGCCCAGGGCGGCGCGCGCACCACCGAGCGTGACTATGCGTACGTGCTGCTCGAGCAGGGCACCTCGGCGAATCGGCGCTCGCGCTTGGTCGTCGTCGACATCAGTGAGCCCGAGCGTTTGCCGCGCTATCGCGATCAGCCTTCCATCGAGAGCGGGTTCGCGACGGAGATGCTCGTCGGGCTCGACCTCTACAACCCGCCGTTCCGTCGGCGCGTCCTGCTGGCGCCGGGACAGCTCGGCGTGTTCCTGACGGATGTCTCGGCGTCCGGCGATCCCGTCACTTTGGGCACGTTCCCCGGCTTGTCGCACGCCTATGCCGCGGTGGCCGAGGGTTTTCCGCTCGATCGCATGGTCGACTTCGACGGCGCGCGGCTGAAGGACGTCAGTCATGACTCGCGCTGGTTGTGGCAAGCGGAGATCGCACGCATCCTCGACGTGCCCGCGGAGGCCTTGGATCTGGCGCGCGGGCCGCGGACCGCGAGCTTCGGCGAGACGGCGCGCGCGCACCTGGCTCGCCTCGATGCGGATCGCTCGGGCTTCCTCGAGGGAGAGGAGTACAGCGCGGGAGCCGGCGAGGGGCTGGACGGTGATCGTGACGGACGCGTGAGCCTGCGAGAGTTGGCCCGCGGCGCCGGCGTGTTCGGCGACTCCCTGCCGCCGGACCAGCCGCCGCTCGACCCCGTGCCCGCGCGTCGGGTCCAGCGCGACGGCGATCTGGCGCGCCTCTTGGACGGCGCGGATCCGGTCGCCTTCGACAAGCGTGGCAACGGCGCGCTCGATCGCCGCGAGATGACGCGCCTGGTCTTCGCGCAGTTGGATCTCGACCAGAGCGGTTGGCTCGATCGCGACGAGCTGTCGCGCTCGCCGGGCGAGCTGCGGGAGTTGCGCTACGGCGGCGCGCGCGCCGCGGCGATGCTGGACGCCTACGAACAGCGTGACGACGGGAAGGTCTCGTCGCGCGAGTTCGTGCTGCGCGACGAGGATTGGACCGCGCTCGACGTGGACGGCGATGGCGTCGTGTCGTACGCGCTGCATCCCAAGGCTTACGGTCGCGCGGCCGGCGTGTTGCGCGAGGGTGACGCCGAATGGCCGGCGCGCGCGTTCGACCTGGCGCCGCTGCCGCCGGACATCACGATCGAGCGCTTGCTGCAGGAGTTCGACGCGAACGGCGACGAAACGCTCGCTCGGGCGGAGCTCGGCGCGCGGCCCGACATCTTCGAGTTCCTGACGAACCCCGGCGAGCAGGCGGCGGATCGGGCGCGCATCGATCAGCGGCTCGGGCTGCTCAGCCAGGGTTTACGCCTGTGGTCCGTGCCGGACGGCTTTCTCGCGCGCTGGGACCTGGATGGTTCCGGCGCGATCGAGGACGACGAGCTACCCGACGTGGTACGTCTCAGGCTCACCGGATCGAGACTGCGATGAACGACGGGCTCACCTGGTCGGAGTTCGAGCGCGTCGAGTTACGCGTCGGCCGCGTCGTCGAGGTCAGCGACCTGCCCGCGGCGCGGCGGCCGGCCTACGTCTTGAAGATCGACTTCGGCGAGGAGCTGGGCCTGCGCAAGTCGAGCGCGCAGATCACCGCTCGCTATCGCCCGGAAGACCTCGTCGGCACGCTCGTTGTAGCTGTCGTAAACTTCCCACCGAAACAGATCGGCCCTGTGATGTCGGAGTGCCTCGTGACCGGTTTTCACGACGCCGACGGCGCGGTCGTCCTGTGTCGGCCCGACGCCGACGTGCCGCTCGGCGCGCGCTTGGCCTAGCTTGGCGTAGCGCGAGGCCCGTCCTTGAACCATCGCCACGACCCGTCGTAGAGGTGCCCTTGGTGCTGTTGCTTTCCGCGATCATCTTCGTCGTCACCGGCCTGCTCTTCGCCGGGCTCGCGATTCCGCTCTGGCGGCGCCGCGTCGCTCCCAATGCGTGGTACGGCCTGCGCGTGCGAGCGACTTTCGTGGACGAGGATGTCTGGTACGACGCGAACGAGTCCAGCGGTCGAGACCTCTTCTGGCTGGGCGTCGTGATCGCCGGCTTGAGCCTGGCGTTGGTGCCCGTTCCCGTCGTGGACGGGACGCAACACCTGACCACGCTCTTGGCCGTGACCCTGATCGGCTCGTTCTTATTGGCGTGGATCGGCATCGCGCGGGCGAACCGCCTCTTGCGTGAGCGCCGCACGGCCTCGGGCTCCGAGGAGGTCGCTTGAGTCCTGCCCGTGGTGCGGCTCGCCACCCCGTCGAGGTATGGAAGTCGGTTTTCGCTGCGGGCGCCTCGCACCTGGGGTCGGGCCGCGATTCGTGTTAGACTGGCCAGCCTTTCCCCATGCCTCCTGAAACCCCTACGACGCCCCCGCACTCGCCGGGGAATGCCCGCGAGCGCAAGCCGAGCTGGCTCAAGGTCCCGCTGCCCGGCGGCGAGGGCTACACCAAGCTCAAGGGTCTCGCGCGCGAGCTCCAGTTGCACACCGTCTGCGAGGAGGCGCGCTGCCCGAACGTGGGCGAGTGCTGGTCGGGCAAGCACCCGACGATGACCCTGATGGTGCTCGGCGACGAGTGCACGCGCCGCTGCCGCTTCTGCGCCGTCAAGACGGTCCAGCAGGCGGCTCCGCCCGATCCGGACGAGCCCCGCAAGGTGGGCTTCGCCATCGCCGAGATGGGCGTCGGGTACGTGGTGATCACCAGCGTCGACCGCGACGATCTGGCCGATGGCGGTGCCGGGCACTACGCGACCTGCGTCCGCGAGATCCGGCGCCAGAGCCCCGAGACGATCGTCGAGACGCTGATTCCCGACTACGCCGGCGCGGACCTCGCGGCGCTGATGGACGCGCGCCCCGATGTCCTGGCGCACAACGTCGAGGTCGTCGACCGCCTGCAGCGCAAGATCCGCGATCCGCGCTGCTCGTTCGGGCGCTCGCTCGAGACGCTGCGCGCGGCCAAGGCCGTGGCACCCGACGTCTTCACCAAGTCGTCGCTGATGGTCGGCCTGGGCGAGTCGCGCGACGAAGTGCTGGACGCGCTGGCGCGACTGCGCGGCGTCGGGGTCGACTTCTTGACCCTGGGCCAATACCTGCGCCCGACCCCGAACCACGCTCCGGTGCGCGAATACGTGACGCCGGAGCTCTTCGCCGAGTACCAGCTCGAAGGCGAGAAGCTGGGCTTCCGCTACGTCGCCAGCGGCCCGCTCGTCCGCTCGAGCTACAAGGCCGGCGAGTTCTTCTTCGAGCGGATGGCGCGCGAGCGCCGCGCCACCGAGACCCCGCGAGTTCCCACCCGATGAAGACAGCACCCCTGCGCGTGATCGAGCCCGATGGAGCCGTGAACGGCTACGACCCGGGCCTTTCGGAGGAAGAGCTGTGGCACTGCTACCGCTCGATGAAGGCCGTGCGCGCCTTCGACGCGATCTGCCTCAAGCTGCAGCGCTCGGGGCGCATCGGCTTCTCGATCCCGAACGAGGGCATCGAGGCGACGCAGGTGGGCGCGGCCAGCGCGCTGCGCAAGACGGACTGGTTGTTCCCCAGCTATCGCGACTTCGGCATGGCGCTGTACCACGGCGTTCCGCCCATCGAGATGATGCACAACATGTTCGGCAACGCGCGCGACACCGCGCGCGGACGCCAGATGCCGGTGCACTTCAGCTTCGTCGAGCCGATCCGCTTCGTGTCGATCAGCTCGCCGATCGGAACGCACATCCCGCAAGCCGTCGGCGCGGCCTTCGCGGCGCAGCGGCGCGGCGAGGACACGGTGGCGCTGGTCAGCTTCGGCGACGGCGGGACGTCGAGCCTCGGCTTCCACTCGGGGATGAACTTCGCGGGCGTGTGGAAGTCGCCGGTCGTCTTCCTGTGCCAGAACAACGGCTATGCGATCTCGTGCTCGAGCGAGGAGCAGACCGCGTCCGAGGGTTTCGCGATCAAGGCCCAGGCGTACGGGATGCCCGGCGTCACGGTCGACGGCAACGACCTCTTGGCGGTTCGCAAGGCCGTGCTCGAAGCGGTCGAGCGGGCCCGCACCGGCGGCGGCCCGACCCTGATCGAGGCGGAGACCTTCCGCATGGGCGGGCACTCGACCTCCGACGATCCCTCGCGCTACGTGCCGAAGGAGGAGTTCGAGGCCTGGCGCGCCAAGGATCCGATTCCGCGCTTCCAAAAGTTCCTCGAGGCCAGCGGGTTGTGGGACGCGGAGCGCGCGACCGCGCTCGAGAAAGAGCTCTTGGACGAGATGCAAGCCGCGGCGCGCGAAGCCGAAGGCGTCGAGAAGCCCGGTCTCGAAACGATCTTCTCCGACGTCTACGCGGAGCTGCCCCAACACCTTCGGCGCCAGGGCGAAGCCGCCTTCGACCTCGCCAAGCGACGCGGCGAGGCCGCTGCCGGCGAGGGCGAGTTCCCGCTCTAGCCCGCTTCCTTCCCGCTCCTTATCGCTTCCACTCGCGTTCCCATCGACATGGTCACCCAAACTCTTCTCCAAGCGGTCAACGACGGCCTCAAGACCTCCATGCGCGAGGACGACAGCGTCCACGTGTTCGGCGAGGACGTCGGCCGGAAGGGCGGCGTGTTCCTCGCCACCGAAGGCCTGCAAGCCGAATTCGGAGCCGAGCGCTGCTTCGACACGCCGTTGTCCGAGGACGGCATCGTCGGCGCCGCGATCGGCATGGCGATGAACGGCTTGAAGCCGGTCTGCGAGATCCAGTTCCAGGACTTCATCTTCCCCGCGTTCGACCAGATCGTCAGCGAGGCGGCCAAGCTGCGCTATCGCTCCGGCGGTCAGTACACGGCACCGATGGTGATCCGCACGCCCTACGGGGGCGGCATCCGTGGCGGCCTCTATCACAGCCAATCGGGCGAGGCGTATTTCTGTCACACGCCCGGCTTGAAGGTCGTCATCCCGTCGACGCCGCACGACGCGAAGGGGCTCCTGATCGCGTCGATCGACGATCCCGATCCCGTCCTGTTCCTCGAGCCGAAGGCGCTCTATCGAACGGTCAAGGGCGAGGTGCCCGAGGGTCGTTACACCGTCGACCTGTCGACCACGCGCGAAGTGCGCGCGGGCACCGACGTGACGGTGTTCTGCTACGGCGCGATGGTGCCGGTCGCCTCGAAGGCCGCTGAGAAGGCCGCCGAACAAGGCATCGAGTGTCGCGTCGTCGATCTGCGCACGCTCCTGCCGCTGGACGAGGACGGCGTGCTCGACGCCGCGCGATCCACGGGCCGCGTCGTGGTCCTGCACGAAGCGCCGCGCTTCTGCGGATTCGGCGGCGAGATCTCTGCACTGATCGCCGAACATGCGATCGAGTACATGGAGGCGCCGATCAAGCGCGTCACCGGCTTCGATACGCCCTTCCCGAACACGCTCGAGCACCACTACTTGCCCGATGATCGCCGCGTCTTGGACGCGATCGAGTTCGTCGCCAAGTTCTAGGGTCTCGACAGCCCCTCCGCTCCCACCTCCTTTCTTCGTTAGAGACAGGCTCCATCATGGCACTCGAGTTCAAGCTTCCCGACATCGGCGAAGGCATCGCAGAGGGCGAGATCGTGCAGTGGCTCGTCGCCGAGGGTGACGTCGTCGAGGAACATCAACCGGTCGTCGAGGTGATGACCGACAAGGCCACCGTCGAGGTGCCCGCACCCCAGGCCGGCACCATCACCGAGCTGCGCGTCGCCGAGGGTGACATCGTCCCCGTGGGCGAAGTGCTCTTCGTGCTGGACGGCGCGGGCGGGGCGAAGTTTCAGAAGCAGGGCGGCAAGCCGGGCGCCGAGAAGGGCGGCGAGAAGAAGGGCAAGCAGGCGGCGAACGGCGCTGGCAAGCGCAGCGAGCCGGCACCCGAGCCGGTGGCGGCCTCCACGTCGCTACCCGAGCAACCCTCGCCCGCCGAGAACGGCGGCGGCGGCGGTCGCGTGATCGACTTCAAGCTGCCGGACATCGGCGAAGGCATCGCGGAGGGCGAGATCGTGCAGTGGCTCGTCGAGGAGGGCGCGGTGGTCGAGGAGCACCAGCCGATCGTCGAAGTGATGACCGACAAGGCGACGGTCGAAGTGCCCGCGCCCGCCTCGGGAACGATCACGAAGCAGTTGCGCGCGGCGGGGGACGTCGTGCCGATCGGTGAAGTGATCTTCCAGCTCGCGACCGAAGGCGCCGTGTCCGAGCGCGTCGAACAGGCCGCCGCGGCGCAGCCGGAGCCCGTCGCCGCTAGTGCGTCCGAGCAAGCGACGCGCGGTGGAAAGGGCAGCCGCACCCAGGCGAATGGCAAGGCGCGCGCCGTGCCCAGCGCTCGCCGCGTCGCCCGCGAGCTCGACATCGATCTGACCGAGGTCGACGGCACCGGCCCGAACGGCGTCATCCGCCGCGCCGACGTGGAAGCCTTCTCCAAGTCCGGTGGCGGCGCCGCGGCGCCGACTCGCGACCGCGGCGAGCAGCGCGCGGCCCCCGAGCGCCGCACGGGCCCGGCGGTCTCGATTCCGAAGGGCGAGCGCGAGACGCGCGTTCCGTTCCGCGGCGTCCGGCGCAAGATCGCCGAGGCGATGTCGCGCTCGATGTTCACGGCGACGCACTTCACGGTCGTCGAGGAACTGGACGTGACCGAGCTCGTCGCCCTGCGCGCCAAGGCGAAAGCCATCGGCGCCAAGCAGGACGTCAAGATCACCTACATGCCGTTCATCATGAAGGCGGCGGCGATCTCGTTGGCGCGCTATCCCGAGCTGAACAGTCAGCTCGACGAGTCGACGAACGAGATCGTCACGTTCGGCTACGTGAACCTCGGCATCGCGACCGACACGAAGAACGGCTTGATCGTGCCCGTGATCGACGACGTTCAGGACAAAGGGCTGCTGCAGCTCGGGCGCGAATTGGGCGAGCTGGCCGAGCGCACGCGCGCCGGCAAGATCAAGCCCGAGGAGCTCTCCGGCGGCACGTTCACGATCACCAACGCCGGCAACATCGGCGGCACGCTCGCGACGCCGATCATCAACTTCCCCGAAGTCGCGATCTTGGGCGTCCACCGCTTGATGAAGCGGCCAGGCATCGTCGAGACGCCCGATGGGGACGAGATCGCCGTGCGCCAGTACATGAACCTGTCGATCAGCGTCGACCACCGACTGGTGGACGGCGCCTCGGCGGCGCGCTTCCTGGTCTCGATGAAGGAACTCTTGGAAGAGCCGGGGCTCCTGTCGCTGTAGTGGCGCCGACGGCCGCCACGACGCCGCACGAGCAACTGCTCGATGCTACCGGTACGCCCGTCGCCGAGCTGCGCGCCTACGAGGACGCTTGGCTGCACGGGCTCTACCGTTGGATGACGATGGTGCGCTGCGTCGACCAGCGCATGCTCAAGCTGCAGCGTGCCGGTCGCGTCGGTTTCGTCGGCTCGATGCTCGGCATGGAAGCCGCGATGATCGGATCCGCGGCCGCGCTCCATGAGCAGGACTGGCTCTGGTCGGGACTGCGCGAGGGCGGTGCTGCGCTGATGCGCGGACTGCCGCTCGACGAGTACGTGGCGCAGATGTACTGCAACTCGAACGACACCGCGAAGGGTCGTCAGATGTGCAATCACCTGCAGCACAAGGGCTCGCACTACCCCTCTTGGTCGAGCGTCATCGGGACGCAGATTCCGCACGGCGTCGGTGCGGCGTTCGCGGCCAAGCGCAAGGGGCTCGACGAAGTGCACGGCATCTACTTCGGCGACGGCGCCACGTCGTCGAACGGCTTCCACAGCGGCATGAACTTCGCCGCGGTCTGGAACGTGCCGGCCGTGTTCGTGTGCATCGACAACGGCTGGGCGATCTCGGTGCCGTCGAAGGAGCAAACGGCGACGACCGACTATGCGCGCAAGGCCGTCGCCTACGGGATGCCTGGCCACTCGGTCGACGGCAACGACGTCCTGGCGACCTACGAGGCCATGCGGCACTGCGTCGAGCGCGCCCGCCGCGGCGAGGGACCCTCGCTGCTCGTCGTGAAGACCTATCGCCTGATGGGGCACTCGAGCTCCGACGATCCCACCAAGTACCGCGACGCGGACGAGGTCGAGTCGTGGGAGCAGCGCGATCCCTTGTCGCGCTTCCGCGCGTTCCTCGAACAACGCGGGTTGTTGGCGCCCGGCGCCGCGGAAGCCTTGCTCGAGGCCACCTACGCCGAGATCGACACGGTCATCCACGCCCAGGAAGCGGCGGCGCCGATGCCGTTGCGCTCCTTGGTCGAGGACGTCTACGCCGAGGTGCCGCGGCACCTGCGGCAGCAGTACAACGAATTCCTCCGCATCGCCGAACGCTTCGGCGATGCCCGTCCCGGGGAAGGAGCCTTCCCGCTCTGATCGCCGCCCCCTCGAGTCCTCTATGAGCAAAGTGAGAAACGTCGTCGTCATCGGTGCCGGACCCGCGGGCTACGTCTGCGCCATACGTCTGGCGCAACTGGGTCAAGCGGTGACCGTCGTCGAGAAGGAGGCGCTCGGCGGGACGTGTCTGAACGTCGGCTGCATTCCGTCGAAGGCGTTGATCGCTGCCGGTGCGCTGATGGACAAGGTCAAGCATGCCAGCCAGATGGGCGTCCACGTCGAAGGCGTGCGGCTCGACCTCGAGCAGCTCGTCAAGTGGAAGGAGGGCATCGTCGGCAAGCTGACCGGCGGCGTCGGTGGTCTCTTGAAGAACCACAAGGTCGCGCACATCGCCGGCACGGCGAAGATCCTCGGCAAGAACAAGGTCGAGGTGACGAAGGCCAAGGGCGACACCCAGGTGCTCGAGTGCGACGACATCGTGATCGCCACCGGCTCGGTCGCGTCGACCATTCCGGGCTTCGAGTTCGACGGCAAGCACGTCTGGTCCTCGACCGAGGCGCTGGCTCCCGATCGCGTCCCGGATCACCTGGTCGTGATCGGCGGCGGATACATCGGACTCGAGCTGGGCATGCTCTATCGCAAGCTCGGTAGCGAAGTCACCGTGATCGAGTTCACGGAGGGCGCGCTCCCGGGCCAGGACCGCGATTGCGTCAAGATCATCGAGCGCTCGATGAAGAAGATGGGCATGAAGATGCTGACGAGGACGGGCGCGAAGTCGTGGGAGAAGAAGGGCGACAAGTTGCTCGTCACCGCCGAGAGCCGCGACGGCAAGCGGCAGACGATCGAGTGCGACCAGATCCTGTGCACGGTGGGTCGCACGCCGTTCTCGGAGGGGCTCGGGCTCGAGAGCGTCGGCCTCTCCACGGTCAAGCCGGGCTTCCTCGAGGTCGATGCGCAGCGTCGCACGAAGGTTCCGAACATCTACGCCATCGGCGACATCGCCGGGCAACCCATGCTGGCCCACAAGGGCTCGAAGGAAGGCCTGGTCGCCGCCGCGGTCATCGCCGGCCAGCCGGAGGAGTACGACGTGCGCTGCGTGCCTGCGGTGATCTTCACCGCGCCCGAAATGTCGTCGGTCGGCCTGCAGGAAGCCGAAGCGAAGGAAGCCGGGCACGACGTCAAGGTCGGCCAGTTCCCCTTCGCCGCGTCCGGGCGCGCGATGAGCCTGATGGAGACCGACGGCTTCGTCAAGATCATCGCGGACGCGAAGACCGACGAGGTCCTGGGCGTTCACATGGTCGGGCCCGAGGTCACCGAGCTGATCGCGGAAGCCGCGCTGGCGATCGAGATGCGCGCGACCGTCGAGGACCTCGCGCGCACCATCCACGCGCACCCGACCTTGCCCGAAGTCGTGATGGAAGCAGCGGAAGCCGTGCATTCGATGGCCGTGCACATCTTCCAGAAGCCGACGAAGTAGCGATGACGCGTGTGCTCGACGTGCGGCGGCTCGGACGCACCGACTATCGCGAGTGCTGGGAGCTTCAACGCGAACTCGTGACGGCTCGCGCGGACGGGACGATCGAGGACGCGCTGCTCCTGACCGAGCACGATGCGATCGTGACCGTAGGGCGCGGAACGCCGCCGGAGAACTATCCCGCGGTCGAACATCCCGTCGTCGAGGTCGAACGCGGCGGCGAGGCCACGTACCACGGTCCCGGCCAACTCGTCGCTTATCCCATCCTGGCGCTGGAGGCGGGGCGGCGCGATCTGCACCGCTACCTGCGCGATCTCGAGGAGGTCGTGATCGGCGTCTTGGGCGAATTCGGCCTCGTCGGCGAGCGCGCGCCCGGCCGGACCGGTGTCTGGATCGACGGCAAGAAGATCTGCTCGATCGGGATCGCCGTGCGGCGCTGGGTGACCTACCACGGCCTCGCGTTGAACCTGCACAACCCGCCCGAGAGCCACGACGGATTCCGGCCGTGCGGCCTGGACGCCAGCGTGATGACGCGGCTCGCCGACCACTGCGAACTGCCGCCGACGAACCTGTTGGGCGAAGTGCTCCTGGTCAAACATTTCTGTCGCGTCTTCGACCGCGAGCTACCACCGCCCGGCTCGTCGGAGCCCGACGCACGGGGTTTTCCGTCGCTGCCGCTGCTGTGACCGGGAAGTCGCTTCCGGCGTCCCGCGGTAGGAGGCGGGCTTTGCCGGGATTTGGCTGGGGTGGGCGTCGAGCGCTGCCCGAAACCAGCTAGGTGAGCTCCCCTATCACATCCCCTCCGAGCGCTCCCGGGCCACACGTCTCGACGGTTCTGGCGCACGCGCTCGGTGTCCTCGCGTGCGTGGGCGCGGCCATCGCCGGCGGCGTCGCGTGGGGGCCAGCCGGCGCCATCGCTGCGTCGGGCTTCGCGTTGATCACGACGGTTTCGCTGGCGATCGCCGGTACGCCGACGCGCACTCAGGTCGAGGCTACCGAGTTGGAGTGCGAGGAAGCCCGCCGCCGAGCGGCCAAGGCCGCCCAGTTGAGCCGCACCAAGAGCCGCTTTCTCGCGAGCATGAGCCACGAGATCCGGACTCCGATGAACGGGATCCTGGGAATGGGCGATGTCCTCATGCGCTCCGAGCTGACGCACGAGCAGCGCGATTGCGTCGAGACGTTGCAGCGTTCGGCGCAGGGACTGATGCTGATCCTCAACGACATCCTCGACTTCTCGAAGATCGAAGCGGGCACGCTGGAACTCGACCACGCGCCGATACGCCCCGTCGAGATCCTGGAGTCGGTCGCCGAGCTGCACTATCGCACCGCTTTCGACAAAGGCATCGAGTTCGCCTACTACCTGGATCCCGCGGTGCCCGCGACCATCCCCGGCGACGCGCTGCGCTTGCGGCAGGTGCTGACGAACTTCGTGACGAACGCGATCAAGTTCACGACGTCGGGCTCCGTCGTCGTCGAAATGCGTCTCACCGAGGCCGCGGGCACTCCCCATCTGCACGTCGCGGTGATCGACACCGGCATCGGCATCCCGGCGGACGCTCGCGGGCGACTCTTCCAACCCTTCAGCCAAGCGTCCGTCTCTACGGCGCAGAAGTACGGCGGTACCGGCCTCGGGCTGGCGATCTCCAGCGAATTGGTCGCCTTGATGGGAGGTCGATTGGATGTCGACTCCGTGCATGGCGAGGGTTCGACGTTCTGGTTCGAAGTGCCGCTCGCTGTCGATCTGGGCCCGCCGCTCGATTCGCCCGACGGCAGCGGGGTGCGCGTCCTGCTCTTCGACGACGAGCCAGTTCGCATCGATGTCATGCGTCGAACCCTCGAAGCCTGGGGCCACGATGTCACCGTCGCGAGCGAGCTCGAGGCTGCCTGCCAGATGCTCGTCGCGGCCGTCGACGCGAACCGGCCCTTCGCGCTGGGACTCGTCGACCTCGACGTTGCCAGCGGTCAGGGCCGCGAGTTCGCGAACCGCGTGAAGTCCAGCCAAGCGCTGCGCGGCATGAAGCTGATCGCACTGAACGTCATGGGTCGGACGCTGCAACCGGGCAGCTTGGCCCGCTCTGGCTTCGATGCATGGATCTCGAAGCCGGTCTCGCCAGTGAAGCTCAGTTCGGCGCTCGTTTACGTCGCGGACGAATGTTCGGAGCGAACGCTCGTCGAGGGTGATGACGAGCGCCAGACCGAGGTGGAGGAGATCACCCCCGACGACACCGTCCTCGACGTGCTGTTGGTCGAGGACAACGTCGTCAACCAGCGCGTGGCGACGTTCATGCTGCAGCGCGAGGGCTGCCGCGTCGACGTCGCCGCCAACGGCGAGCTGGCGCTCGAGGCGTTCGAGCGGTGCTCCTACGACCTGATCTTCATGGACTGCCACATGCCGGTGATGGACGGATTTCGCGCCACGCGAGCCATTCGTGCTCGTGATGACGGTGGCTCCGTGCCGATCATTGCGATGACCGCCCTGGTGATGTCCGGCGACCGGCAACGCTGCCTCGCCGAGGGCATGAACGACTACCTCCCCAAGCCAGTACAGACCGATGAGCTGCAGCGCGTGCTCCGCCAGTGGGGCGAGCGCGGTGCGCTGCACGAGGGTGTCCTCCCCAGAATCACGATGAATGAGAAAGAAGAGCAAGGCGTCCTCGACATGGACGTCGTCGCAAGCCTGAAGGAACTCGGTGGGGCGGACGACCCCGAGCTCTTCCAAGAACTGGTCGAGCTGTTCCTGGCCGACACACCGATGCGGCTCGATGCGCTGCTGACGGCCGTCCAAGCCGGTGACATCAAGGGCATGGAGGCGGCAGCCCACGCCTTGAAGTCCAGCGCGGCGAACCTGGGTGCCTTGCGCTTGTCGGACCTGTTTCGCTCGATCGAAACCGCCGGGCGCAGCAACAGCCTCGAAAGCGCCAAGCCCTTCGTCGACCGCTGTCAGGGCGAGTACGAGGAAGCTAAGAGCGCGCTTGAGAGGGAGCTCTAGGCGAAAGCCTCTCGTGCATCCATGTCCATCAACATCGAGAGCGCCTTCGAAGACCTGAGGGAAGCCGGAACGCTTCCGTCGCCCTCGGGGGTCGGGCTGCAGGTCCTGCTGTTGACGCAGCGGGACGACTGCACCACGGAGGAAGTCGTCGAGGTCCTGCGGGGCGACCCGGCGCTGACCGCGGCGGTGCTGCGGCTCGCGAATTCAGCCGCCTACGACACTGCGCACCAAGTCGGGAACTTGCGCGATGCGGCGTCGCTCCTCGGATTTCGCCAACTGCGCTCGGCAGCGCTCGGCTTCTCGTTGCTGAGCGGAAACCGTCGCGGCAACTGCACAGCGTTCGACTACGAAGCCTACTGGACCTGGTCGATCAGCGCGGCGGTCGCCGCCCGTGCCTTCGCGGAAGAACTGACGGGGATCGAACCGCTGGATGCGTTCACCTGCGCGTTGCTGTCGCGGATCGGAAGGCTGGCGCTGGCGACCGTGCATCCGCTGCCCTACGCGAAGATCCTGAACAGTCTCGGGTCGGCACCCGGGTCGCTGGAATCACGCGAGTCCGCCGCCTTCGCGATCTCGAACCTGGAAGTCTCGGCCGCGCTCTTGGACGAATGGCGCTTGCCGTCGTACTACAGCGACGTGCTGAAGGCCATCGGCGCCGGTGCCACCCCGACCTTGGACGAGGCCGCCGCGTACCAACTGTTCCAGTTGCTGCAACTTGGCCAGGCCACCGCGGAACTCATCGTCGCGTCGGAAGCGGACCAACCGATCTACTGGGCGAAGCTCTGCGAGCTCGCTCAGACGAACGAACTGTCGCCCTCCGACCTGCAGGTCGTGTGGTCGAAGGTCGAACCGGAAGTGCGCGATTGGTGCAAGCTGCTCGAGGTCGAACTCGGTCCTGTGCTGGGCTACGTGGACCTCGAGGACCGTGCCGCGCGCATCCAGTCGGACAAGGCCGTGCAAGGAGCGAACTTCCACGCCGCGTCCGCGGCACCGCTGCGGCCGGCGGATACGCGCACGACGCGCATCTTGGCGGTCGATGACGACCCCGTCTCGCTGCGCGTGCTCGTTCGACACCTCGAGCGCGAGGGCTATGACGTCGTGACGGCGGAGAATGGCCGCGAAGCGTTGCGCATGGTCGTGGAGGCCGACCCGCAAATCGTCGTGACGGACTGGATGATGCCCGAGATCGACGGCCTCGAACTGTGCCAACGGCTGCGCGCCCGCAGCGATGGACACCGACTGTACATCCTGATCCTGACGGGCCAGGCGGAAGAGGACCACGTCGTCAAGGCGTTCGACGCGGGCGCGGACGACTACGTCACGAAGCCCTTCAAACCCAAGCTGCTGTTGGCCCGCATCCGAGGCGGTCAACGCGTCGTCGAGCTACAGCGGCAGGTCGAGGAGGACAAGAAGGAGCTGCGCGAGAAGAACGCGCGCCAAGCGGTCATGGCGCGCAAGCTGCGCGTCGCTGCGATGACCGATGCCTTGACCAACCTGCCCAACCGTCGTTACGTGATGAAGAAGCTCGAGACCGAGTGGCTGCGCACGGGCGAAGAGCCGATGTCGGTCATCATGCTCGACATCGACAAGTTCAAGCTCGTCAACGACAACTACGGGCACGATGTGGGCGACGCCGTGCTGCGCGAGACGGCAACCGCGATTCGTAGCGTGCTGCGACGCGGGGACGACTGCGCTCGGATGGGGGGCGAGGAGTTTCTCATCCTCTCGCCAGGCACCGGGCTCGAGAGCGCGCTCCATCTCGCCGAGCGCGTGCGCGCCAAGGTGGAGTCGACGGTGGTTCGCTTCTCGAACTTCGAGGGCAACGTGACGATCAGCCTTGGTGTGGCCGAACGTCAGGAGGGAATGCGCAACGTCGACGAGCTGCTGAAGGTCGCGGACGAAGCGGTGTACCTGGCGAAGCACGGCGGGCGTAACCGCGTACTTCCGGGCTCGTTCCAGCCAGGGCGCCGCTCCGCCTGATTCCGGTACGCCGCTGGACTCCGCCACCGGCCGTGGCGAAGCTCCCCCCCATGGTGCAACCGAAGGGCTTCTTGGCCAGGCTCGGGATCGATCGCCGCGAGGCGCGTGCGTGGGCGTGGTACGACTGGGCCAACTCGGCCTTCTACACCGTCGTCGTGACAGCGGTGTTCCCGCAGTTCCTCGCCAAGGTCTTGGCGGTCGAGCTACCCGAGGGCGAGGCGGCGCGTCTGTACGCCTTGACGAATGCGATCAGCCTGGCGTTCGTCGCGCTGGGAGCGCTGCTCCTCGGCGCCGTCGCCGACGCGAACGGCTGGCGGCGGCGTTTGTTGAGCCTGTTCGCGTGCCTGGGCATCCTCGCGACCGCGGGGCTCTTCTTCCTCGGCCCGGGCGACATCGTGCCGGGGCTCGTGCTCTATGCGATCGCGAACTTCGGCGTTGCGATGAGCGTGGTCTTCTACGACGCGCTGTTGCCGCACGTCGCAAGGAGCGGCGAAGAGGATCAGCTCTCCAGCACGGGCTTCGCCTTCGGGTACGTGGGGGGCGGGCTGTTGCTCGCCGCGGCCGTGGGGCTCGCGCTGGGTGCACCGCACTTCGGGCTGACGCCGGTCGCCGAAGACCCTTCGATGCTGGCGCTGCGCATCGGGTTCCTGTTCGTCGCGGTGTGGTGGGCTTTGTTCTCGTTGCCCGTGCTGTTATTGGTGCCCGAGCCGCCGTCGGTCGCCGGGACGATGGGGTTTCGCGACGCGATCCAGCAGGTGCGCAGCGTGTGGGGCGAGCTGCGTCAGTACCCGCAAGCGCTCATGATGCTGATCGCCTTCCTGCTGTACTCGGACGGGATCAACACGATCATCCGCATGTCGTCGATCTACGCAGAGGAGCTCGGCATCCCACTCGAGTCGACGCTGATGGTGTTCCTCGCGATCCAGTTCGTCGGGGTGCCGGCGACGCTGCTCTTGGCGAAGCTCGCCACGCGCATCGGCGCGAAGCGCGTGGTCATGGGTGGGGTCGTCGCCTTCGTCGGAATCACGGCGTTCGGGTTCCAGCTCTCCAGCGAGCTCGACTTCTGGATGCTGGGGCTCTCCGTCGGATGCGTGATGGGTGGCGTGCAGGCGCTCAGCCGATCGCTGTTCGCGCGCATGATTCCGCGGCAGAAGTCGGGCGAGTTCTTCGGCCTCTTCGCCCTGGGCGAGAAGGTCGGCGGAGCGTTGGGCCCCGGGCTCTTCTTCCTGGCGGCCGATGTGTTCGACTCGAGCCGCATGGCCATCTTGGTCATCGCGGTCTTCTTCCTCGCGGGCGGCTTCCTGCTCAGCAAGGTCGATGTCGCGGTGGGCGAACGGCACGCCACCGAAGCGGAAGCGCGCATCCCGACCGATTGACGGCGCACCGTGCGTGACCTGCGGGCAAGGTTGCGGGCCAGTGGTCGCGACCACCGGCCCGCGTCGTAGGGTTTCCGGACACCGTGCGCTCTGGGCGGCGCGCACGCCGCTCGTCTCAGGTCTTGTCGTCCGAGCGCTTCGAGCGGCTCTCGGAACGGCCGCCGCCGTCGCGATGGCGGGAGCTCGACTCTTCCTCGCGGCCGCTGGCGCTCATACCTCGGCGCTCCTCGCCGAGCTGGATCTGCTGGCCCTCGCCCTGCGATCCGTTCTCTTCGCGCCGCGACCGCTCCCGTTCCTTGCGTGAATGGTCCTCGTCCCGCGACTCCTTGTCCCTATCCTTGTCGCTGCTCGAACCGAACATGCGCGAGAAGAAGCCACTGTTGACGCGAATCTGGTTCATCACGTCCTGCACGCCGTAGACCTCCTCCGCCACTTCTTCGGCACGACGCTTCGTCGAGCGTTCGTCGACCTCGCCCTTCAGCGTGATCAGGCCGTCCTCGCAGGTGACTTCGATCTCGCTCGCGTCGATCTCGCCGTGGCGCTCGAGACGCTGGCTGACGTCCTCGACGAGCTGCTCGTCCGAGCGCTTGTAGCCCTTGGGTCCCTTGCCGCTGTGCGGGCCGCTGTAGGGACCGTCGAGCGTCAGGGACTCGGCCGTCACGTATCCGCTGCCACCCTCGAAGCTGTAGGGCTGCGTGGAACGGCGATAGGTGCCGCGGTAGTAGGCCTCGGGGTCCGTGTTCCCGCGCTGCATGCGTTCGCGCTCCTCGTCGGAGCGCCCGTAGTCGGAACGGTTCCACCCGCCCTGCTCTTGCATGCCCTGTTGGTCTTGTTGCTGCATGCCGCCCTGCCCGCTCTGCTGCATACCGCGTTGCTGCATGCCGCGCTGCTGCTGACCGCGCTGCTGCTGACCGCGCTGCTGCTGACCGCGCTGCTGCTGGCGCCAATCTTGGCTATCGCGCTGCTGCTGCCGCCAGCCCTGCTGCTCCTGTTCGCGCCAGTCCTGTTCACGGCCGGACTGCTGCTGCCGCCAGTCCTCTTGTTGGCGCTGGCGACCGCCAGACCGCTGTTCGCCTTCGGATGAGCCGCGTTGCTGCCCGCGAGACTGCCCACCGCCCTGCTGCTCGCGCCGACTGCGCTCCACTTGACTGGAGTAGCGTTGACCGTAGTCCCCTTCTTGACCGTAGATGTCTTCGCGGCCTTGCTGACCCTGGCCGTACTGCTGACCCTGGCCGTACTCTTGTCCCTGGCCGCGGGATTCGTGGGAGGAGCGTTGGTAGCCGTGGCCGCGCTGGGATTCGCCCCAGCCGCCTTGGAACTCGCCGCGCTCGCCGCGCTGACTGTCGCTCCGCTGGGACTGTTGCGAGCGGCCCGGATCCTGGCGGGGCCAGAGCCCCTCGTCCTGACGGGCGCTGCGGCTCTCGCGGGGGTCGTAGCGACGACCGCGACCGCTGTAGCCACCGTACAGGTTCTCGCCGCCGTGGCTGCGCTCCTGGTTGGAACGCTCCTGGTTGGAGTCGCCTTGATCCTGGCCATAGCCGGCGTTCGAGGCTTCTTGCATGCCGTAACCGGACTCCCACGACTCGTAGCTGGCATCGGGCTCGGAGCCGCGGTAGCGACGCCGCTCGTCGAACTCGCCGAGGGACTCGCTCCCTGTTCCGATGTACTCCGGGTTCTCGCCCTGCTCCGAGTCACGATCCGAGGCGTGGCGGAAGCGACGCTCCGACTCGCCCTCTTGATTGCGTCGTCGCGGTTGATCGCGGTAAGGACCTTGCATGATGAATGTCTAGCTGGGGGTGTGGGTGTGCTCCGCACGTCCTTGAACGTGGACGCCCGTGACCCTGCACTGGACAAGATGCGTGCCACGCCAGCTGATCCTCGCTGCACCGCGCGGAGCGCACGCGGCCCGCATGCGCGCGGTCACGCAGCTGTCTGACTTGCAGATGCTTGTAGGAGCTACCGCGGCGGGCGGACGAAGAACGGGCTGGTCCACGCGCACCCTCGATCGCGTTGCACGACGCGCAGGTAGAGGTATTCGTCCTCGACCAGCTCACGCACCTCGAACGTGCCTTCGAAGTCGAAGAGGTCGTTCTCGAACGTCTGGCGCCCGACGACCGCGCCCGAGCGCACGAGCTCGATCGCCTCCAAGGGAGCGGTCGCGTGCACGCGCAGGTACAGCACGCGCGGTGCCGCGTCGGCTGGCACGTCGCTGCCCATCGGTCGGCCGCCGAGCGCCGCGCGCACCAAGATGCGCGGCCCGTTCGTGGCGTAGCTGCGCCGCGCGCGGAGAGCCTCGAGCACGCTGGAGCGCGTCAGCTCGCCATCGATCACGACCCCTGCGAGCCCGCCGCCGTGCGGCGCGGCGAGGTGGGTCAAGCCTGGGTGTCCGTCGTGGCTGTCGCCCGAGCCGACGAACCCCAGCCGATAGCCACGGTCGAGCTGGTCCCTGACGAAGTTGCCCGCCAGTGGGCGACGCAGCACGAAGGGCGCATCGGGAGCTTCGCTCGAGCCGTGGACGCTGGCGACCTCGGTGACGGGTTCCAGCTCGAACGGCGGCGCGAAGGACCAGTCCGTCGGGATCGGATCGCCCGCGGAGTGGTGCGCGAAGGTCAGGACGTCGCGACCGCGCAGCGCCTCCCACAGTTCCTCCGGATCGTCCGTGGCCTCGTCCAGCGACGAGATCACCGGCAGTTCGTTGCCGAACGAGACGACGTGCCGGTGTCCGTGGATCCAGCTCGTCCATTCGTATCCGAACAGCGCGACGAACCGGCCTGGGTCGTGCGCAGCGGCGACCGCGGAGCGAATCGTGTCGACCAGTGCGGGGTCGCCGTCCAAGGGCCGGACGCCCCAGTGATCGTGGTCCGTGATAGCCACCACGTCGAGTCCCGCCGTGTCGCGTGCGTAGGCCAAGTAGTCCTCGACCGTGCCGGTGCCGTCGGACAGTTGGCTGTGGCCGTGCAGGTCGGCCCACACGATGCGCGGCGCCTCGCGCTCGACCAGCATGGGGTTGGAGCTCGCTTCGAGCGTGGAGCCGGCGTCGAGCACGAGACGTGCGTCGATTCGGACGACCCCGCCTGGGCCGGCGTCGATCGGAACCGTGAGGTTCTCGTCCGCGTTCAGCTGGATGGACTCCCTGCGGTCCGAGTGCGGCCAGTGAAGCTCGAGTCGTCCGGTCGCCAGCGCGCCCGCGTTCCCCAGCCGATCGAGCACGGCGATCGCGAGCTCGACCTCAGCGCCCGGCCTCGCCGCCGCCGGCAAGTGCGTCACCAGCCGCGCCGGGGGACCCGCGACGACGTCCACGGTGGGCGAGTCCGCCAGCGGAACCGCGAATCCGTCGCCGTCGCCGTCCACGCGAAACCAAAGCCGCGCGCCGCGCTCGCGATAGCGGTCGACGAACGCCGAGCCGTCGCCGGCGCCGTAGACGAGGTCGAGGCGCTGGCCGGGTTCGAGCCCGTCGGGCAACCGGATCGAGAGCGCCGCCGAGGACTCGACCTCCAAGCCCGCGCCGTCCGGGCTCGTCACCGTCGTGAAGCCGGCCGCGGGCGGTTGGCGCGTCTGCGGTGTGCTCCAGCCCCAGAACGGCGACGGCAGGAACTCGACGCGCGCACCGGCAGGCAGCCCTTCGGCGCCAGCGGTGTAGCGCAGCACGAAGCGCGCGCGCTGCCCAGCGACGACGACGCCCGCAGGTTCCAAGAGCTGCGCGGTGCCGCTGCCGTCCAGTACGTGTCGCGGGCGATCGCGCGCCGCGCGCAGCTCGCGCGCGGTATCGGGGCGTGCGCGCGCCGCTTGCCCTTCGAGCAGCAGCTCGCGCGGCGGTTTCTTCGGTGACTCGGCGGGCGGCGAGTCACCGCAGCCGCCGGCGAGGGCGGTGAGGACAGCGAGGGGGAACAGCGGAATCGGCCGAAGCACGGCCTCACTGTATCCGACGCCGGACCGGGTCGGCATCCTGCCCGCATGGCTCCCCGCGTCCTCGTGATCCGGCTGGGCGCGATCGGCGACGTGGTCAACGCGCTCGTGTTCGCGAGCGCCCTCGTCGACGCCGATCCCGACACGCGCATCGGGTGGGCGGCGCACGACTTGGTCTTGCCGCTGCTCGAGCGCAACCCCGTCGTCGATCGCGTGCACCACTGGCCACGGGCGGCGGGCGTCCGCGGCGGGTTCGCGCTGGCGCGCGAGCTGCGCGCGGCGCGTTACGACGTCGCCGTCGACCTGCAGCGAATCGCGAAGAGCGCGGCGCTCGCACGTTACTCGGGCGCCGAGCGCGTCGTCGGTTTCGACCGCGCGCGGACGAAGGAGGGGGCCTGGCTCTTGACCACCGAGCGCGTCGCGCCGGGTCCTGCCGACGAGCACATGGTCGACCGCTACCTGGCGGTCGCGCGACACCTGGGCGCGCCCCAGGCTCCCCCGCGGTGGAGCCTGCCGACGGACGACGCCGCCGAGCGCGCGATCGAGATGCAGCTCGGCGACACGCGACCGATCGTTGTCAACCTGGGCGCCAGCAAGCCCAAGAACCGCTGGTCCGCGAGCGGCTTCGCCGAAGTCGTGCGCGAGCTCGCCGCGGACGGCCCCGTCGCCGTGACGGGCGGGCCCGACGATCGCGCGTTGTTTCCCGAGCTCTTCGCCGAGCTGCCGCCCGGCGTGCTGGATCTCGTCGGGCGCACGAACTTACTGGAACTCGCGGCGCTCGCGCGACGCGCGCGAACGGTCGTGACCTGCGACACGGGGCCGATGCACATCGCCGTCGCGACCGGCGCCCCGGTCGTGGCGCTCTTCGGGCCGGCGGACCCCGGGCGCACGGGACCCTACGGTGCGGGCCATCGCATCGTGCGCCCTCGGGGTGAATCGCGGCGCATGGCGGACCTGGAAGCGCGCGACGTCGTCGCGGCGGTGCGGGCTCAGTTCGAGGATTCGAGCAGGTAGGCGATCTCTTCGCTGATGAGCAGTGCGAGCCGCTGGCCGTCCTGCGATTCGAAGCGGCCGATGCGAACCTCGACGCGGACCGCCGAGCCGGCGTGTCGCGCCACGTCGACCGCGACATCTTCGACGATGAAGCGCATGCGGGTCGGGTCGCACTCCTCTTCCGCGGGCTCGTGGAAGCCCAGATCGACCAGTGCTTCGCGCGTCGCCTGACACGCCTGCTCGAAGGCGACGTCGTGCTCGCGTGCTACCTCGTTGGCTTCGTAGCCGAAGAAGCCGACGGTGGCGAAGGCGCCCTTGGCCGCGGCACAACCCGAGCCCGCGGCGACGAGGCCGCACAAACCCAGGAGCGCCAAGCGGGGGATGCTCTTTGGTCGACGCACTCGCGTTCCATCGGGAGCCAGGGCTCGTAGACTGGAGCCATGTCGGGAATCGCGTCGTTGGTGGCCGGACTGCTGATCGTGCTGACGGCCTTGGGGCTGGCGGCAGCCGCGGGGCTGCGCGTCTTCCTGCCGCTGTTCCTGGCGGGACTCGCCGGGCGCTTCGAGTGGGCGCCCTTGCACGAGAACTTCGAGTGGCTCGCCTCGACGCCAGCCCTCGTCGCGTTCGGCATCGCCAGCCTCGTGGAAATCGCTTCCTACCACGTGCCGCTCGTCGACCATCTCTTGGACACGCTCGCCGTGCCGGCCGCAGCGATCGCGGGCGCGGCGGTTTCGCTGGCCGTGCTGGTCGAGTTCGACCCGTGGTTGCGTTGGAGCCTGGCCGTGATCGCGGGCTCGGGGTTGGCGGCGTCGATTCGCGTTCCGATCGCCGGCGCGCGCGCAGCCTCGACCGTGACGACCGCGGGCGTCGGCAATCAGGCGCTCGCGCTGCTCGAATCGCTGGGCGCGACCGTGCTGTCCTTCTTGGCCGTGCTGCTGCCGCTGGCGATCCTGCCCGTGTTGGTCGTTCTGCTGGCCTGTGTCGTACTCCTCTGGAGACGAATCGGGCCTGGACGAACCAAGCGGCTACCATCGGCGCCATGAGCACCACCAGCCATTCGTTGGATCCCGACGCCGTCCGTCAACTCGTCGAGCGCGTCTGGGACGAGAGCATCCTGCCCGAGCTGATCGAGTACGTCCGCATCCCGAACAAGTCGCCGCACTTCGACGCCGACTGGAAGGCGAACGGGCACATGGATCGCGCCGCCGAACAGATCGAAGCGTGGTGTCGCGCGCGCCCGATCCCGGGTTTGGTGGTGGAGCGCGTCGAGCTCGAAGGGCGCACGCCGCTGCTCTACATGGAAGTGCCGGGCGCCAGCGACGCCGAGACGGTGCTGCTCTACGGGCACTTCGACAAGCAGCCGGAGATGGAGGGCTGGCGCGACGACCTGGGTCCCTGGAAGCCCGTCGTGGAGGACGACAAGCTCTACGGGCGCGGCGGTGCGGACGATGGCTACGCGGCCTTCGCTTCGTTGACAGCGCTCGAAGCGTTGACCAGCCAGGGCGTACCGCATGCGCGCTGCGTGTTGTTGATCGAGGGCTGCGAGGAGAGCGGCAGCTTCGATCTGCCGTTCTACCTGGAGCACCTGCGCGAGCGCATCGGTACGCCGAACCTGGTCGTGTGCCTCGACTCGGGTTGTGGCGACTACGAGCGACTGTGGAACACGACCTCCCTGCGCGGGATGGTGGGCGGCACGCTGAGCGTCAAGATCCTGGACGAAGGCGTGCACTCCGGCGACGCCAGCGGCGTCGTGCCCGACAGCTTTCGGATTGCGCGCGCGCTGCTCGAGCGGCTCGAGGACGCCGACACCGGCCGCCTGCGACCGTCGGAGCTGCACGTCGAGATACCGGCCGACCGCCGGCGTCAGGCCGAACGCGCCGCCGAGATCCTGGACGACAGGGTGTGGACCAAGTTCCCGTTCCACGGCGACGCGACCGCGATGGGGGAGTCGCTGACCGAACGCGTGTTGGCGCGCACCTGGCATCCGGCGCTGACCGTGACCGGCGCGGCGGGCTTGCCGACGCTCGCGAACGCTGGCAACGTGTTGCGGCCCCAAACTGCGCTGAAGCTCTCGCTGCGGTTGCCGCCGACCTTGGATGCCGAGGTCGCCGCCAAGGTCGTGCGCGAGCTGCTCGAACGCGAGGCGCCCTACGGCGCCGCCGTGAGTTTCCAAGGCGCGGAGTCGTGCGACGGCTGGAACGCGCCGCCGCTCGTCCCGTGGCTCGAAGAGGCCATCGACGCCGCCTCGAACACCTACTTCGGCGCTCCGTCGGCCGCGATGGGCGAGGGCGGCACGATTCCGTTCATGGGCATGCTCGGGGAAGAGTTTCCCGAGGCGCAGTTCCTGATCACGGGCGTTCTGGGTCCGATGTCGAACGCCCACGGACCGAACGAGTTCCTGCACCTGCCCACGGGGAAGCGCGTTACGTCCGCCGTGGCAGGCATCCTCGACGCGCACGCGCGCCAAGCTGGCATCCGCGGCTGACGGTGCGACCGGCCCTCTGCCGGCGCGCGAACACTCGGACGCGGTACGGCGAGTGTCCGCGCCGTCGACGCGAAGCTTCCCGGGCTCCGTTCCGGTTACGCTGTCGGCCTCGCTTCGTCCGAACTGGAACCGTCCCATGCTGCTCATCCTTCTGTGCCTGTTGTCCCTCGCGTCCCAAGAGGGAGCCGCCGCGGACCCCGACCCGCGCGTCGCCGTGCGCGAGGCGTACCACGAAGCCTGGACCGGTCGCGATGCGGCGGCCTTGACCGCGGTGTGGCGTGCGAAGCCGGCGCTCGTGTTATCGACGTTCGACGCCGATCTCGAGGCCGGGCTCGCCGCCTGGGAGGCGGGCGCCGAGGGTCACGAAGCGCTCACGGCCGAGCACTTCGAACGTGCGGTCTGGGCCGCCGAGCTGGCGGCCGCCGCACTCGACCGACCGATCTTCGGCGACTACGCGCACGCGTTCACCGGTTGGGACGCCGAGGAGCGCAAGCGTTTCCGTCGCGGCCAGGCCGCCTTCGGCGAGGCCAACGCGGCGCTGCGCGAGGAGAAGGCGCAAGAAGCGCGCGC
Source organism: Planctomycetota bacterium (assembly GCA_040880665.1). Lineage (GTDB taxonomy): Bacteria > Planctomycetota > UBA1135 > UBA1135 > JBBDIB01. The sequence continues at coordinate 32,172 of JBBDIB010000050.1, forward strand.
ACGCGCGGCCGAATGCCGCGAGATCGCCATCGCGCTGGGCGATTGGTGGGGCACCGCGATGGGCCTCGGGATCGAGGGCACGGCGCTGCTCGCGCTCGAGCGCCCGAAGGAAGCCGCCGTCGCCTTCGCGCGGGCTCGACTCTTGAATCACCAATTGGGCCTCTTCGCAAGCGAGTTTCGTGCGCTGCGCGGCCTCGTCGACGCGCTGATCGCCGCGGACGACAACGTGCGCGCGATTCGCGCGGCGAACGATGGCCTCGTCTACGCGCGCGACCAAGGCGATGTCAGCGCGCAACGAGCGTTGCTCGACGCGCGCCGTACCGCTGAGTCCGCGCTCGACGACGAAGCTGCCGCGACGTCGACCGCTGCAGAGATCGCGGCGCTCGGTCAATGAACGGGACGGCCACGACCACGACAAGCTTCATGCAACACATTCAACTGCTCGCGCTCCTCGCCCTGCTCGCGCCCGTTCCGAACAACGCTCAAGGGCTCGATTCGGACGACCCCGCGGAACGCGTGGAGGCCGTGCGCGCGCTCGCGGATTCGTCCGACGAAGACCGTGAGAAGGAGTTGCTCACCGCCCTCAAGGACGACGATTGGGCCGTCGTCGAAGCGGCTCTGGTTGCGCTGGCGACGAGCCAGAATCAAAAGACCGGCGATCAACTCGCCAAGCTCGCGTTGGATCTGCCCGTCGCGCGGCTCCGCGCGGCGGCGGCGCGCTCGGCGGTCGCCGTGGATGCGGAGCGCGCGTTCGACGCGTTCTACAAGAAGCTGGCCAAGGAGCCCGAACTGGCGTCCGAGGCGCTGTGGGCGACGGCCGCGGCGCTCGACGGCCAAGTCTCGCTGAAGGCCTTCGACCGCGGGCTGAAGTCCAAGGAGCCGTACGCGCGCGCCGCGGCGGCCGGCGCGTTGATGCGTTTGGCCGGCGCGGAGCGCGGCGAGCGGCTCGCCGACCTGCTCGAGGGCGACGATGTCCTGGTGCAAGCTTCCGCGCTCGACGCCTTGATCGCGCGTCCCGATCCCACGTTGCTCACGCAACTGATCGAAGCGCTGCGCGCGCCGCGCTTGGTCGACGTGATCGAGCGCCGGTTGGCGGAAGCGGTACGCAGCGCGGCCTTCGCCGACGAAGCCGCGGGGCGCGAAGCGCTGACCGCGTTGCTGCCGAAGGCCAACGCCGCGGCGTCCGCGAACGTGCGCGCGCGGCTCGTGCGCGCCGCCGGGACGCTGCTCGAGGCGCGCTCCGACGCGCCCGAGCGCGGCGCCGCGTGGCGCCGTGACCCCGCGGTCCTAGAGGGCATCGCCGGCGCCCCCGACGGCGACGCCGCCGTTCGCCGCGCCCAAGCGGGCGTGCTGGCGAAACTTGGCACCGCCGAGGCCGCGCGGACCGCCCTGGCGAACGAGGGCGACGGGCACGTTAGGCTCATCCTGCTCGACGCCCTGCTTCGCTTGCAGGGCGTGACCGACGACGACGTGAAGGCCACCGTCGTCGCGAGGCTGGCCGATCCCGACGAGCGCGTGCGCGAGCGCGCCGCCGTCGCCTTGGGAGTGCGGGATCTGGCGGGCGTCGTCGCGCCGTTGGTCGGCGCCCTCGAGGATCCCTCTTGGCGCGTGGCCGGCGCCGCGGCGATCAGCCTCGGCATCCTCCACGACGAAGGCGCGCTCGGCGCGCTCGAGCGCATGTCGAAGCACGGCGACTGGCGCCGCCGCGGTTCGGCCATCGTCGGGCTGACGAAGTTGCGCGCGCGCGCCGGCGTGCCCATCGTCCTCGCCGCGCTCTCCGACGCCGAACCGCTGGTGCGGCGCACGGCGTGGGAATTCTTGCTCGACCTCTCGAACAAGGACTTTGCGATCGACGCGCAGTCCGACTGGAAAGCCTGGTGGCAAGAGGTCGGCGAGCAAGTGCGGATGGAGGTCCCGCCCGCGGTGCTCGCGCGCCGCAAGGAGCTGGGCTACACCCGCGACCCGCGCTCGCTCTACGAAGGACTCGACGTCGTCGTGTTCGACTCCCGCGCGGGCGGCGACCGCATCCAAGTCGTCCTCGACTTCCTCGAGATCGAGAACCGCATGGCCCGCGCCGGGCAAATCGCGGACGCGGGTCTGCACCCGGACGCCATCTACATCGCCAACTGTCCGGGCGAGATCGCGCCGGACGACGCGGAACGACTCGAGTGGTTCGTGCGCTCGGGCGGGTACCTGTTCGCTTCGTGCTGGTCGTTGCAGGAGACGATCGCGCGCTCCATTCCGGGCTTCGTGCAGCGGTACGAGACGGGCGGCGAGGTCATGGACGACGTGCGCTGCGTGCCGGCGCGACCCGGCAGTCCCTACCTGCGCGGTGTCTTCGACTTCGACGTGCGACCGTCGTACGCGCTCGTCGGCGCCTACTTGATCGACGTGCTCGATCCCGAGCTGGTCGAGGTTTTGATCGACAGCCCCGAGTGCGCGTCGCGATGGGGCGCGGGCACGATGGCCGCTTGGTTCCGCGCGGGGCACGGGGTCGTCCTCGACTCGGTGAACCACTTCGACGTGCAGGGCTTCGAGCGCGCCCAGGGCTTGAAGAAGCCCGAGCAGCGCTGGGCCTATGCCGTCGACCATCTCGGCCTGACCTTCGAGGAATTGCGCGAAGTGAAGGACGAGAAGTACTGGAAGAAGAACAATCAGGTCGCCGAGCACGTGAAGGACCTCTCGGTGCTGCGCCTGATCACGAATTTCGTCCTCGACCAGCGGAAGCGCGAATGATGCAACGACTGACTCTCTTGATTGCGCTGCAAGCGCTGGCGTTCGGGCTCGTCGCGTGTCAATCGAAGGAACCGGCTTCGAGCCCCGGGCCGAAGGAGCCGACCGCGTCCGCGGAACCGCCCGCGACGGACGCGTTCCGAACGGCGCTCTCGCGCGACGGCAACTACTCGCTCGGTTGGCGACCCGTCGGGCGCGCTGACGTGCCCATCAACGAATACTTCGAGCTCGAGGCCTGCTTGGCACCGGCCGACGATCCCGAGGCGCGCATCACCGATGCCAAGCTGGTCGTCAGCGCGTGGATGCCGGGACACGGGCATGGCATGGTCACGAAGCCCGCCTCCGACCCCGTAGGCGACTGTTACCTCGTGAAGGGGATGCTGTTCCACATGGGCGGCCACTGGCAGTTGTTCTTCGACGTGCTCCGAGGCGGTGGCGCGGAACGGGTCGAGTTCGACCTCGAGCTCTGATGTCGCCCTTGGCCGTCCGCTTGGCCTTCTTCGGCCTGACGGAGCTGGGTCTGATCGCCGTCGTCGCGCTCGTCGTGGCGGTGGCGTTCGTCGTCGCGCGACGTCGGCGCACGCGGCGCCCGCCGCCCGATCCCACCCGCACGCTGACGCCCGGATCGGTGGGTTTCGCCGTGCTGTATCGCTGGCGCATCGTGCCGGGTCGCGAAGACGACTTTCGCGTGGCGTGGGAGCGCTTGACGCATCAGATCCGCGAGCGACGCGGCGGCTTGGGCTCGCGCTTGCACCGCGGCAAGGACGGCATCTGGTGGGCCTATGCGCAGTGGCCGTCGGAGGAGCGCTGGCGCGCGGCCCAGGCCTTGGAGACGGTCGATTCCAAGTCGTCGAGCCGCATGGGCGAGGCCATCCTCGAGCGCTTCGACCCCGTGCCGTTGATCCCCGTGGCGGACCTGTTGGTGACCGAGCCGCGCGGTCCGGTGGGAGGCCTCGAATGACGCGGATCGGCGCGGCGACTGGCCTGATCGCGCTCACGGGCCTCGCTGTTCTGGCGTGCACGGCCGCGGATCCCGTCCGCGACGAGTCGCGTGCGACGGCGCGAGCAGCCGGCGGCGTCACAGCCGGCGACGCCGCAGTCGATGACGCGCCGGTGCCGCGCGTCATCGGTGCCGTCACGCTGAACGAGGACGAACTTGCGATCCTGCTGGCCTCGGCGCTGCCCGCGACGCCTCCGCCGAATCCGACCAACCGCTACGCCGACGACCCGGCGGCGGCGGAGTTCGGGCGGCGCGTCTTCTACGACGAGCGCTTCTCCGCGCGCGGCGACGTGTCCTGCGCCACGTGCCACGACCCCATGTTGGGCTTCGCGGATGGCAAGCGCATCGCCGAGGGCACCGCCCTCGGGACGCGGCACACGCCCACCCTCTGGAACGCCGGCTTCGGGCGCTGGTTCTTCTGGGACGGTCGCGCCGACTCGCTCTGGGCGCAGGCGCTGAGCCCGCTCGAGAACGAGGTCGAGAACGCGACGACGCGGCTGGCCCTGGTTCATCGGATCGCCGCCGACCCGCTGTTCGCCCGCGAGTACGAGCGCGCCTTCGGCCCCTTGCCCGACGTCTCCGACCCGGCGCGCTTTCCGGCAGCGGGTCGGCCCGTGCCCGCGGACCTCGAGCATCCCGATCATTTGGTCTGGGCCGCGATGGCGCCCTCCGATCAGGACGCCGTCACCCAGGTGTTCGTCAACGTCGGGAAAGCGCTCGAGGCCTTCCAGCGGCGCATCGTCAGCAACGACGCGCCCTTCGACCGTTTTCGGCGCGGTGTCGAGGAGGGGGACGTGCGCCAGCAGCGCCAGATGACAGCGGCTGCCCGTCGCGGCTTCCAACTGTTCGCCGGGAAGGCGCGCTGCCACCTCTGCCACCACGGACCGCTCTTCACCGACCTCGAGTTCCACAACACCCGCGTGCCGGGCTTCGAGGGCACGACGAGTCTCGACGGCGGGCGCTTCCAAGGCATCGATCTGTTGTTGGACGGCGAGTTCCTCGGAACCAGCCGTTGGTCCGACGACCCCGGCGGGTTGGCCGAGGCGAAGGTGTCGTACCTCAACCGCACCGGACATTCCTGGGGCGAGTTCAAGACGCCCAGCCTGCGCAACGTCGCGGCGACAGCGCCCTACATGCACAACGGTCGTTTCGCGACGCTCGAGGAGGTCGTGACCTTTTACTCCACGCTCGAGGGTGCGGCGCCGGTGCATCACCGTGGCGAGCAACTGCTCGAGGCGACGAACCTGGCGGCCGGTGAGATCGCGGACCTGGTCGCCTTTCTCGAATCGTTGACCGACAACGACGTGCCGGACGAGCTGCTCGCGCCGGCCGACTGAGCCGCGTCCGCGATCGAAGCGCTACCATCGGGGCATGACCGCTCCCGACGTGCGCTCGACGTATTGCACCCTGGATTGCCCCGACACCTGCGGCTTGCTCGTGACGGTCGAGGACGGTCGCGTGACGCGTATTCAGGGCGATCGCCGCCTGCCCTTGACGGCGGGCTTCGTGTGCGAAAAGGTCGGATCGTTCGCCGAACAGGTCGAGAGTCAGGAGCGCGTTCGCGTGCCGCGACTGCGCCGCGGCGCGAAGGGCCAAGGGCGGTTTCGCGACGCGAGCTGGGAGGAAGCGCTCGAGCTGGTCGCGACGCGACTCGGTGCGGTCGCGCGCGAGCACGGCGGTGAAGCCATCGTGCCGCTGGCGTACGGCGGTTCGAACGGGTTGTTGACGGATGGCGCCACCGATGAAATTCTGTGGCGCGGCCTCGGCGCGAGCCGTGTCGCGCGGACGATCTGTGCCGTGCCGACGACCTTGGCGGCGCGACACATGTACGGCGGCATGCGCGGCGTCGCCTTCGAGGACTACGAGCGCGCTGGGCTGATCGTCCTGTGGGGCGTGAACCCCGCGGCCACCGGCATTCACTTGGTGCCCATCCTGAAACGCGCGCGCGAGCGCGGCGCGCAGCTCGTCGTCGTCGATCCGCGCAGAACGCAGCTCGCCAGACGCGCGGAGCTCCACGTCCAGCTTCGACCCGCCAGCGATCTCGCGTTGGCGTTGGGCGTCGCGCGCGCGCTGTTCCACGGCGGCCACGCGGACGAGGCGTTCCTCGCCGAGCACGTCGCCGAGGTGGAGCTCTTCCGCGAGCGCGCCGAGCGCTGGACGCCCGACCTCGTGCTGGAACGGACGGGGCTTCGTGCTGCGACCTTCGATCGGTTCGTCGAGCTGTATGCGACGCTCGACCCCGCGGTGATTCGCGCGGGGTGGGGGCTCGAGCGCAACCGGCACGGCGGCTCGGCGGTGTGCGCCGTGTTGGCTCTCCCGGCCGTCGCCGGCAAGTTCCGCACGCGCGGCGGCGGTTACACCTTGAGCCAAGGCGGCGAATGGAGCTTCGCGGCGCCCACCGATCGGCCGAAGGCGAGATCGCGCGTCATCAACATGAATCGCATCGGCCGCGCGCTCGTCGACGGCGAACCGCCGGTTCGGGCGCTCTTCGTCTACAACATGAATCCCGCGATGACGGTGCCCGACGCCGAGCGCTTTCGACGCGGGCTCGAGCGCGAGGACCTCTTCACCGTCGTTCTCGATCCGATCCTGACCGACACGGCGCGCTACGCGGACGTCGTGTTGCCGGCGACGACGTTCTTCGAACATCGCGATCTTCGGAAGAGCTATGGCACGGGTGCCCTCGTTCGCAGCTTGCCCGTGATCGAGCCCGTCGGCGACTCGCGCTCGAACCAAGCCGTGTTCGGCGCGTTGGCCGAGCGGTTGGGTTTCGTCGAGCGCGCGCCGACGGACGACGAACTCGAAGCACGCTTGCTGGCGCAGTATCCCGGTGCGCGCACACAGCTCGACGAGGGCGAACCCGCCTGGACCACGGGCGGTCCGGCGCCGGCGCCGTTCCACGACGCGTTCCCGCCGACACCCGACGGGCGCGTGCACCTCGTGCCGGCGGCGCTGGAAGCCGAGTCGCGCTACGAAGAGCTCTACACCTGGGTCGAGCTGCCCTCGGACGCGCGCTTCCCCCTCACGCTGCTCTCGCCCGCGGAAGCGACGCGCATCTCGTCGACCTTCGGTCAGCGGTACCGTGAAGAGGTCGCCCTCGCGCTCCACGCCGACGACCTCGCGGCGCGCGGGCTCGTCGAGGGCGACGCCGTGCGCGTCTTCAACGAGCTGGGCGAAGTCTGGACGACGGTGCGCGAAGGGCCGCACCTGATGCCGGGCACGGTCGAGCTTCCGAAGGGGCTCTGGGCGCACAACACGGCCAACGGTCGAACGTCGAACGCGCTGGTGCCCGACCACTTGTCGGATCTGGGGGGCGGCGCCTGCTTCAACGATGCGCGGGTCGAGGTCGAGGCTCGGGACGCGGCAAAAGGCCCGTAAATCGAGCTGCGCCCGCGAACCCGCGGGTCTGCGGCCGACTACAAGCCTGCCCACGGGGGCGCGCACGCGGCCCCTTGAGCTCCGTGCCCCCGCTCTCGCCACCATGATCCAGCCTTTCGCGTCGTCTCGACTTGCACCGCACGCTCCGTGCCTCCTCGACGGGATCGGCACGCTCCCTGCCTCCTCGACGGGAGCGGCACGCTCCCGAACGCAAGCTGACGCCGTCCGCCGCTATTCTGGAGCCTCCCCCGACCTCTCTCCCAAGAGCTTTTCATGCGCCACCTCCTCCTCCTCTTGCCCGCCGCGCTGTTCGTCGTCGCCGACCTGGCGCGAGCCCAGATCGTGATCGTTCACTTCGACGACGAGAAGAAGGCCAAGCGCTACAAGAAGGACACGATCGAAACGGTCGACGGTCCGGTCCTGATCGGCGAGCCCGTCGAGGGCGGAGGGATCACCGTACAGGGCAACAGCCTCGGCTACCGCCACGTCAAGGAGGGGCAGGGCACCGGTCGCGAGAACACCAGCAACGAGATCTATCTCTTGAACGTCGACGACCCGTCGGACGTGCCGTACGAAGTGGAGGACGGCGAGAAGAAGCTCGTGCGCAAGAAGGCCAAGCTCGTCTTCAACGGCAACGACGCGTCGCGCTTGTCGTTCTTCTCGCGCACCGAAGACCTGCACTCGCTCGGCGTCGAACACCGCTACCGACTCGGCCGCATGGAGGCCTTGGAGCGCGAGCGCGACGACCAGAAGCGCGCTTCCGCCGAGTGGTTCGAAGCGCACCGTTTGTTCATGTTGGAGTCGCGGCGCCTCGAGTCGTGGTTGCGCGAGGTGGGCTTCATGGGGGCGGCCGACGACCTCGCCAAGGATCTCGCGCGCGCCGACAAGGCCAGCCGCGGCGACGCGCTGCGTGAGCGCAAGGAACTCGCGCTCGAGTCCGTCGCGGTCGCGCCGAATCCGGAGGAACTCGACGCCGCCACGAAGAAGATCGCGCCGGACATCGAGATGGCGACCGTCGAAAGCATGCACTTTCGCATGCACTACCCGGTCGGTCAGCGCACGGAGGCCGCGATGCTGGCGATCACGCGCTTTGCGGAGGAAGTGTTGGACGGCTTCCGCAACGAGTTCGTCGACCCGTACGTGGGCGAGGACTTCAAGGACACCGTGCCGCTAGGTGTGCAGTTGGTCGAGTTCTTCTTCTGCCCCGAGGAGCATTACGAGCGCTTCTACATCGACTACTACGGCGGCACGTGGCGCGACGAGCGCTCACTCGCGACCGGGGGCACCTCCCTCGTGCGGCGCTTCGAGCCGCGCATGCTGCGCTACATCAAGCTCAAGGAGACGACGGACCTCGAGAGCACGATCACCAGCCATCTAGGCAGCACGCTCGCGCGCCTACACTTCAACGGCGGCTACGGCGCCAACACGCAACCGTGGATCGGCGAGGGATTGAGCTACTACCTCTCCTTCGAGTACTGCGGCCGAAACACCTGGACCACCGTCGACTGGTCCGAGACCGAGTACGCGAAGGGAGCCCGGAAGGAGGGCGAGAAAACCATCGAGCTGGGGCTGCGCGCGATGTTCAACGACCGCGCGCTCGTCGACGGCTCGCGTTTCGACAAGCTCACACTGATGACCGTGGCGGAGATGACCGACGCGGACTTCGCCAAGAGCTGGAGCATGTTCGACTTCGTCGCGAAGCGTCTCGGCAAGAACGGGCAGCGCTGGCTGCGAGCCGCCTGCATCCACTCGAAGAACCGCGCGAAGTTCCTCGCCGACTGGCGTGCCGATTCCGAAGCGCTGTTCGACGTCACGGGCGAGGACGTCTTCAAGGTGCTGGAGGACCGCTGGCGCGCATACGCCAGCGGCGAGCAGGACATCAGCGAGGACGGGCGCCGGTAGGGAGGCTCTGGAACACTGCTGGAAGGCATTGGCGGCGTGAAAACAGCGGCAGGCAGCCGAGGCTCCCTGCCGCCGAACGCACCGTCGGGCGCTGCTGGTTGGCGCTGGTTCGAACGCACCGACGGAGACTTCGCCAGGCTTACGCAGCCGACGAGCCGGACCCAGTTCAACTCGCGTGCCGCCTGGCGGCCAGAAGCGCGTTAGGCTGATCCTCATGGTGCTCGTCACGCTGATTCCCGCGCTGCTGGTGCTCGTCGCCGGACAGCCGCCCGCGCTCGCGCCCATCGTCTGCACGCCGTCGAGCGTGAGCCTTCCCGGCACGCCGGCGCGCGCGAGCGCGAGTCCCATCGAGGACGCGATCGTCGCGGCGAAGCCCGGGCAGTCGATCCTGTTGGACGCCGGCGACTACTCGGCGCTCGAGTTGGGTTTTCAGCGACAGGCGCGCCTCGCCGGAGGCTCGATCGGAGGCCAAGCGGGCTTGCCCGTGATCGTCGAAGGCCGCGGCCAGGTGCGCATCCGCGGCCAACGCGGTGACGCGATCGCGATTCATCAGGACGTGCGCACGGCGCACATCCTCTTCCGCGGGCTCGAGATCCACCCCGGCACGCGCGCCGGCGTGATGTTCTTTCGGCAGCCCGCGTCGCGCCGGCACGTGGGCTTCCACTTCGAGGACTGTCACATCCTCGGTCAGTACAGCCACCTCGACGATGCAGGCCAACGCTCGAAGTGGGGCGTTTGGGGTCATCAGCTCGACGACTTCCGCTTCATCGGGATGCAGATGCCGGCGCGCATCCAGGACATCGCGCTGGAGCACGCGTTCTACCTGCAGAACCCGGTGGGCGAGATGCGCATCGAGAACGTGCACGGGCGCCGATTGGGCCGCACGTTCCTGCAGGTCACCGCGCGCAAGCGCGACGGGCCGCTCGGCGTCGGCGACGTCATCGTGCGCAACTGTCGCGTCGAGGACGTCGGCATCGCGCGCCGCGACGGCTTCAAGGGCGGTTCGGCGTTCACCATCACCGGTCGCTTGACCGGCACGGTGTTCTTCGAGCAGAACGTATTCCGCGCGGGCTTCGATCCCGCGCTGCGCAAACTCAAGCGTCCCGGGCAACCCTACGGCACCGGCGCCTTCGTCGCCTGGATGGAGCCCGAGGCGGAAGGCGTGCAGACGAAGCTCCTGGTCCTCCGCGACAACGACTTCCGCTTCGCCGAGCACTGCGGCGATCGCCCCGTCGTCTCGATCGGCGGTTGCCGCGACGTGCGCATCGTCGGCACCAACCACTTCGCGAGCGGTGGCGCGCAACCCGCGCTGTCGCTGGACCCCGTCGACGAACTGGGCCAACTCGCCGCGCGCGCGAACGGCACCGTCTTCGTGGCTCCCTTGACGACGATCGAGGGTCCGATCAGCCTGCGCGGCCAAACGCCGAGCGAAGCGCAGTTGCGCCAGCTCCACGGGCACCCCTGACTCGGTAGCGGTCGCGAGTCTTCGCCGAAGCCGTCAACGCCGTAGCGAGCGCACGAGAGGCTTGTCGCTCGCTTGCAGGGCGTCGAAGTCGGCGCGGGTCGCGAGGCCGCGCCAGCGTTCTTGCAGGAGGATCTGTGCGGTGACGCCGCCGAGGCTGTTGCCGGGCCCGGGCAGCACCAGTTCGTCGGGGGCGTACTCGCGCAGGGCGACGCGCACGCTGGTCGTGAAGTCGTAGGGCGTCGTGACCTGGATGCCGAGCGTGTAGGTGCGCAGGGCGTCGAGGTCGCTAGACCAGGGCGAGAAGCGGAAGCCGCGACCGTCGATCAGTGCGATCTCGGGACGGCGGAACTCGAGCTCGGTCAGGCGATGCTGCGCTTCGCTCGCGACGCCCGCGGCGAGGTGCGTGTGGTACGGGCCATGGCGCGCGAGCTGGAAGGGGTAGGTCGTCTTGCCGAGCGTCACCGGGGGCAACGCGGCCAAGAGGTGTTTGACGCCCGCCGGACTGCCCGCCAGCACGGCGTAGCCCCCCAGGTGAATCGAGGGCCAGGCCTCGCCGCCGGACGTGCCCAGCGCGGCTTCGAGCGCCGAGGCCAGCTCGAGCGACGGCTGCCAGTCGCCGTCGACGAGCGGGTAGATCACCTGGCCGCCGGGCGCGCCCTCTTCCTGGAAGAGCGCCATGCGTTGCACCAGGCGGAAGCCGTCCTCGAACGAGAGCGCGCCCGCGACGGCGAGTCCCGTGTACCAACCCATCGAGTTGCCGGCGACGGCGACGACGTGCTCGCGTTCGAGCACCGTCGTCGCGTCGAGCATCGTCGCGACGAAGATCAGCGCGGCGACGTTGGCGGGTCGGAGGTGTCGCGCCGCGGAGAACTTCGCGGCGGAATCGAGCGCGACGAGCGACTCGAGGCCGAATTCGGCACGCACGGCTTCGGCGCGCCGGACGAGCGCGTGCGCCGGCGGCAAGGAGCCCAGCGAGGCTTCCGTGTAAGACCCGCGTCCCGGGCAGAGGAGGGCGACGCGCTGCTTCATCGAACGAGCGCGATCGCCGCGTCGAGGATCTGGTCTTCGCGCACGAGCACCGCTTCGGTGGCCGTGCCGAGGGGCACGAAGCTGTCGGCGGCGCGCACCGAGCGCAGCTTGCCGCCGAAGCCGTCCTCGGCGAGCCGCGCGATGATCGCGTCGGCGACGCCCGCACCCGTGGCGCGGCACTCGTCGACGACCAGGAGGTTGCCGGTCGCTTCGGCGTGCTCGCGCAACGCTTCGTGCGGCAACGGCGCGAGCCAGCGCAGGTCGAGCACGCGCGCGGCGATGCCGTGTTGGCGCTCGAGCTCGCGCGCGACGCGCAGTGACATGCGAAAGCCGTTCGCGTAGCTGGCGATCGTGAGGTCGGTGGCGTCGGGGTGCTCGACGCCCACCTCACCGGGCAAGAGCGCCGCGGACTCGCCGGGTACGGGATAGTCGAACAACCACGCGTCGTCGCCGGCCGCGAACAGGTCGCGTTCGTGATATAGCGCGATGGGCTCGAGGAAGACGGCGACGCGGCCACAGGCCTTCGCCGCCGCAAGGGCTCCGCGCAGGAGGCGCGCGGCGTCGTCGCCGCGCGAAGGACACGCGATCAAGAGTCCGGGAATCTCGCGCAGCGCGCCCAGCGAGTTGTCGTTGTGGAAGTGACCGCCAAAACCCTTCTGGTAGGCGAGCCCCGCGATGCGCACGACCATCGGGTTCGTGAACTGGCCGTCCGAGAAGAACGACAGCGTCGCCGCTTCGCCGCGCAACTGATCGATCGCGTTGTGCAGGTAGGCGAGGTACTGGATCTCGGGAATCGGCACGAGCCCGATGTGCGCCGCGCCCTGCGCGACGCCCAGGATCGTGGTCTCGTCGAGCAGCGTGTCGAAGCAGCGCGCCGTGCCGAAGCGCGCTTCGAGGTCGCGGGTCACACCGTAGACGCCGCCCTTCCTGCCGACGTCCTCGCCGAAGAGGATCACTTCGGGATGACGGATCATCGCGTCGGTCAGCGCCGCGTTGATGCGGGCGGCGAGCGTGCGGCGCGTCGGGCTGGTCTCCTCCTCGGGCAGGCGCCGACCGAAGACGCGCCGACGCGCGTCGGGATCCGGCGCGGCATCGGCCAGGGCGCGGATCGAGCGCTCGTCGTAAGGAGCGAGCGGTGCCATGACCTCGGCGCGCGTCGTGAGCTTCGGGCGCCCGACGGCTTCCGCTGCAGCCGCCGCGACGCGCTCGCGCGTGTCGACGACCAGCGCCATCAGTTCGCGCGGATCCGCGGCGCCGCTCTCGACCAATAGGCGCGCGTTGGCGAGCAAAGGGTCCTTGGCCTCGACCGCCTCGATCTCGGCCAACGACCGGTAGCCCGTTTCGATGTCGCTGCCCGCGTGTCCCCAGAGGCGCTGCGTGCGGAGGTGCAGGAACACCGGTTCGCGCGTCGAGCGACACGTGTGAATCGCGAGGCGCGCGTTCTCCCAGACCTCGGTCAGATCGCCGCGCGCCGAGAAATAGCGCAGATGCGGCAAATGCGCGTAGAAGTCGGCGATCCAGCGCGGCGGCGTCTCGACCGAGATGCCCCGCTTGTTGTCCTCGCAGACGAACAGGATCGGCGTCGGGTTCGCGCGCCGCTTCGAGTAGCGCGCGGCGTTGATGCCGGTCAGGGCGGTCGCGTGATTGGCCGAGGCGTCGCCGAACGTGCAACACACGATCGCATCGTTCGAGAGGCCGGTCTCGAGTCCGAGGCGCCGCGCGCGGGAGAGCGCGAAGGCGGTGCCCACGGCTTTGGGGACATGGCTCGCGATCGTGCTGGTCTGCGGCGGGACCCACAAGGCGCGCGAGCCCCAGACCTTGTGGCGCCCGTGACTGATCGGGTCGTCCTTCGACGCGACCAGCGACAAGAGCGTGTCGAACAGCGGCGTGGCGCCGCCCGCTTGCCGGGAGCGCGCCATCATGAAGGCGCCCGAGCGATAGTGCAGGAACGCGGGGTCGTCGGTGCGCAGGAGCGCGCCCACGACGGCGTTCTGCTCGTGGCCCGCGCTCGAGATCGTGTAGAAGCTCTTGCCTTCGCGCTTCAGTTCGCGCGCGGCGACGTCGAGCGCACGTGAGAGCACTTGATCCTCGAACAGCTCGACGGCTTTCCGCGCCACGAGACTCGAGCCGGGCGTCACTGGAGCGTTCGCCGCGAGCCGCCGAGCGGCGGGCTCGGCGCTCTTGAGGTAACGGTCGAGGTTCGACTCGACGACGGCGACGCGATCGGTGCTCATGGGGGGAGAGGGAGCGTATCGGAGGCGCTCGGGAGCGGCCACGCCGCGCCTCGAAGAATCCCGCCGAACGGTTAGGATCCAAAGCACGATGGAGACTTCGAAAGCGAGCGGTACGGTTGTCCTGCGCGTCGGGCTGGCGCTGCAGTGCGCGACCGCGGCCGTCTTCGCCTGGCGCTACCCCTCGCCGATCAACTCGATGCTCTTCTTGCAGTGGGGCGTCGACGAAGAGGTCGCGTTTCTCATCGACCGCGCGCTCGTCGGGCTGTTGGGGCTCTTGACGCTGGGCGTCCTGGTGCTTGCGCGCGCGCCCACGTTCGTCGCGACGGCGTTCATCTTCGCAGCCTGGGCCGTGGCGGAATCGCTGGGTCACTCGGACCTCGCGGGGCGTCTCTCGGTCTTCGCGCAAGCCGTGCGTTTCCTCGCGCCCCTCGGCCTGTGGCTGCTCTTGATGCGCACCGTCCCGAGCAAGCTCTGGGGCGAGCGCTTGCTCCGCTTCGCGATCGCGCTGACCTTCGCGGTGCATGGCTCAGAAGCGCTCATGCAGCACCCCGTGTTCCTGGACCTCGTCCTCGGGGCGGGGCGTTGGTTCGAGCGAGTGGGAGGCGCAACTCTGACGGAGGAGGGCGCCGGCGACATCCTGACGGTCATCGGCGTCGTCGATCTGTTGCTGGCGGGCTTGGTCCTCGTCGTACGTTCACGCGCCATCGCGCTCTGGATGGCGTTCTGGGGACTTGCGACCGCCGCGTCACGCTGGGTCGAGCGCGGCGACGACGGAGTCCTGGTCGCGCTGCTCCGCTCGATGAACGTGGCGACGCCACTGGCTCTCTTCTTCATTTGGAGTCGTCGCGACGACTGACCTTCGATGCTGACCGCACTCGTCTTGATCGCGCTCGTGACCGTCGCCGCCGGCGACGAGTCCGAGTATGCCGCGTTGATGGAACGCACGACGCGCGCCTCCGGCACGACGCCGATGCACTGGCGCGTGGTTTGGACGCGCGACCCGGCGCACGAGGCGGTCGTCGCGTGGTCGACCGCGGAAGCCGGGGCGACGCACGAAGTGCGCTGGGACGTCGAGCCGCGCTCCCTGGACGAATACCGCCAGCGTGTTCCCGTTACGCGCAGCGGGCGCTACACCGCCTCGTCGCGCGAGAGCGATGCGACGCTCCACTTCCACCACACGCGGCTCGTAGACCTGCCGCCGGCTGCCACGATCCACTTCCAGCTCGTCTCGGACGGTGTGGCCTCGCGACCCTTTCACTTTCGAACGGCCGACCCGGATGCCGGGGAAGTCGTCGTTCTCGCCGGTGGCGATTCTCGCTCGGGGCTGCTCGATCGGTGCCGGATGAACCTCTTGATGGCGTCGCTGGTCGAGCGTCGGCCCGAGACGCTCGCGCTCGTCCACGGCGGCGACTACGTCTACGACGGCAACACTTGGCGCGATTGGGAGCGCTGGCTGAGTCACCATGAGCTGACGACGGGCGCGAACGGGCGCGTGCTACCGCTCGTGCCGGCGCGCGGGAATCACGACGTCGGCCCGCTGTACGGACAGGTCTTCGACGAGCCGGGCGCGCCGAACGCGAACTACTGGACGACGAAGCTCGGCCACGTCGCTTTCGTCAACTTGAACTCGGAGACTTCGGTGGCGGGCGAGCAAGCGGGCTGGCTCGCGGGCGCGCTGCAAGCGGGGCGCGCGACGTCGCGCTGGCTGATCGCGAACTATCACCGCCCGATCTTTCCGGCGGTCAAGCCGCCGGGTCGCGCGAAGGCGCACTGGCTGCCGCTCTTCGACGACCACAAGGTCGACCTCGTGCTCGAGTCCGATGGGCACGTGTTCAAGCGCACCGTGCCGATCTACCGCGAGCGCCACGACGCGCGCGGGACGGTGTACATCGGCGAGGGCGGCTTGGGCGTCGCGCAGCGCAAGCCGCGCCTCGACCACTGGTACCTGGAGCCCCCGGGCCGCGCCGCCTCTGCGCACCATGTCCTGCGTCTCACGGCCGGCGCCGACGCGTTGCGCGTGGAAACCATCGCCTTGGGCGCGCTGGCCGTCGAGTTCGAGCCGACCGAGCTGGACGCGGTCTTGGCACCCGGCGCGGTGGCGGCGTACTCCACCGGCGACGATCCTCCCGCGACCTGGGCGGCGACGGGTTTCGACGACAGCTCGTGGCTCAGGGGCCAGGGCGGCTTCGGCTTCGGCGATGACGACGACGTCACACTGCTAGACGACATGCGCGGCCACTACTCGCGCGTCTACCTGCGCTACTCCCTCGACGCGGACGCCTTGCGCGCGGGCGAGCGGCTCGGGCTCGCCGCGCGCTACGACGACGGCTTCGTCGCCTACCTCAACGGAAGCGAGGTCGCGCGCGGCGGCGTCCAATCGGGCCGTGGCGCGGCTGCAGAGGGCATCGCCAACCACGAAGCGACGCGCTGGGAGTACTTCCCCGTCGCCGACTGGCGCCAGCTCGTCGTCGAGGGCCCGAACGTGCTGGCCGTCGAAGGTCACAACCGCGGCGTGGGGTCGAGCGACTTCTCCCTCGACGTCGCGCTGGTGCGCGACGTGCCGCCGAGCGCCATGGAACGGGAAGGTCCCTGGCCGCTCGACGACACGACGATTCGCCCGCACGAGGAGCGCTGGCGCTGACGGCTCAGAGCCCGATCGTGACCTCGAGGCCGTTCGAGGCCGCCAGGTTGCTGGCGGCACCGGCGTCGAGCACGAAGGCTTGCACGTAGAACGACTGGCCGGCGAGCCCGCTGCCGATCGGCACCGTTTGGGTGTAGTCGCCCGCCGCGGCCTGACCTGCGGGCCCGTCCAGCACGACGGCCTCGAGCGGCAGGAGCGAGCCGACGTAGGTCGTGAGCCCGACGAAGGGCGAGTTCACGACGTTGGCTTCCGCGAGCCCGCGCGCGAGGATCGCCAGCGACCCTCCGAGCCCGCGCCGCACGCGCAGCTCGACGATTTCCTGTTCACGCGCTGGGCCGGTCGAACCGACGACGGGAATTGCGCCGCCCGTGCCCGCCGTCCCTTGGCCGTACTGGCGGATCGTGCCGACGCCCGGGCCTTCGAACGCTCGCGAGCGATGCAGTGCCTGGCCGAGCAGGTCGAGGTCGCCGTCCGACTCGAGGTCGCCGAAGGCGGTGGCGTCAGTCAAGTAGCGCACGCGCTCGGCAAACACCCACGGGGTGCTCGTCTGGAGCAGCACATGCGCGAGCTGAAAGGGGCTGGACGTGGCGAACCCGTCGAGCAGCACCAGGTCCGTTCGCCCGTCGCCGTCCACGTCACCGGCCCCCGCTTCGAGCAGATTGAACGTGAGGGAGAAGGAAGCCAACTCGCCGCGGGGCGTGAAGACGCCTCCGACGTTCTCGGCGCCGCGCACGCTGACTACCCGATTGGAACCGGGCCAATAGGTGAACGTCGCATACACGTCGAGGTCGCCGTCGGCGTCCAGGTTCACGAAGCGCAGCGTGGCTTCGGCGATGGTTGTGCTCGTGAAGCCGAACACGAATTCGGACGTGAAGCCCAACGCGCCGTCGTGACGTTCCAGGTACACCTCCTTCGTCGTGCCGAAGCTGCGCAGGGTCAAGAGATCGAGGTCGCCGTCGCCGTCGACATCCGCGACATCGCGAATGTCGCCCGCGACGATCGGCGTGGCGGCGAGGAAGAAGCCCGCTCCGTTGTTCAGCCAGACGTTTCCGCTCGCGAGGATGTCGACGTCGCCATCGCCGTCCAGATCGACGGCGGGCGCCTGTCCAACGGGCAGACTGACACCGACGGGTGCGGCGCTTCCCGCGTCGACGTACGTGCCGGAGCCATCGTCGACGAAGCGACGCGACACGAGGTGCAACGGCTGAGCCGGGAACGGCAAGACATGCTTGACGGCGAGCACTACCTCGTCGAGTCCGTCACCATCGAAGTCCGCCAACGTTGCGGGCTGGGTGAAGGTCAAGTTCGAGTTCACCCGGGGCGGCAGCAGTCCGGAGCCCGCGCTCAACTGACCTGTGCCGTCGTTCACGAGCACGTGGAGTTGGTCGAACGCCGTTCCGAACCACGAGACGAGGTCGATGTCTCCGTCGTGATCGAAGTCCCGCACGGTATCGAAGGATGCACCCGGCGGAAGATCGGTCGTCAGCGGCGACGTGAACGTACCGTCGCCGTAGACCAGCACGGTGTTCGTCAGGAAGTCGAGGTTCCCATCGCCGTCGAAGTCCGCCGCGCCGGCCGGGACGCCGCCCAGATCGACCCGCAGCGACTGGCGCCGAACGAACTGTCCACCGCCGACGTTCTCGAGCCATCCGACTTGATACGTGGTCAGGAGGGCGCCTTCCTGGCCCATCAGATCCACGTCACCATCACCGTCCCAGTCGCCGGCGACCCGATCGAAAGTGCCCAAGCTGACCAGGTCGCGGAACGTCTCGGCGGGTTGCGCCGTCAGGTTGCCGAGGCCGTCGTTCACGAGCACGGCGATGTACGTCTCGTTCGGAGACAAGTTTTGCCCGATGCAGATCGCATCCAGGTCCCCGTCCGACTCGAGATCGAAGGCGATCACCTCCGTCGGATTGAAGCTGAAGGGGAACGCCAGTGAGATCGAATCGACGAGCACAGGGGTTCCGGACGCGAAAGTGAACACGTGCAGCGTGTCCGTCTCGGCCACCAGCACCTCGTCGGTCCCGTCGCCATCGAGGTCGGCGGCGGCGACGTCCGTGCTGGTCCAGGGCAGCGCGACGGCTGACGAGACCTGCAATCCGGCACCCACGTCGCTCAGCCAGACGATCTCGGAAGTCGTCGGCGAGGTGTAGTAGACAGCGGCGATGCCATCGCGTCCGTCGTTGTCGTGATCCGCGAACGCGATCAACGCGGCGCCACCGAAGCCCGGCGAGGTCAGGTGGAACGGCACGCCGAAATTGCCGGCGCCATCACCCAAGGCCAAGCGGACACCGAATCCGATGGGGTCGCCGACTCCCGAGAGCACGGCGATCGCGACGTCGAGGTGGCCGTCCCCGTTCCAATCCCCCGTCTCGAAGGCGGGCAGTTGAGGAACTCCCGGCCCGAACTGCGTGACCGAGGTGGCCGGGACGAAGACTCCGTTTCCGTCGTTGAGCTGTGCGCGCAGCCCGCCGCCGAAGACGGACTGCAGCGCGTCCATGTGCCCGTCCCCGTTCACGTCCGCGATGGAGCGAGTCGCAAAGGGCAGCTTTTGCGGCGCATGGAAGAGGTTCTGGGCGGCGGTCGCGGAGGAAAGTAGCGCGAGCGTGACGAGCAGCTTCATGGAGCGAATCCTCGTAGGAATCTTCGTGCGAATGAAGGGCTTCGGTGCGTCGAAGCGATACACGAATGTGAGAGTGCCACCGCGGTCAGGTGCAGAATTCACCAATTTTCGTCCGGAGTCCACGAGGGGGGCTTCCCAAGCACGTCGACGCGGCGGCAGAGCGCCTCGATCCGCGGCCACCGGCAGGCTCCGCAGCTTGTGGAAAGCGTGCGCGAAGCCCAGGATGCCGGGGGCTTTCGGCCCTTCCCCCCGTACATGGACGACGCTCTCAGGATCCCGTTCGAGATCCACCCCCAGCTCGACGACACGACCTGCGGGCCGGTCTGTCTCCACGCGCTCTATCGGCACTACGGTGACGACGTGTCTCTCGAGCAGTTGCTGCGCGAAGTCGCGGCGCTCGAGTTGGGCGGCACCCTGGGCGCGTTGCTCGCGCGCCACGCGCTCGAGCGTGGCTACGGCGTGACGCTCGTGACGTGGAACCTGCGCGTGTTCGATCCCACCTGGTTCGGGCCGCATGAACGGTCGTTGGCCGAGTCCCTGCGCGCCTCGGCCGCGGTCGCCACGGACCCGATGCGGCGCTTCGCGGCCACGGCCTACGCGGAGTTCTTGGAGCGGGGCGGCACGATCGAGTACCGCGACCTCGAGCCCGCGTGGATCGTCGCCGTGCTGCGTTCGGGCCGGCCGATCCTCACGGCCTTGTCGGCGACCTTCCTCTACGGTACGAAGCGTGAGATTCCCGAGACCAACGTGTCCGACGACTTGGCAGGCTCGCCGGTAGGGCACTTCGTCGTGTTGACGGGCTACCTGCCCGCCACGGCCGAGGTGCTCGTCAGCGATCCCTTGCATCCCAACCCGCTCTCCGAGACCCACACCTACCCCGTTCCCGTGCAGCGACTCATCGGTGCGATCTATCTGGGCGTTCTGACCTACGACGCCAATTTGTTGGTCTTCGAGCCGCCGGCTTCGAACGGCGCCTAGACTTCTTGCACGTGCAAACCATCGTTGTCGTCGGTCGCAAGACCGACTGGACGCCCAAGCTGGAAGGCGTCGAGCTGGTTCTCGCCAGCGACTATCTGACCGATCCCAGTTGGAGCGAGCGGCGCAACGTGCGCATGTTCAACCTGTGCCGATCGTATCGGTACCAGAGCGAGGGGTATTACGTCTCGCTGCTCGCCGTGGCACGCCGCCATCGACCGTTTCCCGAGCTGATGACCGTGCTCGAGATGAAGAGTCGCAGCGTCGTGCGCGACGTGGACGAAGAGCTGGACGCCTTGATCCAAAAGAGCCTCGGCGATCTCCGCGCACCGACGTTCCAGCTCAGCGTCTATTTCGGCAAGAACCTCGCCAAGCGTCACGAGCGGCTGGCGCGGGCCCTGTTCGCTCGCTTTCCGGCTCCGCTCTTGCGAGCGCGGTTCCAGCGCGGCGAGCGCTGGCGGCTGACATCGATCGCACCGATCGGCTTCCGCGACGTGCCCGCGTCGCACCGGGACTTCCTGCACGACGCGGCCCGCGACTACTTCGCCAAGCCGCGCTTTCGCGCGCGCTCGAAGAAGACGTTCGGGTACGACCTCGCGATCCTGCACGACCCCAAGGAAGAACTGGCACCCTCGGATCCGAAGGCGCTGCGCCGCATGGCGCGCGCGGCCGAGAAGGTCGGGTTCGCGGTCGAGTTCCTCGAGCGCGACGACTATGGCCGCCTCGGCGAGTTCGACGCACTGTTTCTGCGCGAGACGACGCGCGTCGATCACCACACCTTCCGCTTCGCGCAGCGCGCGGAAGCCTTGGGCTTGGCCGTGATCGACGACCCCGTGTCGATCCTGCGCTGCACGAACAAGGTCTTCCAGACCGAGGCCTTCCACAACCGCGACGTTCCGACGCCGCGCACGTGGATCACCGATCGCGTGGACGCCGCCGAGATCGAGCGTCGCGTGGGCTTTCCCTGCGTGCTCAAGATTCCCGACAGCGCGTTCTCCCAAGGCGTCGTCAAGTGCCGTGATGCCGAGGAGTTGGCGCGCGAGGGGGCGCGCATCATGGCGGCGACCGACCTGTTGCTGGTGCAGGAGTACTTGCCGTCGGACTACGATTGGCGCATCGGCGTCCTGGCGGGCGAGCCGCTCTACGCCTGCCGGTACCACATGGCGCAAGGGCACTGGCAAATCGTCAAACGTGCAGCGAGCGGCAAGATTCGCTACGGCCGCACCGACACCCTGCCGCTCGCCGAGGCGCCGGCCTTCGTGCTCGATGCGGCGGTGCGCGCCGCAGCGGCGATGGGCGACGGGCTGTACGGCGTCGACCTCAAGCAGGTCGAACAGCGCGCGCTGGTGATCGAGGTCAACGACAACCCCAACCTGACGGCGGGAGACGAGGACAAGGTTCTGGGTGAAGAGCTGTACCTACGCTTGATGCGCGTCTTCCTACAGCGCGTCGAAGCCAAGAAGCGCGGGAGCGTCGCATGAAGCCTCGGCCGTTGTCTCTCTTCGAAGGCGTCGGCATCGAGATCGAGACGATCGCCGTCGACAGCGATTCGCTCGACGTCCGGCCCGTGGCGGACGAGGTCTTGCGCTTGGCGGCGAAGGCCGACGGCTACGTGTCGGACGTGGACGACGGCGCGATCGGCTGGTCGAACGAGCTGGTGTCACACGCGCTCGAGCTGAAGACGAACGGCCCGGCGCCCTCGTTCGAGGGGCTCGCCGACGCGTTCGGTGCGAGCCTTGCGCGGATGAACGCGATCTTGGAGCGTGAACTCGACGCGCGCACCTTGCCGACGGGCATGCACCCGTGGATGGATCCTCGGCGCGAGACGAAGCTCTGGCAGCACGAGGGCGCCGAGGTCTATGCCGCCTATCACCAGCTCTTCGACTGCTATCGGCACGGCTGGTCGAACGTCCAGAGCGTGCACGTGAACCTGCCGTTCGCCGACGCGCTGGAGTTCGCGCGACTGATGGCCGCGACGCGTTTGGTCCTGCCGCTGATCCCCGCTCTGGCGGCTTCGTCGCCGATCGAGGAGGGGCGCCCGAGCGGCTCCGTCGACACGCGGCTCGTCTACTACGCGACCAATTCGAAGCGCGTGCGCTCGATGACGGGCGCCGTGATCCCCGAAGCGATCTACGACGTCGACGCGTATCGAGAACAGGTCCTGGACGCGATCGACCGTGAGTTGATCACGATCCCCGCGACCGAGTCCTTGCGCGGATCGGAGTGGTCCAACGCGCGCGGCGCGATCGCTCGCTTCGATCGCATGGCAATCGAGATCCGCCTGATCGACGCGCAGGAATCCTGTCGCGCGGACCTCGCCGTGGCCGCGGCGGTGACGGGGCTCGTGCGCGGCCTGGTGGAGGAGCGCACGTGCTCGTTCCGCGATCAGCGCACCTGGAGCGTGGAGGCTTTACGCGCGCTGTTCGACCGCGCCGTCCGTGACGGAAGTGCAGCCGTGCTCGAGGATTCCGCCTACGCGCGCGTCTTCGGCGTCGAGACTTCGACCGCGACGAAGCTCGGAGCGCTGCTCGCGACCATCGCGCCGCGCGACTTCGTCGGCTCGCGCGACCTCGAGGCACCGCTCGAACACATCGTCGCGCGCGGCACGCTCGCCGAGCGCATCCTCCGGGCGACGGGCGCGCACCCGACGCGCACGAAGCTCGTCGAGGTCTATCGCCGGCTCGCCGACCACCAACGCCTGGGCACGTCGTTCGCGCCGTGAGGCCCGCGCTCGTCGTTTCGTGCGAGCACGCCTCGAACGCAGTGCCGGCGCGCTTCCGCGCGCTGTTCACGGGCGCCGAGGAAGCGCTCGCGTCGCACGCGGGCTGGGATCCCGGCGCCCTGGTCGTCGCCCGCGCCTTCGAACGCCGCTTCGACGCGCCGCTCTTCGCGACCGAAGCGACCCGGCTCCTGGTCGATACCAATCGTTCGGAGTCCAGCCTGGAGATGTTCTCCCCCTGGACGCGCAACCTGGAAGAAAGAGTTCGCGCGGAGCTGCTCGATGTCCATTGGCGGCCGCATCGCGAGCGCGTCGAGGCCGCCGTGCGCGACCTCCTCGCCGCTCACGCCGCCGTGCTGCACGTCTCCGTGCACTCGTTCACACCCGTTTGGCGCGGCGAGGAGCGCGACGTCGACGTCGGCCTCCTGTTCGATCCCGAGCGTCCGGGCGAAGCGCGCTGCGTCGACGCCTGGCTCGCCGCCCTGGCCGCGCGCGCGCCCAACCTGCGCCTGGCGCGCAACCGACCCTATCTCGGCACCGCGGACGGCTTGACCACGACGCTGCGCGACAGCTTCGAGCCCCAGCGCTACTTCGGCATCGAGCTCGAACTGAACCAGGCCCTGGTCGCGGGCCCCGAGGTCGAGTGGCGCGCGCTCTTGAACGCGATCGAGACTTCGCTCGGCGAAGCGATCGACCACACCGCCACGCTCGACGAATGACGTCTGCCCCGTAACCGATGTCGTCCGCTCACGACACGGAAGCCCGGCGGACGCAGGCCGCTCAGAAGGTCTCGTCGAAGCTGACGTCGCCCGTCACGCCCACCTGATAGGCGGAAACGCGGCGTTCGAAGAAGTTCGAAAGCTCCTGCACGTCCTGCAGGTCGAGGAAGCCGAACGGGTTCTTCGTGCCGAAGCGCTTCTCGAGCCCGAGGTTGCCGAGGCGTTGGTCGGCGACGTACTCGAGATAGGCGCGCATGTCCTGCGTCGAGAGCCCGGAGACGCCCTGCCCCAGCAGCTCTTCGGCGAACAGCGTCTCGCAGTCGACGGCTTCCTCGAGCATCGTCGTGATGTCGCCGGCCATGCGCTCGTCCCACAGCTCGGGCTCCTCGCGGCGCACGGTCTCGATGACCTCCAGGGCGAAGCTCATGTGCATCGACTCGTCACGGAAGACCCAGTTCGTGCCGCTCGCGAGCCCGTTCAAGAGACCCTTCGAGCGCATGAAGTAGACGTAGGCGAACGCGGCGAAGAAGAAGAGCCCTTCGATGCAGCACGCGAAGCACACCAGGTTCAAGAGGAACCGGCGCCGGTCCTCGCGCGAGCGCAACTGATCGAGTTCCTCGACCGAGTCCATCCAGCGGAAGCAGAAGTCCGCCTTGGCCTTGATCGCGGGGATGTTGTGGATCGCCGAGAACGCCATCTCGCGCTCCTTGAGGTCCGGCACGTAGGTGTCGAGCAGCGTCAGGTAGAACTGCACGTGCAGGGCTTCTTCGTAGAGCTGGCGCGACAGGTACATCCGCGCTTCGGGCGCGTTGATGTGCCGGTAGAGGTTCAGCACCAGGTTGTTCGAGACGATGGAGTCGCCGGTCGCGAAGAAGGCGACCAGGCGATGCACCATGTGCCGCTCGGCCGGCATGAGCCGTGAGCGCAGGTCGACGAGGTCGGTCGAGAAGTCGACCTCCTCGACGGTCCACGTGTTCTTGATGGCGTCTCGGTACATCTCGTAGAAGGCCGGATAGCGCATCGGACGCAGCGTCAGCTCCATGCCCGGATCGAGCAGGCGCGGGCTCCTCGGCGGAGCCACGGGCGTCAGCGTGCCGAACTCCCCGAGCGGGGCCTGCGGCGGGGCGGGCCCGCCCATGGGAAGCGGAGCGCGGACGGGGCGGTCTTCGCCGTTGGGAGTGGGTGCGGAGTTCATTGCGCTAAAGGGCTCGGCGTTCGTCGGGTCAGCAAGGTTCGTGTGCACACGCTTCGAGTTCCGTGGCCGTGCGCCGGCCTACTGGCAGGCATCGCAGCTCTCGGGATTCTCCAACGAGCACGCGACGGCGTCGACCGGTGCGACCTCGTCGACCATGCGGCTGGTCGTCTGGCGAATGCGCGTCGCGGGACGCGAGCGCAGGTAGTACGTCGTCTTGAGCCCCTTCTCCCAGGCGTAGAGGTACATCGAGGAGAGCTTGCCGATCGTCGGCGTCTCCATGAACAGGTTCAGCGACTGACTCTGGTCGATGTACGGCCCGCGCGCGGCGGCCATGTCGATGACCGAGCGCATCGGCACCTCCCACGCGGTTCGGAACAGGAGCTTGACGTCGTCAGGGATGCTGTCGATGTCGCGGATCGACCCCTCGGCGTGCTTGATCGCGCTGCGCACGCTCTCGGTCCAGAGCCCGCGCTCCTGCAGCGCTTGAACGAGGTAGCGGTTGATCATCAGGAAGTCGCCCGAGAGCGTTTCGCGCTTGAACAGGTTCGACACCTGCGGCTCGATGCACTCGTAGCAGCCGGCGATCGAGGAGATCGTCGCCGTCGGAGCGATCGCGATCATCAGCGAGTTGCGCAGCCCGTGCAGCTTGATGCGCTGACGCAGCGCGGGCCAATCCTCGCGCGTCGGCGTGACGCCCCAGGCGTCGAACTGCAGCTCGCCCTTCGCCGCGCGCGTGTCGGGGAAGTTGGGATGCGCTCCGACCTCCTCGGCCATGCGGCAGGACGTGTCGAGCGCCGCGTAGTACATCTCCTCTTGGATGCGCGCGCTGAGGGCCAGGGCCTCGGGGCTGTCGAAGGGCAGCTTCAGCTTGAAGAAGACGTCCTGCAGGCCCATTTCGCCCAACCCGACCGGACGCCAGGCGGTGTTGGAGCGGCGCGCGTCCTCGGTGGGGTAGTAGTTGATGTCGATCACACGATCGAGGTAGCGCACGGCCAACGCCACGATCTCGTGCAAGCGCTCGAAGTCGAAGTACCGCTCCGGGAAGCCGTCCGAGGCCTCGCGTTCACGAACGAGTCGCGCCAGGGTCACCGACCCCAGGTTGCAGACGGCGGTCTCGTCCTTCGACGTGACCTCGATGATCTCGGTGCACAGGTTCGAGAGGTGCACGACGCGACCCTTCGTGCCGGTTTGGTTGCACTTCTCGTTGCTGGCGTCCTTGAACGTCATCCAGCCGTTGCCGGTCTGTGCGAGCGTGCGCATCATGCGGCCGTAGAGCTCGCGAGCGGGCACCTGCCGCTCGAACTGACCCGCCGCTTCGGCGGCGACGTAGGCTTTCTCGAACTCGTCGCCGAACGTGTCGCACAGGTTCGGATGGCGCTTGGGGTCGAACAACGACCAGGCGGCGTCCTCCTTGACCCGGCGCATGAACAGGTCGGGGACCCAGTTCGCCAGGTTGATGTTGTGCGTTCGGCGCGCGTCGTCGCCGGTGTTGTCGCGCAGCTCGAGGAACTCCTCGATGTCGGCGTGCCAGCTCTCGAGGTACACGCACGCAGCGCCCTTGCGCCGGCCGCCCTGATTGACCGCGGCGACCGAGCTGTCCAGCGTCTTGAGCCACGGCACGATGCCGTTCGAGTGCCCGTTGGTGCCGCGGATCAAGGAACCCTTGCTGCGGACGCGGTGGTAGGCGAGGCCGATGCCGCCGGCGAACTTCGACAGCTTGGCGACGTCCGCGTACCGCTCGTAGATGGCCACCAGGTCGTCCTCGGGCGAATCGAGCAGGTAGCACGAGCTGAGCTGCGAGCGCAGGCTGCCGGAGTTGAACAACGTCGGCGAGCTGGGCAGGTACTCGAGCGAGCTGATCAACTGGTAGAACTCGATCGCTTCGCGCGGATCGTTCGAGAGCCCGCAGGCGACGCGCATGAAGAAGTACTGCGGCGTCTCGACGGCGTCGCGCGTCTCGGGGTTCACCAGCAGGTAACGGTCGTAGACCGTGCGCAGTCCGAGGTACTCGAACAGGTCGTTGCGCTCGGGCGCGATCGCGTCGTTCAGCTTGCGGGCGTTGGCGAAGACGAAGTCGGCGACCTGCTGCGAGATGAGGCCATGCTCGAGGCCCGCCCGGATGGACTGGGAGAACGACTGGATCTCTTGGTTCTGGACCTCCTTCTCGATGTAGGCGGCCAGGAGGCGCGCGGCGAGGCGCGAGTACTGCGGCTCCTCCGCGATCAGGCTGGAAGCGGTCTGGATCGAGAGCTGGTCCAGCTCCTGGGTCGTGGCTCCGTCGTAGAGCCCGCTGATCGTGCGCGTCGCGATGCGCATCGAATCCACGTTCCCGAGGTCGTCGCACGAGCGTTCGACGGCGCGTACGATCTTGTTGACGTCGACGGCTTCGAGCTGACCGCTGCGCTTGCGCACTTGCATCCGACTCGAGTTCGCCTTTCCGCTGGGGTTCGCGGGAACGACGATGTCCTTGAGCTGTCCCGGTGCGGGCTTGCGCGTACGCGCAGCGCCCTCGGCGGCGGTCCCGGCCGAGACTTGGCCGTCGGCGACGAGCGGGGAAGGGGTCGGGTCGGGCGGGACGGCCATGGTGGAACCTCGGAGGTAGGCGACGGGCGAGGGACGAGTGTGCGAGCAGGGCGCGGGGCTCAGGCGAACATGCGGGCGAACATGCGGGCGAACATGCGGAAAGGTCGCCGCACAGCGGGAGGCCGGCGACCCGCCCGATCTGCGGCAGGCGAGCCCGTCTGCGGCAGACGAGCCCAGCGGGAAGGGAGGCGATGGACGATCTCGGCCATCTCTGGACGCGAACGGGGCAAAGGGTGCTGCAGGCGCCCCCAGGGAACGCTTCGGGGAGGCGCTCGAACCCCTCGTCGGGTGGTTTGGAACCGCGCGTCATGCGGCGGTCGAAAAGGGCGAGGTGGCGCGCGCGCCGCTGCGTTGAAAGGGCAGCGTATCCACCTCGAGGTGGCGGCTCAAGCCGCGCCGCCGGAAACCTCGCGGCACATCCCCTTGTGGCGCGGCCGGACTCGACCACGAAATATGGTAGCTGCCGGGGCGACTTCCAACCGGGGCTTCAGGTTCGTCCCAGAGGCCCCTCAAGCTCCTTCGATGGGCGCTGGAGAGGCTCTCAGCCGCCCTTGGTGTGCATCTCGATCTGCGGCCGCTCGCGCAGGTCCTCGCGGGGCACCCAGTCGCCCTGGCGGGCCGGACCCTCCGCGGCCCGCTCGACGGCTCCTTGGTCGTCGCGCTCGCGCCAGGCGCCGGTCAGCGCCGCGTGCAGCGCCGCGTCGTCGATGCCGCTGCGGAGCAGCTCGCGCACGTCGCGACCGCGCGTGGCGTAGAGGCACGTGAAGAGCGTGCCATCGGCGGTCATGCGCGCGCGATCGCAGCTCGCGCAGAAGGGCGCCGTCGTCGACGCGATCACGCCGAAGCGCGTTCCGTCCGGCAGCCGAAAACGACGCGCCGGGGCCGCGTCGGGCGTCGCGATCTCCTCGAGCGCCCCGAAGCGCTCGCTCACACGCGCCAGGATCTCCTCGCGCGGAACGACCTTCGAGCTGGTCCAGCGCGTGGCGCCGGCCACGTCCATGTATTCGATGAAGCGCACCTCGAGGCCCTCGTCGCGCCCGAACGCGACCAAATCGCCCAGTTCGTCGTCGTTCTCGCCGCGCATGACCACGGCGTTGAGTTTCGTGCCGGAAAAGCCCGCCGTGCGCGCCGCCGCGAGGCCCTCGAACACGCGCTCCAGCTCGTCGCGTTGCGTCATCGCTCGAAAGCGCTCGCGCCGCAGGCTGTCGAGGCTCACGGTGATCCGGGTGAGGCCCGCGGCGAACAGTTCCTCGGCCTGACGCGCGAGGTGCACCGCGTTCGTCGTCAGCGTGACCTCCTCGAGCGCGGCCAATTGCGTCAACCGCGCCACGAGCGCCGGCAAGTCCTTGCGCAGCAGCGGTTCGCCGCCCGTCAGTCGGACGCGCCGGACGCCGAGCGTCGTGAACACGCGCACGATGCGCTCGATCTCCTCGAACGACAGGAGCGCGGTGCGCGGCAGCCAGCGGTACGACTCCTCGGGCATGCAGTACCAACACCGCAGGTTGCAACGGTCGGTGACCGACACGCGCAAGCTGGCGAGCGGTCGACCGCGCTGGTCGAGGGGCTCGGTCGAGGGGCTGGGCATCTCGCTAGTATGCCGGTCCGCCGCCGCGCGCGCTCTGGTTCCGCCGCGCGCCCGGTTCTGGGGTCCGCACACGATGCCGCCCGTTCGCGGCGCCGCTTCCCGCGCCGTACGCGCTATCGTCTGGCCATGACCAAGCGCGGCGACCTCCCCGATCTCATCCAGCGCGAAGGCGGCCTCGCCGACGGCGTCGCGCGCAAGCTCTCCCTGGAAACGGGCATTCCGGAAGCGGACATCTTCGGCGTCGGGAGCTTCTTCCACCTCCTGGCACGGCCCTCCAAGAAGGTGCGCGTCTGCACGGGCCTCTCGTGTCGTCTAGGCGGCGCGGACGACGTGCTCGCGGCGTGCCGCGCCGCCGGTCTGCCCGTCGAGGGTGTCGCGTGTCTTGCGGGCTGCGACGTGCCGCCGGCCGTGCTGCGCGATCGGCGCGTGTTGCCGCGGGTGACGGTCCGGGACGTGGAGCGCGCGGCGGGCGATTGGACGAAGCTGACGTCGGCCAAGGGCGACCGTCCCTGGCGCGGCGTCGTCGGCCCGGACATCGACGAGCCCGACACGCTGGCGCTCAACCTGTGCGGCGCGCCCGACTTCAGCGGCGCGGCCTTCCGGCGTGCGCTCGAGCTCGGTCCCGAAGCCGTGGTCGACGCCATCGAGGGCTCGGGCCTGCAGGGCCGCGGCGGCGCCGGCTTCCCCGCGCACATCAAGTGGAAGGGCGTGCGCGCCGAAGCGGAAACGACGCGCTACGTGGTGCTCAACGCCGACGAGGGCGAGCCCGGCACGTTCAAGGATCGCGAGGTCTTGATGCGGCGCCCCGATCGCGTGATCGAGGGCCTGGCGATCGCCGCCTGGGCGGTCGGCGCCGCCGAGGTCACGCTGTACCTGCGCGGCGAGTTCGAGGTGCCGTGGGGCGTCGTCGAGGACGCGCTCGAACGCTTCCGCGCAGCCGGCACCTTCGGCGACCTCCGCTTCCACATGCACGCGGGTCAAGGCGCGTACATCTGCGGCGAGGAGACCGCGCTGCTCGAGGCGCTCGAAGGCAAGCGCGGCATGCCGCGGCTCAAGCCGCCGTTCCCGACCCAGAACGGTCTGTGGGGCAAGCCGACCTTGATCCACAACGTCGAGACGATCGCCTGCGTGCCCTCGATCCTCGAGCGCGGCGGCGATTGGTTCCGCGGACTGGGCCGCACGGAGCCGGGCTCGAAGCTCTATTGCATCAGCGGCCACGTGGCGCGACCGGGGACGTACGAATTGCCGCTCGGCGTGACGCTCGACGAGCTCGTGGCCGCGGCGGGCGGCTACCTCGGCACGCCCAAGGCCTTCTCGCCGGGCGGCGCCAGCTCCGGTTTCCTGCCGATCAGCGCGCGCGACCTGCCGCTCGACTACGCCAGTCTCGCGCAAGCTGGCTCGATGCTCGGCAGCGCCGGCGTCGTCGTGCTGGACGACACGGTCGACATGCGTTGGGCCGCGCTCGAGCAACTGCGCTTCTTCGAAGCCGAGAGCTGCGGTCAGTGCGCGCCGTGCCGCATCGGCACGTACTACTTGCGCGCCGCCTGCGAGGGTCACGACCCGACGGCCGGGCCGGGCGACTTGGCCAACGTCGCCGACGCCGCCTGGCAGATGAACGAGGGCTCGATCTGCGGTTTGGGCCAAGCCGCACCACTGCCGCTGACGAGCGCGATGCAGTACTTCCCGGCCGACTTCGAACGTCCGCCGGGCTGAGGGCGCGACGCCTGCTACGCGCCGCGCACGCGGCGCCCGGCACAGCGCACGCCAACGCTCAGCGCCAACGCTCAGCGGTGCGCGAGCAGCGGCTCCGTCAACGCGCGCCAGATGGAACGTTGCATCAGGGACGTGGGCAACAGCTCGGGGTGCCACTGGACGCCGAGGCAAAAGGGTCGCGCCGGATCCTCGAGGGCTTGGATCAAGCCGTACGAATCGTGGGCGACGGCGACGAGACCGGCGCCGACATCATCGATCGCTTGGGAGTGCAAGCGATTCACGCGGAACGACGTCGACGGCATGATTTCCGCCAGCCGCGAGGGTGCGACGACTTCGACGGGCCAACTGGCGCGCAGCCGACGGCGATGGCCGCCGCGGCCGCGCAACGCCCTGACGTCGGGTTGCAGCGTTCCGCCGCGAGCGACGTTCAGGAGCTGGAGCCCGCGGCAGATCGCGAGCAGCGGGAGGCGCGCGCGCTCGGCGTGGGCGAGCAGCTCGAGTTCGAAGGTGTCGCGCGCGGGATCGAGGGGGCGCCCCGCCCGGCGCGGCTGACCATAGAGCAGTGGGTCCACGTCGGAGCCGCCGCCCAACACCAACGCATCGAGCCTTTCGGGGGGAACCTGCGAACCCGGCGCCAACCGCACCGCCGTCGCGCCGGCGCGTCGCAGCGCGCGCACCGTCAATTCGCGCCCGAACCAGCCGCCCGCCGCGGGGCCGGTGACGCCGACCAGGGGTCTCACGCCTCGAGCCATCGTTCGACTTCCTGGGACCAGCTACGGCGCGAGTCGCCGCGTGCGAGGCTGCGCCGATAGTGGCGCAGGATCAGGTCCAGCCGTTCCGGGTCGCCGGCCACGTCCTCGACCAGCAGCCAGTGACGCCAACCCTCCGTGATCGACCAGCGCGGGTCGCCGACGAACGAGTTCGCCAGTCGGAAGTGAAACGTCGGGCGCGCCGAGAGGTCCGATTCGCCCAGGGTCGACTCGACGCGTTCGCGACTTAGGTGCGTGAGGAGCGGCAAAAGATCGAGCGCGCGGTTGCGCGTCGGATTGTGGGCGAGGTACTCGTCGACGAGCGTCGCGTGATCGCTGGGAGCAGCGTTCGAGATGACGCGTTCGACGAAGCTCAGCGGGTACGACTGGATGAAGCCCGAGACGCGGCGCGCGAGGTCGACCTCGAGGGAACGCCGCAGCCAGGGCTCGAGGGCGCAGTAGGCCTGCAGGTGGTGCCAGATCGTGCTCGGGTCCAGGCTCCAGAGGCGCGGGTTGTAGTGCACGCCGAAAGCCGAGAGCACGCCGTCCTGCGTGCCGACGGCGCCTTCACGCGAGAGCCGCTCGAGGACGTGATCGAGCAGCAGGAGTTGCGACGGAGCCAACGGTGGCGTGACGAGTTCGATCGGGGTCAGCGTGCCGATCGCCGCCGAGAGCACCGCTTCGAAGCCGCTCTGCAGCAGGTCGAGCTCTCCGTGCTCCTCGCGCAAGCGGCCGAGGTCCTTCAAGAAGTGGTTGTCGACCTCGACGCGGAACGAGCCGAGAGTCCCGGCGTCGAGCAGCGCCTCGTACTCGGTCACGAACTCGAAACTCGCGTCGAGACACTCGGCGATGGAGCGCACGCACCGTTCGAGGTCGAGACCCGCGAACTCGACCTCCACGCCGATCTGGCGCAACGCGCCGGATTCGGTCGCGGCGTACGTCGGCAGCAACGCGCCGGGCTCGTCCGGCGCAGCCTGGATGCGCTTCAGGAAGCGGGGTCGGGGATAGTGCGCGACGGCTTACTCTCCTAGCTTCACGAGCAGGCTC
The DNA here is from genome assembly GCA_040880665.1 of Planctomycetota bacterium. Classification (GTDB taxonomy): domain Bacteria; phylum Planctomycetota; class UBA1135; order UBA1135; genus JBBDIB01. The sequence goes on from JBBDIB010000050.1 coordinate 64,462, forward strand.
GCCATCTCGTCTGCGTGCTCCTCCTCGTCCGCCAGGATGTCTTCGAGGAGTCGACGCGTCGTCGAATCAGCATCGCCGAAGTAGCGCACGAGTTCGCCGTAGATCTGCACCGCGATGCGTTCGGCGATCAAGTCCTCCTCGATCATGCTGCGCAACGTGGTGCCCTCCGCGTAGTCGGCGTGGCTGCGGGTCGCGAGGCCTTGCGGTGCGAAGTCCGGCGATCCGCCCAACTGCACGATGCGCTGGGCTAGGCGATCGGCGTGCGCTTGCTCGTCGTTCGAGTGCGACAGGAAGTGTTCGGCCACCGGTTCGGCGGGCAGTCCTTCGGCCATGAAGGCATGCCGGCGGTAGCGCAAGACGCAGACGATCTCGGTCGCCAGCGCATCGTTCAAGAGCGAGCAGACGTGCTCGGGATCGAGGCGGTAACCGTCGGTGACCGCGCCGTCCTTGATCTTGGCGCGCGCGCGTTCACGGATTCGTTCGATGTCGGCGCGGAAGGGTTGGGTCAAGGCGTGATCGGACTGGGATTCGTTTGTCTTCATCGTGTGAATCAGGGCGCGGGAGGGCGCCAGGCGGCTATTTCGTCTCGGGGTTGGTCTTCGGTCGCGGAGGATGCGGCGGCTCGATCTCGGGCGACTGCGGACGCGGCGGAACGGATGTCGGCGGTTGCTCGGGTTTCGGACGCTCCGGACGGCCGGGAACTTCCATGGGCGGCTCGCCCTCGGGCGGATCTCCGTTCGGTTGGTCAGCTTGTTTCATGGGTTTCGTTCCAAGGGCATCAAGGGGCCGGGACGCGCGGCGCGGGTCCTGGGTGGGTCGAGGTCGGGCGCTGGCCGGGTCGCGCGTGCGAGCCAAGCTCGTCGGGCGGCTCCGCGTCGTCCGGCGCGCTCTTGGGTTCGTCGGGCAGGAAGCGCGCGACGATCACCGTTCGATCGTACATCGTTCGGTCGTACTGAGTGCGCTGACGCGCGTCGGCTCCGTCCGCGATCGCTTCGCACATGGACGCCGCAGTGACGCGTACGCCGAGTCTGCGACGGATGCGAGACAGGTCGAGATCACGGGCGAGCTCACGGTTGACGATGGTCAGGATGTCGCCTCCGACCAAGCGGCGCTGCGTGACCGCACGTGGAGCTCCCTCCGCTTCACCGTCGCCGGTCGGGTGTGCCGCGCCGACGTTCTCGTGGGAGTCGCCGCGGGACAGGAAGCAGGCGGCGTGCCCGGTGCGCGCCACGTAGAGCTCCGGCCAGTGCGCGAACGCCAGGATCAAGGACAGTTCGGTCTCGACCTGGCGCCGACACGACGCGACGGCGTCGTCGAGCGCGGCGGCCACTTCGAGCGGCTCACCCTGGGTCAGTTGCGTCCACGGCAGCTCGTTCAGGATGTAGTGCACCAAGGCATCGACGGCGGAGGCGCTCTCGACCGGCGACTTCCCGGGAGCTTCGACCAAGAGATAGACGTGGCCCTGCGTCTCTCCGTGGATCTCGCTGGCGTCGTCCATCCCGAGGCTGGAACGATGGACGCGCATCGACTTCGCGATGTCCGCGATGGCGAACTGGTCGTGTTCCTTGGCGCTGGTCGTCCCGCGGACGGAGACGCCGTGGACGTCGATCTTGCCTTGCTCGTGCATCGGGTGGGGGGGCGTGCTCGGCGACCGGCCGGGCACCATGCGCCTTTCGCGGCGAACGACATGCCAGCCGGAATCGTCACCCAGCCGTAATCGTCACCGTGAGCCGGTACGCGCTCGTCGAGCGACCGGATGCGGGCATGTTCGACCGTCGCGTGAGACACCCAGGCGGTGCTGCCGGACCTAGGAGGTTAGGATTGGTGCCACCCCGCTCGACCTCCTTCCAGGGGCCCTTTCAAACGGCTTGTGATCCAGACCCAAACGATTCGCATCGAGGGCCGCGAACTGCCTTTCGCGCCCGGTGAGACGGTGCTCGACGTCGCGCGCCGACACGACATCGAGATTCCGACCTTGTGCCACGATCCGCGGCTCGAGCCGGCAGGGGCGTGCCGCACGTGCCTCGTCGAGATCGACGGCTGGCGCCGGCTGGCGCCGGCGTGCGCGACGAAGGCGACCGGCGGCATGGTCGTCGCCTCGGAGAACCAGCGCATCGAGCGCCACCGCCGCACGCTGCTCGCGCTGTACCTGACCGATCACGACGGCGAGGGACCCAAGGCGGGGCAAGCGCCGAACGAGTTGATGGCGATGGCCGAGCGCTACGCGGCACCCGCGGACTGGGGCAAGCTCGAGAATCGGCGTGAGGCGCGAGCGCACGACGCGAATCCCTACATTCACTTCGACCCCGAGATGTGCATCGCCTGCGCGCGCTGCACGCGCTACTGCGACGAGGTGGAAGGCGTCAGCGCGATCACGCTCGCGGGCCGCGGCTCGGAGACGACGATCTCGACCGCGGATCGGCTCGGCCTGCTCGACACGACGTGCGAGATGTGCGGCGGATGCATCGACACGTGCCCGACCGGGGCGATGCGCGAAAAGCTGCCGTTCGTGCGTGACGACAAGCCCGAAGCCGAGCTGGAGAAGGTTCGCACGACCTGCAACTACTGCGGCGTCGGCTGTCAGCTCGACCTCAACGTGGACGCCGAGGCGGAGCACGGACGCGGGCGCATCGTCAAGGTCACGAGCCCCGAGCCCGGGACGACGACGAACGACGGCAATCTGTGCGTCAAGGGCCGCTTCGCCTACGACTTCGTCAACCACACGGACCGCTTGACGACGCCGCTCGTGCGCGGGGCGGACGGGGAGCTGGCCGAAGCCACCTGGGAGGAAGCGCTCGCCGCCGCCGCCGCGGGGCTCCGCGGCGTGGCCGAACGCCACGGACCGAACGGCCTGGGCTTCGTCAGTTCGTCGCGCTGCACGGTCGAGGAGAACTACCTCGTCCAGAAGCTCTCGCGCGCCGTGTTCGGCACCAACAACGTGCACCAGTGCGCGGCGACATGACACGCTCCTACGGTGGCCGGTCTGGTCAACACCTTCGGAGCCGGGGCAATGACGAACTCGATCGGCGAGATCCGCGACGCCGACTTCCTGTTCGTGATCGGTAGCAACACGTCGGAAGCGCACCCCATCATCGCGATGGAGATGAAGCGCGCCGTCAAGCGGGGCGCGACGATGGTCGTGGCCGATCCGCGAGCGATCTGGATGTCGACGATCGCCGAGAAGCACTTGCAGTTGGTTCCGGGCACCGACGTGTGGCTGTTGAACTCGATGGCCCACGTCATCGTCGCGGAAGGCTTGTGCGACGAGGCGTTCATCGAGGCACAGACCGAGAACTTCGAGGCCGTGCGCGCCGCGGTCGCTCCGTACACGCCCGAGGAGGCCGAGAAGGTCACGGGCATCGCGGCCGACGACATCCGCTGGACGGCGCGGCGCTACGCGACGACCGAGCGCGCCGGCATCTACTACACGCTCGGCATCACCGAACACAGCCACGGCACGGACAACGTCTATGCGTTGGCGAACCTGGTGTTGATGACGGGGCATCTGGGCAAGCGCTCGACGGGCATGAACCCGTTGCGCGGCCAGAACAACGTGCAAGGAGCGAACGACGCGGGCGCGACGCCGGTCTTCCTGCCCGGCTACCAGCGCGTCGACGATCCGGCGGTGCACGCCAAGTACGAGGCGAGTTGGGGCGTGAAGCTCGACCCCGAGCCCGGGCTCAACCTCAACGAGATGATGAAGACGATGGGCAAGACCGTCTTCGGGCTCTTCGTGATGGGCGAGGACATCGTGCTCAGCGAGCCCAACGTAATGAAGCTCGAAGAGGGGCTGAACGCGTCCGAGTTCCTCGTCCTACAGGACGCGTTCCTGAACGAGACGGCGCGCTTCGCCGACGTGGTGTTCCCGGCCTCGGTGTTCGCCGAGAAGGATGGCGTCTTCACCAACTCCGAGCGCCGCGTGCAGCGCGTGCGCAAGGCCGTCGATCCGCCGGGACAGGCCCGCGAGGACTGGCGCATCCTGATCGACCTGGCGAACGCGTGCGGCGCGGAGTGGTCGTTCGAGACCTCGGGCGAGGTCTATCGCGAGATGGTCAAGGACGCGCCCAACTTCGCCGGGCTCTCCCACGAGCGGCTGGAGTCCGTGCAGCAGGGCGGCAAGACCGGCCTTCAGTGGCCCTGTCCCGACGCGGATCACCCCGGCACCGAATTCCTGCACGAGACCGGCGTGCTGCGCGGCAAGGGACTCTTCACGCCCGTCGAGTATCGCCCCTCGATGGAGCTGGCCGACGAGGAGTACGGATTGCTCCTGTCCACCGGCCGCACGCTCTACCACTACAACGCCGCCACGCAGACCCGGCGCGAGTCGGGTCTCGTCGCCAAGCAGTCGGTGTGCTTCGTCGAGGTGCATCCTTCCGATGCCCGCAAGCGCGGCATCGCGGACGAAGACATGGTTGAGGTCTGGAGCCGCCGCGGAAAGATCCAAGCGCGGGCGATCCTGTCGCGGCAGGTGCGACCCGGCTGCCTGTGGATCCCGCTGCACTTCGCCGAGGCGCGAGCCAACCTCCTGACCAACGACGCGGGCGATCCGGTGACCGGAACGGCCGAGTACAAGGTCTGCGCCGCAGAGGTTCGCAAGATCGCGGGCGATCCGGAGGCGAACGAGCGCTTCCCCGGCAGCTTCATGAAGCTGAGCGGGCCGGCGAGGTAGCGCGTGAACGCGCGAGGGGCGAGAGGCCCGTCGTGGACCCCTCGCCCCTCCGCGGGAAGACTCGTTCCTTAGTCGCCGATCCGAACGTCGATCGCGTTCGACAGGGCGAACGGAGTGATCGCTCCGAAGTGCGCGGCCTGGATCGACAGGGTGTAGCCACAGAGGGTGGTGCTGTTGGGCAGGATCCCGTTCCAGTTCGCGATGGGGCCTGACTTCGCCGGCACCTGCAAGAGTTCCGCAGGCCCGAAGGTCAAGAGGCGCTGCCCGCCGCCCAGGGCGATGTTGACCGGGTTGTCGTAGGCGAAGGCGAAGGCAGCCGAGTGCCCCGTGGTGTTCAGGTCGACCGTGATCGACCAGGGATCTCCCACGGTGAACAGGCTGGTGCTGAGGCTCGGCGGGTTCGGCGGGGCGTTGAAGAACGTGGCGTACGGCGTCGTGGCGCACTCGACCAAGATCGGGAAGTACGCGGCGTTGTTGTTCTCGACCACTTCACCGATGGCGTTGCCGTTGTCGATGATCACGCCCAGATTCAAGGCCGCTCCCAGCGCGGCCGTCGTGGGGATGGTTACCGTCGTCGACAGCGTGAACACGCTGTTGCGCGCGATCGTCGTGCTCGACGAGTGGATCAGTTGATCCGCCGTGGAGATGAAGTTGTTCGAGGACAAGTAGAAGCCCAGGTTTGCACCCTGGGTCGACTCGCCGTTGTTCTCGTAGGTGAACTGCACTCGGATCGACTGACCCGGGGCGACCACGTAACGTGGCTGGCCGTCGACGGATCCAGAGGTGCTGAGCGGTACGCTCGCGGTGTCGGTCCACTCGCACAACTGGTGCGAGCTGTACTCACCGCTGGCGCCGAGGTACTTGAAGGCCGTGACGCTGACGTCTTCCACCCCGCCCGCGGACCAGATGCCGTACTTCTGCACGAGGCCGTCGGCAGCGTCCTCGCCGAGGTAGCTCCGGAGCACGGACCCGTTGCAGGTCACGTGGTCCCACTCCTGGCCCATGACGTTGTACTCGTCGGCCTCGTGTAGGAGCCCGGCCACGTGTCCCATCTCGTGGATGACCGTGGGCTCGAACCAACGTGGAGAGCCGCCGCCTCCATAGGCAATGCTCGCGGTCTTGGCGTTCGAGGTCGTCCAACTCACTCCGTTGTTGAACACGACGTCGGCTTCGACTCGATCGCTGCCGCTCGACCACCAGAAGGCCGTGGCCGTCGTGGTGATGGAGCTGTCGGAGGTGAACCACACCTCGTTCTCCCCGTTGCCCAGCGCCACGCCCGGCTCGTTGAGCGTCAGCGTGAACCACCAGTTGCTGGGTTGCTCGGACTCGAATCGATCCTGCACGAGCTCGAGAGCGTCCGTGAAGGCGTTGCCCGCGGGGAAGCTAACGCCCGAGGCTCGCATCGTGATGTTGAACGACGGCCACGAGTCGCTCGCGAGTTCGCTCGCGGTCACCGGCGCGGTCGCCAGCCCGAGCGCCAGTCCGACGGCGACGACGCGGAAGTTGTTGGTTCGAAAGGACATGGGAACGAGTTCCGAAGGGATCCTGGGGGTGCTGATTGCTTGCTGCTTGATTGCTTGCTTCCTGACTGCTTGATGCACAGTGGACCCCCTAGCGTCGCTCTTGGGTCCCGCGGACGGGACGGACGGGGGCGGGCAGGAGCGCGCGCTCGGCGGCTTCCTCGGGATCGATCACGGACGGCTCGTCCGGCGTCGTCGGCGGCGGCGCGGCCGTGAAGTCGGGGCCGTAGAACGGCAGACGCGGGTTCGCGTCGACGAAGGCGGTGGCCGGCGGGGTCGGATTCAGCTTTGCCAGAACCGCAAGGACGGCCTCGACCGAGGTCGCCCCGGTCGCGTTCGCAACCTCGACTGGGAGCACTCCATCGGAGGCGTCCAGCGCGAGCGGCGTGCCCGTGCCGTTGTGCACCAGACCGTCGACGATGCGGAACCGGCCTTCGACCTGATCGACCAAAGGGCAGATGGTCGTTCCGTTGCCGGCGACGAACAAGAGGTCGCGGTCACCGAGCTCGAACTCGGGAACGCGACTCGCGTGCAGGACTCGCCCCGAGGCCTCGTCGAGGCCGCCAATGAAGCGCAGGGTCACCACGGGCCCCGCTGTGCCGCGCACCAGGTCGTCGACCCGATAGGTGACGAAGGTGTGGGGCAGCGCTGTGTGCCCGGGTAGATCCGCGGCCGACTTGACGACCTCCAGTTGCACGACCTCGCCGACGAAGGCGAGCTCCGAGCGCTCCAGGAGGGAGCCCAGGCTCCGGCCACGGACGGTGGGTTGATGGACCTGGCGGCGCGCCGTCGTGCTCTCGGGGGCGCCCTCCACGGTCTCGGTGCGGGGTGTGGTCCCAGCTCGTTGGAACGCGATCGCGCCTAGGGTGGGGACGGCGAAGAGGGCAAGCGCGAGCGCGCCCCTTCGGAGAAGTCGTTGTCGTGACATGGGTGGGCCTCCAGGTTCGTGGGATGGGGGGCGAATTGAGTACCGATTGAGTATAGGCAGGTGCGAAAAAATTCGTCAACACGGCTCGTTTGGCTCGATGGTTGGAGCTGAGGGCTAGCAGGAGCCTTTGGAAGCGTTCGCTCGCGACCGCCGACGCGAAACGGGCGAAGTAGCGCGACGTTCGGCCGTGCGCGCCGGCGGGCGCTTGAGGTCCGAAGCCTCGGCAGGACAACGATCTACGACGAATCCGATCGGATCGTGGTGAGGGAACCGGGCTACGGTGAGGCGTCCCTCCGGCCCATGTCGACCTTCAGCCCTTCCACTCGAGTCGCCGCGCTCACGCTCGGCCTCGCCGCTGCCCTATGGGTGGGGCTGTGGGCGTTCGCGGGGTTGGACAGCTTGATCTCCGAGGACTGGTATCACCTCGGCATCGCCGCGGAGGAGCGCACGTGGCGTGCCGCGTTCGACGTTGCCCGCGTTCCGCTGCGGCCTCTGCAGCACTTCGCGTTCCATGCGTTGGCGCAGTTGGACTCGCCGTCGCCGGGCGCCGCGCGTCTGGTCGGGCTCGGCGGACACGTCGTGGCTCTGTTCGCGCTCTACCCGTTGGCCTTGCGTTGGATCGGCGATCGGCGCGGGGCGCTCATGGCCCTCGTGCTGTTCGCGCTCGCGCCCAACGTCTTCAGCGTGCTCTCGCCGGCGGCGCTCGGATGGCCGTGGCGCGTGGCCTTCTCGCTGCTCGCCCTCTTGGCCTTCGAACGTTACTGGAGCGAACGCCGCGCCGGCTACGCCGTGGCCGCGATCGCTCTCTGGCTCGTGGCGCTCGGCTTTCACCAAGGCGCGCTGATCGTGCCGGGTTTGGCGGCCTTGCGCGTGCTAGTGCTGGGCGACGGCGACGGTCGCCGCCGCTTCGACCTCTCACCGGGGCTGGTCGCTTGGTGCGCGCTCGCGTGCGGGTATGTCGTGTATCTCTTGTTCGTGCGCGATGTCACCGGCCATGGCCTGAAGGAAGTCGCCACGTTGCCCCCCAACGTCGTGCGCGCGAGCCTGGCCCTGTTTCCCGAGCCGTTGCGCATCCAGGCCGTCGCGGGCCTGCGCGCTGACACCTTGGCGTGCAACGTCCTCGGTGGCGTACTCCTCCTCGTGCCGCTCGCCACGTTCGCATGGGCGTTGCTCTTCGGCTCGCGGCTCTCGAAGTTCATCGTGCTGGCGATCGGGCTGGAACTTCTGCTGCCCGTTCTGACCACCGGCTTCATGAGTCGCTACGCGTACCTCGGCTTCGCCCTGGCGGCGGTCGGAGTCGCCGGCGTCGCTCACCGTGGTGGCGCCTACGTCGGCGCCTTCTGGCTGACCGCTGTCGTCTGGGGCTTGGACTGCGCCCGGGATGCCGACGAGTTCCGGTGCGCGACGGCCGCCGCCGCGGAGCTGATCGACGTGGCACTCGAAGCGCGCGAGCGCACGCCGGAGGGCGCCATCGCACTCGTAGACGTGCCCGAACGGTGGGGTCGGGAGCAGGAGCTGAACTTCTTCGGCATCGGACTCGAGCGGGCGCTCGAACTGTCGGGCGGCGCGGGGCCGTGGTGCGTCCTGCGCACTTGGACGACCGTCTACACGACCGACGTCCACGCGATGGCGCCTGAGGAGATCGAGCGGCGGGAAGCGCGGGGCGAGTTCCGCGCGCTGCGCTGGGACGTCGTCGGCGAGCGGTTGGTGCCCGCGCTATGAGCGCCTATCCCGGCTTGACCGTCGTCGTGCCCGCGTTCGACGAGGAGCGCAGGCTGTCGCCGACGCTCAATCACCTTCTGCGCTATCTCGGTGAAACCCTCGAGCGCTTCGAGATCATCGTCGTCGACGATGGCAGCACCGATCGCACGTTCGACGTGATCGCCGACCGCGCTCGCAACGATCCGCGCGTGCGAGGGGTGCGCCACAGTGTGAATCGCGGCAAGGGCGCCGCGGTGCGGAGCGGTGTGCGCGCCGCGCGCATGCCTTGGGTCCTCTTGGTCGATGCCGATCTCGGCGTACCCATCGAGGAGTTCCCAGCGCTTTGGGCGCACGCCGCCGACGCGCCGATCGTGATCGGCTCCAAGCGCATGCCCGGGACGAACTCGGGGCAGACCTCGTGGCGCCGACTGCTCGGCGGGCTGGGCCAGGGACTGATCCGAACGTTCTGCGTCGACGGCTTCTACGACACACAGTGCGGCTTCAAGCTCGTGCGCACCGACGTAGCGCGAGCGCTGTTTCGCCATGGCCGCCTGGAGGGTTTCGGCTACGACTTCGAATTCCTCTGGCTAGCACAGCGCGCGCGCGTCGACGTGATCGAGGCGGCGGTGCACGTCCGCGACGATTGCGACGGTACGGTGCAGTTCTCGAGCTATCTCCGCGTGCTGGTGGAGCTAGCCCACTTCCAGTGGGGGCGGCTCGTAGGTGCCTACGATGCCGCCCCGCGACGTCCGCCCGTCAAGGGATGACCTGGAACCCGATCGGCGTTCCCAATCGGTACGCGCCGGCTCGATCCACCGCGAACGGGATCAGGAGGAAGACGCCCGTGCCAAGGTTGAGGTTCGAGAAACTCGCGGCGTAACGCCGACCCGAGAGCTCGTTGCACAACCGCGGGCCGAGGTAGCCGCCCCCGGGACCGAACGCTACGAAGCCGACGACGGCCAGGTCGGCCGGGCCGTCGGGATCCTGCGCGATCATCCGCACGACGAGGTCGTCGCCCGAGCGAATCACGCTGGGCTCGACCGTCGGATGGTAGATCGTGGGTCGGCGATTGGTGCCGCCCGAGATGTACGCGAGCGCGTCGCCCGAGAAGGGCGCCGAACCGATCGACTGGTGCCCGGGGCCCGTGATCGTGGCGACCGAGCCGATCAGGGGATCACCACCGTGCTCGGGGTCGAACCAACGCACGTCGAACGTGCCTTGCGCGTTGCCGAGGTCCAGCGTCGCGGACCCGCCGTTGCTGCGGTACACGAGATAGGTCTGACCCTCTTCCGCGAGGACGGTGTCGTCGCTCTCGAGCGTGAGCCACGGGTCGGGCGACAGGCGTTCGATGTTGACGTGGTCCTCGAGGAAGTCGCGCGCGGCCGCACTCATTTCCCAAAGCGGTTCCGCCAGCGAGAAGTCTTCGAGCTGGATGTCGCCGAAGACGGCGTTCTGGTAGCCGAAGTACCACTCAACGCCGGCACCGCCGCCCATCAGGTTGCCGTAGAGCGCGTGCTTGCGCATGTGCTCCAGGTTGTTCATGCCGGCGTCGACCGCCGGACCCTGCTCATCGCCGTAGACGACCCAAGGACGGCCGGCGTTCTCCGAAAGCTCCCGCTGCAGCGTCGCGTTGGCGTGGTACTGGACGGCATCGCCCTGGATCGACGTGCCATCGAAGTGCACGTCGCCGTGATAATCGCTGTAGACGTAGGCCGACGTCCCGTAGTTGGTGTGGAACGTGACCGGATGCTCGTATGCGTCCAGCACCTCGATATGGCGAGCGAACTGGCGCCGCTCCTCGATCGAGTTCACGTTCTCCTCACCGAGGTTCCACTGCAACGCCAGGTGGTGGGCGAAGCGAGCGACCAGCTCGCGGTGGTAGAGCCGCCGGACCGTCGAGAGTCCACCCAAGAAGGCATCGTTCTCGGTCTCCTGCAGCACGACGTGCAGGTGGATCCCGCGCGCGTCGGCGTAGGAGAAGACACGCTCCCATTGCTCGAGTTTCGAGACGTCGTAGCGCAGGCGCTCGGTGGGCGAGGTCCACGGCCACGTGTCCTGGCCGTCACCGCCGTCGATGTTGTAGGTCAGGAAGTAGATCGAGTTGACGCCGCGCGATTCCAGGTAGTCGAGCGCACCCAGGATGCCCGACCCTTGTCCGCCGGACCACATGGCAGCTTGGCCCTCGTTGTCGAGTGCTCGGAAGTCGCTGACGTGCGGCGCGAACCTGTGCAGCCCGTTCGGCAGGTTGCCCGCCCAGAGGCCGCCCAGGTCGTAGGTCTGGTCGAACTCGTGGTACCCGAGCCAGTTCTCCGGGCTGTCGGCACCCGTCTTGATATAGCGCTCACCGGTTCCTTCGAAGACCAGGTGGTGTTGCCCGATGTAACGCAGCATGCCCTTCGCTAGGTTGCCCGGCGCATCGAGGTCAGCGGGCCCGACGGAGAAGCTGCCCGTGGCACGGTCCATGGGCGCGGACGTGCCGGCCAGGTGGTTCGATGCCACAGCAACTTCCGCGCCTGAGCGAGCGCTGGCGAGGTAACGCCAAGTGCCGGCCTTCGACGGCGTGAAGCGGGCGCGGAACCAACGTCCGGCGTCCGCGCTCGTGTCGGCGGCGTCGCCGTCTGCAGCGAAGAAGCCGGGCACCGAGAGCATTTCTCCGGACGCTTCGTGCCAGAACGTCACGTCCAGGCGACGGTCGAGGAACGGATTCGGGGTGCCGTTCTCGTTCAGGCTCGTGCCGTGATCGAAGTCGAGCTGGACGGGGTGCCAGAGCTTGGCGCCGCCCGTGACCGTGGCGCTGTTCGCGTTGCCGAAGGCGAACACGTCGACCTCGTCGGACAGCGTCGAACCGTCGGTCGCCACCGCGTCGAGTTGGAAGCGCAGGCGGCCCGGTTGCGAGATGACGACATCCGTCGAAGCCGAGCCGGGTGTCGCGATCGTCGCCGCGAGTCCACCCACCTGCGTCCAGGTCGCCGTCCAACCGGAGGGCAGATTGGCCACGAGTTGGGTCGAGCCGGGCGCGACGAGGGTCCGGTCCGGGCCGGCTTCATCGTCCGCGAGAATGACATTACCGATAGATTGAAGTGCGAGCAGGACGAGTGCGTACGAGCACGCGTCGCGGGCGGGGGGGCGATTGAGATGCATGGAGTTTGGGAGTGCTGGAGTGTTGCCGGAGCCGTTCGACGAGGATCCGGTGGCCGCGCTGGGCCGGTCGCACCTTAGCCCCGACCCGCGGAACGCGGGGTGCTCGGGCGACGCTTCCGTCGTCCGGCCCGCGCGAGCGCTCCCTAGGTCCCTGGCTTGCCCGCATCCCGTACCCCGCGCCACGCGCAGGACGGGCTACACTGAGACCCAAGAGGCGACCCCACGACGGCTCCGCGCTCGTCCATCGATCCACCCCATGCGACAGGTTTTCCGCACCACTCTCTGGATCGGCGTTGCCGCCGGTTTGATCGCGGCGCTCCACACGCCCCGCGCTTCAGCGTTCACCCTGAACGGAAACGCGCTGTCCGTCGCGGATCGGCACTTCCGCGTGTTCAACAACTTCGCGGACTTCGAGGCCAACAACGCGACCCTGCCGAGCTCGCAGTTCCCCGGCTTCTCCGGCGCCATCACCGCGATCTGGAAGGGCTTCGTCGAATGGGGCTCGGCGTTCCACGGCACGGGCGGAGGCGATCCGACGGGACAGATCATCGGCTCCGGTTTCGCCGGCTTCGATTGGAGCTTCCAAGGGCGGGCCACGGGTCCGGGCGTCGCGGGCGACAACGTCGTGTCCGCGATCAGTTCATGCAGCGGCGGTGTCGTCGCGTTCACGGAGAACCAGTCGTCGGGCGGCTGGCGCATTCGCTTTTGCGATCAGGTCGTCTGGGAGGACGGACCCAGTTTGCCCTCGACGGGGAACTACGACATCCAAGGCATCGCCACGCATCATGCTGGACACGCGCTTGGCCTAGGGCACAGCAGCGCGAGCACGGTCATGCGACCCGTCGTCGGCTTCGGCGGTTCGCTGCGCAATCTGACGTCCGACGATCGCGGTGGCTTGATCGCCATCTACGGCGGAATTCCCGCGAGCAAGCCCGTCGTCAGCGGCGTGACGCTCGACCTCTTGAACAACAAGGTCACGATCACGGGCTCGAACTTCGACGCGACCTCGAACGAGATTTGGTTCACGAACGTTGCCGCGACGGCGCCGTCCGTCGATCCGACCGTGCGGAGCGTTGCGTTGCCGTCAACCTCGAACGGAACGATGCTGGTCGCCGACGTCCCGGCCAACGCCGGCCCGGGCGATCTCTTGGTCAAGATTCCAGGCTCGAGCTACAGCACGCTGTCGAACGCGTATCCAGCGTTCATCCAGTACACGCCGAGTTCGCCGTCGATCACCGCGGTGCTGCCGACGTCCATCCCCGCCCTCGTGCCCGGGACATCACCCCAGGTGTTGTTGGTCGGGAGCGCGTTCACGACGAACACCCAAGTCTGGGTCGAGGGCATCCAGGCGTCGTCGCTCTTGCTCGCCTCGACGCAACTCGCCTTCGACATGCCCCAGGTGCCGTTCCTCGGGACGGCCACGATCGAAGTGCGTGAAGGCTCGAATGCGGACACCGCCACGATCGAGATCGTGCCCGTCACACTGCCGCGGCTCCAGCTCGGCACGGGCGAAGCCGCCAACCCGATCCAGATCGGCATCGACCCGCTGCGCGTCGTCGTTGCGGCACCGGTCGGGCATCTGGTCTACGCGGTTCACAGCCGCTCCAACCTGCCCAGCGTTTGGCCGGGCGTCGTTTCGCTCGACATCGGGAACTCGTTTCAAGAGATTCCGTTCCTGGGCCTGGTGCAGGTCGGCGCGGCGGGTTGGGAGGAGGTCTGGTTGCCGCCGATCGCCGGCGGCACGCCCGGCTCCATCATCTACGCCCAAGGTGTGGACCTGTCGGCGCTGTCGGCGCCGTTGCCGAAGACGAACCTGCAGGGCATCCAGCTCCAGTAGTCGCCACCCGGGCGCGCTAGGATGGCGGACTCGTACTGTCCCCCCCTTCGGTGCTTCCTGCATGCTGTCCTCGGCCCTCGTCGCGCTCTTCGTCGTCGCATTCCCCGCGCACCTTCAGCAGCGAGCCGACCGCGGCTGGATCGAATCGAGCGCGGATGCGACCGCCGCTGGAGCGCGCTCCGACGCTTGGCACCATCCGTCGGCGGATCGCAGGCTGGCTCCCGGTGAATTCGCGCACCCCGCGGGGATCGACGGGCCGCTCCTCGCGCGCACCACGGTTCCCATCGACGAAGCCGGGCGCTATCGCTTCGCGGTTCGCTCCGTCGGCGTGGAGGCACGGTTGCTCGGGCGAGCCGCCGGAGGGACGCTCGAGGCGCACGCGACCGGCGATGGCAGCCGGGTCTGGACACCGTTCGCGACACTCGAGCGCGGAACCGAGGTCGAACTCGAACTTTGGACCGAAGCGGCCAGCGGCGGCGGCGCCGCGCGGTCGGTCGAGGTGTGGTGGGAGGCCGAGTGGCACGACGAAGGCGGCTTTCCCCCCGAACGGCTCTCGTCGCGACACACGCGAGTCCCCTCCGACGGCGAAACGCACGGCGCCTCGCGCCGCGTGCGCGAGGGACTGTCCCTGCTGCGCGAGAAGGCCTGCCACGCGTGCCATGCGGGGCTGCCCGCGGCGGAGCCCGTCGCGCCGCGGCTCGAGGGGCTCGGTGCGCGCGTCGGGGCGGAATGGCTCGACCGCTGGCTCGCCGATCCGCACGCCGTGCGGCCGGGAACCGACATGCCACGGCTGCCGGCGCTGGCCGACGACGACGAACGCGATGCGCTCTTGCATCATCTCTTGGCAACGGGTTCTCCGACCGACGACGTCGTCGCAAACGAAGCGCGGGTCGTGACACGCGGCCGTGACCTCTACCATTCGGTCGGTTGCGTCGCGTGCCACGGAGCGCTGGTCTCCGCGCGCGAGCTGCGCGGCGATCCGACGCTGGACGACGCGATCCCCGCCGTGGACGTCGTGCGGCCCTTCGGCGACCTGGAGGGCAAGTGGTGGCCCACGGCCTTGTCCGCGTTCTTGCTGGATCCCGACGCCACGCATCCGGCGGGGACCATGCCGCGCATGCGCTTGTCCGACGACGAAGCGGACTCGATCGCGACCTACCTCGTGTCGACCTTCGGTGAGCCGGCGCCTTTCGTCGCCGATCCAGCGCGCGGCCTCGCGGGCGCCGCGGTCTTCGAGCGCGAGAACTGCGGGAGCTGTCATGTCACGCCGGGCGGGGACGCGATCCGACCGTTCTCCTCGTCGACGCTCGTCCTCCCGGCGGCGCGGGCGGGCTGCCTCGCCGACGAACCGCGCGGTGCCCCCGCGTTCGAGCTCACGCACCGGGAGCGCTCGGCGCTGGAACGAGCGCTCGTCGCCGTCTCGGATGGCACGGGCGCGTGGGGTGCGTCCGCGCCAACCCCGCTCTTCGATCATCGCGAGACGCTGGACCGGTTGGCCTGCGGCGCGTGTCACGCGATCGAAGGCGTGGGCGGCGTGTCGGCGGAGTTCGACCTCTACTTCGAGCCTCGCGACGAGCGCGTCGATCTCGGTGACGAGGGGCGCTTGCCGCCCAAGCTCGAACAGCCCGGCGTCAAGTTCACGACGGGTTGGCTGCGCGAGATCCTCCTGGAGCGCGGCGTGGCGCGGCCGTACCTGAACGTGCGCATGCCGGAGTTCCGGAGCGACCTCGTCGAGCCGCTCGTGCACGGCTTCGCGGCGCTCGACGGCGTCGTACCCGACACTGACGCGCCTGGACCCACGGCGACGGACGAGTTGGCGCTGACCGGCCGCGACCTCGTCGCGCGCGGCAACTTCGGCTGCATCACGTGTCACGTCTTCGGCGATCGGCCACCCAATGGCTCGCCCGGGCCTGCGCTCGACGAGCTGGCGCACCGACTGCGCTGGGAGTGGGTGAAGCCCTATCTCGCCAACCCGCAGCGCTTCTCGCCGGGCAGTCGCATGCCGAACTTCGGCGAGGGCCGCGTGAGCAGCGTGCCGGGCGTGCTGGACGGCGACCTCGAGCGGCAGATCGACGCACTGTGGGCGTACCTGTCGTTGGGCGACGCGATGCCGGCCCCCGACGGCTTGGTGCAAGCGGGAGCGCTGACGATCGATCCCGTCGAACGGGCCGTGGTGCTGCGCGGGTTCCTCGACGGAGCCGGCTCGCGCGCGATCGCCGTCGGGTTGCCGGTCGGCGTGCACTTCGCCTACGACGCCGAGACCGCGCGCTTGGCCTACGCCTGGCGCGGCGACTTCCTCGACGCGTCCGGCGCGTGGGCCGGTCGCGGCGGCACGCAGTACGGTGGCCAGGGTGCGCGCGTCTGGACGGCGCCCGACGCGGGCCTGCTCGGCGACGAGACGCGCTTCCTCGGCTACTCGCTGGACGCCGACGGCCGGCCGACGTTCCGTTCCAGTCGCGGTGGTGTCCGGCTGGAGGAGGCGTTCGGCGCGCGCGTCGCGCCCGAGCTCGTGATCACGCGCAGCCTCGCGCTCCACAGCGACGAACCGGGCGCGACGTTCTGGTTGCCGGTCGGCCCCGCGACGCGTGTCGCGATCGCGATCGGTTGCAACGCACGCATCGACGAGCGCGACGGGCAACTCGGCGTCGCCGTCCAACTCCGTGAAGCCGCGAGCCAGGGCTCGCTCGTCCTCGAGGTCCGCCCGTGATCGCCGCACTCGTTCTCTTTACGTCCTCTGCCTTCGTCGCATCGCCCCAGGACGTCGTCATCGACGGCGTGCCGTACGAACGGCTCGAGACACGCGCCGCGACCGAGCGCCGCATGCTCGACCGGCTCGTGCCGGACCAGGGCAACTGGGGCACTTGGTATCGACTGGGGGCCTTCGCGTACCCGGGTTTCGAGCAGGGCGCGTTGGCGGACGCGCTGGCGCCGGAAGCCGAGTTGGAGCACATGCATCCCGGCGGTCCCGGCCCCGATCTCGGTGCAACGTACGTCGGCAAGCACGACTCGACCGCGGCCTGGAGCGAGCTGGGTCCACGCTTCGGCCAGAAGGTCGATCTGCACTTGGGTGACGACGAGGCGCTGCAGGACTTCGTGACCGGCTACGTCTATGCGCGGGTCGAGTCGGCGCGCGCGGCTTGGCTCGACGTGCACTGCGGCTCGGACGACGGACTTCGCTTGTGGTGGAACGGCGAGCTGTTGGTCGACGTCGACGCGCCGCGCAGCCTCGATCCGCGCGCGCACGCGCTGCGGTTACCGCTGGTGCGCGGAACGAATCATCTCTTGGCAAAAGTCGCTGACGGCGCCGGCGGCTGGGAGTTCGAGCTGGGCCCGAGCGCGCGCCTCGCGCCGGCGACCGAGGCGGCGTTGTACGACCAGCTCGACCGCGATTTTCCGCCCAGCCCCGACCGCGCGCACTACGCCGTGACCACGATCCCGACGCCGCTCGGCGAGGTGATCGAGGTCGGCGGGCTCGACTTCTTGCAGGACGGCACGCCGCTCGTGGCGACGCGGCGCGGCGACGTCTGGCGCGTGCTCGGCGCGTACGATGAACCGGCGACGGAGGCGCGCTTCGAGCGTTTCGCCAGCGGGCTGCACGAACCGCTCGGGCTGAGCGTGCGTGTCGAGGACGGCCGCGAGAACGTCTACGTCGTGCAGCGTGGCGAACTCACGCGCCTCGTCGACGCGGACGGGGACGGCGTCGCCGATCGCTACGAAACGGTCTCCGACGGTTGGGGTGTGTCCGGCAACTACCACGAGTTCGCGTTCGGTCCGAAGTTCGACGACGAGGGCAACGCGTGGCTCACGCTGAACGTCGGCTTCTGCGGCTCGCTCGGCAAGGCGCCGGTGCCGTACCGCGGTTGGTGCCTCAAGATCGCGCCCGACGGCACCGTGACTCCCTGGTGCGACGGACTGCGCTCGCCGAACGGCATCGGGCGGCTCGGCGACGACTTCTTCTACGTCGACAACCAAGGCGATTACGTCGCGACGTGTCGCTTGACGCACCTCGCGCGCGACTCGTGGGCGGGCCACCCCGCGAGCCTCAGGTGGCGCGAGGACCTCGCCGACGGCGAGCGGCCGCCGCGCCTCCCCGCGAGCGTCTGGTTCCCGTACCAGAAGATGGGGCAGTCGTCGGCGGACATCGCGACGCTGGAGCGCGCGGGCTTCGGGCCGTTCGAGGGCCAGTTGTTCGTGGGTGACCAGACGCTGTCGAGCGTCGGTCGCGTGTTCCTGGAGGAGGTCGAGGGTTTCTGGCAGGGGGCGTGCTTCCCGTTCCTGGAGTCGTTGCAGAGCGGCGTCAATCGCGTGGCCTTCGCGCCCGACGGTTCGTTGTTCGTCGGGCAAACCGATCGCGGCTGGGGCTCGGTGGGTCGCACGTCGTTCGGGTTGCAGCGCGTGCGCTACCTGGGCGAAGTCCCGTTCGAGATCCGCGCGGTGCGCGCGACCGAGGACGGCTTCGTCCTCGAGTTCACCAAGCCGATCGCGGTCAAGGGGTCGAACGACGTCGAAGCGACGAGCTGGACGTACGCCTACCACGCGGCCTATGGCGCGCCGGAGATCGAACGGAAGGAACACGCCACGACGACTCACCCGCTCGTCGAGCCGAGCCAACTCGGGCTGACGCTCGACGAGCTGCGCGAAGGCTTCGTCTACGAGCTGCGAGCGCCCGACATTCGCTCCGTCGATGGCGAGCCGCTGGTCCACCCCGTTGCGTACTACACGCTGCAGCGCGTGCCGGGCCGGGACTACACGGCGCAAGCGG
Source organism: Planctomycetota bacterium (assembly GCA_040880665.1). Lineage (GTDB taxonomy): Bacteria > Planctomycetota > UBA1135 > UBA1135 > JBBDIB01. The sequence continues at coordinate 83,020 of JBBDIB010000050.1, forward strand.
CGCCCAGCTTGCCGAAGGTCTTGTTCCTGACGCACTCCGCCGGCTACCAGCACGATGTCGTGCGGCGCCCGGCGCCCGACACGTTGGCGCTGGCCGAGGCGCAGCTCGTCGCGGCGGCCAAGGGTCGCTTCGAGGTCGTCGCCAGTCAGGACTGTGCGACCATTCACCGCGACCGCTTGCACGAATGGGACGCCGTCGTGTTCTACACGACCGGGGAGCTGCCGCTGCCCGCGGAAGAGCGCGGCGCGCTCGTGGATTGGGTTCGGAACGGCGGCGCCTTCGTCGGCGTGCATTCGGCGACCGATACCTACTACGAGTTCGAGCCGTATCAAGCGATGTTGGGCGGCGTCTTCGACGGCCATCCGTGGCACGAAGCCGTGCGCTTGGTCACCGACCGCAGTCAGCATCCGGCGCTCGCGAGCCTCGCGGACGAGTTCGAGCTGACCGACGAGATCTACCAGTTCCGCGAGTTCGCACGGCCGACGGTGCACGAACTCGTGCGCCTCGTGAACGAATCGGTCGACGTCTCGCTGGGCTCGCGACGCGATCGGGATTACGCGCTGTCGTGGTGCAAACCCTTCGGTCGTGGTCGCGTGTTCTACACGGCGCTGGGCCACCGTCCGGAGGTTTGGGAGGACGAGCGCTTCCTCGGTCACGTCGTCGACGGCCTCGCCTGGAGCCTCGAGGGCCCCGACACGCCGCTAGCCGCGCCCGACGGCGCACGCACGCTCGACGAGTGGACGACGCCTGGCGGCGAGCCCGCGGCGTGGCCCGACGACGCCGGCGTGTTGACCGTCGCGCCGGGCACCGGCAACGCGGTCAGTGCCGCGACGTTCGGCGACGCCTGGATCCACGTCGAGTTCAACGTGCCCGCGACGCCCGCCGGAACCGCGTGGCAGGACCGCGGCAACAGCGGGGTCTACGTGCACGGTCGCTACGAGGTGCAGGTGCTCGACTCGCTCGCGTCGGACCCGTATCGCGATGGGGACGCGGGCTCGATCTACGGCGTCGCGCCGCCCGCCGTGAACGCGTGTCGCGCCGCGGGTCGTTGGCAGAGCTACGACATCGAGTTCCGTGCGCCGCGCTTCGACCAAGTCGGTGAGAAGCTCGAGTCGGCGCGCATGAGCGTCTGGCAGAACGGCGTTCCGATCCACCGCGACGTCGAGGTCCCGACGCCGACGCAGGGCGGCCTCGGCGGCGAGACCGAGCGCGGCCCGCTGTTGCTGCAAGACCATGGTTCGCCGGTCTCGTACCGGAATCTGTGGATCTTGGAGCGCTGACCCGCGCGCCGGTGGACGCTTCGGGCGCGCGGCCGTATGGTCGCGCCCATGAACAAGCAAGCCGTCGTCGCCCTCCTCAACAAGATCCTCGAGATGGAGCTCGCGGGCGTCGTGCGCTACACGCACTACTCGCTGATGGTCTACGGGTTCAATCGCCTGCCGATCGTCGAGTGGTTGCGCTCGGAAGCCGCCGGCTGCCTGACGCACGCCGAAGAAGCGGGGGAGATGGTGACGCACCTCGGTGCTCACCCGAGCCTCGGCATCGGTCGCTTGCTCGAGACCGAGCAGCACGAGCTCGAGGATGTCCTGCGCGAGTCGATGGAGATGGAGATCGAAGGCCTGAACCTCTACCGGGACCTCTTGAAGGAGGTCGAAGGACACTCCGTCATGCTGGAGGAGTACGCGCGCGGCAAGGTGCTTGAGGAGGAGAAGCACCTCGGCGAAGTCGACAAGATGCTGCGCTCGCCGGGCGAGATCGAGACGTACACCGATCGCATCATCGGTCGCTAGCGAGTTTCTGGGGCAGCAGCTCGAGGTCGTGCACGACGGGCGGATTCGCTTCGTCGACGACGAAGACGTGTTCTTCGGTCAGCTCGCGCTTGATGACGCCGAACCGGTACTCGCCCGAATACAGGCCGCGGATGGTGAACGTGCCGTCCGCGCGGACCCGGGTCTGGCGGTTCAAGGCCGGGTTGTCGAGGCCGCGTGCGAAGACCAAGAGCCGCTCCTGGCCGTCGGGATCCACGAGACGCCCTTCGACGTCGAAGGAGGGCTCGAGCACCGCGTCGTATGTGGCACGAAAGCCCTCGGGGATGTCGAGCTTCGCGTGATGGCTCCAGTCTTGCCCCGCGTCGCCGCCGCCGCGCGCGTAGAAGTCGTAGCGACCGGGCTCGAGGCGCTCGAAGTCGAACTCACCCTCGGCCGTCAGGCTGGTGTTGCGCGTCTCGTCTCCCAGCCGCAGGAAGCAGCTCACGCTCTCCGGCACGGCGCGGCCGGCCGCGGTCACGCGGCCACGGAGCGACGATGCACGCGCGACCTCGAAATCGTGCGTCGCGACGGGACGTGCGCGGTCGACTTCGACGTGGCCGTCCTCGGCGATCAGCTCTTCGTCGACGATGCGGAGGCCGAAGTGGCCGGGACCGACGAGCGGGATGCGGTAGTAGCCGGTCGCGTCCGTCTTCCAGCGCTCGGGCGAGATCGCATCCACGTTCGGAGGCTGCATGGAAACGAGGTGCTCGATCTCGGAATCGACGGAGTGGTGAATCCTCGCTTCGATGGTCTTGAGCGTTGCGTCCATGACTTCGGGCGGAATCGGGGAGCCTTCGTCTTGATGGAGGTTCCAGACCTGGCGTTGGGAGGCATCTCCGAGCTCGAGCGTGACCGTCGATCGCAGTTCATCGAGTTCGAAGGCCGCTGACTCGAGGTACTCCTGCATCTCGACGAGTCGCGGCAATTGCTGCGCGTCGACGCGAGGTTGCGGCTTCTTGCTCAAGATGAACTTCTTCCACGCGATTTCGAGCTCCGCGCCCGCGACGGCGAAGCCCGCGCGATCCGTCACGAAGCCTTCGACGTAGCACTCGACGAGCGCCAACGCGACACCGCGGCGTTCCGCGCCTTCGCCGAGTTCGACGTCGAACCACTCGCTGGACCAGCGTCGCTCGTCGATCGTCACCTCGGCGGAGAAGCGCCAATGACCGGCGGCGAGGCCCGTCATGCGCCAGGGCTGGGACACGTGACAGGGCGCCTCGCGCCGCTCGCTCGAGCCGTTGTTCTCGAACCAACGGTGCGCGTGGAGCGTGATCAACGGGTCGCCGACGAGCGACCGCGGGGCGAGGAACACGCCTTCGACCGAGCCGAGCGGTACCGCGTCGTCGAGCGCTTGCGCGTCCGGCACCGCGTCGTCGATCGCCGCGGCTCGGCGCTCGACCTCGCTCGCGGCGATCTCGGCCGCCTCGAGCGTCGCCGTCGTGCGCGGAGCCTCCGCCAGTGCCTCCTGCACGGGGCCGCTCTTCCGGTGGCGTCGCTCGCTACCTCCGAACAACCAGAGGCCCGCCGCAAGACACACTCCCACGGCGATCAGCGACAAGGCGATTTCCACGACTCTGAGTCGACGTTGTTTCATCGGAACACGTTCCTCCACCAGGACCGATCGGTCGGTCGGCGATTCGAGCGAGCGCTCGCCCAACCATGCCACGCGCCGGACGAAGCGAATACCCTTGGCTTCATTCGTCTCTTGCGGCACCTCGAGGCAGGAGTTCCAGCCCCCGGTGGACGGCGGGATGCGCTGCGTCGACGGTGAACGAGTGTTCCTCCAGGAGGCGGCGATCCCTGACGCTCAGGTCGTAGGTGCCCGCGGGCAGGCCGCGGAGCGTGAACGTGCCGTCTGCGCGCACCAGGGCCTGGCGCTGCACGGACGGATCGTTGCGGCTCTCTGCGACGACGTGAATCTCGGGCTGGCGATCGGGATCAACGACCTGGCCCTCGACGTCGAAGGTCGGCTCGAGCGGCACTTCGTAGAAAGCGTCGATGCCCTCGGCCAGCTCAAGTTTCGCGTGGTGACTCCAGTCCTGGCCCGCGTCGCCACCGCCGCGCGCGTAGAAGTCGTAGCGACCTGGCGCGCGGCGCTCGAAGCGGAACGTGCCGTCGGGCCCCATGCGCGTGTGCTCCGAAACCTGGCCGAGTCGGAGGAAGAGCTGCACGACTTCGGGCAGGGTGCCGCCGGCCGCGACCACGCGGCCGCTGAGCGACGAAGCGCGCGCGACTTCGAAGTGGTGCGTGGCGACGGGACGGTCGTGATCGACCTCGACGTGGGCCTCTTCGGCGATCCATTCGTCGCCGACGAGGCGCAGGCCGAACGCGCCGGGACCGACCAGCGGCACGCGGTAGCGGCCCGACGCGTCGGTCGTCCAGCGCCGGGGCAAGATGCGGTCTTCGTCCCTCTCGTCGTGCGTGACGGTTGTCGGCGGACCGCTGAGTTCGATCGTGGCACTGTCGTCGCCTTCGAACTGGGACAGCAGCTCTTTCAATTCCGTGCGCAGTTCGAGAACCTCCCTCGCGGTCGCTTGGTACGAGCTCACCCGCGATGCGAGACTCGCCCGTACCTTTCGAAGTTCGTTGGACGGCGGTCGAGTCTTCCGGCGACCGTCGTCGAGGATGAGCCGCGCCGACGTGATCTCGATCTCGGCACCCGGCACGGCGATGCCCGCGCGATCCGTTACGACGCCTTCGGCGCAGCACTCGACCAGCGTCAACGCGACGCCGCGGCGCTCCGCGCCCTCGCCGAGTTCGAGGTCGAACCAAGCACTGGACCAGCGACGGTCGTCGAGCGTCACCTCGGCGGCGAAGCGCCAGTGCCCAGCGGCGAGGTTCTCGAGGCGCCACGGCTCCGACACGGGGAAGTGCGCCTTGCGCCGATGGATCGAGTCGTCGTCCTCGAACCACTGCAGCGCGTGAAGCGTGATCTTTGCGTCGTGGGTGAGCGACCGCGGCGCAAAGAACGAACCTGCGACCGCGCCGAGCGGTGCGGCGACCGGCATCGCGGCCTCTTTCGCCCCCGCGCCGTTCGCCGCCACCCGGCGATCGACCTCGGCGGCCGCGGCCGCCTCGAGCGTCGCCGTCTTGCGCGGAACTTCCGCCGCCGCCTCCTCTTCGGGCGCGGTGCTTCGGTGTCGGCGCTCGGCGCCTGCGAACAGCCAAATGCCGGCTGCGAGGCACACTCCCGCGACGAACAGCGACACGGCGCTTTGCACGATCCTGTGTCGACGTTCACTCATGGGACGCACGGCTTCGGGACTGGAGCGATTCAGTCGGAGAGCGGCTCGAGATGAACGTTGCGGAACCACGCCGCAGTGGGATTGGTGACGAGCGGCGCGCCATAACGCTGGAATCCGATGCAGCCGGATTCGGCGCGCTCGGCGAACGGCGGGTCGACTTCGAGCTCGTTCGTACGAACGTCCCACAACACGCGCCCATTCAATGCGCACGCGATACGATCGCCGCGAGCGAGGACTTCGTACGTGTTCCAGTTGCCGATGGGCCTGAGCGCCGCGCGATCGAGGTTCGGCACCGCGCCGTAGAGCCCGCCCGTGAACTGGTACGGCGCCAACCGCGTGCCGGTGCGCTCCTCCCAGTGGAAATCGTCGAGGATCTGGATCTCCATGCCGGAGTACGCCGGATCCGCGTCGTCGCGCGTCGCGCGCAGTGCGAGGCCGCTGTTCGCCATCTCCGCCATGCGAAAGTCGACGCGCAAACGGAAGTCCTGGAACGATGCGACGGTGCGAATCCAGCCGGAGCCCTCGGCCGGCACGACGAGAGCGCCGTCCTCGACGCGGTAGTCGCCGGACGAGCCGACGGTCTCCCAACCGTCGAGCGTCGCACCGTCGAACAGCGCGCGCCACGTCGAGCCCGCGCGCGGCCTCACGCGGTCGTTCGCCTGCGAGTCCGGAGCTGGCACCGGCTCGAAGACGTCGTCGCCGAACATCGGCAAGCGCTTCACGCGCAGCGCACGGAAGCGCGCCGCTTCGACCTTGCCCTCGGCGGCCGGGTGCACCTGGATGCCGATGCGTCCCGTCGGCGCAAAGCCGTCGAGGCCGGGCCGCATCGTGTAGTCGGTGACGCGCTCGCCGTTGACCCACGCCTCGAGGCGCGCTTCGAAGCCGTGCCAGCGCACGCGGACGTGGTTCCACGCGTCGCGCTTCCAGTGCCTCGCGCCGTCGGAGTGCGCGAGGAACCCGTCTGCGTACACCGCGCCGACTTCGCCGCCGTCGCGCGCGTCGAGCGTCACCTGCAAGCCCTTGCCGCCGCCGGGCGGAACCATGCGCAGGAACACGCCCGAGTCGAAGGGCCAGTCCATCCGCACCTCGCACTCGAACTCGCCGCTGGCGTATTCGTCCTCGGTGTAGAGCAGGCCGCCCTCGCCCTCGGGTCCCGTGCGCCCGACGATCGCGCCGTCCTCGACGGACCACAAGGCCCCTCCGTCGTAGCGACCGCCCGTCGTCGTCCAACCGGCGAGCGATTCGCCGTCGAAGAGTTCGACGAAGCCCGGGCGGCGCTCGAGCACGCGTACGTTCGGATAGCGCGCTTCGACGAACGCGCCGCCGCGCACGCTGGCCGCCGTCGCCAACGCATCGGCGAGCATGCCGTTCGCCGCCACGACGGTCGTCGTGAGCCCGTGCGTGACGCCGCGCCCGAGCGCCGGGTCGATCACGTGCGAGTAGCGCACGCCAGCGAGGTCGAGGTGCCGCTCCGTGTCGCCGGATGTCGCGACGCCGACGTGCGCGAGTTCCAAGCATTCGTCCTCGCCGATGCGCACGCGCCAGCCCGCGGCGTCCGGCGGCGCCGCGCCGAGCGCGAGGTCGCCGCCGATCTCGACCAGCGCGCGGTCGACGCCGTGCTCGCGCAACACGTCGAGCGCGCGGTCCGCCGCAAAGCCCTTGGCGATCGCGCCCAGGTCCAATTCGCCCGCGACCGCGCCCTGGGTCGTTAGTCGTCCGTCCGTCAGCGTCAAGCGCTCGAAGAGGCGCGACTCGGGGCCGGCGTCGTCCGTCCTCGCGCGCGGCCGCCCCGCCTCCAGGAAGCGTCCCAGCACCGGATCGAAGGCGCCCTCGGTGCGCGCGGCGATCGCGAGCGCCGCACCGAGCACGCGCGCGAGGTCCGGCGACACCGCGTTCGTCCGCCCGTCGAGCACGAGCCGCGAGAGCTCGCTCTCGGGCTTCCAGTGCGAGAGACGCTCGTCCAGTTCGACGAGCCGCTCGAACGCTCGGGCGGCGGCCCGCTTGGCGTGGGCTTCGTCGGGCGCGTACAGCACCACCCGCGCCACCGTTCCCATGACGAGCTTCCTATACTCGTGCCGCTCGAGCGCTTCCGCGTCGACCCCTCCGCTCGACTCTGCGCCCAGCCACCCCGAGATGATCACGCCCAGCCCCAAGATCGCCCACGCCGCCCTCTTCGCCTTGTGCATGGCAGGATCGTACACCTCGGGCTCGGCGACGCAGTCGACCGAGGAGCCCAGGACGCGCACGGTCGCCATTCGGGGCACCGAGCTCATCTTCGAGCTGGTCGCGATCCCGGCCGGCACGCTGGTCTGGGACGACCCCGTCACCGAAACGGTCGAGGACGCCCCGGTCGACGTCGCGCCCTTTTGGATGATGCCGCTCGAGACCACGTGGGATCTTTTCGACGCGCACGTCTACCGCTTCGATCTGCCCGAGGATGCCGACAAGGACGCCGACGGGCTGTCGCGTCCGACGCAGCCGTACATCTCAGCCGACCGCGGCTTCGGGCACGCGGGCTATCCCGCGGTCTCGATCAGCCACAACGCAGCGGAGTCGTTCGCCGCGTGGTTGTCGAAGCTCACGGGCGAGCGCTTTCGCCTCCCGACCGAACTCGAGTGGGAGTACGCCTGCCGCGCCGGCGCGACGACGCGCTATTGGTTCGGCGACGACGACGCCCGGTTGAAGGAGTACGCCGTCTACCGCTCGTACTCGGGGCTGAAGACGGCGCAGGCCGGCACGACGCCCGCCAACCCCTTCGGCCTGCGCGACATGCACGGGAACGTTGCCGAGTGGTGTCGCACGTCGGACGGCAAGCACGTGTTGCGCGGCGGCTCCTTCGAGGATCGCAAGGACGAGGTCACCTGCTCGGCGCGCAAGGTGCCCTCGCGACTTTGGAACGCGAGCGATCCTCAGCTACCGAGATCGAAGTGGTGGCTGGCCGACGGCCCGTTCGCCGGCTTTCGCGTCGTGTGCGATCCCGAGCCGCGGGACGCGCGATGAGATACGCCGTGATCCTCGCGCTGGCGCTGTCCACGGGCTGTCGTCCGCAGTCCAAGGCGCCCGAGCTCGAACCGTTGCACGGCACCGGTTACGAGGAGCGGCGGAGCCCGAGCCAGATGCGGCGCTCGATGATCGAGCGCGCACGCCGACCGGATTTGGCCCTCTCGGCGGACGCGCTGCGCCGCGACGACGGACCGGAGCGCGGTCGCATCCGGCCGCGCGGTGACGCCGGTGGCGGTGGCAACGAACCTCTGACCGACGCCGACTTCGACGGCGCGCGCGCGATCTTCGGCACCTTCGGCGCGCCGGCGAGCTTCGAGGGAGAAGGCCCGAGCGCTGACGGCGAGCGCCTCGCCGCGCTGGTGGTTCCGTGGCTCGTCCTCGAGCGCGGCCTCGAGCTGGAAGCTGCGCTCGAGGAGGTCGGCCCCTTGTCGGGCGAGCTGGAAACGCTTGTCCGCGCCTACGTCGAGCGTCACCGATGAGCGAGGTCGCGAGCGAACTCGAGGCGCGCTTGAGCGAATTGGAGCGCGTTGCGCGCCAGCTCGAAGAATCACCGGCGACGCGCCGCGCCTGGACCACGCGTGTGACGGAGTTCGCACACGGCGTCGTCGAGGGGCTCGAAGTGCGTAAAGCGTGGGACCCCGCGGGCGGCGCGGCCGAGGAGCTTCTGCAACTGGGGATTCCCGAGCAACCCGTCGACCTCGAACGTGCCCTCGACCTCGTGGAGCGCGAAGTCGACGGTCCCGGCCTGCAGCCGGCGTCGGGCGGGCACCTGGGCTACATCCCGGGCGGCGGCATCTTCCCCGGCGCGCTCGGCGATCTGATCGCAGCGACGACGAACCGTTACGCGGGCGTTCGCTATGCCGGGCCGGGCGCGGTGCGCGTCGAGAACCTTTGTCTGCGTTGGCTGCGCGACGAACTCGGGCTGCCCGCGACGGCGCACGGCAGTCTGCTCTCCGGAGGTTCGATCGCGACGCAGACGGCCTTCGTCGCCGCTCGTGACGCGCGCGGCGTGCGCGCGCGGGACGTCGAGCGCACCGTGGTCTACCTGACCGAGCACGCGCACCACTGTGTGGCCAAAGCGCTCGCGATCATCGGACTCGGCGAAGCCATTCATCGTCGCGTGCCGATCGATGCGCGGTACCGGCTGGATGCTGTCGCTCTGGCCGAGCAGGTGCGCGCCGATCGTGCCGCGAACCTGACGCCGTTCCTGGTCGTGGCGACGGCAGGCACGACGGACACGGGCGCGTTGGATCCGCTCGAGGCGATCGCCGACGTTTGTCGGGACGAGGACCTGTGGTTCCACGTCGACGGTGCGTACGGCGCGGCCTTCGTGCTCGTGCCCGAGCTGCGCGAGCTCTTTCGCGGAATCGAACGGGCGGACTCGATCGTGGTCGACCCGCACAAGGGACTGTTCCTGCCGTACGGCACCGGCGCCGTGCTCGTGCGCGACGCGAAGCACTTGGCACCCAGCCATGGACACCGCGGCGCGTACCTCCAGGACGTCACCGACGTCGAGGACGAGCCGTCGCCCGCGGACCTGTCGCCCGAACTGACGCGGCACTTTCGAGGCCTGCGCATGTGGCTGCCCCTCGTCCTGCACGGAGCGGCGCGCTTTCGCGCGGCACTGCTCGAAAAGGTGTTGTTGACGCGCTGGTTCCGCCAGCGCGCGCTCGAGCTGGGCTTCACGGTCGGGCCGGAGCCCGACCTCTCCGTGGCGCTGTTCCGCGCGCCCGAGGGGGATGACGAGACGCGACGCGTGCTGGCCGCCGTGCTCGAGGACGGGCGCGTCTTTCTCTCGTCGACGTCTATCGACGGCGTCTTTTGGATCCGGGTCGCGATCCTCAGCTTTCGCACGCACCGCGATCGCGTGCAGCAGCTCTTGGACGTGTTGGCGCGCACGCGAGCCTAGCCAGGCGCGGGTCAGGGGCCGACGACGAGCTCGAGCGCGCGGGAGGCCGAGCAGATTCCCTGGATGGGGCCGGCGCCGTCGAGCACGAACCACTGGCCGCACACGCGCAGGCCCGCCATGCCGGGCGAGGTCGCCACGCTGAGGGCGGCGACGCCCGCGGGGTTCGTGATGACCGGCTCGACGCGGAGCGTGCCACCGAGCCAGAGCGTGCCACCGGGCACGGACACGCTGCCGGGCGACATCGACCAGACGAGGAACGCGATCGAATCGGACGCGGCCTCGCCGAGCGTGATCTGGAAGGGCGCTGGACTCGAAGCGCGGGCGACGCCGGCGACACCGATCGTCGGCGGCGAGCCCGGTGCGGCCGCCGTCCCGTAGGTTTCGGCGATCCAGGTTCCCGTTTCGGCGAGGGGCGTTCTGAAGAGTTCGAGGCCGACGAGCCCATCGTCGGCTCGGTACACGAGCTGCTTGCCGGCGCGCGCCACCTCGCTCGGCGCGAGAGTCGTCGGGACGTCGGTCAGTTGCACCGTTCCGGCCAGCGTCCCGTCGGTCGTCCAAAGCTCCTCGCCGTCGAGCCCGTCGTCGGCGCCGAACACCAGGCGATCGACGCCGACGCGTCGACCCGTCGCGGGTTGCGTGGCGACGTCGTACGGATCGAACGCACGCACGAGCAGCGGCTGATAGAGGGTCGAGTCGATGCGCCACAGCTCGTCGACGGAAGGCCCGCCGATCCAAACCGCCGCCAAGGTGTCGCTGATGGGCAGCAAGGGCGATTTCACGTCGAACGGCAAGCCGGTGAAGTTCACCGTTCCACCGGGTGCGCCGCTGGCGCTGTAGAGCACCGGCGACGACTCGGGTCCCGCCAGGAAAAAGCAGCGCGTACCGAGCTGCACGAAGTCGCGCGGCGAACTCGAGGCCGTGCCCGGGGCGAGGTCGTCCAAGAGCTGCGTGTTGGCGGGCGTGCCGTCGCTGACCCAGAGCTCGGTACCCAGCGTGCCGTCGTCCGCCGCGAACAGGAGCGAAGCGCCCACGGCGCCGAACTCGACGTTCGCCTGCCCGTTCGGGCCTGGATAGCAGTCGCCGAGCGGAACGGTGCCCGCCAGCGTGCCGTCGGTCATCCACGGTTCGCGCCCGCGGGTGCCGTCGTTCGCGGTGAAGAACAAGCGCTCGCCCTGACCGATGTCGGCCACGAAGAAGTCGGCCGGGTCGGAGCCTGCGCTGCCCGGCGCGATGTCGGCGACCAGCGTCGTGCCAGCCAGCGTCCCGTCGCTGGCGTACAGCTCGCGCCCGTCGGCGAGCGTGGCCGCGAAGAGATAGCGCCCGCCGACGACCGCGGGCGGACCGGCGTCGCTTCCGAGCGCACCGGGGACGAGGTCGAGCGTCGTCGTCGCGGTGCCGTCCGAGACGTGCGGCTCGACGCCCCAGAACGCGCTCTCGGCGACGAACAGGAAGTGGGCGCCCGTCCGAGCGAAGCGCGGTCCCGAGGCGTCGATGACGGGTGCGCTGGTCTCCGTGACGAGCCGCACGCCGAGACCGTCCGTCGCCCAGAGTTCCTGGAACGGGCTCCCCGTCGGGCGCACCGCGTAGAACGCTTCGCCGTGGAACTCACCGACCAAACGCGGCCGCGAGCCGGCGTTCAGCGCAGGCGGCGTGGCGTCGAAGACCTGCTGCGTTCCGGCTCCGTCGAACGACCAGAGCTCGCGGCCCGCGAGACCGGCGCCCTCGGCGGAAAAGAGCAAGGCGCCGCCGGGCGAGCCGAAGTTCCGCGGCGCGATCGCGGGCCCGGCGACGGCGGTGCCCGCTGCCGTGCCGTCCGTTCGGACGAGCGCGCCGCCCGCGTCCGGCGTGCCGAACCACAGCTCGCCGGCATGCACGCCGACGGGCGTTTCGAGGCCGACCTCGGGCGCCAAGCTCGAAATGGCGCTGGTGCCGGAAGCCGTTCCGTCGCTGCGTACGAGCTGGCGCGGACCCGCGCCGACGAACGACGCGAAGATCAGATCGCTGCCCACCGCTCCCAAGGGCTCGGGTGCGGAGCTCTGCCCCGCGCTGGGCGTCAGGTCGACGAGAAGCTGCGTGCCGCCAACCGTTCCGTCGGTGACGAACAGCTCGTTCACGCCGGGCGCCACCTCCACGGCGAAGTAGCCGAAGCTCCCCGCCACGCGCAGCGTCGAACGCTGTTCGGCGCCCAACGAGAAGGTTCCGCCCGGCGTCCCGTCGGTGATCCAGGCCATCGGCGTCTGCCACTCCCAGACGCGCAGCAAGACGGCGTTGCCGAAGGTGGTCAGCTCGTCGGGAGGGCTCGCGACGGGCGACGGCAGCCCGGTGACGTGCGTCGTTCCGGCGTGCGTTCCGTCGCTCTTCCAGAGTTCGAGTCCGAAGCGGCGAATCGTGAACACGACTTCGTCCGTGCCGAGCCGCGCGATTCTGAGGTGCTGCACGTCGTCGACGATGCCGGGCGGTCCCGCGATGAGATCGCGAACGAGCGTCGTGCCCGCGAGCGTGCCGTCCGTGCGCCACAGTTCGCGCCCTTTGGTGCTCGTCGTGGCGAAGAAGAACGCGTACGCCCCGGCGACGACGAAATTGCGCGGGTCCGAGTCGCCGGAGCCCGGCTGAAGATCGGCCAGCAGCGACGTGCCGCTGGCGCTGCCATCGGTGAGATAGAGCTCGCGACCGGTCGTCGGTGCGCGCGCGCTGAAGACGACCGCTCCGTTCGCCAACGCGACGAAGTCGGCGGGATCGGAACTCTCGGCTCCGGGAAAGAGGTCGATCAAGAGCTCGGTGCCGTTCGTCGTCCCGTCGGTCCGCCACGGTTCGCGCCCCGTCTCCGCCTCGCTGTTCGCGAAGACTCCCAGGCCACCGCCGACCGCGATCACGGCACCCGGATTCGACGACACACTGGTCGACGAGGGCCCCGTGTCGAAATCGGCGACGAGTTCCTGGGCCGCAACGGGCAGAGCGGCGAGCAAGGGTGCGAGATAGCGTGCGAGCATGTGGTCCGTCGATGCGGTCCAAGATCGTCAGCCGGAAACCGCATCGGCGCAAGCCATGGCGTCCTTCCGAATTCGCCGTCGCGCGGGCAGTCCGCCTTCAAACGCGGCAGAGCCGCTTTCCGCCGCCCGGACGGGTCGGCTCGTCCGTAGACTGCGAGGGACCCCCAACCCGAGCCCTTCTCCACCATGAGCCTGTTTCGCCGCCCGAGTCGCCGCACGTTCCTACACGGCTCCGCGCTCGCCGCGACCGCACCCGCGCTCTTCGGGCGCACGCGCCGTGCCGCGTCGAAGCGCGATCCCGATGTCTTGCGCGTGGGCTTGATCGGCTGCGGTAGCCGCGGCACCGGCGCCGCGCGCGAGGCCCTGCTGGCGGAGGAGGGCACCGTCGTGCTGACGGCGATGGCGGACGTCTTCGCCGAGCGCATCGAGGACAAGCTCGGCGTGCTGCGGGCGGAGCTCGGCGAGGCCGCCGATCGCGTGCAGGTCGACGACGAGCACAAGTTCGTCGGCTTCGACGCCTATCAACGGGTCTTGGCCAGCGACGTGGACGTCGTCTTGCTGTGCACGCCGCCGTACTTCCGACCGCTGCACATCGAAGCGGCCGTCGCGGCGGGCAAGCACATCTTCGCCGAGAAGCCCTGCGCGGTCGACGCGCCGGGCGTGCGGCGCGTGCTGGCCGCGGCCGAGTTGGCGCGGCAGCAGAAGACGGCGCTGACATCCGGCTTCTGCTGGCGCTACAACGTCGGTCCGCGCGAGGTCTACCGCCGCATCCACGCGGGCGAGATCGGGACGATTCGCGCCGTGTACTCGACCTACAACGCAGGGGTCCTCAAGCAGTATCCACGTCAACCGGGGTGGAGCGACATGGAGTGGCAACTGCGCAACTGGCAGCACTTCGTCTGGCTCTCCGGCGACCACATCGCCGAGCAAGCGTGCCACAGCTTGGACAAGATGGCGTGGGCGTTCGGCGACGTCCCGCCGCTCTCCTGCGTCGCCGTCGGCGGTCGCCAGGCGCGCACGGGGCCCGAGAGCGGCAACGTCTACGACCACTTCGGCGTCACCTACGACTACCCCGACGGCGCCAAGGGCTTCCATCAGTGCCGCCAACTCGCGGGTTGTCCGCAGGACAACAACGACTGGGTCTGGGGCTCGAAGGGCAACGCCATCATCGATTGCTGGAACACGCGCCATCGCTTCGAGAGCGGCGTCGAGTGGCAGTACGAGGGCGGGCGCAACGACATGTACCAGGAGGAGCACGACGAGCTGTTCGCGTCGATCCGCGCCGGCGAACCCACGAACGACGGGACGTGGTTCGCGCACTCCTCGCTGCTGGCGATCATGGGCCGCTTGGCCGCGTACACGGGCGAGCTCGTGACTTGGGAGCAGGCTTTGAACTCGGCCGAGGTGCTCGGTCCCGACGAGTTGTCGATGGGGCCGCTCGACGTCGGTGCCGTCGCCGTTCCCGGCAAGACCAAGCTCATCTGATGCTCGATCGAAGAGTGCTACTGGGCGGCGCCGCCGCCGTCGGGCTGGGCTCGCTCCTGGGCGCGGAGTCCGGCGCCGGCCGCATGCGGTTCTCCAAGTCGCTGAAGATTGGCATGATCGAGGGGGCGCGCGATCTCACGCACGCCTTTCAAATCGCCACCGACGCCGGTTTCGACGGCGTCGAGCTGGACAGCCCGAACGGGTACGAGGTCGCGGAGGTCGTGGCCGCGAAGGAGGCGACCGGCAGCAAGGTGCCCGGCGTCGTGCTCTCGACGCACTGGCACAAGCCGTTCAGCGCCGCCGATCGAGGCGTGCGCGCGGAAGCGGTCGAGGCGCTCGAGACGGCGATCGACGACTGCGCCGCGTACGGAGGCGACACGGTGTTGGTCGTGCCCGGCGTCGTGAACGCTGCGACCAGCTATGCGGCCGCGTACGAGCGCTCGCAGCACGAGCTGGCCAAGGTCTTGCCGCGTTGTCTCGAGCGCGGCGTCAAGCTCGCCTTCGAGAACGTCTGGAACGGCTTCTTGCTCTCGCCGCTCGAGGCGGCCCGCTACGTCGACGAGTTCGAGAGCGACGCGGTCGGCTGGTACTTCGACGTGGGCAACGTCGTCAACTTCGGATGGCCGCACCATTGGATCGAAAGCTTGGGTGAGCGCATCCTCAAGCTCGACGTCAAGGAGTTCAGTCGCAAGCGCCGCGACGAGGAAGGACTGTGGCGCGGGTTCGAGGTCGAGATCGGCGACGGGGACTGCGAATGGCCGCGCGTCGTGCGCGCACTCGCAGCGGTGGGTTATCGAGGCTGGGCCTCCGCCGAAGTGGCCGGAGGCGATGTCGAGCGACTGCGCGAGATCGCCGGCCGCATGGATCGTGTGTTAGCGCTATGAAGCAACTCTTCTTCGTCCTCGTGCTCGCCGTTGCGTCCGGTCTCGTGGTCACATCGTTCGCGCTCCAAGGAGAGGGCGAGTCGATGCCGGCCGACGAACTTCCGGTGCGCACCGTCTTCTTGGTGCGCCACGCGGAAACGACCGACGGCTCGGGCGATCGAGCGCTGTCGGACGCCGGTGTGCGTCGAGCCGTGAGCTTGGCGCGCCTGCTCTCGACCGCGGGCATCACGCGCGTCTATTCCAGCCACGCCAAGCGCGCCAAGCAGACGGTCGAGCCGCTGGCGAAAGCGCTCGGCGTGAGGATCGAGACCCTGGATGCGCGCACGATCGAGGACTGGACCGCAGCGGTGGCCGCCCTGCCGCCGGGGGCAGCGGCGATCTTCTGTGGGCACTCGAACACGACGCCCGCGCTGGCCCGCGCCCTCGGTGCGGAGGAACTGCCGGAGGTCGTGCCGAACTCGCGCTACGGTCCGGTCTTCGATGAGGACGCGTACGACCGGCTCTTGATCGTCACCCTGCCGCCCCATTCACTCGACGGCAACGTGCTCGAGCTGCGCTACGGCGCCGGCCCGCCGGCGGAAATCGTGCTCGAAGGCTACCGCCCGCGCTGAGCGCCAGGCGTCGCGAGCGAGCGCCGCTCCGCGTCGAGCATGTGCGCGAGGCCCGCGGCTTCCGCCAGCGTCGGCGCCGGCCGCACGCCCCGCGCCGCGCAGTCGAGCGCGTGCCGCACTTCGAGGTCGTAGCCGGTTTCGGGCGGCAAGGACAGCACCCGGCGCTCGCCGTCGGCGGACAAGGTCCAGGTGGGGTCGTGTCCCAGCTCGAACTCGACCGTGGCGCGCTCGAAGATCGCCGTGTAGGCCATGCGGAACGCGTACCCGGGCGCATGGTCCCAGCCGGCTTCGGCGACGACGTGGGGCGGGCCGTCCGGGAACTCGTAGAAGGTCGTCAGGTGATCCAGTGTGCCCGTCGAGCGCACGCGCTCGGGTTCGCCGAAGAGCCAGCGCACGAGGTCCGCGTCGTGGACGTGCAGATCCATCAGCGCGCCGCCGTTCGCGGCTGCGTCGCGATAGAACCCGGGCGACCAGTTCGGTGGAAACGCCAACCGACGCAGGACCAGCGAACGGACGGCGCCGTGCTCGCCGCTCGCGACCGCTTCCTTCAGCCAGGACCAGCCGGGCCAGAAGCGCATGCACATCGCCGGCATGACCCAGCTCGAAGCCGCGGCCTCGGCCTCCAGCAAACGCTCGACGTCCGTGGCGAACAGCGCCACCGGCTTCTCCAAAAGCACGTGCTTGCTTGCCGCCAAGGCCGTCAGCGCGAGCTCCACGTGCGAAGCCGTGTGCGTCGCGATGCTGACGAGATCCACGTCGGGATGCCGGAAGACCTCGTCGACGTCGCGCGTGACGAAGACGCGTTCGGCGTCGAACAACGGCGCCGTGTCGGCCCGTTCGAGGTTGCCCTTCACGCCGGGCCGCGCGCCCGAGAGATCCGCGCTCCTGTCCGCGACGGCGACCAAGCGGTTCGCGAAGCCCGCCGCGTGCGCCGCGCGATACGCATCGACGTGCGTGCGGCCCATGAAGCCCAGGCCGACGACCGCGACGCCGAGCGTCATTCGCCGACCTCGACGTGACGCCGGACGAGCGACGCCGCGGCGCGCACGTCTTCGATGCGTTGGGTGCCGGCCTCGCGCTCGATCACGAAGTCGACCGCCAGCGTGTCGGCCAGCGCCAAGAAGCGCGTCCAGTCGACCTCGCCCGTGCCGACGCGCACCTCTTCGCCCCACGTCCCGGGTTCCTTCGCGCGCAGGCCGTCCTTGACGTGGATCTGGTGCACGCGCGCTTGCAGCAGCGCCAGCGCCTCGACCGGATCGCCCTGACCGTAGAGCAGCATGTTCGCGGGGTCGAAGTTCACGCCCGCGCGGGCGCGATCGAGGTCGGCTAGCACTTCCAGCAGCGTCGCCGCGGTCTCTTGACCCGTCTCGAAGGCGACGTCGACGCCCCGCGCGTCGAAGGCATCGATCAACGCGCCGAGGCGCTCGAGCAGTACACCGCGTTCGGGATCGCGCGCGTCCTCGGGCAGGAAGCCGGCGTGCAGCGTGACCAGGGACAGCTCCAACTCCGACGCCAGCCGCGCGTTCGCGTGCGCCGCCGCGAGATTCGCCTTCCACGTTGCAAGGGGCCGCACGCCGCCCGTCCGGCGAATGGATTCGAGCGTCGAGTAGTCCTCGCCCTCCATCTCCATCATGCCGGAGAGCACGCGCACGCCGGCCGCAGCAAGCGCCGCGACCGTGTCGTCCAGTTTCCAGGCGCCGCAGCGGATCGGGTCGAGCGCGAGTTGCACCGCCTCGATACCCGTGGCGGTGACGCGCTCGGCGAGTTCGCGCGGTGTTGCGGGTTGGAGCGACCAGGAGCAGACGCCGAGTGACTTCATGCCTGGGAGGATACGGTCCCGGGGCGCCGCTCCGTAGACTCGGGGTCCTCCCCCCTGAACCCTTCCCGAAGCCATGCATTTCGATCGTCGTCAAGCTCTCGCCCTCGGAGCCGGCCTCGCCGTCGGCTCGACCCTGCCGGCGGAGCGCACGCAGCCGCTCGCGATCTCGCTGGCTCAGTGGTCGCTGCACCGCACGCTGCGCTCCGGCGAGCTCGACAACCTGGACTTCGCCGAGTTCGCCAAGGAACGCTTCGGCATCGAGGCCGTCGAGTACGTGAACCAGTTCTTCGCCGAGCGCGCGACCGATTGGAACTATCTGGGCGAGATGAAGCAGCGCGCCGCGGACCACGGCGTGCAAAGCCTCTTGATCATGATCGACGGCGTCGGCGAGTTGGCGTCACCGGACGACGCCGAACGACGCCGCGCGGTGCTCGGTCACGTCAAGTGGATCGCCGCCGCAGCATTCCTCGGCTGTCACGCGATCCGCGTCAACGCGGCGGGCGACGGCGAGCGCGACGAGGTTGCGACGCGCGCCGCGGACTCCTTGGTGCAGCTCGGCACCGTGGGCGCCGACTACGGCATCGACGTCCTGGTCGAGAACCACGGCGGCCTGTCGTCGGACGGCGGCTGGCTCGCGGGCGTGATGCGGCGCGCCGACCACCCGCGCGTGGGGACGCTGCCCGACTTCGGCAACTTCCGCCTGGCCGACGGCTCGTGGTACGACCGCTACCAGGGCGTCGCCCAACTGATGCCGTTCGCGCGCGCCGTCAGCGCGAAGAGCCACGAGTTCGACGAAGCCGGCAACGAGACGAGGACCGACTACGCGCGCATGCTGACCATCGTGCGCGAGTCCGGCTACGAGGGTTTCATCGGCATCGAGTACGAGGGCGAGCAGCATCCCGAGGTCAAGGGCATCGCGCTGACGAAGGCGCTGCTCGAGCGCACAGGCGCAGGGAGCGGCGATGCTCGCTAGCCTCGTCGTCGCGCTCCTGCAGCACGGTGCCGAGCCGGCGACGGGCGCGACGGAGCCCCCGACCGAAGCCGCGCGCGCGCTCGCCGCCATCGCCGTGCCCGAGGGTTGGAGCGCCAAGGTCTGGGCCGCCGAACCGCACCTCGCCAACCCTGTCGCCTTCACGATCGACGACCGCGGCGAGGTCTACGTGTGCGAGACGTATCGTCTGCACCGCGGCGTGACGGACATGCGCGACTACATGGGTTGGCTCGACGACGAGCTGGCTGCGACCAGCGTCGCCGACCGCCGAGCGATGTTCGAGAAGCACCTCGACGCCGACGAACTCGTCGCCTGGTCGACCGAGTCCGAGCGCCTGCGCCTCGTCCGCGACACCGACGGCGACGGCGTTGCCGACGAAGCGACGATCTTCGCCGAGGGCTTCAGCGACTTGATGGACGGCATCGCCGCCGGCGTCCTGAAGGTCGATGGCGACGTCTACTACACCTGCATTCCGCATCTCTGGAAGCTGCGTGACGAGGACGGCGACGGCGTCGCGGACCAGCGCCAGAGCCTCGCCGAAGGCTTCGGCGTGCACGTCGCGCTCCTCGGGCACGACCTGCACGGCCTCGTCGTCGGTCCCGATCGGCGCCTCTACTTCTCGTGCGGCGATCGCGGCATGAACCTCGAGCCCTCGGGCCACGACATCGTGCTGCCGCACGAGGGCGCGGTCCTGCGCTGCGAGTTCGACGGCTCGAACCTCGAAGTCGTGCACCAGGGACTCCGCAACCCGCAAGAGCTCGTCTTCGACCTCCACGGCGATCTCTTCACCGGCGACAACAACTCCGACGGCGGCGACCAAGCGCGTTGGGTCCACGTCGTGCCCGGCGGCGACAGCGGTTGGCGACATCACTACCAGTACGTGACCGAGCCGGTGCTGCGCGGTCCGTGGAACGCCGAAGAGCAGTGGAAGCCGCCGGGCGCGAACCAAGCCGCGTGGCTGAATCCGCCGATCGCGAACTTGGGCGCCGGGCCCTCGGGCCTCGACCTCGCGCCCGGAACCGGCCATCCGCCCGAGCTGACCGGACGCTTCTTCCTCGCGGACTTCCGCGGCGATCCCAGCTTCAGCGGCGTCTGGTCGTTCACGCTCGAGCGCAAGGGTGCGTTCTTCGACGTCGTCGATCGCGAAGAGTGGCTCTGGAAGACGCTCGTCACCGACTTCCAGTTCGGGCCCGACGGCTGTGCCTACTGGACCGATTGGGTCGCGGGCTGGGGCATGACGGGGAAGGGGCGCGTGTTCCGCATGGCATGGGACGGCGCCGACGCCGAGCTGGTCGAGGAGACGCGCGCCTTGTTGGCCGGCGACTTCGACGCGCTCGAAGCGGCGGAACTCGAACGGCTCCTGGGCCACGCGGATCGGCGCGTGCGGCAGCAGGCGCACTTCGCTCTCGCCGATCGCGGTGCCGAAGGAGTGGCGACCCTCTCGCGCGTCGCCGCGGGGAATCCAGCGCCATTCGCCCGATTGCACGCGATCTGGGGCCTTTGGGTAGCGGGCAAGCGCGAGCCCGCCGCAGCCGCATGGTTGGCGTCGCTGCTCGACGACGCCGACGAGGACGTGCGCACGCAAGCCGTGCGCGTGCTCGGCGATCTCCGCGTCGAGGGCGTCGCCGAGAAGCTCGTCGCGCGGCTCGACGACGAGTCGGCGCGCGTGCGCTTCCACGCGGCGCTGGCCTGTGCGCGCGTCAAGGCGGTGGGGGCGAGGCCGGCGCTCGAACGCATGTTGGTCGACGCCGCGGCGACCGGCGATCCGAACCTGCGGCACGCGGCGGTCGTGGGGCTGGCGGCGTGTTGCGAGACGCTCGGCACCGATCCCGTGCCCGACGACGAAGGTCTCGCGTTGGGGCGGTTGCTGGCATTGCGACGCGTCGGCAACTTCGCGATCACGATGTACCTGGACGCTGCGCCGCCCTTGGCGATCGAGGCCGCGCGAGCGATCTACGACGACGCGACCGTGCCCGGCGACGACGTGCTCGCAATTTGGGCGCCGACCGGGGCGAACGGGGAGTCCCAGGAAGGCTCCGAAGCGCGCGCCAAGCTGCTGCGCGAGCCCGCGTTCGTGCGCCGCGTCGTCGCCGCGCGCCTGGCGTCGCCCATGCCCGCGACGGCCTTGCTGGAAGTGGCGAGTTGGGACGTCGACGACGCCGTGCGCGCTGAGGTGCTCGCGCTCGTGGCGCGCGCCGACGAGCCGAGCCCGCGCGACATGATCTCGGGCGCGTGGCACCCGCTCGAGCCGAAGGCCAAGCTCGATCTCTCGGACTGGCTCGAATCGCCTGAAAGGTCGCGCGCGACGGCGTTTCCGGGCGAATCCGACGAAGTGCAGCTTGCCTGGCTCGACCTCGTCGCCGACATGCGTCGCGCTCCCGCCCGCCGCCTCGACGCGCTCGAACATTTCTTTGGCGACGCCGCGCGATCGGGTCGCGTGCGCGCGCGTGCGCTCGAGGCCGTCGTCGCGCTGCATTCCGACGACGCCAGCGCCTACGTCGATCGAGCCCTCGCCGCCGACGACGCCGTGCTGCGCGCCGCGGCGCTCGAAGCCCTGGGCGTGCTCGAGCCAGCCGACGCCCTCGCACGCCTCGGCGGCGTGCTGACGAGCGGCACGCTGCCCGAACGACGCGCTGCGTACCGTGTGTTGGCCGGACTCGCGGGCGACGTGGCCACCGGGCTGATCGCGGACGAGTTGGTCAAGCTCTCGGCGGGCCTCGTGTCGCCGGAGCTAACGCTCGACCTGGTGCTGGCTGCCGAAGGGAACGAGTCTCCGCTGATCGTCTCACTGCTCGACGCACACCGCGCCGCCGCGACGCTGCTCGACCCCAAGCTCGCGCCCTACCTCGACGGACTGGCGGGCGGCGACGCCCAACGCGGCAAGCGTCTCTTCGAGTCGACCGAGCTCTCGTGCCTCCGCTGTCACTCCGTCACGGGCGACTGGTCCGCACAGATCGGCCCCAGCCTCCACGACGTGGCCCGCCAACTCCCGGCGCTCGAACAGGTCGCCTCGATCGTCGACCCCAACCGCCGCGTCGCCCGCGGCTTCGAGACCGAGCTGTTCTTCCCGCTTGACGACAGCCCCCCGATCGTCGGCCGCGTCAACGTCGAGACGCCGGACTCCGTCCAAGTGATCGACGCCGAAGGTGTGCTGCACGACCTCTCCAAGTCCTCGATCGACGTGCGCCGCAAAGACCTCTCGTCGATGCCCGAAGGCCTCGCGGACAGCCTCTCACGCGAAGAGATGCGCGACCTGCTGGCGTACCTGGCCACGCTGAGCGAATCGGCCGCGCATTGACGCTTCGCCATCGATCACTTCGAATGATCAGCAAGGCTCGTCCACAGCACGTGGTCACGACCTTCATGGCGGCGCAACCTCGATCATCGCGCGAATCTCATGACGCCTTCGGCAGGATCCACGGCCTTCTCCATCCTTCTCACGGTCCTTCCAGCGATGTCCCTCGCGGTCGCGGGTTCGAGTCCGCACGCGGCTGCGCAAGAAGCCGATACGCTCGTGAAGGAGTCCGATCTGCGCATCGGGGACTTGAAGGACATGTTGCATCGCCTCGAGAGGGGCGAGCTTCCCCTCAAGGGGCCGGCTTTGGACCGGGATCCCGATGCTCCCTGGCCGCCCCCGGATCCCAGCCTGGCTCCGGAGGCTCTGGCTGCGGCCTTGGCTGCCGCGCCGCGAGTTCCGGTCCGTTCGCTGCTGGACGGGATCGACGGAGTCGACTTGGACGTGAGCTGCAATGCGAGTCTCCTCCGCGCCGGCGGTGGTCGCGACGCCGTCATCGGCGCCATCGCGGAGGGGCTCGCGCGCGAGAATCTGCGCATCGATCCGCGCTCTCCGCTGAAGCTCGTGGTGCGGATGTTCACGACGACGCAGCGATTCGAGCGCTCGGATTCGCGTACCGGCAAGGTGTTGGGCGACTTCTCGGTCGGGCAGCTTCGTATGGAAACCTCTCTGGTGATCGCAGCACGCAGCCTTCGCGGTGACCGAGTGCGACACACGAGGGCGGAGCTGGCGAGTTTCTCTGCCACGCGCGCCGGCACCGGGGAGGCCACGCCCGAATGGCTCGCCACTGGATTGCAGGGGGCGGTTGCACGCGTCGTTGCGCGAGCCCGCGACGCGCGCAACACGCCGGTAGGCCCCACGCCGTGGTCGAGCTGGGCCGCGAGGCATGCGCCCGAATGGCAGAGTGAGAAGTTCTACGGGTCGTTCTTGACGGACCCCGACCTCGCCTTCGCCGGCGTGGCGGACTTCGATGGATTCGCCTCGCTCGACGTCGAGTGCAAGGGAGACGAGTTCGGGGCACTGGAGCAGCGTGCCTACGAGCTCGTCGGGCACGGGGCTCCCTCCGGCTACTTCGAGGTCCTCTACGGCAAGACCTGTGAGGCTGCATGGCGAGCTGGCCTGCATGCGGCGGGCGTCCCCACGGAGCTGTTCCCAGGACCAACGCTGCATCACCACACGATCATGTCTACGGCGCGGATCGACGGCACGAAGGTGCACGCCTGGGCGGCTCGTACGCGAGTCCATGAGAAG
This sequence comes from Planctomycetota bacterium, assembly GCA_040880665.1. GTDB lineage: Bacteria > Planctomycetota > UBA1135 > UBA1135 > JBBDIB01. The sequence goes on from JBBDIB010000050.1 coordinate 106,311, forward strand.
GATCTCCTCATCCACTGGAATGGACGGTTCGCGCTCACCAGTGCTGACGTGTTCGTCGACCGTGAGCCGATGGGGATGGTTCTCTCGAAACAAGATCGAGCCGAGCCAACGCTGCGCGAGTTGCGTGCGGTCCTGGAAGGCGTCTCGCAAGGGGGGTTGTCGATCGAGGGTCGGCCTGGAGTGGCCAACGAACGCTTCCGAGAGAGCTACGACGATTGCATGCGGCGCCTCGTCGACCGAATGCAGTGGAAGGACCTGAGCGAAGAGGCGACGGACGCACCGGCCATCGCCAATACCCTGCGGACGCGGATGCGCCCGCGCCTACAAGTTCCCGAGGCCGTGATCGACGACGTCGCCACGCGAATCGATCACGAGTTGCGTCGCGCAACGGCGATCCCCGACGAGCTTCGCGACCAATGGCGCAGCACGCAGAACGGCGTGGTGCTCTTCGATCTCGAGGCCGTCGGGCGCTGTCGCTCGGACGTTGCGCTTGCCGAACCGATCCGCGAAGCGATCGACGCCGCCGTCGAACGAATCTACTGGCTCGACCCGATCGGCCTCTACTCGTTCGAATCACCCTTCGAGCCGCTTCCAACCGAGAAGCCGAGTCTCCGCCAGAAAGTCCAGCTCCCTCCCGGCTTCGCCGATCGCCTGACACAACTGCGACCGTCGGGAGGAGGGGCGCTCGCGTCCGAGCGTCTGCGGCCGGCGCTCGACGTGATCATGGAATGGGTCGAGCCCGTGGGAGACTCCGCCGACGCACAGGCTGCGCAGCATGAGCTCTATCGCGTTAGCCATCCGCTCGTCGCGCGACGCACGATCCTCGTCGCGACCTACAACCCGGAGGGGACCGCTCCGGGGGGCCATGTAGAGACGAGGTACTTCTGGTATCCGGATACGCCGCGGGGCTGGGTCGAGCGACGCGACCAGCTTCCGCCCGAGTTCCCTTTCGCCGACATCGGCCCCGGGTGTCACGCTGCACCGGCGAGCCTCGCGGACGCGAACGCGGTCATCGAGCTGTGTCGCGAGCCTGGAGCCGAAGCGTACGCTGCTGCCGCTCGACGGTTGGCGGAGGTCGAAGCCTCGAACACGCCGGATGCCGACGGCCCAAGTGTGAACTCCACCGACTCGGCCGTCCCCGTCCCGCGGCCGGAGCTCGAGCCAATCTCCCTGGAAGCGATCCAACCCGGCTATGCGCTGCCGGACGCCTCCGAGTTGAAGACGACGGACTCAGGACTGCGCTACAGCATCCTGCGCGAGGGAACGGGCAAGCAAGTCCAGCTCCGTAGCCGCATCGACCTCCACTACGACACCTGGTCGCTCGATGGGTCGAAGGTCCATTCCTCGCGCGAAGGCGCTCGCCCGATCGCCGTGGTGGTGGGAGAGCACGGTCCGCCGGGATGGACCGAGGGCTTGCCGCTCACCCAGGAAGGCGGCCGAATCCTCCTCGTCGTTCCGCCGCACCTGACCACGAGAGTGGGCCCCGAGAAGCCGACGCAGGTGATGGTCGTCGACGTGATCCGAGTGCGCTGAGCACGAACTCCCCACCGTCCGGAGAGCCGACATCGTCGCCATCTCGGCCTGATGAGCACAAGGGCACCGCATTGACGCTTCGCCATCGATCCCGTCGAATCGCCGTGATGCAGACCGATCGACGACAGTTGCTTGCCTTCGGCGCAGCGCTCGGTGTCGCGCCCTTCGCGCTCCAAGCGCCGGCTTCCCAAACCCCGCGCCCCAGCCGAACGCGCTTCGCGGTCAACATCGAAGCTTGGTTCGCCGGCACGCCATTCCTGGAGAAGTTCGACCGCGCCAAGGCGCTCGGCTTCACCGCCGTCGAGTTCTGGCCTTGGCGCGGCAAGGACCTTGAGGGCGTGCGCAAGAAGTGCGACGAGCTCGACCTCGAGGTCGCGCAGTTCACCGCCTGGGGCTTCACGCCGGGCATGAACGACCCCGCGAACCACGCCGCGTTCGTCGCCGAGATCGAAGCGAGCTGCGACACGGCGAAACTGCTCGGCGCGAAGCGCATGACCGTCGTCGCCGGCAACGATCAGCCCGGCATGACCCAGCGCGAGATGCACGACCACGTCATCACCGCGCTGCGCTCGGCCGCGCCGATCGCCGAGGCACACGACGTGATGCTGATCCTCGAGCCGATGAACATCCGCGTCGACCACGCGGGCCATTGCCTCTACGGCAGCGAGGACGCCGTCCGCATCTGCCGCGCCGTCGACTCGACGCACGTCAAGATCAACTGGGACCTCTACCACATGCAGATCTCCGAGGGCGACCTCTCGGGTCACCTCCGCGAGGGCTTCGACCAAGTCGGCTACGTCCAACTCGCCGACCACCCCGGCCGCCACGAACCCGGCACCGGCGAGATCCACTACCCCCGCGTCCTGCGCGAACTCTGGGACCTCGGCTATCGCGGCCCCGTCGGCCTCGAGTGCTGGCCCGAGGGCGGCGACGACGCCCGCGCCGCCGAGCGGGTGCGTGCGGCGGACGTCTGGTAGCGTCGCGTCTTCCTCTCGGACTCCACCCGCGAAGCAGCTACGCGAGATCCCTCGCATTCACGTAGGAGGCCACATGAGCCTCACCCGCCTCGTCCCCATGCAGCCCGTCAAGAGCCTCCCGGAGAGCGTGGCGTTCTACGAGAAGCTCGGCTTCGTCGTCGAACAGCGGAACGACGAGTGGGGCTGGGCCAAGCTGCGCTGCGGCGACTGCCAACTGATGCTGGACCAATCGATCAACCTGCATTCCGGGATCCCGAGGATCGCCGTTCTCTACCTCTATCCGGAGGACCTCGTGGAGTTCCACCGGCAAGCGCGCGACAACGGACTGGACGTTCCTGACCTAGACGTTGCGTTCTACGGCATGACGGAGTTCCGCTTCGAAGACCCGGATGGGAACCGTCTGTGGGTCGGCTAAGAGCGAAGTGCGCCGGGTGGCGCCCAACCCGAAGCCTAGTCGCCATGGGACTCTTGACCTTCAGCCTCAACGTCACCCTCGACGGTTGCGTCGATCACCGAGAGGGAATCGCTGACGACGAGACACACGCGTTCTTCACCCGCCTCATGGACGAGGGCGGGGCGCGGCTGTGGGGCCGCGTCACCTACGAGATGATGGAGAGCTATTGGCCAGCGGTCGCGCGCGGCGACGAGCAGGCACCGCCGGCATTGCTCGAGTGGGCAGTCAAGTTGGAGGCCAAGCCGAAGTACGTCGTGTCGTCGACGCGAACGAACTTCCCGTGGGCCAACAGCCACCACATCGCCGGCGACTTGCGCACGAGCGTCCAGGAGCTGAAGGACGCGACCCCTTCCGGCGTACTCCTCGGGAGTGGCAAGCTCGCGAACGCGTTGGACCGGCTCGATCTGATCGACGAGTACAAGTTCCTCGTCCACCCCAGGATCGCCGGTCACGGCCCGACCCTGTACCAGAGCGGGCTGCCCAGCACGCGACGGCTCGAGCTCGTCTCGGCGACGCCGCTTCGCAACGGCGCGATCGCTTTGCACTACCGGCGCGTGCGCGGCCAACAATGAGTGGCAGCGGACGGTGCGTGCGGCATGCGAAGTGTCTACCGCCCGGGCTCCACCGGCAACAGCACCACGGTCGCGAAGCCAGGCGCTTCGAGCTCGCTCAGAGCCTCGACGTGGACTCGCGCTTCTTCGCTTCCGGTAGCCGTCACGATGATCTCAGCCCTTTCGGGTGGAGGCCACGCCAGAAGGGGATCCGGGACGAGGGTTCCGAAACGGGGACGTCGAGGAACTCCTGTCGAATCGGGGGAGGGTCAAAAGTCAGCACTCGAAAAGTGCTCAATACTTGCGCCTCAATTGGACTGTTTGGTCGGCGTCGACTTCGACCTCACAGGATTCTTCCACCGAACCGACAAAGATTCGAAGCGTGTGCCTACCCGCACTAAATGGACCTAGGCGGAATGTTTCGCCTGTAGCGCCATCGATCCGTTGCATGGCAACAGACGTATGAGCTGCCAATGAAGGTACCCACAAGACGGATACAACACCTGGTTGGCCGTCCGAGACCACAGAAATGTCCACCCAACCGACATCGAGTCTCATTTGCTCGCGAGCAGGCTGCACATCGAGCAAGACATCTTCGCCAGCGGAATTTACAGCGTAGAAAGCCAGATACTCTGGGATGCCGGTACTTGACTGCAAATCGAAGTGTCCGAGCTCGTCGAGAAATTCTCGACGCCTGAATGGGCCTATAGCAACCCTCGTACCCTTACCCCCGACCACTGCTGCGTGAACCTGTTCTGGGGGCAGGCCCGTCACGTTGACTCGGCCGACAAAGCGAGAGACCTTGACGGCGCTTGCGTCAACGACCACGGTCTCATTTGCGTGAACAGTAATCCACGATGCTTGACCCGAGTCGTAGGCGTCTACGGCAGCTTGCGCCTGTTCGATTTGGGGTGTTACCCGATAAAGGCCGACCGGTAGGCAGTCAAAGAACTGCGCGCCATCCGATCGAACGGTGCCATCCAGGTGTAGGCCGCCCTGATTTTGACAAACGAACGTCGCCGCCGATTCCGTAGCTCGCTGCACAACGATCTTCCCCGTAGGTATCGCAACCTCGAGCGGTCGTCCTTCCGATGCGCCTTGCAACGCGACTGCTTCTGCCTGGTCAGACGGCACTCCCTTACCGGTGGAGATTAGCAAGGGTCCATCCAAGCTCGGTACCGGAAGAGGGCCAGCCGAGCCAGTTGCGTCAAGGCTCCCGCTGAAGATCTCGAGGCCCGTCTGCGCGTGCCGCACCCAGACATCACGGCTGTAGGGAGTGCTATCGGACTGTCTTACGCTCAATGAGATCGAAGAAGTCTCCTGCGGAGCCAGGTCGACAAAGAAGGGCGGCCCTCCATCCCACCAATCGAGAGGCGGGCGAACAGCCCGCTGCTCGAACCCCGGAGCCCATACGAAGAAGCGAACATTGCTGCTCGCGCCTGACGTCCATCCACGGAATGTTGGAAGGCGCAACACCCCAGCTTCCGTTTCCTGCAAACCGCGAGAATTGCGCCCCAAAGCAGCCTTCCCCGCCCGGAACACCTCAGTCCAGACAGCCACCGGCGATACTGGCAGTCCAGTACTCGAGTCTTGAACGACCAGATGCGGCGTGACGTCATACTCCGTTTCAATCGTAACGACACCGTCTGGGCCTGGCGTCGCCAGCCAGGTATCAGACATCCACGACTCGACACCTGGCTTGCACTCGAGGATTGATATGTTCTGCGAGACGAATGCCAACGAGTAAGGCCCAAGGGGCACAGCGCTAGTTCGGGCCCTGTCGTTGACCTTTGAAAGCTCCCAGGTGAAGCCATAGCTGGTAGGCAGTCCTTGCGTGCCAACAGCGATCTCCTCATTCGCATGCTTGGCTGCAGAATCAAAAACGAGCCCTTGAGAAAGCTTTAAATGCAGCGTCGATTGATCTTGGCCCACCACTGCAAAGCTGCTCGCTTCATGTTCCTTGGATGCAAAAACGGCGGACGCCTTGAAGGCATCGATAACCAGCTCTCCATTGGCATGCGTTCGCCCAAGGATCGTTGCAGGTGGTGGAAGCTTCGGGCTATCCTCCGCAAGTTCTTGAACCCCGTAGACGGTAGCCCCGTGAACGGGTTGACCATTGGCGGTTACCTGAACGACAATAGTTGCCTGCGCCTTTAAGACAAGCTTGCCCAGGTCGCAAACGTTCTCTCCAGTCAAGGAAATCCGAACCTCTTCATGGAGTGGAGCCCCAACGACGATCTCTGAGCCGATGGAAGCGCTGAAAGCATGATCAATGACTCCGTCTCGTTTGATTTCCTGGGAATCTTCCGCAAGCGACAGTTTGCCTGCGAGTGGCAAGCCGTCGCTTGAAGAAATCAACTGACCCACGACGCGAACCAAAAAAGGCTCACCAAAGTGAGGCATTGCTGAATCCGGTTGCCTGGGCCGACTCCCTTGCGGGTCCTTTAGCTCCAATATAGCTTCATCCCGCCTTGCAATCGGGTCATCTTCAACCCTCTCCGCAAGATGCGAGCGCGCAGAGTCCACGGCCGAACGACTGCGTGCAGAATCGCGTTCGACGCTTAATGCGATCGAGCCGACGGCGGCAACGAGCAAAATTGTAACTGCCCAGTTCCTAAAAGCGTGCTTCGATTGAACCATCTTAAGTTGTACGGAAGGAAGGGAAGTTCGCCGCTACTCTAATCTATAGCCACGATCGAACAAGACCAACGCCCGTGACCTTAGCTGTCGAGTAGCGGCGATCAAGACAGGCTAGCTATCCTGGAGCGTACCAGCATCCACGATGGCACCGGCTGCGTTCTTCTTGATCCACGTGTAGCCGTTACCGGGTCCCTTCTTGAACTTCACGACGTTGGTAGTCCCGGCTTCAGTGTAGCAAGTGTCTCCGTCGTCGTCAGTCCAAACGGCGTCGCTATCGGGCGGGTGGGAAGTGTTTGGGTTGTCAACGTATGCGATCAGACTGCCTCCTCCAGACACGGTTGCGTTCCCGATGTCGACCCCTCCCGAGTTGCGAACCTTGTAATTGCCGTCAGCGGGCGTGACGGCCGCGATGCACACAAAGGCTGCCGTACCCACGGCAATGGCCTGTAAAGTCTTCAGAACCATAAGCGGTGACTCTCCAATCCTACTACGGCCAACTCTCTGCGCGAATCCCGGTTAGATCCGACGGGCTCAGGTCGTTGATGCCGCTGAGGAGACTCGAACCTGCCGCGGCTGGCGCGGAAAGTCAAGATAGATTCTGCCAGGTGTCGCGCATGGCCCACCTTGCCGCCTGAAGGGCGGTGCGATCGGCTCCGATCCGTACTCGTTGATGCCCTCCCGTCAGTTGGTCAACCCCCCGGCTACTTCGGGTACGTCCTCGCGGGGCGCAAAGCGACGAACGGGCCAACGGGATCTCGACCCTGATGCCCTGGGCTGGGATCAGCTAGGAGTTGCTGGTCGACGGCTGCGTCGTCGGGACGTTCGAAGTTGAGGCCCTCTCGACTGCGGGCAGGGTGTGAGCCCGTCGTCGGTCCGACGCTCCACACGCACCGGATCAAAACAAACCACGCCAGAGCAACGGCCCCGGGTGTCGGAGCGGTCCATGACGGCTCCGGCACCCGCCTTCCCGCGCTTCACCCGCCCCGCGTCGGCTCCGCCGCCTTGCAGTGTCGCTCGAGCCAATCGAAGAACACCCGATGCCATAGCACGCCGTTCTGCGGGCTCTGGACCCAGTGGCCTTCCTCGGGGTAGTAGAGGAAGCGCGAGGGCACGTCTTCGACTTGGGCTGCCGTGAAGGCTTCCATGCCCTGCGTCACCGGAACGCGGAAGTCCTTCTCGCCGTGGATGACGAGCAGCGGCGTCTCCCAGTTGCCGACGAATCGGTGCGGCGAGAAGCGGTCGTAGTTCGCCTGCAATTCGGGGCTCTTCCAGTACGGGCCGCCGAGGTCCCAGTTCACGAAGAACAGCTCTTCGGTCGAGCCGTACATCGACTCCAAGTTGAAGACGCCGCAGTGCGCGATCATCGCGCGGAAGCGGTCGGCGTGGTTGCCCATCAGCCAGTAGACGGTGTAGCCGCCAAAGCTCGCGCCGACGGCAGCCGCGCGATCATTGTCGATGCCGGGCATTGCCAGCGCCGCGTCCGTCGCCGACAAAATGTCCTGCATCGCCTGGCCGCCCCAGTCGCCGCTGATCTGGTCGTTCCACGCGCGGCCGAAGCCCGGCAGGCCGCGGCGATTCGGCGCGACGACGACGTAACCCTTCGCGGCCATCAGGTGGAAGTTCCAGCGATAGGAGAACCACTGACCGATCTGGCCCTGCGGACCGCCTTGGCAGTAGGTGACCAGCGGCCAGCTTTCCGCCGGATCGAAGTCGGGCGGATAGATCACCCAAGCGTGGATCTTCTGTCCGTCGGTGGCTTCGACCCAGCGCTCTTCGACCGTGGGCAGCTCGAGCTTCGCGTACGCCTCGGCGTTGATGTCGGTCAGCATCTCCGAGCTCCCATCGCCCAGCGCGACGAGCCCCAGATCCCGCGGACGCAGCATGTCCATGCGCGCAACGAGCGCGTGTCGACCGCCGGGAAGCACGTCGAAGAGGCCCCAGTCAGAGCGCCCTCGGCTCACCTGCCGCGCCTTGCCTCCCGCAATCGGAATCGTGAAGAGCTGCGTCGTCCCGCGGTGCTCGGACGTGAACAAAAAGCCACTCTGATCGGGCAGCCACGTCGCGCCGTGCACCGTGCGATCGAGCCCGGCCGTCACCTCGCGCGTCGCCTTCGAAGCGCGCTCGTACACGAGGATGCGGTTGCGATCGGACTCGAAGCCCGCGCGCTCCATCGAGTGGTACGCCACCAACTTGCCGTCGGGCGAAAAGACCGGATCCCGGTCGTAGCCCGGCCGGCCTTCCGAGATGTTCACGTGCTTGCTCGGCGCGTCGAGCTTCACGAGGTAGACGTCGCTGTCGGTCGACTCGGCCCAGCGCTCGACGTCCTTCATCGTGAAGGCGAGCGCCTTCCCATCGGGCGCCCACGCGAACGCCTCGGAGCCGCCGAAGGGCGGCACCGGACAGTCGACCCGCAGCCCCTCCATCAGATCGATCGCCTCGCCGGCCAGCCCATCCTCGCCGAGCGGCGCGACGTGCAAATGGCTGTACGCGTAGTCGTGCCACGCGTTCCAGTGGCGATACATCAAGGAGTCGATGATCCGCGCGTCCGCCTCGGGCAGATCCTCGTAGAGATCCGTGACCGTGTCGTCGAGCTTCACATCGAGCGTGAACGCCAGGTGCCCACCGGTGGGCGAGACGCGCAGGTTCGCGACGCCTTCCTCGAGCTTCGTGACCTGCCGCAAGCCCCCGTCCTCCGGGTTGAGCGCAAAGGCCTGCGCCGCGCCGGGCTCTTCGCTGCCGCTGAACCAGATCCGTTCGCCAAAGGGCGTCGGCGCGAACTGCAAGTCGCCGATGCGCGCCCAACCGCGCACGAGCGCTCGGGTCGCGCCGCCCTCGAGGTCCCGCACGAAGAGCGTCGAGCGCCCGCTGTTCTCGGCGAGCTCGTACTCGCGAACCGTGTACGCGACGAGCGAGCCATCGCTCGCGACGGCGGCCTCCCCGAGCCGGCCGAGCTCCCAGAGCAGCTCGGGCGTCATGCGACTCTGCGCCAGGCCCGGGATCGGAGTGGCAGCGAGCACCAAGAGACAGGCAACGCGGATCGACATGGAAGCTTCCTCGAACGGGTGGGGCGGGGGGCCGACTCACTCCACGGCGCCGCAGGCGCGTCGGAGCGGTCGGCGGCAATCCTACCCCGACGCGGGCTGCTCTTGCTGGGCCCTCCATCGCCCAGCGCGCCGTCCGCAAGGGGATCCTGCGCGCAGGCATCTGCAAAATGGCGAGTTGCCACACACTGCGCAATTCCTTCGCAACGCACCTGCTCGAGGACGGCCACGACATCGCCGCGATTCAGGAACTGCACGGGCACAAAGACGTGTCGACCCCGATGGTCTACACCCAGGTCCTGAACCGCGGTCGGCTGGGCGCCCAGCGGACCATCGATCGCCTCCCGCGCCCTTGATGGACCGAAGTCAGACCCGAGTGGACAGGTCGGGGCTTCGACGCTATACAGATCTGTCGAATGATGGAATGTCTGGACAAGCGCGCGCTCGAAGCGGACCTCCAGCCCAAGCCGGTAAGGATGCCACTTCGCGAGCGTCCGGCCCGGTGCTGCGCAGATCGGCCGAACGCCCAGGCGCCCCGTTGCACAGGTCCGTCGAACTGGAGTTAGGCGGATTGTGACCATGACCACGCGCAAGACCCTAGTGATCCTTGCTCTCAAAGGAGAGCACCCGGCAGTACACCTCGGGCTGGCAGCAGATACAGTTGCGCACTCCTAGGAGACTTATTCGACATGCCTATCACTCGCGTTCACATCGAAGGGTTCAAACGATTGGATCACTTCGACCTTGAGCTAAACCCAAGCTTCAACGTTATCGTAGGCGACAACGAGACGGGGAAGAGTTCCGTTCTAGAGGCCATCGGTCTCGTTCTGACCGGCCAGTACGACGGGCGTCTTGTCCAGTACGCCATCGACCCGTACCTCTTCAATGCGACGATCGTCGCAGGCTTCTTTCAAAAGCATCGGAACAATCAGCAGACTGAGCCCCCACGAGTGTTAATCGAAGCATATCTGATGTCGGAGGGCAACGATCCTGCCTTGTCAGCACTCAAGGGCACGAACAATAGCAGGAGCGAAGACTGTCCCGGACTATCGCTCGAGATTAACATCGATAGCGAAAACCTCGACTTGCTGAAGGACTATGCCTCCGACAACTCGAATCCAATCGTCTTACCTGTCGAGTTCTACAGGGTCACGTGGAGATCGTTCGCTGGCAACAACGTGACCCTCCGGAACCTACCATTTAGGGCAGCCACGATCGACACCAGTCTTGCGCGAGTGTACCGAGGTCCGAACAAGTACGTGTCGCAGGTAGTGACTGATGTCCTCAGCGAGGATCAGCGACGACAACTTTCACTTGCGTACAAGAAGTTGCGCCATGGGTTCACGCAGGAGCCCGGCGTCGCGGCCATCAATGAGCATCTTGAGAAGCAGGGCAACCCCGCAACAACGAAAAAACTGACAGTACAGATGGACATGTCCTCACGGTCATCGTGGGACAGCGCGATCACGGCTCACATGGACGACTTGCCGTTTGACTGTGCAGGAAAGGGCGAGCAGTGTCGCGTCCAGATGCGGCTTGCGATTGCTGGGACGGAGCGATCACGGGTGCTCCTTGTCGAGGAGCCGGAGAACCATCTGTCCCATTCAAACCTGAACATGCTCATGGAGGACATCCAGAAGGACTGCGCAGATCGACAGGTGATGGTCACGACTCACAGTGCATTCGTCCTGAACAAACTAGGAATCGACAATCTCCGCCTGATTTCACACAACGGACGGACGGTGGCACTCACGGGGCTGACACCCGATACCAAAGATTATTTCATGAAGCTCCCGGGTTACGACACGCTTCGGCTGGTTCTCTCGAAGAGAAGTATCCTTGTCGAAGGTCCGTCGGATGAGTTGATCGTCCAGCGTGCGTACAAGGACAGGCACAGCAAACTGCCACTCGAGGATGGAGTCGACGTGATCTCGGTTGGGTCACTTGCGTTTAAGCGTTTTCTAGAGATCGCGGAACTTCTGAGCCTGGATGTGGACGTGGTGACGGACAATGATGGGGATGTCTCGGCGTTACGGGGCAAGTACGCGGATTATGTGGATAATGAGACTGCGAATGTTCGACTCTACTATGACACTGACGAAGCGTACCCGACGCTCGAACCGCAACTTCTGAAGGCCAACTCGCTAAAAACCTTGAATGCTATCCTCGGTAGGAAGTTCGCGGACGATGCGGCCCTGTTGCAGCATATGGAACAGAACAAAACAGATTGCGCTCTAAAGATGTTCAAGACTGAGCACGCATGGTGTGCGCCGGAATACATTGCGAATGCTATCCAGTGATAACAAAGTCGTTATCGCTTGCGCAGGATCTGGTAAGACGACTCGGCTAGTCACTGAAGCGCTAGCTCATCGCGATCGCCGCATCGCGATTGTCACGTACACGAATAACAACACCCGAGAGATTAGCAAGCGGTTCGGCGAATTGAACTCCGGCGTGCCGAAACACGTAGATGTGATGACTTGGTTTAGCTTTCTGTTGCGAGAATGTGCGCGTCCGTATCAGGGGGCGAAGTACGATAAGCAACGGATTGAGTCATTGCTGTTTGTGAGCCAGCAGTCCGCAAGGTACATCCATGAGACTGATACGGCACGCCATTATTTTGCAAACGGTGAGTTGATCTACTCCGACAAAATCGCGAAGTTCGTCGTTGAGTGCGAGAAGAGCTCGTCCAAGGCAGTTACTGCCCGACTTGGGGAGATGTACACGGATGTGTTCATCGACGAGTTTCAAGACTTGGCGGGGTGGGATCTTGAGGTCATAGAAATGTTGTTGCGATCGGGCATTCGTATCATGCTCGTTGGGGACCCCAGGCAACATATCTACAGCACCAATCCGTCGAGCAAGAACAAACAGTATCTTGGCATCAAGGTCGTAAGTCTGGTGGAGAGATGGAGGCAGAGTGGATTGTGCGCCCTTGATCCCATGAGCGGGACGTACAGATGCAACCAGGCGATTTGCGACTTCTCGAATGCACTTTGGCCAGGAATGGATGCCATGACACCATTGCAAGGCGACACGACTGATCATGATGGAGTGTTCCTTGTGGCGAAGGACGCGGTGGCGGAGTACATGCAACGCTTTCGGCCCCAGATCCTGCGGTACGACAAGAGGGCGAACACATTCGGGTGCGAAGCGTTGAACTTCGGGTTGGCGAAAGGCCTTCAGTTCGAACGGGTCTTGGTCATTCCCACTGAGCCGATCAGGCAGTATTTACGGAGCGGCGAGCTCAGGCATGTGACGAAGTCGAAAGACAAGTTGCATGTCGCGGTCACTCGGGCACGGCGCAGCGTGGCGTTTATCTTTGACGGCCACTCACCATGTGTACCGAATCGATGGGAGCCTTGAGAGCGTGTCGTGCGATCGATGAGGTATGACCGGATGTTGTGGACGGTGATCTAAGAAGAGGAGCGGCGTACCCTT
>JBBDIB010000051.1:0-26236 GCA_040880665.1 Planctomycetota bacterium
GCGCGGAGGCGACCTTTGCGGGTCGTCGAGCACGGTGAGGGAGGGAAGTGTCGGAACGAGATACGGCGAATCCGACGGATCGTGGTGAGGGAACCGGGCTAGTGGTGATAGAGCGTCCAGGGGGCCTCGTAGCGGCGCCCCAGGTTGACGATGCGGCGCACCAAGGCCGTGAACTCGACGCCCGCGTCCTCGGCGGACTCGGCGAAGTCCTCGCCGTAGGTGATGTCGGGGTTCGGGTTCGCCTCGAGGACGTAGATGCGGCCGTCGGGGCGCATCCGGAGGTCGAGGCGCGCGTAGCCCGAGAGCCCGAGCGTGCGGTAGGTGAGCTTCGCGATGCGCGCCATCTCGCGCTCGGCCTTGGGTGACAGCTCCCGCGCCCGCCGGTTCTGGATCCCGATCTCCTTCTGGTAGGCGACGTCCCATTTCACCCGCCGCGTGGCGATCAAGGGGTGACCCTCGGGCAGCTCGTCGATGCACAGCTCCCACACGGGCCAGGTCGTCAGGCTCTTGTTGCCGATGACGCCCAGGTAGAACTCGCGGCCTTCGATGTACTCCTCGACCAACGCGTCGCAGCCGATCTCCTCGAAGAAGTACGCGCAGCGCTCGGCCAGCGCCTCGTCGTCGTGGACGATCGATTCGAGCCCGATCCCGAGCGATGCTTCCTCGGTCGCGGACTTCACGAACAAGGGGTACTCGAGGTGCGCCGGCAGCGCCACGCGCTTCTTGCGCTCGAAGCGTTGGAAGACGGGACTGGGGATGCCCGCGTGGGCCAGGAGCTTCTTCGAGAGCACCTTGTCGCGCGCCAGCAACTGCCCGCGCGGATTGCAGCCGGTGTACGGCTGGCGCAGCAGCTCCAGGTAGCTGGTCACGTGCGCGTCGTACTCGGCGACGCCGTGGAACTCGACCAGCAGGTTGAAGCAGACGTGCGGCTGGAAGTCGCGAATCCCTTGGCGCAAGACCTCGATGTCGTCGGGGATGCCGAGGACTTCCGCGTCGTAGCCCAGATCGCGCAGCGCGGTCAGGACGTCGAACTCGGCGCGGTAGTCGCTGATCTCCTCGTCGGTCAGGCCTTCGATGGAGGACGGCGGCACGAGTTCTTCGTGACAGAGCAGCAGAACGCGAGTCATCGGGAGAGGAGCCAGGAGCCGCGGCGAAGCGCGTGGAGCGAACGAAGCGCGGCGCGGGTGAGCGCCTCGATGGCGGCTCGATCCTCGACGCGTGGGTGACCGAGTCGCGCGAGGCGGGCCGTGCGCTCGAAGATCGGCCAGAGCATGCGGAACGAGGCGCGCGAGATCCCGGACTCCTCGATGACGCGCGCGGCGACGCCGGGGCGCCAGCCGCGCAGCGCGCGCGCCGCGGGTGAACGATCGGGCGTCCCACCCGTTCGACGGAAGAGCCGCTCGAGCGTCGGCAGGAAGGGCGGACGCTCTTCCAGTTCGAAGGTGCGCACGCGTGCTTCGAACAAGAGCTCGACGCTGCCGCGGTACTCGTCGATCGCGCCCGTGCGTTCGCGCGTGCGTACGATGCGATCCTCGTCCGCCAGCTCTTCCATGCACGCCGCGACCGCCGCGAGCTTCTCGCCCGCAGCCCGCGTGCGCCCGACGCCGGCGTCCGCCAGCCAGACGGCGAAGGTCTCGGCGAAGTCCTCGGCGGGATGACTTTGCGCGTACCAGCGCGGTAGGTTCACGACGAAGTCGTCGCGCCACGGGTCGACTTCGTAACTCGAGCGGTAGGGCGTCGAGCGCGGGCCGAAGACGGCGCGCAGCTCGCGCCTGCGCGCCAGGCGGAAGGCGGTGTCGATCGCGTGACCCGTCTCGTGCCTGAGGAAGCGCAGGCAGGCTTCGGGCTCCGAGTCCTCGAGCGGGCCGAAGCTCTGTCGCTCGCGCTCGATCAAGTCGTCCGACGCCAGGTAGAACGGAATCGCGAAACCCCAGATGCTGTTGGGTGCGAACCAATCGATCGAGAACCAAACCGGCGGCGCCGGCAGCCCGTGGACGCCAAGCTCGTCGTCGAGTTGCGCCAAGAGCGGGGCGAGCCGCGTGCGCCGCGGGTTGCGCGGGAACGAGCTGAGCGGGGCGTCGAGCCTCATCGTGCGGCCTTCATCGCGCTGCGCTCACCATTCGAGGCCCAGCATCATCGAGTGCAGCCCGCTGCCGATTCCCAAGAGCGCCAGCCGGTGGCCCGGCCGCACGAATCCCACTTCGATCGCGCGCGCGGCCGAGAGCGGCAAGGACACCGACCCGATGTTGCCCAGCTCGGCGACGGTGGGGAAGTCGCGCGCAGGATCGAGCGCCAGGCTCTCGAACAGCGTGCGCCGGTGCGCGCTGCCGACCTGGTGCGTGACGATGCGGTCGACGTCGTCGCGCGTCCACTCGAGCTCTCCGAGGAAGCGCTCGAACGTGCGCGTCGCGAGCGCGTTGCCCGCGATCAGGAGCGCCTCGGAATCGGTCTGCATCAACGGGCCCGCGTCGCTCGCGCGGTCGCCCAAGCACAGCTCGCTGTGCTCGGTCGCGGCGAGGCCGAAGCCGCCGACGAGCCGCTGCGACCGATCGCCCGGCGCCGCGCGCTCGAGCACGACGGCGGCCGCGCCGGCGCCGATCGTGAGCGAGGCGAAGGCGTGCTTCAGCTCGGACTTCGAGAGGTCTTCGCGCTCGACCAGCCAGCGCAGCGTCTCCTCGACGAGCGGTCCGCCGTCCTCGCCCGCGACGATCAGCGCCGCGTCGAGCTGTCCGAGCTCGATGCGATTCGCGGCGTCGACGATCCCGTTGACGACGCCCAAGCACGCGTTCGAGAGATCGTGCACGAGGCACTCCGGGAAAAGCCCAAGCGCGTGGTGCACGAAGCTCGCCGTCGCCGGCTCGAGCATGTCCCGGCAGACCGCCGCGTGGATCAAGAGGCCGACGCGCGCCGGATCGACGCCCGAGCGCGCCAGCGCATCGCGCGCGGCCAGCGTCGCCGCCTCGCTCGGCCGCGTGCCAGCCGGCCAGAAGCGGCGCTCGCGGATGCCGCTCATCAATTCCAGCCGCCCGGCGCGCAAACGAAAGCGCTCGTAGACGCTCTCCAACCGCTCCTCGAGCTCGAGGGAGGTGACGCGCGTCTCGGGCAGGGCGTACCCGAACGCGGCGATCCGAACGTGTTCAAAGCGCATTCCGTGCCGAGGATAGCGTTCCGGGTGCCCTCGATCGAACGCTCGCACGGCCTCGGCGCCCGATTCCGGGGGGGGCTTGGCCCGCGATCCTCGTGAAGTGCTCGCTTGACGATTCGGCGCACGCCGCTTGTGCTGGATGGGTGTCAGCACCGCCCACCATCCTGCACGTCGACATGGACGCGTTCTTCGCGTCGGTCGAAGTGCGCGACCGGCCGCAGCTCGCCGGGCGCCCCGTGGCCGTCGGTGGCTCGGTTGAAGGGCGCGGCGTGATCGCCGCCGCCAGCTACGAAGCGCGCGAGTTCGGCGTGCGCTCCGCGCTCCCGACCGCGACCGCCAAGCGCCTGTGTCCCGAGCTGGTGCTCCTCCCGCCGGACCTCGAGCGCTACACGCGCGAGAGTCGCCGCATCATGTCGATCTTCCGGCGCTACACGCCGTTGGTCGAGCCGCTCTCCTTGGACGAAGCGTTCCTCGACGTCTCCGGCACCGAGCGCTTGTTCGGCGACTCGATCGAGGTCGGTCGCCGCATCAAGGCGGAGATCCTGACCGAGAGCGGACTCGTCGCGTCGGTCGGGATCGCGCCGTCGAAGTTCGTTGCGAAGCTCGCCTCCGACCTCGACAAGCCCGATGGCTTCCGCGTGATCCGCGAGCACGAGGTGCGCGAGATCCTCGACCCGTTGCCGGTCTCGAAGATCTTCGGCGTCGGCCCGCGCACCGCCAAGCGGCTCGAGAACCTCGGCGTGCACACCGTCGGTCAGCTCGCCGGCCTGCCGCGCGAAGAGGTCATGCAGCGCTTCGGTTCGGCGGGCGCGTGGATCCACGACCTCGCGCACGGCATCGACACGCGCCGCGTCAATCCGCGCCGCCAAGAGAAGTCGCACGGCATGGAGCGCACGTTCGCGAAGGACATCGACGACCGCGAAGAGCTGCGCTTGCTGCTCTTCGAGTTCTCCGAGGAGGTCAGCCACGCGTTGCGTGAACGCGGCCTGCGCGGACGCACGATCACGTTGAAGGCGCGCTTCAGCGATTTCCGCACGACGACGCGCTCCAAGTCGCTCGACGTTCCCGTCAACGCGGGGAAACGCATCTGGGCGGTCGCGCGCGAGCTGCTCGAGCGCGTGCCGCCGGGCCCGCTGCGCCTCTTGGGCGTCGCCGTCTCGAACCTGGAGGACGTGCGCGCGCCCGTGCAAGCGGAGCTCTTCAGCGACGTCGAGCCGATTCCGGCGCCCGCGGCGCGTGGGAAGAACGGCACGGCCAACGCGGCGAAGTCCCGCGTCGAGGCCAGCACCAGCGCCAAGCACGAACGCCTCGAAGCCGGTGCGCTCGATTCCCTGCGCCGGCGCTTCGGTCCCGGCACCGTCCTACCGGCGAGCCTCCTGGGTCGGCCACGCCACGCGCGCACCGACAACGTGCACAGCGCGCGGGCCGATCACGACGAGGAGTCGTGATCGGCCCGCCTGCGCGGCGACCTAGTGGTCGTCGGTGATGTACGACATGAAGCTCATGCCGATGTTCTCGAACTGGTGCTGGCGGGGCACCTCGATCGCATCCTTGATGCAGACCTGCTCGCACAGCTTGCACGAGATGCAGTTCTTGTCGATCACCGAGGCGACCTGACTCGTCTGCGGCAACGGATGGTTCGCCTCCTCGCCGAACGCCACCATCTCGATCGCGTCGAAGGGACAGATGTCGACGCAGAACTCGCAGCCCGTGCACAGCTCTTCGTGCACGACCGCCTTCGGCACCTTCTTGGCCTTGATGCGCTGCACCGTCACGTCCCGGCTGTCGTCGATCGCGTCGAACGGACAGTAGATGCCGCAGACCGAGCAGTTGATGCAGAGGTCGGGGTCGATGAAGAAGATCTCGCCGGGCGTGATCGCGTTCGTCGGGCAGACGCGCTCGCAGATCGTGCACGCGGTGCAGGCGTCGGTGATGAAGTGTGCCTGCCACTGCCACGTCTCCATGCGGGCGCGGTCGGTGAACAGCACGACCTCGAGCACCGAATGCGCGTCGTAGCGATGCCGCGATCCGACGAAGGGAGCCTGGTCGTCGAAGTCCAGCGTCGTCATGAACTGCGCCGGGAACGACCTCGACGTGTGCGTCAGCGAGCGAATTTTCGGATCGGTCAGCCAGCCCGCGACCAAGAGCGTGTTGCCCTCGAGCTGCACGTGGCTCTTGTAGCGCGGCATCTCCTCGGCGAGCCCGTAGCGGAAGCGGTCGCGGACGGCGGGCACGCGCGTCGGCATGTGGAAGCGCACCAGCACGTAGCCATCGTGCTTGTCGATCGAGTAGTCCCGTCCATAGCGGCGATCGCGCTCGACGGTGTCCTCCTCGACGCCGCGCCAGCGCGACCACTCGAGCTCCCAGCCGTCGACCTCGGTCAGGCTGGCCACGTCCTCCGGCGGCGGCAGCTCGCCCGAGAACTTGATCGCAGCCGTGGGGCAGACGTCGACGACCGTGCGGGCGTTGTAGAGGTCGGCCGGGTGCGTGTCGTGGGCGTGCGCCTTCGCGTCGTCGCCCATGTAGAAGACCTCGGGGAAGTCCTGGCAGCACGCGTCACACGCGATGCAGAGCTCCGGGACAACCCAGAACTTCTCGTCCACGGCCGTCTGGACCGTGTCTTGGAGGGTGGTATCGCTCATCGTGGTTCGGCAAGGCGGGCGGTCGGGGGCAGGCGACCGCTCCAGAGGCTCGTGCGGGAGGGAACGGCCTTCTCGGGGACGGGTTGCTGCCCGAGAGGGTACGCGCGACTCCAATTCTAGGCCAAGTCGCTCCTTCGACAAGCCAGATCGGCGTTCCTGGGCTCGGGACTCGAGGCGAGAGCGCCGGAGCCGGGGGCGGAAAGGCACGCCTGCCCCTGCTCGACGCGGGCGTACGTCCAAGCCAGGCGCGAGCAGCTCGGCAACGGGCTTGGGAGCGCGTCGGTCCGCCGCCATCAGTTTGGTCCTCGACGCCCTATTCCGATGGGCGTAGGCTCCTGAGGATGTGAGGAGCGACCTTCCACGAACCACGATCCGATTTGCGAGCCCGATCATGAAGCACCTCGTCAGCCTCGGCGCCTTCCTCGTTCTCGCTAGCTCGGCCTCGAGCCAGCTCGCCCCGGATCAGTTCCTGGTGGCGAGCAAGAACACCGACGAGATTTTGCGCTACAGCTCCACGACGGGGCAGTTCGTCGATGTCTTCGTGCCTGCGGGGTCGGGCGGTCTGAGTGGCCCCGAAGGCATGGTGCTGGGTCCGGACGGGGACCTCTACGTGGCGAGCACCAGCGGCCTGGAGATCCTTCGGTACGACGGGTCCACCGGGGCGTTCCAGGGTGTCGTGCTCAGTTTCACGACCAATCTCTTCATGCTGCCGATCACGCTGGCCTTTGGGCCGGATGGCCTGCTCTACATCGCTGGCAAGATGCTGTCGAGCTCGGGAAGTGCCATCATCAAGCACGACGTGAACGGCGTGGTACCGAGTTCGCTCGTGTACTGGTCGGGCTTCATTGCCGCCTCACCGACGGAGTTGCAGTTCGGGCCGGACCAACGTCTCTACGTGTCTACGATCGGGCGCGGAATCGTGAGGATCGACACCGAGACAAACGGGATCGTCGACAACTTCATCCCGTTCGAAAATTCGTGGACTCACAATCTCATGACGCTCAGGTCAGCGGAGTTTGGTCCCGACGGTCTGCTCTACACCCATGAGGGCGGTGGGCGTCAGGTGAAGCGCTACGACGGTTCCACCGGTGCCTTCGTGGACCAGTTCTGGGGACCGGAATTCCTCTTCCAATTGGGGACTCCCCAACGCAACGCGGGTCTCGTCTTCGACGCCAACGGTGACTTGCTCGTCAGCCTTCACGGCGGGCCGGACGCGAATCGAATTGGCCACTACGACGGAGCCACCGGCGACCTGATCCGCATCATCGACCCGACGAACGTCGCAGGTCTCGATGGACCGGCCGCCATCGTGTTGCCGCCGCGCATCGGCACGACGTACGGCTGCCTGAACCCCGCGAACAGCCTGACGGCTCTCGCCGGTCTTCCCCGTCTCGGTTCGACGTTCACGCTCGGTGTCGACGATCCGACCGGCGCGACGGCGATTGGATCCCCGGCGCTCCTGATCCTGTCGCGTCAACGCCTCGGTGCGTACCCGTGCGGCGTCATTTTGCCAGGTCTTGGCTTCGGCGGTGGAGCGGGCGAGCTGCTCGTCAACATGCTGCCGCCCGACCCGCTCGATACGCGCGTCTCGTCGACGCTCTGGACCGGACCCGGCAACCCCGTCCCCGTCGACCTGGCGGTGCCGCCGCTCTCGACCCTGGTCGGCCGCGACGTCTTCGTCCAAGGCGCCCTCTTCGACGTCGCCGGCTCCACAGGCAACCGCTTCGGCCTGACGAACGCCATGGCGATTCGGTTCACGTTGTAGGCGCTCGTCGCGGCCGCGGCCGCCGCGCCCGCCGTCAGTGTGCTTCGAGCCAGGTGTCGCCGTGGCCGAACTCGACGACGAGCGGCACCTCGAGCACGACGGCGTTCTCCATCGCGGCGCGGACGACGGCGATCGTTTCGTCGAGCTCTTGGACGGGGCACTCGAGGACGAGTTCGTCGTGGACCTGGAGCAGCAGCTCGGCCGCGAGCGGCGAGTCGGTGAGCGTGGCTTCGAGGTCGATCATCGCGCGCTTGATGATGTCGGCGGCCGAGCCCTGCACGGGCGTGTTGACGGCGGCGTTCTCGGCCAGGCTGCGGAGGCGCGAGTTGGCCGAGTCGATGTCGCGGATGCGGCGCCGGCGGCCGAGCAGCGTTTCGACGGCGCCGGTGCGGCGGGCCTCTTCGAGCACGCTCTCCATCCAGCCCTTGACGGTGGGGAAGGAGGCGAAGTAGCGCTCGATGAACTTGCGCGCTTCGGGGACGCTGAAGCCCGTCTCGCGCGCGAGGCGCTGGGGACCCATGCCGTAGAGGAGCCCGAAGTTGACGACCTTGGCCTGGCTGCGCATCTCGCGCGTGATGGCGAAGGGCTCGACGTCGAAGATGCGACACGCGGTGGCGGCGTGGATGTCTTGGCCCTCTTCGAAGGCGCGGATCAGGTGACGATCCTTCGAGAGGTGCGCCAGCACGCGCAGCTCGATCTGGCTGTAGTCGGCGGCGACGAGGCACCAGCGACCGCGGGCATCGGGTTCGCGCGCGACGAACGCGTCGCGGATGCGGCGGCCGCGCTCGGTGCGGATGGGGATGTTTTGGAGGTTGGGCTCGCTCGAGGCCAAGCGGCCCGTCGCCGCGCTGACCTGGCTGAAGGAGCAGTGCACGCGACCCGTCGCCGGGTTGACGTAGCTCGGTAGCGAGTCGACGTAGGTGTTCCGGAGCTTCGAGACCTCGCGGGTCTCGAGGATCGTGCGCACGATCTCGACCTCGCCGTAGTTCGTTTGAAGCGTTTCCGCGTCGGTCGCCCAAGCGGTCTTCGTGCGTTTGGGGCGTTTGACGCCGGCTTCGTCCTGGATGCGCAGTTTCTCGAAGAGGACTTCGCCCAGGGCTTTGGGGCTGGCGACGTTGACGTTCTCGCCGGCGAGTTCCTGCACGACCCGCACGAGGCGCACGTGGTCCTTCTCGAGCTCTTGGCCCAGGAGCTCGAGCTTCTTCGTATCGAGCCGAATCCCGCGCTGCTCCATCGCCGTCAGCACGGGCACGAGCGGCATCTCGAGGTCGTGGAAGAGCGCCTCCGCGCCTTCCTGCGCCAGCTCGGGCGCGAGCCTCTCGTACAGCCGCCAGGTCACGTCCGCGTCCTCGCAGGCGTACTCGGCGACTTGGTCGATGGGCACGTCGGCCATCGTGATCTGTTGCTTGCCCTTGCCGATCAACTCGGTCGTCGGGATCTTCTGCATCCCGAAGTAGTAGAGCGCCAGCGCGTCGAGGTTGTGCCGCCGATCGGAGCCCGCGATGCAGAAGCTGGCGACCATCGTGTCGAAGTCGGGCGGCGGCATCTGGATGCCGTGATGCCGGAACACCAACCAGTCGTACTTCGTGTTCTGTCCGATGCGCGCGAGGTGCGGGTCCGTGAGCACGCCGCCGAGCCGCGCCAAGAGCGCCGGCGTGCCGCCGGGCACGATCGGTGGATCGAGGTTCGCCGGCACGTACCAGGCCTTGCCCGCGGCGGTCGAGAACGAGATGCCGACCAGCTCGCACTCGAGCGGGAAGAGGCTCGTCGTCTCGGTGTCGATCGAGAACTTGCCGGCTTCCGAGAGTTCGGCGACGAGCGCGTCGAGGCCCGCTTCGTCGCGCACGGTCACGTAGTCGAGATCGACGCCGTTGCGCTCGCCCTTGGAACCGCTCGACGCTTGGTCGGCGAGGCTCTGGAATTCGAGCTCGGTGAAGAGCTTGTGCAGCGCGGCGGGATCCGGCTCGGCCGGGCCCAGCGCTTCGTAGCCGGGGTCGAGCGGAACTGCCGTATCGATCGTGATCAACTCACGCGAGAGCAAGAGCATCTCGCGGTCGTGCTCGATCTTCTCCTGCTGCTTGCCCTTGACCTCGTCCAATCGCTCGAGCAACGCGGCGACGCTGCCGAACTCCTGCATCAGCTTGATCGCGCCCTTCTCGCCGATGCCCTTGACGCCCGGCACGTTGTCGGAGGCGTCGCCCATGATCGCCAGCACGTCGACGACGCCTTGGGGACCGACGCCGAACTTCTCCTCGACCTCCGCGGGGCCGATGACGGCCAAGTCGACGCCCGGCTTGAAGATGTTGTAGAGCCGCACGCGGTCGGTCACGAGCTGCATGAAGTCCTTGTCGCCCGTCACCAGGAAGACCTCGTCGCCACGCGCGGCGCCCTCGACGGCGAGCGTGCCGATCACGTCGTCGGCCTCGAAACCCGGCACCTCGAAGATCGTGACGCCGTGCGCGCGCACGACCTCGCGAATCCAATCGAGCTGGTCGACCATGTCCTCGGGCACCTTCTCGCGCGTCGCCTTGTAGTCGGCGTAGCGCGCGTGCCGAAACGTCGGGCCGGGCGGATCCAGGGCAACGGCGATCTTGTCGGGCTGCTCCTGCTCGAGGATGCGGCGCAACGCCATCGTGAAGCCATAGGTCGCGCCGGTCGCGCGACCGTCGGCGGTGGAGAGGCCCGAGCGGACGAAGGCGAAGTGCGAGCGGTAGGCGAGAGCCGTACCGTCGATGAGGAAGCAACGAGCCATGAGGGAGGAGGATAGCCCGGGAGGCGCGCGGAGCCAGCGGCGGCGGTAGACTCCGCGCGATGTTACGGCTACGAGAAGCGCCCGAGTTACCCGGGCCCGCGGCCCTCGGGCTCGAGGACTACACGCCGTTGTTCGCAAAGGAGCCGCGGCTGGAGCGCGTCGAGCGCCTGCCCGACGGTCGCGACGGGCGCGAGCGTTGGCGCTTGCCCTTGCCCGGCACGCCGGGCGCGGACGGTCGTTTGACCGGACCGCCGCGGGGCGCGGGGACGGGCTGGCTCGAGCTCTGGCGTTGGCGCGGCGGCGCCGTGTTCGGGCCGCGGCCAGCCGATCGCACGTGGAACCTTCTGTGCTCGCTGCGCGCGGCCGGGGTCGCGACGCCCATGCCGTTGTTCGTCGCGGCCGACGGTCTGTTCGAGCGTTCCTCCGTGCTGTTGCTGCGCGAGCTGGAGGGCTATTCCCCGTGGCTCGCGGCGTGGCGCGCCGCGACGCCCCGGGACCGGCGGCTGCTCGAGCGCGCGCTCGAAGCGTTCGTCGCGCGGCTCGCGCGGGCGGGCGTCCGGGCGGACGGGTTCGTGCTCGACGACGTGCGCGTGGCTCCGAAGGCGGTCGAGGACGAAGCGCTGGATGGCGGCGCCGACTGCGCGGCGCTCGCGATCGCCGGCTTGCGCGAGGAGCGCGCGCGAGGGTCGTTGACCAAGAACCGGATGCCGTCGCTGACCTTGGCGGAGCCCGCCGGGCTCGCCGCGGGAACCTGGAGCGAGGCGGCACGCCGAACCCTGTGGTCGCGGCTCGCGCCCGCCCTCGAAGAAGCGCGGAGCCTCCGGCTCGAGCTGCGGCTCGCGCGTGCTCTCAGTGGCACGCGCGATCGCTCGGCGCGCCGCGCATTCGTTCGCGCGCTCCATTAGGCGCGCGACGCCGGCGGCGTTCACGGCTATTCTCTTGCGCCCCGAGGACGAAGGGTGCGCTCCGAGGAGACCGCCATGTTGAGCTGGAAAGACGAAACCAAGAGCCAGATTCGCCTGGCGCTGCCCGTCGTCGTGATTCAGCTCGGCCTGATGACGATGGGCGTCGTCGACACGGTCATGATGGGCTACGTGTCGCACGTGCAGTTCGCGGCCGTGGGTCTCGGCGACGCGATGGGGTTCCTGCTCCTGTGCTTCGGCATGGGCACGGTGGTGGGCTTCGACGCCGTCTTCTCGCAGGCCTTCGGAGCGCGCGACGAGGACGCGTTCGGCGTCGGGCTGCGCCGCTCGATCGTCTTCGCGCTCTTGATCTCGGTGCCGATTGGCGCGGGCATCTACTACTTCCCGCCGCTCTTGCCCTGGTTGGATCAGCCGGCGAGCGTCGTGCCGATCGCGTCCGACTACATGCGCACGATCGCGTTCAGCGCGCCGGGCTTCCTGGTCTTCATCGCGCTGCGACATGCGTTGCAGGCGCGCACGCTGCTTCGGCCGATCGTGTGGACGATCGTGATCGCGAACGTGATCAACCTGGTGCTCGACTACGCGTTGATCTTCGGGCACTTCGGACTGCCGCGGCTCGAGGCACACGGTTCGGCGCTCGCCACGACCGCGTCGCGCTGGCTGTTGGCGGTGATCCTGTTGGTGGTCGCGTGGAGCGAGCTGAAGCCGTACTTGACTCACTGGGGCGAGCGCGCGTTCGCGCTGCGACCGATCCTGCGCATGGCCTGGCTGGGCGCGCCGGTGGGCTTGCAGTTCATCGGTGAGATGGGCGCGTTCACGCTCGTGGGGCTGTGGGCGGGCACGCTCGGGGACCTGACGCTGGCGGGGCATCAGGTGGCGCTGAAGCTCGCGTCGATCACGTTCATGGTGCCGCTCGGGATCTCGATCGCCGCGTCGGTGCGCGTCGGTCATGCGATCGGACGCGGCGACCAGGCGGGCGTGCGGCGCTCCGTGCGCGTGTCGCTCGCGCTGGGAGCCGGGACGATGGCCGTCTTCGGAGGCGCGTTCATCGCCTTCCCGGGACCGCTCGCCTGGCTGATGAACAAGGACTTGGAAGTGATCGCGATCGCCGCGGCGCTCTTGCCGCTGGCGGGCGCGTTCCAAGTCTTCGACGGGCTGCAAGTCGTCTCCGTCGGCATCCTGCGCGGTACGGCGGACACCCTGGTCCCCGGCGTGCTGCAGAGCCTTGGGTTCTGGGCGATCGGCGTGCCCGCGTCGTGGTACCTGGCG
This sequence comes from Planctomycetota bacterium, assembly GCA_040880665.1. Lineage (GTDB taxonomy): Bacteria > Planctomycetota > UBA1135 > UBA1135 > JBBDIB01. The sequence continues at coordinate 12,497 of JBBDIB010000051.1, forward strand.
TTCGAGCGCGGGCTCGGCGCCGAAGGGCTCTGGTGGGGGCTCTTGATCGGGCTCGGCAGCGTGGCCGGGATCCAGGTGCTACGGGTGTTCCAGCGGACGTCGCGCGAGCAAGTGCGCTTCCAGGTCGAAGAACGGCAGGCTTGAGGCTTCGCCCCGGCGCCGCGAATGTCGATGATCCCGCCCATGAGCGACCCCGCCGTGACTCCGCCGCCCGTTCGTCCGCCGCGCGTCGTGCTGGGCGGCTTCTTGATGGGGCTCGCCAATTTGGTGCCCGGAGTCAGCGGCGGCACGATGATCCTGGCGATGGGCCTCTACGATCGCTTCATCGGTTCGGTGGCGGCGGTCACGCGGTTTCGGTTCGCGCGCGAGCCGGTGCTCTTCCTCGGGTTCATCGCGCTGGGCCTCGCGTTCTCCGTCTTGGGCCTGGCGGGCCCCGCGGTGTGGCTCGTGACCGAGCACCGTTGGATCGCGTACTCGCTCTTCGTCGGCATGACGCTGGGCGGCGTGCCCGCGCTCTTGAAACAGCTTCGTGGTGGAGGAGCGGGCGGCGTCGTCGGAACGCTCGTCGGCTTCGCGGCGATGGTCGGGCTGGCCTTCTTCCTGGCCGGCACGCCGCTGCCGCAGACGTCGATCGTGTTCCTCTTGGCGGGCGCCGCCGCCGCCGCCAGCATGATCCTGCCGGGCATCTCGGGCTCGTACCTATTGTTGGTCTTCGGGCTCTACGACGTCGTGATCGGCAGCGTGCGACCGCGCGAGCTCTTAGCCGCGCCGCTCGAAGCCGCCGGCATCCTGGCGCCGGTCGGCGTGGGCGCCGTGCTCGGCATCGCGGTGCTCTCGAACGTGTTGAAGACGGTGCTGGTGCGCTTCCCGGCGACGTCGCACGGCGTGTTGCTCGGCCTTCTGTTGGGCTCGGTCGCCGGGCTCTGGCCGTTCCAGGAAGCGGTGCATCCCGACCTCGTCTCGCGTCCGGGCATCGAGGCCACGCTGGAGCTGACGGCGGGCGAGGATCCCGCCCTGGTCGCCGCGAACTACCCCGCGCTCGAGTGGAGCGTCGAACACGCGCGCGCCGTCGAAGAGCGCTACCGCGGACTCACGAAGGGCGAGCTGAAGTTGCACGGCCTCGAACTGACCTACGTGCGCCCCGACGCCCACCGCATCGGCATCGCGTTGGCGTGCCTCCTGGGTGGCGTTGCGATCACCCTGCTCCTGGGCCGCGAGCCGCGGTCGGTACGGAGTCAGGCACCTTCCCATCACCTATCCGCTGCGGATAGGTGATGGGAAGGTGCCTGACTCCGCACCGCGAAAGTCGACCAGCTCGACCTCGAGGTTCGTCTGGCCGCGGAACGTGTTCCACTTCGGCCGGAAGACGAGATCGATGCGCGAGCCCAGGCGCAGCTCGGGAGCACGCTTGGCCATGCCGAACGCCATCGCCTTGATCGCGTGGGAGCCGCGGCGCAACTGCAGCATCAGGTGCGTCTGGTCGCGACCCAAGATGCGCGGCGGCGCCTCGAGGTGCACCGCGCGGGCCAAGAGCAGCGGGCGTTCGTTCTCCTGACCGAAGGGCTCCAAGCGGTCGAGCTGGCGCATCAACTCCTCGGTCATCGTCTCGAACGGCAACTCGTGGTCGATCACGAGATCGGGTGCGGCCAACGGGCCGGCGCCGAGCAGCTCGCGCGCGCGGGCCTCGATCGCCGCGCGAGCTTCGTCGACGCGCTCGAAGTCGATCTCGCAGCCGGCGGCCGCGGCGTGACCGCCGAAGCGCGTGAAGATGTCGGCGGCACCCTTCATCGCGGCCAGGACGTCGAAGCCCTCGACGCTGCGTGCGCTGCCGCGCGCGATCGCGCCCTCTTGACCCAGGACGAGCGCGGGCCGCCCGAACTCCTCGACGAGCCGCGCCGCGACGATGCCGACGACGCCCACGTGCCACTTCGAGCCAGCGACGACCAGCACGGGATGCCGCTCGCGATCGGCGAAGCGGCGCGCCTCGACGCGCGCCGCGGCCAGCACCTCGGACTCGATCCTCTTCCGCTCTTGATTCAGTTCGTCGAGGCGCGCCGAGAGCCGACGCGCTTCGGTGATGTCTTCCGACAACATCAGCTCGACGGCCGTCGCCGCCGAACCCAAGCGACCGCTGGCGTTGATGCGCGGTCCGATCTGAAAGCCGACGTCGTCCGCGCCGAGCCGCCGACCGGTCAAGCCGCACGTCGTCAAGAGCGCGCGCAAACCCGGGTGGCTCGTCGCCTTGAGCGCCTTCAACCCGAAGCGCGCGAACAAGCGGTTTTCGTCGACGAGCGGCACGACGTCGCAGACCGTCGCGATCGCAACCAGCGCCGTCGCGTCCTCGAGGAACGTCTTGACCTCGGGCCTGACGCGCCTCGTGCCCTCGATCGACTGAGCCAAGCCCCAGGCGAACTTGAACGCGACCGCGCCGCCGCACAGCTCGCGGAAGGGATAGCTCGAGTCGTCGAGCTTCGGGTTCACGATCGCGACCGCGTCGGGCAACGGCCCATCGGGCGGTTCGTGGTGATCCGTGACGACGGTGTCGATGCCGTGGCGCTTCAGCACGCCGATCACGTCGTGCGCGCTGGTCCCGTTGTCGACCGAGACGACCAGCGTCGCGCCTTCGCGCTGGGCGACCTCGAGCGAGTGCGGGCCGAACGAATACCCGTCGGTCAGTCGGTTCGGGATGTGCCAGACGACTTTCGCGCCGAAGAGCCGCAGCGCGCGCACCAGGATCGCCGTACCCGTGACGCCGTCCACGTCGTAGTCGCCGTGGACGAGGATCGTCTCGCCGGCGTCGATCGCTCGGCGGACTCGCTCGGAACCGGCCTCGACGCCGGGCAGCAAGGCCGGCTCGTAGAGGCCCATCGGCGACGCCGCGAGGAAGCGGTCGGCGACCTCGGGATCCGCCAGGCCGCGCGCGACCAGCAGGCTGGCGACGATTTCGGGCAGGTGTCGAGCGCGCGCGAGCGCTTCGACTTGGGAGCGTTCGAGCTCGCGCAGGCGCCAGGTACGAGTCATGGTCCGGGTCAGCTTAGCGCTCGACTGCGCCCGCACCGACGGTGTTCGGCCGGCGGTCGAGCTGTTCGCGGCATCCCGGATGCGTAGGATGGAGCCTCATGAAGCCCAGCACCGACAATCCCTACCGTTTGCTGCCCTCCGTCGAAGAGGTTTCGGCGCGGGAGTCCCTGCGGGAGCTGCGTACACGGGTGCCGCGCGAGCAATTCGTCGGTTTCGTCCAAGAGTTGCTCGACGCCTGGCGCGAGGAGATTCGCAGCCAGCAGCTCGACGCCGCGACGCTCGAGCGCCGCCTTGCGGAGGGCGGCCTGGAGACCGCGCTCGAGCTCCGGATCCAGCGCGAGGAGCGCGCGGGGATCGTAGAAGTCGTCAACGTCGCCGGCGTCGTCCTCAATACGGGCCTGGGTCGCGCGCCGGTGCACCCCGAAGCCGCGGCGCGGATGGCGGCGGTCGCCGGGGGCTACTGCGTGCTCGAAGTCGATCGCGAAACGGGCAAGCGCAATCAGCGCGACGGGCGCCTCGGCGAGCTGCTTGCACGACTGACCGGCGCCGAGGCCGGCATCGCCGTGAACAACAATGCGGGCGCGTGCGTACTCTTGCTCTCGACGTTCGCGCAAGGCCGCGCCACGGTCGTCAGTCGCGGGGAACTGGTCGAGATCGGCGGATCGTTTCGCATGCCCGACGTCATGCAACGCGCCGACACGCGCATGGTCGAGGTCGGAACGACGAACCGCACGCGCATCGGCGACTACCGTGCGGCGGTGACCGACGCGACGGGGCTGCTCTTGAAGGTGCACACGTCGAACTATCGTTTGGTCGGTTTCACCGAAGAGGTCTCGATGCGCGAGCTGGCGGACCTGGGCCACGAGCTGAACCTGCCGACCGCGTTCGACCTCGGGTCGGGGCTGGTCGATCCCGACGGCATCGCCCCCTTGGACGTCGTCGGACCCGAGCCGCGCGTCACGGAGGCCGTCGCGGCCGGCCTCGACGTCGTGACGTTCTCGGGCGACAAGCTGCTCGGCGGACCGCAGGCGGGACTCTTGGTCGGAGCGCGCTCCGCCATCGAACGCCTGCGCGCAAATCCGTTGTACCGCGCGCTGCGGCTCGACAAGGTGTCGCTGGCCGGACTGGAACGCACGCTGGAGCTGTACCTGGAAGGGCGCGGCGACGAGATTCCGGCGCGCCGCATGTTGCTCTTGTCGAGCGCCGAGTTGGAGACCGTCGCTCGGCGCCTCGCGACCGCGCTCCGCGGCGCGGGCTACGAGGCCGAGGTCGTCGCCGAACCCTCGCAGCCCGGCTCCGGTAGCGCGCCGGGCGTGTTCCTCGACAGCTACGCCGTGCGCGTCGCTCATCCGCGGCTCTCGGCGGAACGCTTGGCCGCCGCTCTGCGCTCGGGCGAGCCGTGCGTCTTCACGCGCATCCACGAGGATCGCGTGCTCGTCGACCCGCGCACGCTGCTCGACGGCCAAGAGCCGCTCTTGCTCGATGCGTTCCGGGCGCTCGCTCGATGAACGCACCGACCGTCGAACGAGAACCGCATCCGACGTTGATCGTCGGCGTCCTGGCCGCGGAGTTCCCCGCGCCCCTGGGCTCGATGGTGACGCCAGCCGACGTCTTGGCGTTGGCCGACGCCGGGGCTTCCGCGCCCGTCGCACGCTCGGAAGAGCTGCGCGCCGCCGTGCGCGACACGCTGCGCCACGGCGGATACAAGCCCACCGGCCGCGGTAAACCCGCGTCGGAGTACTTGGTCAAGGCAGCCCAGGAAGAGCGCTTCCCGGCGATCAACCTCGCCGTCGACGTGCTCAACGTCGTCTCCTTGCACTCGGGGTTGCCGATCAGCGTCGTCGACCTCGACGTCGCAGAGCCGCCGTTCCGCGTGGCGCTCGCCGAGGCGGGAACCAGCTACGTCTTCAACGCGTCGGGGCAGACGATCGATGTAAGCGGCCTCCCGTGCCTCTTCGACGAAGAGGGGCCGTGCGCCAACGCGGTCAAGGACTCGCAACGCACGAAGACGAACCCGAGCACGCTGCGGACGCTGTCGATCGTCTGGGCGCCCGCCGCGTTCCCCGAGCAGTGTGCTGCCGCGCTCGCCATGTATCGCGAGCTGCTCGAGTCAGCGGGCGTCGACGTCGCTTGAGACATCGGCGCGCTTTTTTGACCGGCGCCTCCAGCGGGATCGGGCGCGCCCTGGCGCTCGAGCTGGTGCGGCGCGGCTTGCCCGAGCTCGTCGTCACCGCGCGGCGCGAAGCGCTCTTGGTCGAGCTGGCGGATGAGCTTCGCGCGCTGGGCGGAAGAGTGCACACCGAGGTGCTCGACGTCACGGATCCCGAGCGCGTGTTCGCGTGCGTGCGGCGCTGGGACCAGGAGTTGGGCGGCTTCGATCTCGTCGTCGCCAACGCCGGCATCGGCGCGGCGCGCGCGGTCCAAGAACAGACCTGGGAGGACATTGACAGCGTCCTGGCGGTCAACGTGCAGGGCGCGATCGCGACCTTGTTCGCCGCGCTCGAGCCGATGCTGCGACGGAACACCGGCACGCTGGTCGGGATCTCGAGCGTCGCGTCCCAGCGCGGTCTGCCGCAAAGCGGCGCCTACTCGGCGTCGAAGGCGGCGCTCTCCACCTGGCTGGAGACGATCGGCCTCGACCTCCACGCGACGGGCCTCTCGGTCGTCGACGTGCGGCCGGGCTTCGTGTTGACGGCGATGACCGCATCCGCCGAGTTCCCAAAGCCCTTCGAGATCTCCGTCGAAGCGGCGGCGCGCATCACCGTCGACGGCATCGAGCGCGGCCGCGCGGTCGTCAGCTTTCCGCGGCCGATGGCCGGCATCATGTGGCTCGCGCGCCGGTTGCCCGACACGGTCTGGCGCTTCGTGGCGCGGCGCGTGCGCTGACCTAGCACGTCTACTGCAAGAGGTCGCAGACCGTCGCCGTCAAGCCGTTCGAGAACCGGAAGCTGCCCGCGAGGCCCGTCGGCGCGCCGGCCTGGAAGTGCGCCGCGAGACCGACGATCGCGTCGTCGCTGGGAACGCTCAGCCACGTCTCGCCAGCGCCGCCGCTCAAGGGCACCAGCTCTTGGTAACTGAAGGGCGGCTGCACCAGGAGGAAACCGCCGCCGAACGCGAAGGGCGCGAGCTGCGCGTTCGACTGCACCAAGAGCGCGAAGGGCGCGGTGCCGAAGCCCGCGAGGTCGAGCCGTACCTGGCTGCCGAGCGTTGGACTCGACGGGCTGCTCAAGCTCGCGGTGTTGCTGCCGCCGACGCCGACTCCGAAGGGCTGCAACGCGCACGAGCCGGGCAGGAAGAAGACGGGGTTCGTGTACGCGACCTCGGCGCCGGTGTCGGACTCAACGTACGCGCGGAACCACGTGCGCCTGGCAGGATCGAGCGACTCCGAGTGGCTGAAGACCGTCGCGCCACTCAGGAGCGCGCTGGTCGCGACGACGGTTTCGCCGGCGTCGCCGACGCGACCGCGGAAGATCGTGACCGTGCCGAGTGACGCGCCGAGATCCACGTGCACGTCGACGTCGACCGTCGTCGCCGCTTGGCCGGGCGCGAGCGCTTGCAGCGCGCCCATCTCGAGCGTCGTGCCCTCGAAGCCGACCTCGAGGATCGCGACCGGTCCGTTCGAGAGGAACACGCGCCCGCGTTCGAGCACGGAGAACAGGCCCGCCTCGGTGAAGGGCTCGCCGCGGAACACCGCGTGGTTCGCGCCGAAGTCGAAGGCTTGATCGTGCGTGTCGCTGCCCGAGTAGGCGAAGAGCACGCGACCGTCGAGCAACCAATCGACCCAGTCGGCGACGTGGCTGCCCTGGCCGACGGGCGTCGCGCCGTTCCAGATCTCGACGCCGTGCAATTGCTTGGCTTCCTGCCCGAAGGTGGCGGCGCGGCTGTTCCAGGCGAACGAGCCGGCGGCGGGGTGATGCACGATCGGGAAGCCGCCCTGGGCGCGCACGGTCGTCGCGTTCTGGTCGAAGTCGGCGACGCCGTTGCAAAAGCCCGCGAAACCGTCGGAGCCACCGGGGATGCGCTGGGTCAAGCCGTGCGCGCCGGTGTGGTTCTGAGAGTCACCGAAGAGGCACAGGATGTTCGAGGAGTCACTGCCGATTTGCGGGCCGCTCTCCGCGCTCGAGAGCTCCATGTCCATCGGCACCAGAAAGCTGCCGTCGGTCGCCGCGAGGCACTCGGCGTTCATCGCATCGAACTCCGCCACCGAGTTGATGCAGTAGCTGTGGTCGGTCGCCGTGAACCAGTCGAGGCCGAGCGCCGTGAACTGCGTCCGAAGCTCGGCGTAGCTGAAGCTGCCCGAGAGTTGCAGGCTTTCCGCCGAGCAGTTCGCGGACGGAGCGCAGGCACCCGTGGCCTCGCCGTGGCACGAGTGCACGTGAAGATCGCCCGGGTGGATCGTCGCGGTGCCGAGGGCCAGCGTCGAAGGCGATTCGAGGCGCGCCGGCAAGAGCCGCACGACGTGGGGCACGATGGTCGAACCGCTGTTGGCGCCGCGTCGCCACTGGACGTGGATGGCCAAGGTGCGTTCGCTGCCAGCGAGGTCCCATGGCGAGAAGACTTGGTCGTAGGGCAAGGCGACGCGCGGCTCGACGAACGGTAGCGCGCGGCCCGCGGCCTCGTCGCGATGCAGCTCGAGGGCCAGTTCGTCCAGCTCGGCCCAACGCGCGAGCGCCTCGTCACCGACGAACGTCGCAGCGTCGCGCGGTGCAAAGGCCCGCGGGCGACCATCGCGGTGCGTCCACTGGGAGGGGAGCCGCTCCAAGAGCGCCTGCGCGCGTGCGTAGCGCAAGTCCTTCGGCAGCACGCGGTCGACGTCGACGCCAGCCAACCGGTCGTCGCCGAGCTGCACCGAGATCGACTCGATCACCAATCCCGTGTCGTCCGCCGACACGTTGGCCACCAGGATCGAGCCGATCGCGACGCCGGGCACGCGCACGCTCTCCAACAGGTAGGGAACGACGACGGGCTCCGCGTTGTCGCCCGCAGGCGTCGCGGCTTGCGACCGGACGGCGTGCACCCAGGCCGTGAAGCCCACGAGGAAAGCGAATGCCAGGGGCAGGGACGCGTTGCGAAGTGACATGGGCGGACGGAAGGAGCGCTTCGGGGTGGTGGACTCCGATCCAGCCTATCCCATCTCGGGGGGGCCACAACCCCGCCCGACGCGGACCGCGGAGGAGCGTGCGGCAGCGTGCGGTCGGGCCCGCAGCCCGCTACGCTGCGCCGATGCTCTCCCTTCTCACCACGCTCGCGTTGCTCGTCCAAGGCCCCGTACCGGACGCCGCGCCCGATCCCTTTCTCGCCTTCGCCCAGGAGCTCGAGGCCGGGATCGCGGCGGGCAACGCCGAACAGTTCGACGATCGCTTCGACTTCACGTTCCTGATGGAGCGCGCCCTCGGAGGCCTCGCCTTGCCGCCCGAGGAGCGCGACGGCTTCGACATCGCGCTGCGCGGCAGCCTGCGCTTCGGGCCTGGCATCGTCTTCCAGGTGTTGCAGAACATGGGGACCTATCACCTCGTGCGAATGCTGCCGGCGAAGGAGGGCTTCGTGCGCGCGCTCTTTCGCCTGCAGAGCGCCTCGGCGTTCGACTACCACGAGCTGTACCTCGGCCGGAACGCCGACGGTGCCGTCCGCATCGTCGATCTCCACCGCCACACGGAGGGCCAGCGGTTGACCGAGCGCATCCGCCGCGGTTTGCGCTCGTCCACGTTCGACCTCGCCCCCGAGCAAGTCGTCGAGGTCGCGGCGAGCGAGCGGGCCTACCTGGAGTCGTTCGGCAAACGCCTCTTGATCGAGCAGGTGCTCGAGGGCGATCCGGCGCGCGCGCTCGAGCTGATCGCCAAGCTCGAACCGCGCGTGCGGAACGACGAATCCATGCTTTTGCAGCGCTTGAACGCGGCGCGCCGCGTGGGGCTCGAGCAACACCAGGCGGCGCTGGCCGCGCTCGAGGAGCACCGACCCGCTTCGAGCGCGCTGGCGCTGGCGCGGTTGGAGTTCCACCTTGGCGAGCAAGACCTCGACGAGGCGCGGCGCTGGATCGATGCCAAGGACAGCGAGGTCGACGACATCTTCTTCGACGTGTTCCGCGCTCGGCTCCTCTTGCAGGAGGGCGCGCTGGGCGTCGCCCGCGAGACGGCGCTGCGGGTGCGCGACACCGACCCGCGGCTGGCGCGCATCGCCGGTCTGGTGCTCCTGGAGGTGGCGCTGGCGGCCGAGGACCACCGCGGCACGCTGGAGCTGCTGGTGGATCTCTCGAGCCAGCACTCGATCGAGTTCGGCGATCTCAACGCGAACCCGGATTTCGCCGCCTTCGTGAAATCCCCGTCGTTCCAGGCCTGGCTGGAACGCTAGCTCGGCCTAGCCGGGCGCCTGCTCGAATCTCGGCGCTCCTTCCCCCAAGAACCAGGGAGCCGCCCGGACCGAGCGCGCCCCCCGCCGACCGCCTGGGGTACGCTTGCACCGACGCTCTCCACGCGGCAACGATGCGATTTTTGTTCCGACTCTTCCGTCGCAAGACGCTGGCCCTGCTCCTCGTGGGCTTCGCGGGCGTGTTCGCCCTGGCGATCGCGTTCGCCCTGGCGTTTCGTGCCGAGATCACCGTCGACTTGGGGCTCGCGCTCGTGGGCGCCGCGTTGTTGCTCTTCACGGTCGTCCTGGCCTTCGCCGTGCGCCATTGGCTGCGGCCCGAGCGGGCGGTCTCGATCAACTACAACGTGAAGCTGGCCGCGCCCGCGATGCCGATGGGGCGCTATTCCTTCCGCATGGAGGTCTTTTACGAGATCGACGAGAAGGGCAAGCGCGAGTCCTCGCAGCAGGGCACCGTCGAGTTGAAGTTCCGTAGGAAGGAGCACCCCGACATCTATGGCTGGTGCTGCCAGCTGATCTCGTCGCAGCTCTCCCAGCACCGCGTGCGTGCCGCGCACGCGTTCCCCGACGCGCGCATCGTCGCCGGCCCGGAGCCGACGCGCGTCGAGCTCGAGCAACGCCTGCCGATCGAGGAGCCGCCGCAACTCTCGGGCGAGAGCAACGCGGCTCAGTCGTAGGACGCGCGCACGTCGCCGAGCGGCTGGCCGGCCGCGTCCGTGACCTTGCAGCCGAAGGGGAAGGCGCCGTAGACGTCTTCGACCACGACGACCAGCGACGTCTTTCCGGGCGGCAGCATGACGTCGACGACCACGTCCGTGGTGATCGGAGGCGGCACGGAGATGCGGTTGCCGCGCGAGACCTCTTCACCGGCGACGAAGATGCGCCAGCCGTCCTCGAAGCCGAACCACAGCTTGGCGGCGATGGGCTCGGCGTCCTTGGGCGCGTCGCGAACGAGGTTCGTCGCGACGACGATCAGTTGATGGTCGGCGGCTCGCCAAGCGCCTTGGTCTCCACCCTCGGGCGGTGGGTTCACGATGAACTCGAGGTTCGTGAAACCGGCGCGCTCGAACGTGGCGGCGCGCAGCTTCTTGCGACCGACCTTCTGGCGCGTACCGATCTTGGTGCGGTCGGCGCGGAACGGCGGGTCGTCGAGCCCGCTGGCTCCGAGCTCGCCCAGCCACGGCCCCGCGACGAGCCAGTGTTCGAGGAAGGGCACGCCCGCGGCCGGCTTCGCGCGCGGCGACTCACGCGGCTGGAAGCGTCGGTCGAGTTCCGCCAACACCTCGGCGGGCGGCTCGCCCGAGAACGACGAACGACGCAGGAAGAGCAGCGCGAAGCAGGTCTGGTACGTTTCCGAGCCCCAACTACCGTCGACGTTCTGCACCTCGAGCAGCCAGCGCGCGCCGGTTTCGTACCAGTTCTCTTCGATCAGCCGCGGCTCGCTCGAGAGGCCCGCGTAGCGCTCGATCGCCCATAGCGTGGCGAAGCGGAAGCTCGGCGTCCAACGGCCGTCCTCCATCGCGTTCTCTGCGGGATCGAAGGTCGCCCGCACCCATTCGTCGGCGCGTGCGCGAGCGGACTCGGCTCGTCGCAGGTTGGTTGCGAGCTGTCGCATCGACTCGGCGAAGCGGTCGAGCGTGGCGAAGCCCGCCAGCGTCGCCGCCGTCATGCCCAAGGTGGCCAGATGGTCGTGCTTGTAGCGAAACGCGCCGGACTTGGACTGCAGGTCGAGCAGCGCGTCGAGGCACCGCACGAGCGCCCCCTCGGGGACGTCGATGCCCAGATCCGCCGCGGCGCGCAGCCCCAGGAGCGCGAACTGCGTGTTGCTCATGTCGAGCGGATCGTCGGGATAGCCCCACAAGCCGTCGCGCTGGTTCGCGAGCAAGAAGTTCGTCGCGTATTCGATGTCCGAGCGCTGCGCTCCGCCGGAACCCAGGGCGCCGTAGAGGAAGAGGCGCGCGGACGCGCCGTAGGTGCTCTCGGGCGGCGTCTCGGCGAGCGCGGCGAGGGCCTTCGACACCGCCGGATCGTTGCGCCGTACGCCCGACTTCAACAGTGTGAAGGCGACGAACGCCGTCAGGCCGCCGGGATAGCGCTGCTCCGAGACCTGCGTCCAGCGCCCGTCGCGGGCTTGCGCTTCGAGCAAGCTGTCGACGCCCCAGGAGATCGCGTGATTGACACGCAGGCCGAGCGACGGCTCGCTCTCGCCCTGGGCGCGCGGCGAGGGAGCGAGGATCCACGCAAGCAGAAGCAGAAACACGATTCGAAGCATCGGGCGGAGAGACTACCGTTTGCGCCATGACCCCGCTCGAACTCCGATGATCTGGCTCGCGGTTGCCGCGGGCGGCGCGCTGGGCGCCGTGGCCCGTTTCGGTGTCGCGGCGTGCGTCGGCCCGTGCCCGCCCGCGACCTTCCCGTGGAGCACGCTGTTCGTCAACGTCGTCGGCTGCTTCGCCATCGGCCTCCTCCTGGCATTCGCCGAGGGCGCTCGCTTCGGCGACCAAGCGCGCGCCTTCCTCGTGACGGGCTTGATCGGCTCGTTCACGACCTTCTCGACCTTCGGTTTCGAGTCGATCGCGCTCTTCGAGCGCGGACGCGTGGGACTCGCGCTCGTCTACGTCGTGGGCAGCATCATCGTCGGCTTCGGCGCGCTCCTCGCAGGCCGCGCGCTCGTGGGCTGACGACCGATCGGTGCCTCGCGGATCGCCACCCGTGACGCAGACTCCTAGGCCGCAGTTCCGCCGCCGTGGTCCTCGAACTCCTGTTCGACCTTGTCCGAGTCCATGGCGTGGAAGCGAATCAGGTCCTTCAGGAGCTCCAGGCTCAGGTCGTCGATGCGCCGGAACTGGGCACCCCACACATCGCCCTCCCGCCAGACCACCCGGGCCTCGGCGCGCACCGTGTAGAAGTCGCCCAGCAAGATCTCGATCCGGACCTCGTCCCCCTTCGCGGGCGGGTTCGGCGAACGTAGGTGCATGCCTTCGCGCGACAGGTTGATCGGCGCATGGAAGAGCGACGACTCACCGTTGGCGGTGACGCGAACCTGATTCGGAATGGAGACTCGAGTGAAGTCGCGCTTGGACATGGGGGGCCGGCGGGGAGTCGCCGACATCCCTCGCTCGGCGATGTGCGTCCGCGAACTTGACCTTGCTCGCCGTTTCCTCCGAAAAATTCCCGGACGCGGCTCAGCGGGTGCCGGCGGCTTCGACGGGTGACGAAGGGAGTTCGGGGCCGGCGAGGCGCCATTGGGCGGGGTCGTCGGCTTGGATCAGCATGCCGTGGGGGCCGGCTTCGATGCGGCCGGTCAGGAAGAAGTAGTTCTGCACGAAGTCCTCGCCGCGCGACTCGATGCCGATGGCGTCGTTGATCGCGGTGCGCGCCTTCGCGTTCGAGAGGAACGCGCGCACGGCGCGCTGCGTGTTGCGGGAATCGCCCGGACGCAGCAAGAGGGTCAGGCCGCCGCGATCCTCTTCCCACGCGCGACCCTCGAGCGTCGCGAAGACCGTCACGCGGAGGTTGGGGTCGGCTTGGCAGCGCGCGAGCGCGGCTTCGAGCTCGTCGGCATCCTCCGAGGCGATCACGTCGCGGGGCGCTTTGCTCTGCCAGGAGCGGAAGGTGTCGATCGCTTCGGCACGCGCCTGCCACCAGGGCAAGAGGCGGTCGTACTGACGTTCGGCGCTCGGCGTTCCGGGGGTCGCCGCGCGGTTCGTGGCGGGATTCCAGATGCCGAGGTTCGCGGCTTGCGCTGCACGCTGTGCTTCGACGAACGCCTCGTGACAAATGCGGCTGTTGCCGTACTTGTTGAAGTAGGGACTCCAACCGCCGCGCACCAGCTCGAGGTTGAAGTCGGTGCCGTCGGGGAGGATGACGTGGCAGAGGATGCGCCCGTAGACGTCGCGCTCCTCCTTACCGTCCGGGAACAGCAAACCGACCTGGGCGGGCGCATCGTCGCTCGCGAGGTTGCCGAAGAACTCCTGCGCCCAGAGCATCGTTTCCTGCCCGAAGACCGTCTCCGGCTTCGAGGGCGAGATGTTCTTGCGGTTGGAGAGCTTCTCCTCGGTGTCGACCGACAGCAAACGCAGCTTCTGCTTCTCGCCGTTGCGCTGGATGTGGAGCGTGTCACCGTCGACGACGTACACCACGTCGAACAGCTCGGTCGGAACGGCGGCGCTCGTGACCTGCGCCGGCGCGACGACCTCTTGGGGTGTGGCTGCCAGGAACGGCGCCGGGATCGGCGCGGGGGACGGGGCGGCCAGGAGCGCGAGCAGGAGGGCCAGGATCGGGGTGGTCATGCGGCCCAGGATACCCCGACCCCGGCCGGAACGAAGCCGTTGCGAGGGCCAGCCCTCGCAACGG
>JBBDIB010000052.1:0-26230 GCA_040880665.1 Planctomycetota bacterium
CCTGACCGAGGCGAACGCGGGCTCCGACGCCGCCGCGCTGCGCACGCGTGCGATCGAGCTGCCGGACGGCTCCTGGCAGCTCGACGGGCGCAAGGTGTGGATCACCTCGGGCGGGACCGCTGACCTCCTGACGGTCTTCGCGCGCACGCCCCCGGAAGAAAGCGACGACTCACCCTTCGAGCAGTGGCCGATCTCGGCCTTCCTCGTGCCGAGCGCCACGCCGGGCGTCGAGCCCGGGTTGCCCGAACACAAGATGGGCCTGTGCGGCTCGAACACGGTCGAGGTCGGGCTCGACGGTGTCGTCGTGGGAGCCGACGCGCTGCTCGGCGCGCGCGGCCAGGGCTTCAAGCTGGCGCTGCGCATCCTCAATGGCGGCCGTCACGGTCTCGCGGCGTGCTGCATCGGTCAGGCGAAGTTGGCGCGCGACCTCGCGCTCGCCCACGCGCTCGAGCGCGAACAGTTCGGCCGACCGATCGCGACGTTCGGCATGGTCGAGGAGCTGCTAGCGGGCATCGAAGCCGACATCTACGCGATGGAGGCGGCGACGTGGTGGGCGGCCGGCTCGCTCGATCGCGGCCAGACCGACGCGCGCCTCGAAGCGGCCTGTTGCAAGATCTTCGCGACCGAGCGCCTGTGGGACATCGCCAACCAAGCGCTGCAGGTCACGGGCGGCACGGGGTTCATGCGCGAATACGCGTACGAACGCATCGTGCGCGACGCGCGCATCAACATGATCTTCGAGGGCACCAATCAAGTCCTGCGCATGATGCTCGTCAGCCAAGGGCTCGCCGGCGTCGTGCGCGGCACGGCCGGGGCGCCCGACGACGAATTCTCCCTCGGCGCGCTCGACGAGCGGCTCGCCGAAGAGCGCGCGGGCCTGGAAGACCGCGCTCGACGCTTCGCGTTGGAAGCCCGCGCCGTCGCCGAGCGTCATGGCACTGCCGTCCGCGACGCCCAGTTCGACCAACGCCGCCTGGGCGACATGGCGGTCGCGCTGTTCGTCGAGGCCGCGGTCCTCGCGCGCCTGGCCACGGACCTGGAGACAGGTTTGGACGCGGAGGTCGAACTCGGCCGCCTGGCGCTCGCACGGCGCGCCGCGGAGTTCGAGACCGCGGCCCGCGAAGCGCTCCAGCCCACGGACGCGCTGGTCGCCGCGGTCGCCGCCACGATGCGCACGCGCGGAGCGTGACGGAAGCGGTCGGCTTCGTCGAACTGCGCGGCTCCAACGTTCCGGTGGCCGCGTACTGAGGGTTTCAAGAGGTGCCATTCGGGCCCAGGGAGCGCGTTCTCGCCCTGTGTAGGGGAATCCCCGACGGAAGCGCTCCAATGCAGGGCTCGGCCGCTCTAGAATCGCCTCCTTGGAAACAATGCTTTCCTGACTTCGACTTCTTCACCATGCCTCGCCCCCACGTGCATCGCGTGACGTCCTTCGGGCGTGCGCTCTTCTCCGCTACCCGCGCCTCGCTGATCGCCGCAGCGATCGCTGCTGGCACGGCCAGCGGCTTGGCCGCCCAGATCGTGGTCCCGACCGATGCGCCGAACCTGGCCGCGGCGGTGGACTTGGCCGAAGCTGGCGAAACGATCTTCGTGCGGACCAGCGAGCCGCAAGCGCCGGTCATCGTGGCGAAGCCGTTGACGATCGTCGGGCAGCCGCGCGCCTACATCGAGGTGCCCTGCGGCGAGCACGCGGGCGTGCTGCTCGCGGGCGAGGGCTTCGGTCGCGTGGTGCTCAGTCAGATGGACATCGTCTTGGGCGCCGAGTGCGCGTTCCCCGACGCGGGCATCGCCGGAACGGGCTTTCGCGAATTGTTCCTCGACGATTGCCTCGTCGACACGCGCTGGTCGGCCTTCGGCGGCGTGACCTATGGCACGCCCGCGATCGCGGTCGACCTGCCGCTGCTCACCCTGCATGCAACCCGCGTGTTCGGCGGCGGTGTCGACGCCGACGCCTGCATCGGTCCCTTGCCGGGTGGCGGGCACCCCGGCGTGCTGGCGCCGAATGCGGACGTGGTCCTGCACGATTCCGAGGTCCAGGGCGGCGCGGGCGGCTACCTGTGCTGCGAGTGGTGCAGTTGCCCCACCAGCCCGCTGGGTTGGGGCGGTGAGGGCGGCACAGCGGTCGTGGCGTCGAACCTGTACTTGATCGACAGCAATGTGGCGGGCGGCCAGGGCGCCGTGCTCGACGCCTTCCCGGGCTTCGAGTTCGACGGCGGCGCCATGCGCTGCGCGACGCAGCCGAACGGAGCCGCCTTCGACGTCCAGAGCGCGCGCAACATCGTCTCGGATCTCGCGGGCACGGGCCCCCTCGGCATCGGTCAACGCTGGGCTCTCGAATGGCCCGGCAGCGCCGACTTCGCGTGGCTGATCGGTTCCATGCGGCACACGGTGCCGTGGGAGTTGGGCGGCCCCGACGGGTTCGGCACGGTCTTCGTGGATCTGAACGCACTGTTCCTGCAGGAACTCGTCTACACCGGTGACGGTTCGGCACGGTACGAGCTGACGGTACCGCCCGTCCTGGAGTTGATCGGCACCAGCGTCGTCTTCCAGGTGTTCGAAGCGGGCCCCGGTCTGAGTTCGCCCGTCTACCGCGTCATCGGTTAGCCAGCGGGGGGGCTCGGTGCGTGCCTCGCTCGCCTCGGCGGCGTAAGGTGACGATTCGCCCGGGCGATCCGCGCTCGGACTTTCGCCCCACGAACCGACTCGACACCTCGCGATGAGCGCCTTCTCCCCGAGCGACGCCCTCTCCATCAACGCCATCCGCGTCCTGTCGATGGATGCCGTGCAGCACGCGAACTCCGGCCATCCGGGGCTGCCGCTCGGTGCCGCGCCCATGGCCTACGTGCTCTGGCACCGGCACCTCGTCCACGATCCGGCCGACCCGACGTGGTACGACCGCGACCGCTTCGTGCTGTCGGCGGGCCACGGCAGCATGCTGCTCTATTCGCTGCTGCACCTCTTCGGCTACGACCTGTCGCTGGACGACATCCGTGCGTTCCGCACCTGGGACAGCCGCACGCCGGGACATCCCGAGCGCGGCGTGACGCCCGGCGTCGAAGCCACGACGGGGCCCTTGGGGCAGGGCTCGGCGAACGCCGTGGGCATGGCGCTGGCCGAGCGCTTCCTCGCCGAGCGGTTCAACACGGACGAGCACACGCTGGTCGATCACTTCACGTACGCGTTGGTCAGCGACGGTGACCTGATGGAAGGCTTGAGCGGCGAGGCTGCGTCCTTGGCCGGCCACCTCGGCCTCGGCAAGTTGATCTACCTGTGGGACGACAACCTGGTGTCGCTCGACGGTTCCAACGCGATGCACTTCACCGAGGACGTGCAGCGCCGCTACGAAGCCTACGGCTGGCACGTCGAAGTCGTCGCCGACGGAGACACGGACTTGGAGGCGATCGACGCCGCGTTGACGCGGGCGAAGGCGGAGACCGGCCGACCGTCGATCCTGTGCGTGCGCACCACGATCGGCTACGGATCGCCGAACAAGGCCGGCTCGAGCGATTCGCACGGCTCGCCGCTCGGGATCGACGAGGTCTCGGCCACGCGCGCAGCCCTGGGCTGGGAGCACGCCGATGCGTTCTTCGTTCCCGAGGAAGCGCGCGAGTGGATGCAGCGCTCGACCCAGCGCGGCGTCGACGCGCGCCAAGCCTGGAATCGCACCCGTGACGCCTGGGCCAACGCGAACCCCGAGCTGGAAGCGGAACGGCGCCTGGCCTGGTCGGGCCTGCTGCCCGACGGCTGGGACGCCGAGCTGCCGGACTTCGCTCCCGACAAGCCGATCGCGACGCGCTCGGCGGGCGGCAAGGTGCTGCAAGCCTTGGCCAAGAACATCCCCTGGCTCTTCGGCGGCGATGCGGACCTGTCCGGCTCGACCAAGACCTACCTGGCGGGCGCCGAGGACTTCCGCAGCGGCGGTCACGTCGGGCGCAACATTCGCTACGGCGTTCGCGAGCACGCGATGGGCGCGATCGCCAACGGCATCGCCTACCACGGCGGCGCGCGCACCTGGACCGCGACGTTCTTCACGTTCTCGGACTACATGCGACCCGCCATGCGCCTCGCCGCGATGAACCACCTTCCGATCGTGCACGTGTTCACGCACGACTCGATCGGGCTGGGCGAGGACGGTCCGACCCACCAACCGGTCGAGCACCTCGCGAGCCTACGCGCGATGCCGAACACCGTCGTCATCCGACCGGCGGACGCCAACGAGACGAAGGCGGCCTGGAAGCTCGCCCTAAAGCAGCGCGACCGTCCGACGAGCCTGGTGTTCTCGCGGCAGGACCTGCCCGTGCTCGACGCCGCGGCGGCCGCCGCCGGAGTTCCCGAAGGCGCTTACATCGCGGCCGAAGCCAGCCGCGCGCCGGAGGTTCTGCTCTTGGCGACGGGGTCGGAAGTGCACCTGGCGCTCGCGGCCCGCGTCAGGCTCGAGTCGGAAGGCGTCGCGACGCGTGTCGTTTCGATGCCCTCCTGGGAACTGTTCGAAGAGCAGGACCTGGCGACCCAGGAAGCCGTCCTGCCGCGCCAGGTCGCGGCGCGCGTCGCGGTGGAAGCCGGAGTCTCCTTGGGTTGGCGACGTTGGGTCGGTGATGCTGGCGAGCTGGTGACGCTGGATCGTTTTGGCGCCTCCGCACCCGCGGAGGTGTTGTTCGAGCAACTCGGCTTCACCGTCGACGCCGTCTGCGCTGCGGCGCGCACGACCCTGGAGCGCTGCGCGTTGTCGACGAACTGAAGCGCGCCGAACGGAGCCGTGCGACCGCTGGCGCTGCTCAGCGCAGCGCGGCTGTGTTGCTGGCGCGCTGCTCAGCGCAACGCGGCTGTGTTGCTGGCGCGCTGCTCAGCGCAACGCGGCTGTGTTGCTGGCGCGCTGCTCAGCGCAGCGCGGCTGTGTTGCTGGCGCGCTGCTCAGCGCAGCGCGGCTTCGAGCGTTGTCGCCGCGTCCGTGCGGGCGTCGCGGTACTTCACGATCAGCGCGCAGGCGAGGCTCAGGCCCTGGGTGGCGCCCCAGCCGGTGGCTGGGCGGGTTCCGGGGACGACGACCGCGCCGGGGGGGATGTCTTGTCCGTCGAGTTCGCGCTCTTCGACCAGGTCGAAGACGCGGGTGCCCGAGGTGAGGATCGTGCCGGGCGCGATCACGGCGCGCGCGCCGATGACGACGCCCTCGAAGAGGCCCACGCTGCCGCCGATGAAGGCGTCGTCCTCGACCACCACCGGCCGGGCTCCCACGGGCTCGAGCACGCCGCCGAGCAGGGCGCCGGCGCCGACGTGTACGCGCTCTCCGACCTGGGCACACGACCCCACGAGCGCATGGCTGTCGATCATCGAATCCGCGCCGACGAAGGCGCCCACGTTGACGTAGCACGGCGGCATGAGCACCACACCGCGCCCCAGGTGAGAGCCGCGTCGAACACTGGTGCCACCCGGAACGACACGTACGTCGCCCAAGCGTTTGCGGGCGGGGAGCGTGTGCTTGTCGCGAAACTCCAAGTACGACACCTCGCCCTGGGGGACGACTGCGCCGGTCGCAAAGAGCTCCAAGATGCCTGCCTTGACCGCGGGATCACAAACCCAACCACCGTCGCCCGCGCGCCGGGCCGCGCGGGCAGCGCCCGACTCGAGCGCCGCCAAGAGGGCTTCGCCCGTCAACGTGGCGCTCATGCGTCGGTGCGCGCGAGCAACTGTCGCGCGACGGCCTCGTAGTCGGCGACCGCTCGGTCGAACGACGCTTCGGTCAAGTGCTCGTGCGCGGTGTGGGCGTCGCGGATGCTGCCCGGCCCGTAGAGCAACGGTTGGCCCCAGCTCCGAAGGAAGGGCGCGTCCGTGCCGAACGCGACGACGGGACCGTCGCCGCCGTCGGGCACTTCGAAGTGAATCGGCCCGTAGCTCTTCTCTGCAACGAGTTCGACGTGCTCGCCGAGGTGTTGGCGCACGCGCGCTTCGACGATCTCCGGCGGTTCCACCGCTCGTACGAGCAGGACCGCTTCCGCCTCGGGCGCCGTGACGTTGGCGGCGAGCCCGCCTTCGATGCGCCCGAAGTTGATCGTCCCCCGCCCGAAGACTTCGTGATCGCCCCAGGTATCGCCGAGCAGGCGCGCGATGGCCGCCACCAGCTCGTGCACCGCGGACGGGCCGATAGGTTCGGAGCTGTGCCCCGCGACGCCGTGGCCCTTCAGCACGCACTTGTAGACGCCCTTGCCGCCCCGTACGAAGCGGTTGTCGGTCGGCTCTCCGACGATCGTGTACGCCGGGCTCCACGGCGCCCGGCGCTGCCGTTCGGCGAGCTGGGCGCCGGCGCCGTCGGTCTCTTCCCCGACCGTCATCAAGAAGCCGATGCGATCCTCGCCCGAGTCGAGCAGCGCCCGCGCCGCGTGCAGCATGGCGAGCGCAGGCCCCTTGGCATCGCACGAGCCGCGCCCATGGATCGTCGTGCCCGTGCGCGAGGGCGGAATCCACGGCGGCACGGTGTCGAGATGCGTGCAAAAGACGACGCGCGGATCGCTGCCGCGGGCGAGCACGTTGGCCCGCCGGTCTTCGAGCGTCTGCTGTTCGACGCCGAGGCCGAGCGCGGTGAACTCGCGGCCGATGGCATCGGCGTAGTCGGCTTCGTTGCCGGTGATCGATTCGAGCTGAATCCAGTCGAGAAGCGTGTCGAGACGAGCGTCCATGGGCGGAGTCTACGCGCAGGCGGCGCTGGGGCAAAAGTTGCGGTTGGCATCGCGCAGCACCCTCGAAAAAATCGCCCATCCCTATCCCCCACCCACCCATTGGGGAAGACGCGCGGGGCGGCACGGGGTTGCGCTCGAAGCGCGGATTATCCGCCGCGCCCCGCGCCGATCCGTGCGAGGGCCGCCGCCGCCAGCACGTCCGCCGCCGCGGGGGCGTGGTGGAAGAAGAGCGAGGGTTCGACCAGTTCCAGCTCCACGACCAAGGGCTCGCCCTGCGCGGTCTCCAAGAGATCGACGCGCAGATACAGCGGCGAGCCCACGAGCTGGAGTGCGGTCCGCGCGAGCTCGCGCTCGCGTGGCGTGAGATCGTGGGGTTCGTCGGAAGCGCCGTGATCGTCCTGCACGCGCCAGTCGCCGGGCACCGGGATCTTGCGCACGGCGTGCGTCCAGCGGTCGCCGAGGTAGATCAGCGAGACCTCGCCGCGGGCCTCGACCCGCTCCAAGTAGGGCTGCAACAAGAAGGGTCCCTCGGCCGCGTGCGCCGCGAGGTGCGCGCGGCCGAGGGCTAGGCCCCGTTCGTCGCGCTCGAAGCGCAAGGTCGCGTTGGACCCGGCGCCGACCACGGGCTTCAGAAAGAGACGCGCGGCGTCCCAGTCGGGCGGGACGTCCAAGCTCTCGCCCTCGACGAACGCGCTCGGCACGGTCGCGAGGCCGCGCACGGCGAGCTCCGCCAGGTAGCGCTTGTCCGTGTTCCAACGCACCAGGGCGGCCGAATTCTCGAGGTGCGTCACGGCTTCGACGGCTTCGCACCAGCGACAGAACTCCTCGCGCCGCGGCACGTAGTCCCACGTGCTCCGCAGCAGCACCAGGTCGTACCCCGCCCAATCCTCGTCCGCATCCCAGGCGACGACGCGCGCCGACGCGCCGCGGGCCTCGAAGGCTCGCTGCAGGTACCGATCATCGCGCTCGGACGTTAACAGCGAGCGACACGAAGCCAGGGCGACGCGGGGAGCCATGGCTCAAGCCTAAGCGGCCGGGAAGCCGAAGTCCCTTTCCCGTCCACCATGAAGCTTTCGTCCACCGCCCAGAGTCGACTCATCGGCTCGCTCGTCCTCGCGTTGGCGGGCGCCCTCTTCGCGTGGGATCTCTTCGGTCGCTTCGAACGACTGGCGCACCCGGGCTTCGCGCTCCCGGTCGTCGTCGCCGCGAGCTGTCTCGCCCTCGTGGCGTACGCGATCTTCGCCCTCGCAATCTGCCGATGGCACCGACCGTTCTTGGTCGCGCTCGCCGCGGCGGCGCTCGTCTTCCTGCCAGCGCGACTGTTCAACGAGCGCCCACCCCCCAAGATCCTGATCGTCTCGGTCGAAGGCCTGCGGCGAGATCGCATGTCGCTCTTCGGCGCCAACAACGAGACGACGCCCCAGCTCGAGCGCTGGTTCCACAGCGGGCGCGGAACGGTTCTGTTCCAGGACGCGAACTCGCACGGTTCCACGCGCCAAGCGGCGCTGGCTGCGCTCCTCACGGGACGCGCCATCGATACCGATGCGAAGTGGCTCGGGGACTTCCTTCCCGATCGCACGTCGCGTGTTGCGACCACGTTCGGCACGACGGCGTCCGAACCTGCGCTCGCCGCCGACGACTTCCTGGAGCTGCCCGACGCGCCCACAGCCGTTCAGCTAGAAGCCTTCCGTCGCTGGTTCCAAGCGGCGCCCTCCAACAGCGTGACGCTGCTCGAGTACGCGGCCATGCTGCCGATCGGCGAGCCGGAGCCGCGCTTCGACGTGTTCGTCTCCGAAGGCGCCGACCCACCGGCGGCGTTCCGCGACTTCGGCGAACGCGAAGCGATCGACCCCATCACCTACCTGCACGCGACGCAGCACTACGACGGCAGCGTGCTCGAGATGGACGCGTTCCTGGGTCGCATGCTGGCCGACATGGAGCTGCGCGGCGAACTGGACAACACACTGGTCGTGTTCACGGCACCGCACGGTTGGGCCTATCGTGAGCACGGTGCCTATGGAACCCACGGGCGCCCGTTCGACGAGATCGTCGGGGTTCCGCTCGTGATTCGGTTCCCCTCCCCCACGCGCGTGCCCGCGCTGCGACCGATGCAGCGCCGCATCCAGGCGCCGACGCAGCATGCGGACGTGGCCGCGACGCTCTGCTCCGTGCTCGGAGCCGAGGTCCCGGGACTCGTCGGGCGCGACCTGTCACGCGCCGCTTTTCGCGACGAGCCGCTCGCCGAATGTGGCATCCCGCTGGCGTCCGAAGCGGCCGCCGGTCCGATCACGGGCATGCGCCTCGGCGACTGGAAGCTCTTTCTGGTGCCGGACGCCCGCGGCCAACTCACCGAAGAGCTGTGGCGACTCTCGCCCACGCGCTTCGACCTCTGGGTCAGGCCGGAGGACGGCGCGGAAGCGCTCGGCAGGCTGCGTCGCGAGTTCGAGCGCGCCTTTGGCGAGTCGCCCGCGTCGAACCTCGCACGGGCGGCTACGGCAGCACGCTGACGGCGACCGTCACCGTGGCCTCGAGCGGTTGGAAGAGCAGCGCCGCGAAGTGCAGCGTCTGGCCCGTCAGCGAGGTCAACAACCCGGGAGGTGCGGCGAAGGCGGGCCGCGCTTCGCCGTCGCTGTCGAGCAAGCCGAACGAGTTTGGCAACAGCGGGCCGTTCGCCTCGATCAGCGTGCAGGTCAGCACGCCATCGGGATTCAGCGGCAGCACGACGCCACCGAGATCGACGCCGGGCAGCGTGCCGCTGGCGCTGGCCAACAGGACGTACGGCGAGCCCGCGCGCGCCGGCTGGGAAACGACGAACTCGATCCGGCCTCCCGCCGCTGCGGCCACGACGTCGGGCGCGCGCGACAAGGCCTGGGCGGGAGCAAACTCCAACTCGGGCAGCGGAGCCAATTGGACGGGTGACGTGCCGTCGTCGACGACCACGACGAAGCGCGCGCTGCCCGGCAGCGTGCCGGCGATGACGTCGAAGCCGTAGGTTCCGTCGCCGTGATCGATCACGGCCGTCGTCGTGAAGGGCACCGAATCGGCGGCGGGCACGATCGTGACTTGCGCGCCGCCCGTGGTCAGCGGCGTGCCATCCACGTCGACCAACGACAATACCATCGCCTTGCTATCGACACCGTCGGCGACCGGCACACCGGGACTCGCCGCGACCAGACTCGACAGGTGGTGGTCCGGTCGACCGATCAACAGACTGCGCCAGGTCGCCACGCGCGTGGCCAAGACGTCGACGGGATCGGGATCGCCGAACTGCCCGACGATCTGCCGCTTCAAGTAGTAGGTTCCTTCGGCGCAGCCGTTGCTGTCGCAGGTGCCATCCACGTCGCCGAGGCGAGCGATGCCCATGAACGACGTGTACGACGACACGAACGGCAACGGCGGCGGCACTCCGCAGTTGGGAGCACAGTTGCAGCGCGAGTCGCCACCTTCGAACCGCGCAGCGAGCATCGCGGCCAGCAAGCGCTCCGACATGTCGCCCTGTGTCTGCAGCAGCGCCGTCTCGGCGGCGGACACCACGTTCGGCCCGACGAGGATGTTGCCTTGGATGGCGTAGCTCCAGTCGCCGTCCTCGCCCGTGACACCGCCCGCCCACGCAAGCGCTTGAGTGCCCGTGAAGGTGACGGCGTTCCCGCCGCCCAACGAAACGATCCCGTACTGGCGCGACTGGTGCCCGATGTCGCTGGCTTCGAGCGCGGTGAGGATCTGGCTCGCGGGTGCTCCCTCCAACAAGAGATCGCGGATCAACTGGCGATTGACGCCCAACGCGTCCACGGTCGCTTGCGCCGCCGCGACGCCCTTGCCGACGACGATCACGGGCACGGCGCGGCGAATGCCGAACTGCGCCAGGCACGTCGCCGTGCCGACGCCGACCTCGCCGGTGCGGTGGTCGACGATCACGATCGACCAGGTGGCACCGGCCGGCAGGACCAGGGCGAAGAACAGTGACAGGAACGCGGTGGATCGAAGGAGCAGGCGCTGCATCACGCCAGCCTACCTCGTTCGATGAAAATCGACCGCTATTCGTCGGGTGTAGCGACCTCGAGCGACACCAGGAGCTGTCCGCCGGGCACCGCTTGGCCTTCCGCGACCTGGATCGACTTCACCAGCCCGTCGACCGGCGCCAGAATCTCGTTCTGCATCTTCATGGCCTCGAGGATCAGGAGTGGCTGCTCGGCCGTCACGGCGTCGCCCTCCTTCACCATCAGCGCGACGACGACGCCGGGCATGACGCTCTTCACGTCGCCGCTGACGCCGCGCTTCTTCTCGACCGCGCGCGCGATGCGCTCGCGTTCGTCCTCGATCTCGATGTCGTAGACGCGGCCCGCCACGGTGACCTTGACGTCATTGCGGTCGCCTTCGATCGAGATGCCGTACGCACGTCCGTCGACGTAGAGCGCGATCTGTCCCAGCCCGTCGACCTCCTCGAAGCTGGTCTCGACGACCTCGCCGTCGACGCGCACCGTCAGCACGCCCAGGCGCTCGACCAGTTCGACCTCGCGCTCGAGCCCGTTCAGCTTGGCGAAGTACTTCACCGTGCGCCTCCATGGTTGCGCCAGTTCGAGTTGCGCTGACGCCCGCGATCGAGCCACGCGCGACCACGATCGGCCTGCAACGACAACGCGCGGCGGCGCGAGCGGTGGAAGCGGTAGAGCGCGGCGGCGATCGCCGCGGGCGTCTCCTCGCCTCCCCCCGTGGCGGCGAGGTCCATCGACTCCAACAGATGCGTGTCGTAGTGACCGCGACGGAAGTCCTCGTTCTCGAGCACCGCCATCGCCGCCGGCGCGCCCGTCTTGACGCCGCCCACGTTCAGCTCGGCGAGCGCGCGTCGCATACGTTCGATGGCGCGCGGTCGATCGGATGCCCAGACGATGATCTTGGCCAGCATCGGGTCGTAGTCGAGCCCGACCTCCATGCCACGATAGAGCCCGGCATCGATGCGCACGCCCGGGCCCGACGGCCAGCGCAGGTTCTTGACGATGCCCGTCGACGGCAGGAAGCCGCGCAAGGGATCCTCGGCGTTGAGGCGTACCTCGATCGAGTGACCGTGAAAGCGCACGTCTTCCTGTGCGATCGAGAGCCGCGCGCCGCCTGCGACGTCGATCTGCTCGCGCACGAGATCGAGGCCCGTCACCATTTCGGTGACCGGGTGTTCAACCTGCAGGCGCGTGTTCATCTCGAGGAAGAAGAACTCGTTCCCGGAGACGAGGAACTCGACCGTGCCCGCACCGACGTAGTCGACGGCCGCGCCGGCGTCGAGCGCGGCCTTGCCCATCGCTGCGCGCATCGCGGGATCGATCGCGGACGACGGCGCTTCCTCGAGCAACTTCTGGTGACGACGCTGGACCGAGCACTCACGTTCGCCGAGGTGTACGCCGTTCCCGTGCTGGTCGAACATCACCTGGATCTCGACGTGACGCGGATGGTCGAGGTAGCGCTCGAGATAGATGCGACCGTCGCCGAACGCCTTGACGGCCTCGGCCGAGGCCGCGCGGAAGGCTCGAGCGATCTCGGACGCCTCGCGCACGATGCGGATGCCCTTGCCGCCGCCGCCGCCCGCGGCCTTAAGCGCGACCGGATAGCCGATCGCCTCGGCCTCGACGATCGCGGCCTCGGGATCGTCGATCGCGCTGACGCCGCCGGGCACCAGCGGCACCGCGGCCGCCTGCATCCGGCGCCGGCTCTCGATCTTGTCGCCCATCGCCTCGATCGCGCTGGCGGGCGGGCCGACCCAGATCAGACCTTCGTCGCTGACGCGGCGCGCGAACGTCGCGTTCTCCGAGAGGAAGCCGTAGCCGGGATGGATCGCGTCCGCGCCGCTCGACTTCGCGGCGGCGATCAACTTGTCCTGATCCAGGTACGTCTCGGCCGGCGTGCGTCCGCCGAGCGGGATGGCGCGCTCCGCGAGGCGTGAGTGCAGCGCGCGCGCATCGGGCTCGGAGTAGACCGCCATGACCTCGATCCCCATCTCGCGCGCGGTGCGCAGGATGCGGAGCGCGATCTCGCCGCGGTTCGCGATCAAGAGTCGCCGGATCGGACGCGCTTCTTGGCCGCTCACAGGGGGATGTTCCCGTGCTTGCGCGGCGGGCGCTCTTCCACCTTCGTGGAGAGCAGTCCGAGCGCACGGATCAGGCTGGGGCGCGTCGCACTGGCTTCGATCACGTCGTCGACGAAGCCGCGGCGCGCCGCCATGTACGGGTTGTTGAACGTGCGCTCGTACTCCGCCGCGCGCCGCGCTTCCTCGGCGGCCGGATCGTCCGCGGCCTGGATCTCCCGCCGGTGGATGATGCGTGCGGCGCCCGCGGCGCCCATCACCGCGATCTGCGCGCCGGGCCAAGCCACGTTCCAGTCCGCGCGTATGTGCTTCGAACCCATCACGTCGTACGCGCCGCCGTAGGCCTTCCGCGTGATGACCGTCAGCTTCGGCACCGTCGCCTCACAGTACGCGTAGAGCAGCTTCGCCCCGTGCAGGATGATGCCGCTGTGCTCCTGCTCGGTGCCGGGCAGGAAGCCGGGCACGTCCTCGAAGGTGATGATCGGCAGGTTGAACGCGTCGCAGAAGCGGATGAAGCGCGCGGCCTTGATCGACGCGTGGATGTCGAGGCAGCCCGCGAGCACCGCCGGGTTGTTGCCGATCATGCCGACCGCGTGGCCGCCGAGGCGCGCGAACCCGACCAGGATGTTCTTGGCGTAGTCCGCGTGTACCTCGAGCGCCGAACCCTCGTCGACGATCAAGCGCATCACGCGGCGCATGTCGTACGGCTTGTTGGGATCGTCGGGCACGATCGTGTCCAGCTCGGGCTCGCGCCGATCGAAGGGATCGTTCGTCGGCAGGAACGGCGGAGTCTCGGCGTTGTTCTGCGGTAGGTACGACAGAAGCTCGCGGATGTTCGCGATGCAACTGGCATCGTCCGGCGAGGTGAAGTGCGCGACGCCCGAGCGGTGCGCGTGCACCTCGGCTCCGCCCAGTTCCTCGCTGGTGACCTCCTCGTGCGTCACCGTCCGAACGACGTCGGGGCCGGTGATGTGCATGTAGGACGTGTCCTGGACCATGCAGACGAAGTCGGTGATCGCGGGGCTGTAGACCGCGCCGCCGGCGCAGGGCCCCATGATCGCGGAGATCTGCGGGACCACGCCGCTGGCTTGCGTGTTGCGCCAGAAGATCTCGGCGTAGCCGCCGAGGCTCTTGACGCCCTCCTGGATGCGCGCGCCGCCCGAGTCGCAGAGGCCGACGACCGGCACGCCGACCTTCATGGCCATGTCCATGACCTTGCAGATCTTCTCGGCGTTGGTCTCCGAGAGGGAGCCCCCGAAGACCGTGAAGTCCTGGCTGAAGAGGTAGATCGGGCGCCCGTCGACCAAGCCGTGCCCCGTGACGACCCCGTCGCCGAGCACCGCCTGGGCCTGCATGCCGAAGTCGTTGCAGCGGTGCGTGACGAAGCGATCGATCTCGACGAAACTGCCCTCGTCGACCAATAGGTCCACGCGCTCGCGCGCCGTCAGCTTGCCCTTGGCGTGCTGCGCCTCGATCCGGGCTTCGCCCCCGCCGGCGAGGGCTTCCTCGCGCATGCGATGCAGGCGTTCGCCGGCACTCTCGGTCTCGACTCGTTGATCGGTGCTCATGGAGGTCGGAATTGTAGCGACGACACGCCGCCGATCCTCGCCCACGGGCCGGGGAATGCTCCCGAGCTGCGTCATGCCGACGTGTTGTCAGCCTTCGAGCGCCTGATCCACGTCCGCGATCAGGTCGGCGACGTTCTCGATGCCGACCGAGCAGCGCACGAGGGTTTCGGGGATGCCGAGGGCGGCGCGGTCCTCTTTGGTCAGTTCGACGTGGCTCGTGACGGCGGGGGGTCCGATCAGGGTGCCGACCGAACCGAGGCTGGCGGCGCGGTGCGCGAGGCGCAACTTGTCCAGGAAGCGTTTGAGGGTCTCGAAGTCGCCCACGAGGTCGAAGGCGAGAATGCCGCCGAAGCCGCTCATTTGGCGCGCGGCGATCGCGTGGCCCGGGTGCGATTCGAGTCCGGGGTGGTAGACGTGAGCGACGGCGGGATGCTGCTCGAGGAAGCGCGCGAGGGCGAGGGCGTTCTCGTTCTGCCGCGTGACGCGCAACTCGAGCGTCTTGATGCCGCGGATCAAGAGGAAGGCCGCCGAGGGCGAGAGGCTCGCTCCATTGACCTCGCGAAAGCGGAAGATCTCGCGGATCAAGTCGCGCTTACCGCAGACGACGCCGCCCATGGCGTCGGAGTGGCCGCCGAGGAACTTGGTCGCGCTGTGCACGACCAGGTCGGCGCCAAGTTCCAAGGGGCGCTGATTGAGTGGCGTGGCGAAGGTGTTGTCGACGACGACCGTCGCACCTACAGCACGGCCCGCGCGTGCGAGCCGCGCGATGTCCACCACCTTCAAGGTCGGGTTCGTGGGCGTCTCGAGGTACACGAGCTGGCAGCCGCGCGCGATGGCCGCTTCGAGAGCGTCGTGGTCGTCGCTCTCACACAGTTCGACCTCGATGCCAAACTTGGGCAGGAACTCGAGGAAGAGCCGGCTGGTGCCGCCGTAGGTGTCCTTGATGCTGACGATGCGGTCGCCGGGGGCGAGCAGCGCGAAGAAGGTGTTGCTGATTCCGGCCATGCCGGTGGCGAACGCGGTCGCGGCCTCGGCGCCCTCGAGCAGGCGCACCTTCTCCTCGAACAGCTCCACCGTGGGATTGGTGTTCCGGCTGTAGATGTGCCCAGGCCGCCGGCCGGTCGCCGTTTCGAGCCAGCTCTCGGTATCGGGAAAGCCGAAGGTCACGCTGTGCACGACCGGGATCTGGGTCGCCCCTTGCCAGCTCGTTCCCTGCTCGCCGCCCCAGACGGCTCGCGTCCCGTCCCCCGTCATCTCGCTCGGTTCCGTCACGTGTGATTCCTGCTGCTTCGGTTGTTGCTGCTGCGGTTGTCGTTACGGAGCGAGGCTGCACCATTCGATCGCGCTACGGCGAAGAATTTCTGCCAGTCGGACCAACGATTCGGCGTCGACCCACTCTTCCTCGGTGTGCAAGCCGCTGCCGGTGGGACCGAGCACGAGCGTCTCGATGCCGGCCGCGCCGAGCAAGGCCGAGTCCTCCCACCAGGGGTGTCCGATGAGCCGCGCTGGCTCGTTCCGCACCGCGGACGCGACGCGCTGAACGAGTTCGACGATCGGCCGAGCGGGATCGATGGCGTACGGCTCTTGCCACTGCGTCTCTTCCAGCTCGACCTCGAAACCCGGGAAGGCCAGGGCGGCCTCGAGATCGGCGAGAACGGTTGCGCGGGTCAGCCCGGGCACGGTCCGGCACTCGACGTCGGCCGTGCACCGGTCCGCGTACATGAAGAGCTGGCGGCCGCCCGCGAGCCGAGGCACGTGCAGCGACGGAGAGCCCAGGAGCACGTGCCCCGCGCCCGCGCTCCAACGCGCCTCGAGCTCTTCGAGCGCGACCAAGACGTGCCCCATGCGGCGGTTCGCATCGATCCCGAGCTGGGGCGAGCCACCATGGGCGGCGCGCCCGCGCGTGTGCGCCTGGAACAGTCCGAAGCCGCGGTGGGCCACGCACAGGTCGAGCTCCGTCGGTTCGATCACGATGCCGGCGTCGGTCGTGACATCTTCGAGCAGCCGCTCGGTGCCGAGGCTGCGATGCTCCTCGTCGGCGACGAAAGCGAGCACCAAGTCACCGTCCAGCTCGACCCCTTCTTCCGAGAGCGCCTTCGCCGCCCCGAGCACGGCGGCCAGCCCACCCTTCGTGTCCTGTGCGCCTCGCCCCCAAATCCGTCCGCCGCGCAGTTCTCCCGAGAACGGATCCGCCATGCCCGCGACGCCGACGGTGTCGAGGTGGACGTTGATCATCAACGAGCGACCGCCGGCTCGCCCCTGGCGCACGGAGACGACGTTCGCCCGGTTGTCGCCGAGGTCGACCAACTCGCCCTGCCAACCGCAGTCGGCCAACAACTCGACGACGACCTCGGCCAGCTCGCGCTCGCCGGGCGCACCCTCCTCGAGCCCCGGATTCCGGGAGTCGACACGCACGAGCCTGGACGCTGTTTCGAGCACGAAGTCGCGGTCGATCGCCATGGCGGTGGTCCCAGCTTGCAGTCGCAGAGTGCATCGCCACGACGATGCGGGCGGGGATTTTCAGCAGCGTAACGAGATCCGGACCCCCACCCGCCAGCCGTCGAGTGGATTCTGGTCCGGAGAAAACATACGCAGCCGAAGTCCGCAGAAGTCCCGACGGCCACCCGCTCCCGCGCGGGACCGGCATCGACTACCGACCCCAGCTCCCGGCTCTCCACCCACCCTTCCATCCCATGAACTCGCACGGCGCTCGCCTCGTTGGACTCTTGCTCTTCTTGGCCGCGGGCGGAGCGCTGGCCTGGTGGCTGCTGGCGGGGACGCGCGACACGGCTCGCGGCCGTGGCGCCGGGCCGTCGGTCGTCGAGCCGGACGGGCCTCGCGCGGGGTCCGTCGAGCTTGCCGGCAGTTCAACGCTCGACGCCGCCCAGGGTGCCGAGCCGCGGCGTGATGCGCTGCGGGCGAGCGACGCGGACGCGGGCGCTGCGCGGGCGACCGACGTCCCGAGCGCGGCCTGGAGCGGACGCGTCTCGTGGCCGGCGGGCACGCCCGCGGACGAGCGCGGCAGCGTTCGCGTGCTGACGTCGCTGACGGAGCGCGCGCCCTTCTGGGAGCCGAACGGCGAAGACACGGAACCCGTCGTCGTGGCGACGGCCGAGGTCGATGCCGAGGGCCACTTCACCGTCGACGTTCCGCTGGAGGGCGAGCGCTGGATCGAGGTCATGGCGCGCTACTCGTACTTCGATCGTCCGCTGGCGCTGCCGCAGGTCGCGACCGGTCCGTTGGTGCTGTCGCCGCTGCTCGGAGCCTGGGTCGTCGGTCGCGTCGAGGTACCCACGAGTTCGAAGAGCCTCGCCGGCGCGGTACAACTCGCCCCTGCGGCCGGCGGCGGGACGAGCTTTCGCAGCATGCTGACCGGTGCCGCGCGCGAGCACGCGACGGAGTTCGGTGCCGACGCGGCCTTCGAACTCGGTGGAGTTCCCGCCGGCAAGTACAGGTTGACTTGCACGAGCGACACGGCGGCGCCCTACTCACGCGAAGAATTGTCGTTGCTCGCGGGCGTGCGGCACGAGCTGGTGCTCACGCTCGAACCCGGCGTTTGCCTCGCGGGTGTCGTCGTCGATCAGGTGGGAGTTCCCGTCGCCGACGTCGAAGTCACGGCGCGGCGGCGCGAACGCGACGAACGGCGCGGCTTCGACATGCTGCGCGGCGGGAACGGCGCTGCGCCGAGGACTCGCACCGACAGCGAAGGTCGCTTTCGCCTGAGCGGCGTCGCACCCGGTGGAGTGCGCCTCCAAGCTTCGGACGGCCCGCTACTCGACGACGCGACGCTCGACCTCACGGTCGAGCACGGCGTGACGGTCGACGACCTCGAACTCGTCGCCGAGCGCGGCGCCGCTCTCTTCGGGCGGGTGACGTGGCCGGACGAGCGGCCCGCCGCCGCGTGCGCCGTCGTGCCGACCATCGACGCCGAAGCCACCGGCGCTGGCGATGGCGACCCCGGCCGCGCCTGGCGCTCGCAGATGCGCCTCGCCGCGCAGCGAACGACGACGGAGCGGGACGGTTCGTTCCGCATCGAGGGGCTCGATCCAGACTACGCGTACAGGTTGACGGCGAGCTTCGATCCGAACGACGTTAGGGAGGAGCGCCGGGCCGCTGTCGGGGGCCGCGCCGAACTCCGCGCTGTCCGAACCGACGACTCGCCACTGTCCCTCGTGCTCGAGGACGCGCCAACCTTGACCGGGTACGTCCAAGCGCCCGACGGAACGCCGATCTCCGACTTCGAGCTGAGCGCGGCCGACGCCGCGGCCAACAGGTTTCGCATGAACCCGGGCGGCGGCGCGGAACCCGTCGAAGCATCCATTTCCGATCCCGAGGGCGCGTTCACGCTCAGCGGCCTGACCGACGGCACCTGGCGCTTGACGCTTCGCGCCGCGGGCTTCGCGGCCCCGGCGGAGCCGGTGGAGATCATCTGGCCCGACGCGCTCGAAGCGGCGCCGCCGGTGGTGACGCTCGTACCGGAAGCGCGCCTCCTCGTTCGCGTCGTGGGGCCGAATGGCAAGCTCGTTCCCGGCGCCGAGGTGCGCGACGTCACGACGGGCTGGCGCGAGCGCATGCGGGGCGGAGGCCGCGAACTGGCCGGGCACACCGACGCCTTCGGCGAGCTCGAGTTCACGGGCCTCGCCGCGGGACGCTACGAACTCGTCGCCTCGGCGAACGGCTTCGCGCGCTCCGCGCCCTCCGAGTTGATGCTCGCTCCCGGCGACGTGAAGCGCGACGTGCGTCTCGACCTCGCTCGCGGCGGACGCATTGAGGGCACGTTGCTCGATGTCGACGGCGACGTCGATGGGCGCACGATCCTCGTCTCGGGCATAAGCCCCGGCCAAATGGACGATGGCATGCTCGCGCGCACCGATACGAAGGGCCGCTTCGCTCTCGAAGCCGTGCCAGCCGGCACTTGGAACCTCATCGCGCCGCCCGCGGAAGTGCGGCGCGGCGGTCAACCGTTCTCCGCCGGCTTGGAGTCGGCGCGCGTCGAGGTCGTCGAGGGCGAGACCGCGTACGTCGAGCTGGGCACGCCACCCGCGGAACCCGTCGCCGTCTCGGGACGCGTGACGGCAGCCGGGCAACCGGTCACGGCCGAGGTCGTCTTCGTGCGGAGCGGCGAGAACTTCCTGGCCGGCCTCGCACGAGCGATGACCGACGATCAGGGCGCGTACTCGGTCGTGCTCGACGAGCCCGGCGCGTATTCCGTCAGCGCCACGCCCAGCGGCAGAAGACTCGCACACCGGCGCACCGTGGTCATCGCCGGCGAGACGACGCTCGACCTCGAGATTCCCGGTGGCTCGATCTCGGGGATCGTTCGGAAGGACGGTGAACCCCAGGACGACGTTCGCGTGCGCGTGATGGTCGACGGGCCGCAAGCGGCGGGTTCGCTGCTCGCGCAGCAGTTCGAGAACGTCGAGACCAATGACGAGGGCGAGTACCGACTCGAGGGCCTCGCGGAAGGCAAGTATCGCGTGTCGGTCGGTGGCTCGCGCTTCGGCATGGGACGAGCGACGGCTCGGCAGGTCGTGTCGGGCATCGAGGTGCGAACCGACCGCGCGACGCGCGGCGTCGACTTCGATCTCGGCGAACCCGGCACGATCTCCGCGCTCGTCGTCGACCGGTCGGGCAAACCCGTCGGCTCCGGCACGCTCTTCGTGCGCGATGCCGAAGGGCGGGTCGTCAATCCGATCGGCATCAGCGAGCGCTCCACGGCCGGCCGTTACGAGGTGGACGGCATCTCGCCCGGCCGCTACACGGTCGGCTTCCGCAGCACGTCGCTCGTCTCCGCCGAGAGCGCTTCGATCGGCGTCACGTCGGGCGAGACGTCCGACCTGAAGCTCGTCGCGGAGGAGGGCACGAAGCTCGTCGTGACGGTGGTCGACGAAGAGGGCGAACCCGTGGACGCCCGCATCGCCGTGACCGACGCGGAGGGAAAGGAGTTCCACGGCATGACCGCCCTCGACTTCGCCTTCGGCCCGCCCAGCGAGGGCTGGTCGCCGGGGAAGTCGTCGTACGGCCCCTTGCCGCCGGGCGAGTACGAGGTGCACGTGGTCGACGGTGACGACGCGGAAACTCGGCGCAAGGTCAAGCTGAGCGGTCAAGCCGAACGAAAGCTCACCGTGCGTCTGCGCTGACCAACTCGGCGCCGGCGACACGGCTCTCCTTTCCCGGGGGAGGCGATCGATGCAGCGCCACACCGAACCCCACGACCATTCCGAGTTGCGGCTGATCATCGGCGTGCTCGGGCTCATCGCCGGCACGTTCTTGATCGGCCTCGGCTTCCTGGGGGGCGCCGAGATGCGCGCTCGGCTGGTGCGCTACGCCCAGCCGCCGACGTTGGTGCAGCCGGCCGAGCTGTCCCTCGCGAGCGCCGGCTTGGACGCCGATCGTCCGCTCGCGCCGACCTGGATGCGTCTCGCCGCCGGCCGCAACCTGCGCGCGCGACCCGGCGCATCGCGCGCCCTGCTGGCGAGCAGCGAAGGTCTCCGCGGGCGCCTCACACTGCCCGCGGGCACGCCCGGCGACGAGCGCGCCGTCGTCGTCGCCACGCAACGCCGTCCCACGGCGACCCACCCCGCCGACGCGCGCCGCGCAAGGGTGGCGGCGGACGGCACCTTCGAACTGCCGCTGCTGCCGGGCGAGGAGCGCCTGTGGTTGAGCCTCGAAGCGCGCTACCTGCGCCTTGCCGGCGGACGGCTCGTCGGGCTAGCGGAACTGGCCGCGCACGACACGATCACGCTCGCGCCGAGCCTGGGCGCGCGCCTCCACGGTCGCGTCGAGGGTGCGGGCAACGGTGTGACGGTGGAACTGGCGGCGAGCGCCACGGGTTCCGCGTTCCTGAGCCAGACGACGGCCGACGGCACGTTCGACTTCGGCGGCCTCGCGACCGAACGCACGCTCTGGCTGCGCACCGTCGCAGCCGACGCGCGTCCGGAACCGCCCCGAGCGCTGCGGCTCGCGCCGGGCGAGCAGCGCGCGGTCGAGCTGAGCGTGCAACGCTTCGCGACCGCGTGGGGCTTGGCGCTCGACGCAAAGGCGGATCCCCTGGTCGGCGCTCGCGTGCGCGCCCGGCCAGCGCTGCAGGCCAGCGGCCGCGGCGATCACATCGCGCTGGCCGACGCCGCGGGACGCTTCACCTTCGATGCGTTGACGCCGGGCGATTGGCACGTCTCCCTCGACGAGTCCGGCGCCGAGCGCGTCGACCTCGCGTTGGAACCGGGCGCACGCCAAGCCGGGCTGCGACTCTACGCGCGACCGGCGCTCGAAGTCGCGGCAACGGTCGCTTGGCCCGCTGGAACACGAGCGCGCGGAGGTAGCGCGCTGCTCGTCGCCGACAATCGTGACGAGCGGCACGAACTGGCGCTGGACGACGAGGGCCGCGTGCGCTTCGAGCGCCTCGCCCCCGGCGCGTGGACGCTGCGCGTCTTCGCCACGCGCATCGAGGACGACGGAACGGTGTGTTTCGGCAGCGCGGAACGTCGCGTGGTGCTCCCACTCGAGCAGCCCGCGCTGGAGCTCGAGCTCGGAGGACGCGGGCGGATCGATGGAACCGTCACGGGCCCCTCCGGTCGCCCGGTGGACGAGTTCACGCTCGTCGCACGGTCGGAACACGGCGCGCTCTTCGATGCGCGCATCGCGGGCGCGCGCTTTCACCTGGTGGGTCTCGCGCCAGGCCGCTGGGACTTGGCCGTTCGCGCGGGTGGCGAGCGCGGCTGGGCGGGGAAGCTCTCCGTGCCGCTCGAGCGCGGCGAAGCGCGTGAGGTCTCGATCGGGGGCGCCTCCGGCGCGCGCAACGACGTACCGCGGCCCGACCTCGCCGTGGCGCTGCGCGGGCAGCTCCGCATGGGTACCGAGACCGCGGCCGGCGAACTCTGGATCCGTCCGTCCGCCGGGCCCTTCGTCGCCGTCGCCACCGACGCGTACGGTCGCTTCGACGCGGGCAACGTCGCGCCGGGACCGGCCGAAGTGCGCGTCCTGCTGCAAGGCTGCGGGCAACCGCTGGAGCGCACGGTCTTGGTGGAGCGCGCGGGGAGTCAACGCCTCGAGCTGGTCTTCGGCACCGGCGCGCTCGAAGGCGTCGTCGAGAACGGCGACGGGGAAACGCTGTCGGGGCTCGGCGTCGTCGCCGAACGCATCGGAGCGCGCTCGACGCTCGCCGCCGTCCCAACCGCGCGCACGACGACGGACGCCCAAGGCCGCTTCTTCCTGCCGTTCCTCGACGCGGGCGCTTGGACCGTGGTGATCGACGGCACGCCGGTGGGACTCGCCAGAACGGTGTTCCCCGTCGTCGAGGTCGGTCGCGCGGCGGTCGGCGAGCGCTACGTCGTCGAACGGAGCGCGGAGTTCGTGGGGCGCGTGACGGACGAAGCGGGCGTCGGGCTGGCGAACGCGATGCTCTTCGGCTCGTCCGTCGACGGCGGAACGACGCTCAGGTCGCTGGATGTGGCGACCGACGCCGAGGGCGCTTGGAACGTGCACGGCCTCGCACCGGGGCTCTGGCGACTCGTCGCGCGCACCGCCGACGGCCGCACGAGCCGGCCGCTCGAAGTCGCACTGGCCGCGGGGGAACGCCGCGAGGTCCCGACGCTCGTCGTCGCGCCCGCCGCATCCCTGCGACTCCTGCCGACGGATGCGACCGGTCAACCGATCGAAGCCTGGATCGAATTGCTCGACCAGGATGGGCGACGCTTCGAGGACGCCGCAACGCGCCTCGGGGACGGCACGCTGCGTTTCGGTCCCTTGACGCCGGGCAGCTACTGGATGCGTGCGACGGATGCGGCGCAGCGCTCGATCACGGAGACGGTCGAGATCGCGGCACACGACCGCGAGCTGACGATCAAGTTCGAGTAGCGCGCAGCTCGTCGCGAAAGGCGACGAGATCGGCGGGCAACGGCGCTTCGAACTCGACGGTGGTGCCGGTCGCGGGATGTTGGAAGGAGAGCCGCTCGGCGTGCAGCGCGAGTCGCCCCGGGGCCCGGACGCCGGCGGGCAAATCGAGCGCGAGCCCGCGCCGGCCCCGATAGAGCGCATCGCCGACGATGGGATGCTCGATGTGCGCCAGATGAACGCGGATCTGGTGCGTACGCCCGGTCTTCGGGTAGCACCTCATCCAGGCGGCTCGGCCGTAACGCTCTTGCGTCTCGTAGAACGTCTCGGCGGCGCGACCTTCCTCGAGCGCCACGATGCTCATGCGATCGTGCTTCTTGGGAGCACGCCCGATCGGCGCGTCGATGACGTCCGCGTCGAAGCGCGGCTCGCCATAGACGAAGGCCGAGTAGACCTTGGTCACGCGGCGCTCACGGAACGAAGCCAAGAGATGCGCCGCCGCCGCGTCCGTTCGCGCCAAAATCAACAGGCCGCTGGTCTCCGCGTCGAGTCGGTGCACGATGCCGCCGCGCTCCTCGCCCTGGGGACTGGGGAGGGGTCCGTAGCGCTCGACCGCCAGCTCGGCCAGCGTGCCGCCGCGCACGACATCCGAGGGGTGCGTGACCATGCCCGCCGGCTTGTCCACGACGACGAGATGCTCGTCCTCGAAGACGACGCCGAAGCCGGTGCCCTCCTCGGAGCCCCGGCGCTCGCGCGATCGAACGACCTCGCGCAGCTCGACGATGGCACCCGGGTCGAGCACGGTCGAAGGGCGGTCGACGAGATCGCCATCGACCGTCACACCGCCGTCGCGGATCCATTCTTGCAGGCGCGAACGCGAGAGCTCGGGCAACCAGGTCACGAGCGCCAGGTCGAGTCGCCCGCTATGGGCTGCGTCGACCGTCCAGCGGCCGACGAGATCGGAGGGGGTCACCATCGAACAACGAATCCGAGTGGCCGTGGGCACGGGCCGAAGGGGCAAAGCGGCGCCGCAGCGCCGGAAAGACGGGTTGGACGCCGACGGGCTCGCCTGTTGCGGCGGGCGGGAGCATCGGTAACATTCCCCGGCCCAGAGGGTACAGCCTGCCGATCCGTTCCGCGCCTTTCACGACCCATCCCCGAGTCCCGGCGCGTATGGGTCCTTGTTCCACTCGCTCACCTCGTCTTGGCCCCCGTTCGCTGCCTTGCCGCGTTCACCCCGCATTCGGGGAAAGCCCCAGGAGTTTTCGCCTTGCTTCGCATCACCCTTCGGACGATCGCCATCGCTCTCGTCGCCCTTCCCGTTCTGGCCGCGCCGTCGCTGCAGCGCGGCGACGAGGCTGGCCCGCCCGGCACCAAGCTCATCAAGGGCGGCAGGACGACGATCGGAGCCGAACTCAAGGAGATCGAAGCGATCGTCGCCGGCAGCTCGATCGAGTGGAACCATCGCGAGCCCTACCTGGGCGAGACGCCGCAGCACAAGCTCGTGGTCGACGACTTCTATCTCGGCATCACGGAGGTCACCGTCGAACAGTACGGAACGTTCGTGAACGCGACGGGCCACCGCCCCCCGATCGACTTTGCCGACGAGGCCGTCCTGGAAGCCACGTTGGCCTTCAACGAAGAACAACGGCGCCTCGGCCAGGAAGCCCAGCTCGCCGGTGACAAGTTCGAAACCACGAAGTTCGACCGCGATGCGTGGTGGCAAGCGAACTGGCAGGAAGCCAAGTGGAGCGTTCCCGCGAAGCGCCTCGCGCACCCGGTGGTCAACGTCGACTTCAACGACGTGCTCGCGTATTGCGAATGGGCGGGCGTGCGGCCGATGACCGAGTTCGAGTACCAACGCGCCGTGCGCGGGAACACCGACCGACCCTATCCCTGGGGCGACGAGTGGGAGCCCGAGAACGCGGCCTTCGTCAAGCTCGGACGCGCGGACGCCCTCCCGGTCGGCCAGTTCCCGGGCGGAGCCGTCGACGGCATCTATGACCTGGCGGGCAACGTCTGGGAGTGGACTTCGAGCCGCTACACGGCCTTCCCCAAGTACGAGCCGAAGAGGCTTAAGACCGGCAAGGGCAAGCAGGCGATCGAAACGCTGGTGCAAACGCCGTTCGACGCCGACAAGCGCGTGGGCGTCGGTGGCAGCATCGGCACGAGCCATTACGCGCTGCGCGCCAGCGTGCGCCAGGGTTTGATCCGCAAGCAGTCCGTGACCCAGATCGGCTTTCGCATCGCGGCCAGCGCCACGCGCGGGCTCGATCTCGCGGAACGCGTGTGGGCGAACGACGTCCGCCAGAACGTGCTGGGCGAGGTCGAGCCGTGGCTGACCGCGTCGGCGATCCTCGAGCGCTGGACCTCCGAATCGGGTGAAGTCGAGGTCGACGGCTATCGCGTGATCACCGGCTACGACGACTTGCTTTACGTGCCGATCAAGAAGCTCGCCGACTCCGCCAACCTGGGCGACCTCGTCGCGAAGACCGTAGCGAGCGGCCCGGTGCTCATCGGTCTGCTGCACACGAGCGTGCCGACGATCGAGCCCGCGCTCGAGCCCGGCACCTACTTCATCGGTTGGCGCGCCAAGGGCGAGTACGAGCCGCCCGTGGTCGAAGAGCCGGTCGAGGAGGTCGACGGCAAGCAGCCCTCGCTCTCGCGCCAGTCGGGCCAGGACGAAGGAGCGATCGAGTGGTGGCAGACGAGCGGCTTCGATCCGTCGGTCCACCAGTGGTTCGTCTTCGACAGCCAGGGCGTCCCGCTGGTCGCCTTTCCGGCGCGCGAGCCCTCGAAGGAAAGGATCAAACCCGGCGTCGTCTCCGTGCTGCGCTACGAAGCCTGGGAGCCGCCCGCCAAGGTGGCCAAGGACGCGCCGCCGCCCGTGCCGCTCGACCGCGTCGTGCTCCGCGCCGTCGTCCCGCCGCGCGTCGGTAGCAACGGGCTCGCCTTCCACTTCGAGGTGAAGCTCACGCCGGGACTCGTCGACGCGACCTGGCGCTGATTCGAGTGAACAACCTTGCTGGACCGGACAGCTAGCCCGGTTCCCTCACCACGATCCGTCGGATTCGCCGTATCTCGTTGCCCTG
>JBBDIB010000053.1:0-25790 GCA_040880665.1 Planctomycetota bacterium
AGGGCAACGAGATACGGCGAATCCGACGGATCGTGGTGAGGGAACCGGGCTAGCCAGTGCTGGGCCGGACCGACTGTGGAGCACAAAGGACGACTGGTATGGGGTCCTCCTTGCGGGGAAGCGTTATGGAGGTGGATGGCTGGATAGTGATCAATGGCCTTTTGACGCTTACGCCTCAAACGAGGCGAACGAGACGGCAATAGGTCTAGTCCAAGCCGGGGAAGCGACGCGAATACTGTGATTGATAGCAATGTGACCGGGAAAGTGGCCAGGCATATCAGGGCACTGGCGCGCACGATCGCATCTCGGACCTGTGGAAAAGATGAAAGCGCAAGTTCAAGGGTTTGTACGCCGCTGTTGGCCGTATTGCTTCACCAGTCTAATTGCTGCCATTGGCGCAGCGTTCATGCACGCCGCGATTCTAGTCGTGGCTACAGGTGAGGAAGGCCACAGGGTTTCAGGTTTATTTTTGCCAATTGTATGGGTGGTTGCTGTGGCAGCGGGGTTGCCATTTGGGTTTGTATGCTCCCTGTCGTGTGCCTGGTTTTGCAGCGTGCCGCTTGGAAGCCGTCATCCTTGTGGGTGAGTGAATGCTGAGCGCCTGCAGGAAGTATAGCCCGGTTCCCGATGTCGAAAGTGGCCACGCGCTCGATGCGCGGCGGCTCGAGCGGCCCGAAGCACGACGCCACCAACTGCATCGCCGCGACAGTGCCGAACACGATCCCCGTCACGCCCGGCTCGCGCCCCGCCAGGCCGTGGAGCAGCAAGATGCCGAGCGCCACACACGACAACGTCGAGTACGGCTCGTAGACCGGGAAGTCGCCGACCTCCGCCCAGCGCAGCACGAACAAGAGCCCGAACAACCCGAGCGCCAGCCAACCCAACGCGCCCCGCGTCCGCTTCGGCTGCGGTGCCGTCTTGCCCCCGAAGTGCATCGCGAACAAGAAGCCCGTCAGCGACAGCACGGTCGGCAGGCAGACCTGTAGGGCTTGGGTCAGAGGCTCATGGCAAGCGCCGCATGGAAATCGACCGGCAGGCGCCCCTTGCCCTTTCGGCCGGATCGCGGGAGAGCTGTCGGGCCCAGCGGGCGCCGACGTGGAACTCAGGCGGTTTCGTCGTACTCGAGCAGCTCGCCCGGCTGGCAGCCCAGCTCGCGACAGATGGCCTCGAGCGTCGTGAAACGCATCGCCCGCGCCTTTCCGGTCTTCAAGATCGACAGGTTCGCGAGGGTGATGCCGACGCGCTCCGAGAGCTCGGTCAGCGTCATGCGCCGCCCGTGCAGCAAGTCGTCGAGTTTCACGCGGATCGGCATCAGACGGTGCCCTCGAGGTCGGCCCGTAGCGCGGTCCCGTGCCGGAACACGCGGGCGAGTACGAACAGCGTCAAAGCCAGCGCGAACCCGCCGCTCGAGGCGCCTACCGCGGTTTGTTCGACGACGCCTGGCTCCCCGACCACCACGAGGAGAAGCTGGATCCCCAGCGCCATCCACCCCATCCGCGACAGCCGGTTGGCGTTCCGCGCGATGAACGGATCGCCCGCATCGACTGAAACGACGATCTTCCGCAGGTCGAGGACGAACCTCAGCGCCAGGCACCCAATCGCGAAGGCACCCAAGAGGCTGCCGAGCGCCTTCCAGTCGGCCATCGTCTCGGGGTCGGCCGCGGCGCTCTCGTCGACCATCGCCCTTTGCTGGATGTCGGCCACGACAAAAAGCGCGACCACGACGAGCGCGAAGCCCAAGATCCCGATCAGGAAGGCCAGCACCCCGCGTGCAGTCGTCAGCAGCAGATCGTTGGAGTTGTCAGTCATCCTCGGAATCCAGGACGTGCGAGTT
The DNA here is from genome assembly GCA_040880665.1 of Planctomycetota bacterium. Classification (GTDB taxonomy): domain Bacteria; phylum Planctomycetota; class UBA1135; order UBA1135; genus JBBDIB01. Next base: position 1,835 of record JBBDIB010000053.1, read on the forward strand.
GGAAGACGTGGTGGGCGGCGGCCGAGCCGGGCGGCTGAGTTGCCGAAGACCCTTATCCGGCATATCGAATACCAATATGCTCGCCTGGTGCGCCCGTCAACCGGGAATCATCGAAAAACGATAAACGCACGGATTTGCGGCGCCACCGCGCGGACAGAGCGGCCGCGGCCCCTCACCCTTCGTCCGCCGATTCAGGCCGACGGCGAGGCGACCGAAGATGGGCTTGGCATCGAGCCCTGCGCCGGGGCAGTCTCGTGCCCCTCGGCGCTACCCGAGGCCACCGACACCCAAGGCCACAGGACGCCATGAACCAAGAGCCCGCCGTCCTCTTCGCTCTCGCCGCGTTCCTCACGAACCCGGCGGCACAGTCGGCCATGGTCAACCCGCTGGGGGACCTTTACGAGTCGGACGCGAGCGACAGCCATCATCCCTTCGATCCGAACGTTCGAGGGAAACGCTGAGTGGGAAGTCAAAGGTACGCAGATTTGCGGTGAGTCACGGACGCTCGAGCTCGGGGCGAGCTAGGGCGAGCGACTCGGCGACCCGCGTTCCGCGCTGGAGGACGTCCTCGACGGCGACGCCGCCGGTGAAGGTGCCGGCGAGGACGAGGTCGGGGGCGGTGTGGGCGAGGTCGGTGAGGGCTCGGGCGCGGCGCTCGGCGAAGCCGACGGTGGCTTGGGGGATCACGTCGCGCCAGGTGTCGACGAGGAGGGAGCGGAGCGCGGGGGGCTGGCTCCAGCCTTGGGCCTGGGCGAAGTGCGAGGCGACGGCGGTGCGGCGCTCGGCGGGGTCGGGCGGCAGGACGTTCGGTGCGTAGAACGCCGAGAAGCACCAGGTGTCCTTCGGCGCGCGGTCGTCGAACAGGTTCGCGCCGTAGATCGTGCCGAGGACGGGCGGCGCGCCGCGGCCCGATTCGATGGGCGGGACGAGGTAACCGAAGCCTTCGGGCACCGATGGCAGAGCGGCGCGCTCGACGGTCGCGTGGGCGACGTCGAGGGAGGCGTGGGGGATCGACTCGAGAAACTCGAGCACCGCGGGCGGGGCGAGCGCGCCGATCAAGCGCGCCGTCGCACCAGCAGGCGTCGCGAGGACGACGTGCTCGAAGGCGTGCGTGTCGCTGCCGACGCGAAGTTGTAGCGCGCCTGCCTTGCGCGTGATCGCAGCGACCGGCGCGCCCAGTTGCACGCGATCGTCGAGCGCCGCCGCCATCGCGCGCGGCAAACGATCGAGCCCACCGGCGAGCCCCAAGAGCTGCCCGGGCCCGAGCTTCGGCCCCGGCAGCTCGGCCTCGCGCGCGGCGCGTTCCGCGGCGCGCACGAAGCGGATCAAACTGCCGTGCCGCCCGAGGCCGTCCCAGAGGCGCGGGAACGCGCTCTTCGCGCCAAGCTGATCGACGTCGCCTGCGTAGATGCCGCGCACGAAGGCGGCGGCCAAGCGCTCGGTCGGCTCGACTCCGATGCGTTCGCGGAGGAGCGCGCCGAAGCTCGGTTCTTCGCCCGCGGGTTCGCGCCAACGGCGGATCGGCTCGCTCGCGATCGTGAGCTTCGCGCGCAGCGAGAAGAGCGGCGACGTGAGGACCTGCTGGGGTTTCAGCGGCACGCGCACGAGGCGCCCGGCGTGCCAGACCCAACGCGACTTGGCCGTTTCGCTCGAGCCGACCAACGCCGATTCGAGCCCGTGGCCGACCGCCAATTCGCGAAAACGCCGCGCGCCGGCGGGCACGGTGTTGGGGCCGCGCTCGAAGCGGCAGCCGTCGAGGAGCAGCGAGCGCACTACGCCGCCGGGTTCGGAGCGCGACTCGAAGACGGTGACGTCGGCGCCGCGCCGCTTCAGCTCGTACGCCGCCGCGAGGCCCGCGAGCCCGGCGCCCACGACGGCGACGCGCGTCACGCCAAGACCCCGGCCAGGTCGGCGAGGAAGGCTTGCACCGACTCGGGGCTCGTTTGCCACGAGCACACGAGGCGCAGCGCGCCTGCCGGATCGACGTCGTCGTAGGCGTGCCAGCCGCGCTCGGCAAGCGCGCCTTTCGCGTCGTCCCCGAGCGTCAGGAAGACGGCGTTCGCCTCGACGGGGTGCGCCGGTTCGAGCCCGAGCGCACGCGCGCCAGCCGCCAGCTCGGCGGCGCGCGCGTTGGCGTGCTGAGCCGCTCGCCGCCACGCCCCCGACTCGAGAAACGCCGCGAACGGCGCCGTCAGGAAGCGCGACTTCGACGCCAGTTGCGCCGCTTGCTTGTGTCGCGCCGCGAAGCCGCGAGCGCGCTCGGCGTCGAAGAACACCAGCGCCTCGCCGAAGGGCAAGCCGTTCTTCGTCGCGCCGAAGCTGACGACGTCGACGCCCGCGCGCCAGGAGAGCTCGGCCGGCGCGACGTCGAGCGCGACCACGGCGTTGGCGAAGCGCGCGCCGTCGAGGTGCAGCGCGGCGCCCGCGGCGTGCGTGACGGCGGCGATCGCGGCCAACTCCCCAAGCGTGTAGACGGTGCCGACTTCCGTCGGGCAGGTGACGGAGACGGCGGCGATGCGCGGCGAATGCACGTCGCTGCGCGCGGCGAGGCGCTTCGCCACGGCGTCGGGCGCGAGCTTCCCGTGCTCGGCCTCGAGCGTCACGAGCTTGGCGCCGCCGCTGAAGAACTCGGGCGCGTTGCACTCGTCGGTCACGACGTGGGCGTGCGCGTGACACAGCACCGCTTCGAAGGAGCGCGCGAGGTGCGCGAAGGCCAACGCGTTGGCGGCGGTGCCGGTGAGGTGGAAGAAGACCTCGCAGTCGTGCTCGAAGAAGCTCGCGATCGCACGGCGCGCGCGCTCGGTCGCGGCGTCGGTCGCGTAGGCTGGAACGAAGCCCGCGTTCGCCTCGATCAGCGCTTCCAGCGCCTCGGGCACCGCGCCGGCGGTGTTGTCGGACGCCAGCTCGAAGTGGTGCTGCATCAAGCTCGCTTCGTCGCTCGAGCCCCGTGCGCGCGCAGCGTGTCGAACACGACGCTCATGCTTGTCACCGGCGTCTGCGGCAGGATGCCGACGCCCAGGTTGAAGATGTGCCCGGCGGCGCCTTCGAAGGCTGCGAGCACGCGTTCCGTTTCGCGCGCGACGACCTCGGGCGGCGCGAACAGGACGCAGTGGTCCAGGTTGCCCTGGATCGCGGCGGCGCCGCCGATGCGGCGAATCGCGTCGGCGGGATCGACGCGGTGGTCGATGCCGAGGACGTCGGCGCCGGTTTCCAGCATGACCTCGATCAAGTGCGAGGCGCCGTTGACGAAGAGAATCACCGGCGCGCCGGTCGCGCGCTGCGTCTCTTCGATCAAGCGCTTGGTCGGCGGCAGGACGAGCTTGCGCCAGGTCGCGGCGTCGAGGTTCCCGCCCCAGGAATCGAAGACTTGCAGGACGTCCGCGCCGGCTTCCGCCTGCATCGCGAGGTAGCCCAACTGGTTGTCGACGATGCGCTCGAGCAGGCGCGTGAAGGTCTCGGGCTCGCCGAACGCGATGCGCTTCGTGTGCTCGAAGTTCTTCGAGCTGCCACCCTCGATCATGTAGCTCGCGACGGTGAACGGCGCGCCGGCGAAGCCGACGATGGCCTTCTCGTCGCCCAGTTCCTGGCGGACGCGGCGGATGGATTCGGCCAGGAAACCCGTCGCCTTTCGCGCGTCGAAGTCGACCAAGCGCCGGACGTCGTCGGCGTCGCGCACGGGGTTCTCGAGCACCGGCCCGCGGCCCTCCTCGAAGTGCACGTCCATGCCCATCGCCGCCGGCGGGACGAGAATGTCCGAGAAGATCACGGCCGCATCCATGTCGAAGCGGCGCAAGGGTTGGCACGTCAGTTCGGCCGCGATCTCGGGCGCATGCACCATCTCGAGGAAGCGCTTGCCCTCGCGCAGCGCGCGGTACTCGGGCAGATAGCGGCCCGCTTGGCGCATCACCCAACCCGGCGGTCGACCGGGAAGCGGTTCGCGACGGGCGGCGGCGAGCATGCGTTCGCGCGAGCTCGGAAGGTTCGACGGTTGGTTCATGGAGGTGGCCCAAGGGTAGCCGCCGCGGGAATCCCCTTGCACCACGCCCCTGTGCTTCGTTTCGATTGCCCGCATGAACCGAAGCACCGACTCACCGAGTCCTGATTCCGAACAAGTCGTGCTGTCCCGTCTCGAGGTCGCCTGGAATGGCGCTCGCGATGGGATGTGGGACTGGGATCCGGCGTCGGACCTCGTTTCGGTGTCGGCGCGCTGGGCGGATCTCGCGGGGCACGACGGGCGTTCGATCGCGCGCGAGGCCTGGTTCGAGCGGGTGCATCCCGACGACGTGGCGGCGCTGCGGCGGCTCCTCTCGGAGGTGCATACCGGGCAGCGCGAGCGCGGCGAAGAGGCCGTGCGTCAGCGGCTGCCCGACGGCAGTTGGCGCCGAATGGTTTGTTCGGCGACGCGGGCGACCGACGGTGCTTTCGTCGGCGGTTCGCTCTCGGACGAGACCGAGCTGCGCAGCGTGCGCTCGCGGCTGCAGGAGGAGATCCTGACCGACCCCTTGACGGGTTTGCCGCGCCGCGAGCTGTTCCTGGACCGCTTGAACCTGGCGCTGGATCGCTTCGCGCTCCGCGGCGGCTTGCCCGTCTGTGTGCTGTACGTCGATCTCGATCGCTTCCACAAGGTCAACGACAGCCTGGGCAGCGTGGCGGGCGACGGCGTGTTGGCGCAGCTTGCGCATCGGATGGAAGCGCCGCTGCGCCTCGGCGACACCTTGGCGCGGCTCGAGGGCGACAAGTTCGTGTTCCTGTTCGACGGCGTGCGCGGTCAGCGCGAGGCGCTGCGGCTGGCGAAGGAGATCGACCGCGCGCTCAGCGCGCCGGTGCGCGTCGAGGACGTCGAGATCTACGCGACCGCGGCGATCGGCGCCGCGCTGTCGCGGCCCGACTCGACGGGCGAGGGATTGTTGCGCGAATCGACGGCTGCAATGCACCGCGTGAAAGAGGGCGAGGGCGTCGGCTTCGCGTTGTTCGATCCGGCGCTCAACGATCGCGAGCGCGACCGGATGCTGCTCGAAGCCAACCTGTATCAGGCGATCGAGCGCAACGAGTTCCTGCTGCACTACCAGCCGGTCGTGTCGTTCGAGACGGGCAGGCTGAGCTCGTTCGAGGCGCTCTTGCGCTGGCGCCATCCCGAACGCGGCATGGTTTCGCCCGACCAGTTCATCCCGATCGCCGAGGAGAACGGCTTGATCCTGCGGATCGGCGAATGGGTGCTGGACGAGGCCTGCCGGCAGATGAAGGACTGGCAGAATCGCATCCCCGCGAGCGCCGACATCTCCGTCGCCGTCAACCTGTCGGCGCGCCAGTTCGAGGAGCCCGCGTTGGTGGAGCGCATCGCGGAGTGCCTCGAGCGCAGCGCGCTGCAATCGCGCTCGTTGAAGCTCGAGATGACCGAAAGCGTCGTGATGGCGCGCACCCAGGAGAACGCCGGCGTGCTGCAAGAGCTGCGCGACCTCGGCGTGCGTCTTCTGATCGACGACTTCGGGACGGGCTACTCGTCGCTGTCTTCGTTGCACAGCTTCCCGCTCGACTCCTTGAAGATCGATCGCTCGTTCGTCAACCGGATGGAGTTCGAGGACGACAAGGCGGAGATCGTCAACACGATCCTGTCGCTGGCCGGCACGCTCGGGATGGACGTCGTCGCCGAGGGCGTCGAGACGGCGGCGCAGCTCTCGATGCTGCGCGAGTTGGGCTGCCAGCACGGGCAAGGCTGGCTGTTCTCGAAGGCGGTCGACCACGAGGCCGCCTCGAGCTGGATCGAGGCCGGCCCGCGCTGGTGAGGGCTCGGCGATGGAACCCTTGACCATCACGCTCGGTCTCGTCGCGCTCGCGACGACGGTCTTCGCGCTCTTGAGCTTCCGGCGCGCGCTCGTGGCGGAGTCCGCGTGCCAGCTCGCCGAAGCGCGCCTCGCCGATCAGCGGACCGCGAAGGAGGCCTTCGAGACGCTGGCGGGGGAGAGCCTGCGCTCGGCGCAGCGCGAGCTGGTCGAGAGCTCGCGCGCCGTGCTCGATTCACAGCGCCAAGCGGGCAAGAGCGAGCTGGACGCGCGGCGGTCCGCGATCGACGCCTTGATCAAGCCCTTGGGCGAAGCGCTCGAACGCACCAGTCGCCAGATCGAGAAGCAGACCCAGCGCAACGACACCTTGGAGGGTTTGATCGCGGCGGTGCGCCAGGGCCAGGGCGCGCTCCACTCCGAGACCCAGCAACTCAGCCAAGCGCTGCGCCGCCCGAACGTCCGCGGTCGCTACGGTGAGGTGCAGCTCGAGCGCGTCGTCGAGTTGGCCGGGATGCGCAGCTACTGCGACTTCGACGCGCAGTCCCAACTCGGCGCCGACAATCCCACGGGTGACGGCGTGCAACGCCCCGACATGGTCGTGCATCTTCCGAACGGGCGCTCGGTCGTCATCGACGCAAAGGTGCCGATCGACAGCTACTTGGACGCGACCACCGCCGACGGCGAAGCGGAGGAGAGTCGCTTTCTCGCGCTGTACGGGAAGGCCGTGCTCTACCAGGTGCGCAAGCTCGGCAAGAAGGAGTACTGGCGTCACTTCGACCCCGCACCCGAGTTCGTCGTGATGTTCCTGCCCGGCGATCAGTTCGTCGACGCGGCGCTGCGCGCAGAGCCCGCGTTGATCGACGAAGCGGCGAAATCGAACGTGCTCCTCGCCAGCCCGTCGTCGCTGATCGGCCTCTTGCGCGCCATCCACGTCGGTTGGCGCGAACGTTCGCTGACCGAGAGCGCGGAGGAACTGTTCGAGGAAGGTCGGCTGTTGCACGATCGTGCCAGCCGCGTGCTCGAGCATGCGGCGGACCTAGGCGTCCACCTCGAGCGCACGCGCAAGAGCTACAACCGCTTCGTCGGCTCGATCGAGAGCCGCCTCCTGCCGACCCTGCGCAAGTTCGAGGAGAAGGGCGCCAAGTCGGAGAAGAAGCTGGTCGTGCCGAAGATCCTCGTCGAGCCGACGCGCACCTTCCGCGACGCGCTCGAGGTCGATGCGACCCTCGCGCTACCGAGTGGGCAAGCGCACGGTGACGACGAGGACGATGCAGCCGAGCCCCAGCAACATCCAGCGCTGCCAGACCTCGGGGACGACGAGCATCGAGACGCCGAACGTGACTAGCACGACCGCGATCGCCGTGGTCTTCGCGCGCCGCGGCACCGTGTGCGTCGCCTCCCACTGCCTGAGATAGGGCCCGAACCAGCGGTTCGAGAGCAGCCACGCGTGCAAGCCCGGCGACGAGCGCACGAAGCACCACGCCGCCAGCAGCAAGAACGGCGTCGTCGGCACCAGCGGCAAGAAGACGCCCACGAACCCGAGCCCCGCAGCCAAGAGCCCCGCCGCGCGCAGGCAAGCGCGCGCCACGGGACTCGGGTGCACGCCCCGCGGCACTGGATCGGGTGCGTTCACGCCGCGGATTGGATCCGAGGGGCAGGCGCCCACGCCAGCACCGCCCAGAACTTCTGCAGCGACAGGTCATCCACGGGGCGCGCCTCCGCCGCCCGGCGGGGGCGGATATCATCCCCGGCTTGAAGCCCCGGGTTACGAAACGCGTTGGGATCGCACTGGTAGTGGTCGGCCTCGTGTGGGTCGTCGCGACCGTCCTGTTCGTGCTCGAAGTCGCCAACGGACCAGGACATCCGACCTCGTTCGCCGAACGGCGCAGCTACAACCAGACGAAGGTCGCGATCCACGGGGTGTTCCCCGAAGCACTGGGCTCGGCGTTGTTGGGCTTGGCGCTCGCTTGGTGGGGAACGCGGTTCTTGGAGCGCGCGAAGCTCGGCGAGGCCGAAACGCGCGACGAGACCGCCGGCTGAGTGCGCTCAATCATCCGGCGGTCGCGCCAGGTCCTCGGCTTGCTCGTCGCGCAAGGTTCCCTCCCAGAGCGGAATCCCGGTCGCCTTGCCCGCCTTGGCGATCATGGTCCCCGCCACCGGGGCGGTGATGACGATGAATGAACTCACCAAGAGGGCCTTGGTCGTGATCGCAAGGTCTCCGAAGTGCAGGGCGACGGCCAAAAGGATGCAGCCGAGGCCCAGCGTCGCCGCCTTGGTGCTGGAGTGCAGGCGCATGTAGACGTCGTTGAGCCGGACGATGCCGATCGCCGCGACCAGCATGAACGAGACGCCGACCGCGACGGCGGTCGAGGTGAGAAACGCCAGCAGCCAAGTCATCAACTCTCCCCCTTCTGTTGGACGAACCACGCGAAGGCCAGTGTGCTCAAGAAGGCGATCAGCGCGAGCGTGGCGGCCACGTCCAGGTAGACCGCCTGGTCGGCGTCGATGGCGTAGAGCGCCATGAAGCCCACGGACAGCAAGGCGATCAGGTCGAGCGCCACCACGCGGTCCAAGATCGTCGGGCCGCGCACCAAGCGCCAGAAGGTGAGCGCCATGGCGATCGTGATCGTGAGGAAGGCGAGTTGGACGATCATTGCCCAGTCTCCTCGGGGCGCTGTCGAATCGCGGCGAGCAACGGGCCCTCCAACACTTGCTTGATCCGTTGGCGGATCCGATCGGCGTCGTCGACGTCGAGGACGTGGACATAGAGGCGCCGCCGATCGGCGGAGATGTCGATCGAGAGGCTGCCGGGGGTCAGCGAGATCGTGTTGGCGACAGCCGTGATCTCCCCGTCGGTCCGGGCAGCCAGGTCGATCGCGATGATCGCCGGGCGAAAGCGGATCCGTGGGTTCAGGATCTGCAGCGCCAGGGTCAGGTTCGCCACGACGAGTTCGCGCAGGAAGACGACCAGGAAGCGGGCGACGTTGAGGATCCGAGCGGCGTAGGCCGAGCCGCCGGTATGCGAGATCGCGATCGCGAGCAAGCCCAAGAGAAAGCCCACCCCGAGGTTGCTGAGCGTGAAGCTGCCGGTGAGTGCGCACCAGGCGATCGCGACGGCGAGGTTGAGCGCGAGGCGATTCATCGCGCCTCCCGCACCGCTTGCAGGTAGGTGTCGGGCTGCATCAGTTCCTGGCCGGCTCGCAGCGCGATTTCGAAGAGGGGACCCGAGAAGATGCCGACCGCGATGGTCAACAGCGCCAAGCAGCCGATCGGCAGCAGCCAATACATCGATTCCGTCCGGGTCAGCGACGCGACGGTGACAGCCTCGGGCGTGTCCTTCCAAAAAGCCTCGTTCCAGATCTTGAGCATCGAGAACAGCGTGAGCAGGCCCACGGCCAGAGCCACGGCGACCGCCAGCCAGGCCTCCACCTGCAAGCCGGCCTGGATCAGCGCCAGCTTGGCGAAGAACCCCGACAGTGGAGGCACTCCGGCCAGGGACAGGGCTGGAATCAGGAACAGCGCTGCGAGCAACGGCTTGCTTCGGTAGAGCCCACCGAGCTGGTGCAGTTCGTTCGAGCCCTGCAGCCGGTGGATGAAGCCTGCGATCAAGAAGAGGTTGGTCTTCACGATGATGTGATGGACCACGTAGAAAACGGCGGCAGCCAGCGCGAAGGGGGTGAAGAGCGCCAGCCCCAGAACCATGTATCCGATCTGGCTGATGATGTGGAACGAGAGGATGCGCCGGATCTCCATCTTGGAGGCCGCTCCCAGCACGCCGGTGACCATGGTTGCCACGGCGATCGCCAGCAGCAGCGAGTGGGTGGTCTCGATGTCTTGCACGAAGACCAACGTGAAGCTGCGGATCAAGGCGTAGACCCCGACCTTGGTCAGCAGGCCAGCGAAGATCGCGGAGACCGGGAACGAAGGCGTGTGATAGGAGGCCGGCAGCCAGAAGTTGAGCGGGAACACCCCGGCCTTGATGCCGAACGACACGATGAACAGCATCGCCAGCACGCTCTCGAGTCCGCGCGGGATCGCGCGCTGTTCGGCGGCGAGCCGCACCGCCACGTCGGCCATGTTGAGGGTCCCGAGCTTGCCGTAGAGGATCCCCAAGCCGATCAACAGGATCGCCGACGAGACCAGGTTGATGGTCACGTACTTCACGGCACCTGAGACCTGCTGGCGGGTGTTGCCCAGCGAAATCAAGACGAAGGAGCTGAGCAGCATCACTTCGAACCAGACGAAGAGATTGAAGAAGTCGCCGGTCAGGAACGCCCCGGAGATGCCCATCAGCAGCGTCTGGTAGACCGGATGGTAGCCCGCTCGCTCCGCGTCCTCGTCGAGCGCCACGACCGCGTAGATGGATACCGCCAGCGCCTTGAGCCCGGTGATCACGACCATGAGCCCCGCGAAGGTGTCGGCGACCAGAATGATGCCGAAGGGTGCTGGCCAGCTTCCGATGGAGGTCGCGACCGTCCCGTGCGTCAGCACGTGGCTCAAGAGCGCCAGGGCCGCCAGGAACAACGCGCCCGCCCCGGCGATCGACAAGCGTCGCTGGAGGCGCCGGGTCCTGATCAGCAACATGCTCGCCGCGGTCAGCAAGGGAATCACGATCGGCAGGACGAGCAGGACGTTCACGAGGCGTCCTCGTCCGTCTCGTCCACGTTGATGCTGCCGGTCATGAAGTTCGCCCGCCAGGCCACCGCCAACGTGAAGGCGGTGACGCCGAAGCTGATGACGATCGCGGTCAGGATCAGCGCTTGGGGCAGCGGGTCGGCGTGCGGCGTGACCGGCAGGGTTTCGCCGGCCGCGATGATCGGCGGCTGCTTCAGTACCAAGCCTGCGCTGGTGAAGATCACGAGGTTCGCCGTGTGGCTGAGCAAGCTCAGCCCCATCAAGATCTCGATGATGCTGCGCTGAAGGAGCAGGAAGACCGAGCAGGTCGTTAGCGCGCCGATCACCACGGCGAGGATGACGCTCATTGCGCGTCCCCCGATGCATCCGGTTCCTGGAGCCCGAAGACGTACATCAGGGTGGACCCGATGACGACCAGGTAGACCCCGATGTCGAAGAGCAGCGGTGTGCCGAGGTGCAAGCCGTCCTTGCCGTCGAGGGTCAGCCAGAGGCCCGTCATGAGCGGGCGGCCGACGAACAAGGCGGGGAGTCCGCTGCCGAGGGCCGTCAACAGGCCCACGCCGACCAGCGCGCGCGGCCGGAACAAGAGCGCCCGGCGTGAGGCCTCGATGCCGTACGCCAGGCTGTGCAGCGCGTACGCGGCCGAGGCGAGCAAGCCGCCGACGAAGCCGCCCCCGGGGAGGTTGTGGCCGCGTATCAAGAGAAAGACCGAGAACACCAACAACAGGGGCAGCAGCAGCCGCGCGGCGGTGCGGAGGATGATGTGGTTCACGCTTGCCCGCCTCCATTCCCGGTTCCCGGCCGGTGCAGGCTGCGCACCAAGGCGTGAACACCGATCGCCGCCACTGCCAGGACGACGATCTCGCCCAGGGTGTCGAGCGAGCGAAAGTCGACCAGGATGACGTTGACCACGTTGCGCCCGTGACCGCCGGGTACGGCTTGCTCGGAATACCAGTCGCTGATCGGAGCGATCGGACGGACCCCCAGCGCCAGGAGCACCAGCAGCGTCACGGTGGTGCCGACTCCCAGCGCGATCGCGGTGTCGACCAGTCGGCGACGGACCGAGCTGACACGACGGTAGTCCGGCAGGTGCCGGAACGCGAAGACCAGCAACACGACGCTGAGGGCGTCGATGGCCAACTGCGTGATGGCCAGGTCGGGCGCTCCGTGGAGGACGAAGATCAACGACACCAGCAGGCCGACGACCCCGATCGCGGCGATGGCCAGCAAGCGGGCTTCGAACAGCGCGACGGCGGCCGCGGCGGAGACCAGCAGCAGGGCCAGCAGCAGGTGGTGCACTGGCGGCAGCGAGAAGGCCGGCAGCGGCCGCGATTGCGCCGATTGCAGCGCGTAGAGCACGAGAGCCACCAGCACCAACAGGATCGAGATCAGGTAGAAGCGCAGCCTGCCGTTCTGGATCAAGTTCGTGACCTGCTTCGCGGTCCCGAGGGTGCCGGCCAAGACGAGGCCATAGCAGCGGGTCGGCCCGATCGGCAGCGTGGTGGCGGCGACGAGGCGCCGGACGTGCACGCTCGCGAACGACAAGAGGAGGCCGAGGACCAGGCTGAGCGCGCTCAGTCCGAGCGCGGCGTCGAAGCCGTGCCACAGCACCAACTTGGGCGCGATCACCGTGCCCGCGATCGCGGTCGCCGCCGGTCCTATCAGCGGCTCGGCCAGCACCATCGGCGCCAGCCCCAGCGCGAGACCGGCGAGAGCCAGCAGCAACGGTCCGGCCAGCATCGCGACCGGGACCTCGTGCGCGCTCGCCAAGCTGGCGCGCGCCGCGCCGAAGAACGGCCGGAGCGCCACCTGGATCGCGACGAAGACGGCGAAGGCCCCGAAGAGGACGATCGCGGCGATCAGCCACCAGCCGAGTTCCATGGCGCCGGCCAGCGCCGCCTCCTTGGCGATGAAGCCGAACAGGGGCGGCAGGCCGGCCATCGAGATCCCGGCCAGGATCGCCGCGACCGCCGTCCACGGCAGTGCCCGCCGCAGGCCGCCCAGCTCCCGGATATCACGGGTGCCGCTGCCGTGGTCGACCGCCCCGGCGACCAGGAACAATGCCCCCTTGTAGCAGGCATGGGCGACGACGAGGGCGACGGCGGCGGTCACCGCCAAGCCGCCGCTGAGACCCAGGAAAAGGGTCATCGCCCCGAGCGCGCTGACGGTGGAGTACGCCAAGAGGCGCTTCAGGTCGGTCTCGGCCAGCGCCAACCAGCCGCCGACCAGCAACGTCACCGTGCCGGTCGCGCCGACCACGATCTGCCACAGCGCGGTGCCGCCCAGGGCCGGTTGCAAGCGCGCCAGAAGGTAGATGCCCGCTTTGACCATCGTGGCCGAGTGCAGGTAGGCGCTCGCCGGAGTCGGCGCTTCCATCGCGTCCGGCAACCAGAAGTGGAAGGGCCACTGGGCCGACTTGGTGAAGCAGCCGATCAGCACCAGCAGCGTGGCCGGGGCGTACCAAGGATGCGCGCGGAGGGTGTCGCCCGCGGCGAGGATGCTGCCGAGCTCCATGCCACCCGCGATCCCGCCCAACAACAAGAGCCCCATCAACAGCGCCAAGCCTCCACCGGCGGTGATCAGCAGCGCCTGCTGCGCGGCCGCACGTGCGGCGCCCCGCTCGTGTCCGAAGCCGATCAGCATGAAGGAGCTGAACGAAGTCAGTTCCCAGAACACGAACACCAGCAGCAGGTTGTCCGCCAGGACCAGCCCGAGCATGGCGAACATGAAAGCGTAGAGCCACAGGAGAAAGCGCCCGCGCGCGGCCTGCTCGGCGAGGTAGCTGCCCGCGTACACGCTGACCAGCGCGCCGATGCCGGTGATCAAGAACGCAAACAGGAGGGCCAGGCCGTCGGCCCGGAGCGCGAGCTCGAGCCCGAGGCGCGGCGCCCAGGGCAGGGCCACCGGCGACAACTCGAAGTCGGCGAAGAGCGCGGCGCCGAAGACCCACGCGCCAGCCGCGGGCACGACCGCGGCCACCAGACCGGCGAACCGGCCGGCCAAACGATCGAGCGCCGGGGCCAGGAGCCCGGTCAGCAAGAGAGCGACCAGGGCTGCGATCATGCGGGATCACGCCTCGGCTGGGACGCCCGGTCGCACAACGCCGGGGGTGGTCCCTGGGCGATGGTCGCGGCCCGAGGACCGCGAAGGGGGCGAAATGTCGAACGTCCGTGGCGCAGTGGAACCAGCCTCCCGGCGAACCAGGTACGCCGAGGAGTCTACGCGGGATGTACGGAAGACTGCATCCGAAGGCGGCGCAGGAAATGCCTTGGGTTCGAAGCGCCGGCGCCCGACTTTGCATGCGGGCGGTGCACGATCGCACTAGGCTCTCCGCTCTCCGCTCTCCCGAGCCCCCCCGCATGTCCTCCGCTGCTCTTCGTCGTCCCTCCGTTCGCGCGTTCGTCGTCGGAGCTCTGTGCCTTGCGCTGGGCTTCCTCGTCTTCGGCGCGGGGCTCGACGGGCCGTTCGTGTTCGACGACTTCGATGCGATCGTGGCGAACGAGTCGCTGGCGTCGTGGGCGACGGCGTTCCGGCCGCCCGTCGACACGTCGTTCGCCGGCCGGCCGCTGGTCAACGCTTCGGTGGCGCTCGATCGCGCTCTGTTCGGCCTCGAGCCGGCGGCGTTGCATCGCACGAACCTCGTGCTGCACGTCGCCTGCGTCTTGCTGGCGATGGCGCTCGTCCGCGCCGTCGTGCGCGGGCCGCGCGTCGACCGGCCAGAACTGGCGGGGCCCGTGGCGTTGGGCGCGGGGCTCTTGGCGCTGGTTCACCCGCTCAACTCCGAGGTCGTCTACTACGCGAGTCCGCGCACGGAGCTGGTGCTGGCCCTGTTCTTCTTCGGCACGTTCCTGTGCGTCGCACGCCGCGTGACGGGGGGCGGTACGGCGTGGTTGGTCGGCGCGATCGCGTTGGCATGGCTCGGCGCGCTCTCGAAGGAGGTCATGGCCGTCACGCCGCCGCTCGCCTTCTTGTTCGTGGCGGCGTACTTCGCCGACGGATTCGGCGATGCGTGGCGCCGGCACAAGCGTTTGTTCCTGGGGCTCGCCAGCGCGTGGGTTCCCATCGCGTTGTCGGTGGCGTCGTCGCCGCGAGCGCTCTCGGTCGGGCTGGGCATCGCCGGTGGACCGATCGACTACCTGAAGATGCAGTGCCTCGTGTTGCCGGCCTACGCGCTGCGCGTCGTCTGGCCGGCGGACTTGATCTTCGACTACGGGATGTTGGTGCCGGTCACGTGGGGCGCGGCGTTGCCGGGCTTCGGGGCGTTGGGCGTCGCGTTCGTCGGAGCCTGCTGGCTGATGTGGAAGCGCCCGGCGTTGGGCTTTCCGGCGTTGTTCGTGTTCGTCGTCTTGGCGCCCAGCTCGAGCTTCGTCCCGATCGTGACCGAGATCGGCGCGGACCGGCGCATGTACCTGCCGCTGTTCGCGATCCTCGCGACGGCGCTCTTCGGACTGGCGCGTTGGCTCGGCCCAAGAACGGCGCTGGCCGCGGCCGCCCTGGCGGCGATTCCGCTGGGCGTCGTCAGTCACGCGCGCGGCGACGACTTCGCGACGCCGCTGGCCTTGTGGGAGAGCACCGTTCGCGTGCGCCCGGAGAACCCGCGCGCCTGGTTCAACGTCGCCGATCAGCACGCGCGGGCTGGACGCTTCGAAGAGGCGTTGCCCGCGGTCCGGGAAGCGGCGCGGATCTTCCCAGGACAGGGCGAGTTTCGCCTGAGCCACGGCGCCGCGCTCGCGAACCTGGGGCGTTTCGACGAGGCGCTGGTCGAGCTCGAAGCCGCCGACTCGCTGTTGACGACGAACGCGGCCAAGGATGCGCAACTGCGCGTCTTGGCTGCGCAGGGTCGGATCGGCGAAGCGCGTCGTCGGCTGCGCGGGTGGACGCTCGACGAGGGCTTGGCCAGAACGGCCGTTGAGCTCGGGATCCAGCCGTGACACGTCGCCGTTGGTTCGCACCGCTCTCGATCGTCCTCGCGGCGTTGCTCGCGTTCGGGAACAACTTGGGCGCGCCGTTCCTCGTGGACGACGCGGCGCTCGTCGAACGTTCGGCGAGCGCCGCCGCGCGTTCGCCGCACGCCGGGCCCTTGGCGGGCTGGACGCTCGCGCTCGAACGTGCCTTCGACGTCGCCTCACCCGCGCTCTTGCGCGGCGGAAACCTCGCTCTGCACATCGTCGCGGCCTTGCTCGTCCTGGGCGTCGTGCGCCAAGGATTGCGCGCGCCGCGCATGCCGCGCGTCCTGGCGCGCAACGCGGAGCTGTTGGCGTGGGGCACGGCGGTGCTGTTCGTCGCGCATCCCTTGGGTGCCGAGGGCGTTTTCGTCGCCAGCCGGCGCGCCGAGCTCGTGGCCGCGGTCCTCTTCTTGGCGACCATCTACGCGACGCTGCGCGCCTTCGCGGGCGGCGGCGGGCGCTGGGTCGCAGCGGCCGTCGCGGCGTCGGCGTTCGGCGTGGCGTTGCACACGGTGGCGCTCACGGCGCCGTTCGTCCTGCTGCTCTTCTCGCGCGCGTTCGACACGGGCAGCTTCGGCGCCGCGTGGCGCGCCGAGCGCGCGCTGTGGACGGGGTTGGCGGCGACGTTCGTCCTCGGGCTCGCGTTGACCGTCGGCGCCGGCGTCGAGCTCGACTTGGCGTACCTCGCCGCACAGGGGCGCTTGGTGCCGAGTTACTTCGCGGCGAGCTTGCTGCCGGGCCGGCTCGTGCTCGAACACGGGCCGCTGGTCGCCGCCGGCGAAGGCTGGACGCTCGCCGGCGCCGCGCTGGCCGTGATCGCGCTGGCGGGAGTCGTCGGCACTCGCACGCATCCGCGCGCCGCCTGGCCGATTGCGTGGTGTCTCGGGATCTTGGTGCCGACCTCGAGCCTCTTCGCCGATCCCGCCGCCGTCGGCGCGGATCACCGCGCGTACTTGCCGCTGGTCGTCGTGCTCTTGCTCGTCCTGACGCTGCCGTTCCTGTGGTTCCTCCACTCGCGCAACGCGGTGCGTGACTCGATGCGCCGAGCGTGGGTCGTCATCGTCGTCGTACTCGCCGTCGGCGCGCTCGGATGGACGCAGAAGCGGCACGCGTTCTTCGCATCGGAGCGCGCGTTCTGGCGGCAGGCCGTCCTTGAAGCGCCGCGCAATCCGCACGCTTGGAAGCGGCACGCCGATCTCCTGCGCAGCTCGTCGGAGCCCGAGCCGGCGCTGCGCGCGTATCGGCGCGCGTTGGTGCTCGATCCCGGTTACGACGACGCGCGCGCGAGCCTCGGCACGTACCTCGCCGATCAGGGGCGCTTCGCGGAAGCGGCGTCGGAGCTAGAGCGCGCGGTGGCGGGCGGGCGCGTGTCGGGTGAGACGGCCGCCGCGCTGGCGACGGCGTTGTTCGAAACGGGCGACCGGGATCGGGCGCTCGCATGGCTCGACGAGCGTCTCGCCGCGCGGCCGGACGACGCCGTTCTGCGCGCTTTGCGCGACCGAATCAGGAGATCGCCGTGAAGGACATCGTGAAGCACCTCGGCTACGTGCTGCTCGTTCTCGCCGTCGGCGCCGTCTTGGCGGCGTACGTCGGTCGACTCGACAACCCGTTCCTGATCGACGATCGGCAGACGATCCAGGAGAGCACGGAGATCGAGAGCGTCGCGTCCGCGCTCTTCCCCGAGCGCGACACGCCCGTCGCCGGTCGTCCGGTGCCCAGTGTGTCGCTCGCCATCGATCACGCGCGCGCCGGCAAGGACCCCGAGGCGTATCACCGGACGAACCTGGGCTTCCATCTCGCGAACACGTTGCTCGTTTTCCTGTTGCTGGTGCACCTGGCACGGCTGCCGAAGAGCACCGCTTGGCTGCGCGAGCACGCAACCCTCGTCGCCGGCTGGGCGACCGCGCTCTGGGCGGTGCATCCCCTGCACGTGGAGACGATCCTCTACGCGACGCAGCGCACCGAGCTGTGCTTCGCGACGTTCAGCCTGGCGACCCTCGTGTGCGTCGCGCGCTCGTGGAGCGACGCGCGACGGCGCTGGATCGTCCTCGCCGCCGTCTCGGGCGTCTTGGCCGCGCTCTCGAAGGAGACGGCGGTCGTCGTCCCCGCGCTCGCGCTCGTGCTCGACCGCGCGCTCGTCAGCGGCTCGTTCCGTGCGGCGCTCTCCCGGCATCGCGCGCAGTACCTGGCGCTCGTGCCGCTCGTGTTGGCGGTCGTCGGGGTCGTCCTCTCCGACCCGCGCGCCGACTCGGTCGAGTGGTTCAGCCTCGACTACCTGCTGACCCAAGGCGTCGTCGTCTGGCACTACTTCCTGCTCGTCGTCTGGCCAGAGGAGCTGATCGCGAGCTACGGCTTCTTGGTGCCGGGCGCATCGACGGCGCGCGTCGTGGGGCTGGTCGCCTTGACGTGTCTCGCCGCCGCCGGCCTCTGGTTGCTCGCGCGCCGGCCGCGCGCCGGCATCTTCGCCGCGTGGGTCTTGGGACTGCTCGCGCCGACCAGCAGCTTCGCCGCGATCCACACGGAGGTCGGCGCCGCGCGCCGCATGTACCTGCCGCTGATCGCCTTCGCGTTCGTCGCGGCGTGGGGCGCAGCGCGGCTGGCGCGCACGCCGGGCGCGCGCCGCGTCGCCGCGGGCCTCGGTGCCATCGTCGTCGTGGCGCTCGCCACGCGGACGCGCGTGCGCACGGCGGACTACCAGGACCTGATCTCGCTCTGGCGCATGACTCTCGAGCAGTATCCCGAGAACTACGGTTTGGACTTCGACCTGGCGACCGAGCTACGGCTCGCGGGCGACACGGACGGCGCGATCGCGAGCTACCGCAACGCCGTGGCGAAGCTGCCGGTCTACAAGGAAGCCCACACGGGCCTCGGCGCGTTGCTGTTCGAACGCGGGTCACGCGACGAGGGTCTCGCGCACCTCGAGCGCGCGTTCGAGCTGAACAATCGCGACGCCGAGATCCTGAACAACCTCGGCGCGGCCTACGGCATGCTCGGACGGATGGAGCGCGCCGAAGCGCTGTTCCTGCGCTACGTCGAGCTGCATCCCACGCTGCCGCAAGGCCGCATTGGGCTGGCGCAGGTCTACCTTTCGACGAATCGCCGCGAGGCCGCCATCGAAGAGCTACGCCGCGCCATCGCCTCGCCCGCTGCCGGCGAAGAAGCGCGCGCGGCGATCGAGCGCGCGAAGCAGATGCTCCGGGCGCTCGGGGCCTCGTAAGCGACTTCGGTCGCTCCGCCGCCTGGCCGATACACCTCTCCGTGCTCGACCACACTTCCTTCTGGTGCGAGGGGCGTTCCCCCTGGGCTCGCGCCCTCTTGTGGGTTTGGCTGGCCTGGCTCGGGATCCGCTACGTTGCCGATCCTGAGGCGGCGACGCTCTTCGACGGCCTGAACCTCGGGATTCACGAGGCGGGACACCTCGTGTTCGCCTGGGCCGGGGCGTTCGTTTGCGCGGCTGGCGGCACGTTGTTGCAACTGGCGGCACCGCTCGCGGCGGCGTGGATGTTCCTGCGCCAGCCGGACTTCTTCGCCGTCACCGTCGCGGGCGCGTGGCTCGCGACGAACCTCTTTGGCGTCGCGACCTACGTGGGCGACGCGCGGGCCCGAAGCCTGCCCTTGGTCACGGTCGGCGGCGGCGAGGCCTCCCACGACTGGCACTACCTCCTGGGCGAACTGGGCTGCCTCGAGCAAGACGCGCTCTTCGCCAGTCTGCTGCGCGCCGCAGCGTTCGCGTGCTACTTTGGCTCGCTCGTCGCGGGAGCCTGGCTCCTGGCGAAGATGTTGCGCGCGAGTCGAACGGCGTAGGGGACCCCCTGCGATGGGGTCGACTGCGGAATCCACGCCAACGCATGGATGTGGTTCGTTTCCGGGTTGGGGCCGAGCCCAGGGCGCCGTGCGGGCCGTAGAATCCATGCAAAAGCATGGAAGTGTGGGTGGGCCGAGCTGTCGAGAGCCGATACAGTACGCAATCCATCCGATCGGTTGGATCGACCATGCCTCCCACTCCCCCGCAGCTTCCCACCCAGCTCCTCGGGAGCGTCGTCCGGGAGCGGCGGCGCCGCCTGAAGCTCCGCCAGCTCGCCTTGGCGGACCTCGCTGGCGTGGGGGTCGCGTTCCTCTACGACCTGGAGCGCGGGAAGCCGACGTTGCGCTTGGACAAGGTCCTCGCGGTGCTGGAGGTCCTCGGCCTCGGCCTCGTGGTCGAAGTCGCCGACGAGGTGATCACAGCTCGCCCCGACGCCGGCGCCGGGACGCCGGGAGACGCGCCGTGACGCGCGCCGCGGAGCCGCTCGAGCCGCGCGCGGTCGAGGCGCTCGACGTCTTCGTCGATGACGGCACCGGTGTCGATCAGCTCGTCGGACGGCTGGCTCGGACCGCACTCGGCTGCGAGCTTCGGTACGTGTCCGCGGCGCTCGATTCGGGACTCGCGGTCAGCCACAGGCTGCCTGTGCGGGTCGAGCCCTACGTCGTTCAGGGCGTGAACCTGCCGCCCTATTTTGCGGGCCTGTTGCCGGAAGGTCTGCGCATGCGCGTGCTCGTCTCCACGCTGAAGACGTCGGAGGACGACCTCTTCACGCTGCTCGCTGCGGTCGGTGGCGACACCGTCGGTGCGGTGACCGTCGCCCCGTCCGGAGCGGCCACTCGCCGGCACGAGCCCCGCGTCGACCTGGGCAGCGCGGAGCTCGACTTTCGGCAGCTGTTGGAAGAGAGCCTGGGACGAGGAGCCGGCGCCGCGATCGACCGGCGCGCCTTGGCCGGCGTTCAGCCGAAGGTGAGCGCGGCTCGACTCACCTTGCCCGTGCGCGCGGCGCGGACGGATTTTGGCGAGTGCATTCTGAAGCTGGAACTTGACGACCTACCGCGCCTGGTCGCGAACGAGCGGTTCTTCATGACCCTCGCGCGCGAAGTCGGAGTCGAGGCGGCGCGCGTCCGAACGGTGACGGACGTGCATGGCTCTTCGGCACTGCTCGCCGAGCGCTTCGACCGATCCCGCGATCGCACCAGCGGCCGCGTGCTGAAACTGGCGCAGGAGGACGCGTGCCAACTCCTGGGCCGCTATCCCGCCGACAAGTATCGGATCGCGCTGCGCGAGTTCGCGGAGGCCCTCGAAGTGTGCGCCGCGCCCTTGGTCGCGCGGCTCGAGCTCCTGCGGCTCGTCGCCTTCAGCTACCTCATCGCGAACGGCGACCTGCACGCGAAGAATCTCAGCGTGCGGAGCGCCGGCGGCATCGTGGGCCTCGCGCCGGCGTACGACCTGCTCAGCACGCTGCCCTACGGGGACGACCGCATGGCATTGAAGCTCGAGGGACGCGACCAGCGCCTTGGGCGGCGCGACTTCGTGGCGTTCGGCGAACGCGTCGGTGTGCGCGCCTCCGCGACGGAGCGCATGCTGACGACGCTCGTCACGCGCCTCGGCCGCCGCCTCGCGGATGCGTCGAAGCCCGGCCTTGCCTCGATCGGTCTCGCAGCGCGCGCGACAGACCACCTGCAGCGAACGATCGACGAGCGCTGTCTGGCGCTTGGATGAATGGGTGCGGTCTCTGGGCAGGCGCTGGGAGTGTGCCTGACTCCGTACTCACTCGAGGCCAAGCTCGCGCAAGAGGTCCGCGTGCGGCGCCTTGATCGGACCCGCCGGCGTGCCGATCGGCGGCATCGTGCGCGCCAGGCGGGAGACGCGCGCGCGGCCCTCGGCGGTCGAGCAGGCTTCTCGCGGGGTGCGGTGGTCGAGGGCGGGGATCGGCGTCTCGATCCACTGCAGCGCGAGCTCGCGCACGAAGCCCTCGTAGGCTTCGCGTTCGGCGGCGGGGAGCGTCGCCGTGTGCGGCGGCAGCGGGTCGCCGTCGGTGTTCTGGAGCTGCGGCGGGTGCGCCTCGCGTTCCGCGAGCCACGCAAAGAGCTGTCCGAGGAGATGGGCATCTTGGCGGCCAGCGAAAGGATCGATCGCGTGTCCCAGGTGCCCCAGGCGCTCGAGCAGTTCGAGCGCTCCGTCGATCTCGAACTGCCCGAGTGGCGGGCCCGCGAGCACCGGGAAGATCCACCGGTCCACGCGCAGGAGCCGCAGCGGCAAGAAGAGCCCCTCCCGGGCGCTGCCCGAGAGCGCGCGGTCGTGGAGCGTGACGGTCTCGCCCGAGAAGATGTCGGTGACCTCGAGCGTCGCACCGGGCTCGCACGCGTCGACGCCGAAGATCGAGAGCTCCGCGTCGCGGCGCGCTTCCAGCATGGTGCGCATGCCAGGGGCGAGGCCCTTCTTCTCCAGGAGCTTCTCGATCAGCGTGCGCGAGCGCTTCGTCGCGCGGTAGTCGGCCGCGAGCCACTCCAGGAACGCGCCGTCGGCCATCGTCGGGTCGAACGAGTGCTCGAGCAGTTCGCCTTCCCGCTCGCCGCCGAAGAAGCGCTTGAGCGCGCGCGGCGTGACGAACTTCCCGTTGTCGACCGTCTCGCCGATGAGCTGGATCGCGCGCCGGTCGGCGGCCTTCCACTCCGCGAGGTCCTTCGGCTCCGCGTCCGGATCCGCCCGTTCCGTGTCGCACGCGGCGGCGAGGGGCCCCAGCTTCTCGCCGAGATCGTCGGCCACCGCAGCGAGCCAGGGGTCGTCGGCGTCGAAGACGGCCTCGATGCCGAGCGCCGCCAACCCCGGCGCGAGCGCGGCGTGCAGGCGCTCGTCGTCCATTCGGATCCGCCCGGGCAGGCCGGGCTTCGGCGCTTGCTGACCCTCGCCGCGAAACGTCAGCGTCAAGAGTTCCGCGAGCGGCGCCAGCTCGTCACCCTGGAGGACCTCGGCTCCGACGATCGCGCCCGACCCGTCGAGCAGCAGCGCGACGGCCGCCTGCCGGGGATCGTCGGCGATCGTCGCGGCCGTGGCGATCCGCGTCAGGCCCCAGTCCTCATCACTGCGCGGCAGCTCGCGCAGCCCACCCGGCAGCGCCAACGGCACCGGCCGTTCGGGCTCCCTCTCGTCCATGGGCGGGTCGACGAGGCGCACCTGGCAAGTCGGTCGTCGCAGGTCGCCCGCGATCTCGAGTTCGAGCACGCGCTGGCGCCGTCCGCTCTGCGGCGTCTCGAGCTCGCCAGCTTCCAGCGCAGCGAGGACCCCCCGCACGACCCAGGCGAGCGTGCGCAGCTCATCGCGGTCGGGAACCCGCGCGATCTCGTACGGTCCCTTGGCGAGGATCCAGGGCACCGCCCGCCTGGTTCTCGACCGCGATCCAGCGGCGCGCAAGAGGTCGCGGAACTCCTCCGGTAGCGCGTCCCAGGCCTCGAACGAGTACCCGACGAAGTGGCTCTCCTCGGCGAACCGTTCCTCCGACAGTTCACCGGCGATGTGCCGCGCCATTCGAGCGAACGCGCCCGGTCCGCGGAACACGCTCAACCCGAACTCCTGCCCCGCTTGCCCCATGATGGAGACGGCGACCGGCTCCTCCTCGGTGGGCACCCGCGCGAGCAGGAGTTCGTCGCCGTCGAGGTCCTCCCAAGGGCGCTGGCGGTGAAGTTCGAGTGCGGCGTCGACGACGAGCTTGGCGAGGGGGTCGTGGCGGGCCATGAGGGGAGTCTACCTGCGGCTTGGACCGGCGGCACGGACAGAGGACGCCGTGCTCTCGACGTTGCCACTCCGTGGATGTAGCAACGCTACGCTGCCGCGGCGGCGTCGTCATCTCGCTCCGATGCCGTGCGCTCGCCGCTCGTCACTTGGACGCGATGATCCGATCGGGCTCGACGCGAAGTTTGGCCCGGGCATCCGACCCGTCCAGCAGCCAAACCGAGGCTTCTCGCGCCACGATGCAATGCACCCTTCCCTGCTGCTCTGGGACTCCTCTCGAGGTCCGTAGCTATTGCATGGCAAGCGGCTCTTTTCCCAGAGACCATTGGGGGTCGAAATGGCCTGAGGTCCGGGCATTCTGCGTGGAACGCGGTGGGGAGGATCTGCTTTCCGATCCGTTCGGCGGCATAGCTTCCTGGGCGGAGGCGGAAAATGAGCTTCGGGACCAGGTCGTGAACCCGAATGTCGACGAGTTGCTCGAGCACTACGTCCGAATCGCGGGGGTCAAGATGGACGAAGAGGCAATTACGAATCTGCTGAGAACCATGGGGGTAGAGGCAGATTTCAGCAAGAATCAACTTCTCGATCTGGTCGATTTGGCCGCGACGTTCGATGAAGAGAGTCTCGGGGTCGCACAAGAACTCTGCCAGCTCGAATTGGCGTACAGACAGGACGCACGGGAGCGTGGAGATTTTGTTGTCGGGCCGCTCGGAACCTGCGATCCCCTGACCTTTGATCGCCTCGAAGCCGACACGTCGATCGGCACGCGCTCGACGGGATATCGTGGCTGGGGGCTCTCGCTACCGATCCTCTCTTCTAAGAGTCCCGCTCTCGCGGATGGGATGGCGCGGCTGGTGGAGTTGCGCAAGGAGAGAATCCAGAGCCTGTACTTCCGTGCTGAAGGCTTGCGCTAGGCCCCGCAAACCTAGCCCGGACGATTCGTGCCGTTCCGCATGCGCCTCCCGCCGTTCGAGCTTCCCCCGGAGCACCTGGCAGGCGGTGTACCGGACAGCTAGCCCGGTTCCCTCACCACGATTCGATCGGATTCGTCGTAGATC
>JBBDIB010000054.1:0-24925 GCA_040880665.1 Planctomycetota bacterium
GCAGGGCAATGAGATACGGCGAATCAGGCGGATCGTGGTGAGGGAACCGGGCTAGTTCGATCCGAACGTCGTGGTCACGACGTTCGTCAACCGGAACTTCTCCGACGGCGGCGCCACCCCGGAGAAGTCCAGGAAGAGCCCTTGCCACAGGAAGGTCCGGCCCACGAGCCCCGCGGGGTCCTGGGGGATGGTCAGGTCCACGAAGAAGTCCACCGGCATGCCCGAGGCCCACAGCGTGACCGGCGGCGGCACGAAGGGCGAGAAGTCCACCGGGTTCGGGGCCGCCACGGACAGGAGCAGGTTGCCGTAGGTCCACGGGAAGCCGCAGTCCATCGTCGGGTCGTAGGGCGCCGGGTGACCGATCCACTTGTTCGCGAAGAACAGGATCGGCAGCACGCCGTCGGCTTGCCCGCTGTCCATGCGCAGCGTGAAGCCATCGCCCAAGATCGCGGTGCCCCCAACGTGCGTCAGGGTCGCCAAGTTGCCGCAGGAGATGCCTTCGGTGATGACGTCGGGGATGCCCGTATCCACCGGAATCGACCACACGCCTGAGCGCGAGTCGGAAAGACTGAGCTCCGCGATGATGCGGTCACCGGCGGGGCTGGTCGACCACGAGTTGTCGGAAGAATCGATCGAGGTGACCGTCGCGCCATCGATCATCGTTTGGCCCTTCTGCAGACTCACTGCATCATCGATGAAGATCGCCGAACCCAAGGTGGGATCGGGATCGGCCCACTGGCCGTACCAAATGGCTCCACCCGCATCCGTCAACTTGACCGGCGCCGAGCCGAACCAGGAGATGGTGCCGTTGATGCCCGGCAAGGAATCACCCTTGCGCACGACGACGGCGTCGTTACGCACGACGACGTGATTGGTGGCCAAAGCGCCAGTGACGATGCCGGCGACGAGCCAATCGGTGCCATCGGGGTTGTCGTTGATGTCCACTTCCACGTTGCTGAGGTCCGACCAGTTCGAACCGGCTGCCGAAGGACAGCCTTCGCGTGCGATGATCGCCCCGTTGAAGATGATGCAGCGGTCGTTCGAGCTGCTACCCGTCAATCGTGCTTCGGCAATCCACTCGCCAGCGTTGTTGACGGCGAATCGGTTGACGCCTGTCGCGATGCTAAAGACGGTCTGCGAGGCTAGCGGGCAGCCGACATCGCCGCTCATGTCGAAAACATCCCCTTTCGACAGCACGGGGGTGACGCTGGAAACGACGCCTGACGAGTCGGCGACGATCATGAGCAGGGTGTCGGACAACACGCCGCCCGTATTGACCGACGCGTACGCGAGAACCCTCAGGTCGTCCGCACCGGCGGGGTTGCTGATCTGCACGTTCTGGAAGTTCGACCAGGTCGCCCCAGCGAAGCCAGCCACGCTGGCGTCGCCACCTTCTTGCAAAGCGACCACATCGTTGATCGTGAGGATTTCGTTCTGGTCGAACGGGACGCCGCCAATGGTCTGGACAAGGACCACATCGCCGCGATCGTTGAGCTGCATGCTCTCTACGATGCGGAACGCGGTCGTGCCGGGCGGGTCGATCATGGCTTGGCCTTCCCGGCGCACGATGACCGTTCCGTCGAAGATCAGCTCGTCGGATGCGGTAGAGCCGTTCGTGTCGATTTCAACCAGCGATTCGCCGCTGCCGTTGGTGGCGAACTGACGGATGTCGGTCACGCTGCCCACGGGGGTCATCGTGGCGTCGAGGATGACTTCGCCGTCGAGAACGATTTCTTGCTGGGCGCTGGCGCTCGCCGCGAGGGCGAGCGAGCAGAGTGCGCCCAGGCCGAGGTGCCTGAAGCTGAGGGGGTTGGCTCGCATGGTGTCGAAGGGGGTAGGTGGTGGGGCAACGGTCGCGCAGGGGACCGCCGGGCGCGGGGAGCGGGGCGCCTTCGTCCAACATAGCGGAGACACGGCGATCGGGGGGAAATGACTGCTATCACGGGCGATTCTCCCCTTCGAGCACCACCGCTCCCGGGGGGACCGGATCGCCCTGACGGGCCCTCGCGCCGCCTCCGCAGGGCGCCGGCGGGGGCTCAGCGCCGGAGGGCCCGCGCGTAGAAGTTTCCGAGGTCCGCGCGCAGCGTCGCGAGCGACGGCAGGTGCACGTACATCATGTGGCCCGCGGGATAGTCGTGGAGCTCGACGTTGCCCGCCGACTCGGGCGGCAGCTCGAGGTGCGCGAAGGTGTACTCGGTCGCGAAGTACGGCGTCGCCAGGTCGTACCGACCGTTGGCCACGAAGACGTCCAGCGCCGGGTTCGTCGTGATCGCGCGGCGCAGCGACTCGCTCAGCGCCACGTAGCGCTGGTCGCGACCCGTCCAGCTCCAGGGCTGCACGCGACCTGTCAGGATCTCGTAGGGCAGGTCGTTCGCGTAGTCGAGCTCCTCGCGCACGTACGCGTTCAGCGCGCCGGTGAACGCGCCTTGGATCGCCGCATAGCTCGGGTCGAACTCATAGCGCTCACCCGCCGCGCGCCGATCGCGACCAACGAAGCGCGAGTCGAGGCGCCCGACCGTCAGCGCGCGCTCGCGCAGCAGTTCCTTGGTGACCTGATGGATCTTCGGACGCAGGTTCGTCTCCAGACAGAAGTCGACCGACAACCCCGTGAACGCCGCGAGTCGATGCGCGATCTCGAGGCGCGCCTCCTCGCCCAAGCGCTCCCCGGCGAAGAGCGCGTCGCGGTAGTCGCCCGCGGCAAAGGTCTCGGCTTCGTCGAGCGTGCGCTCGAGATCCTTGGCCAGGCGCCCCGCGAGCTTTCCGTGGTAGAACGCCGTCGCCGTGTACGTCGGCAGGAACAGGACGTAGGGCAAATCGTTGCCCACGTCGAAGCGCGCCGTTTGAAAGTCGAGGATCGAGCTGATCAGGACGACGCCGTTCAGGTTCATCCCGTGCGTTTCCTGGAGTCGGCGCGCGAGCCCGGCGACGCGCGTCGTGCCGTAGCTCTCGCCCGCCAAGAACTTGGGCGAATCCCAGCGCTCTTCCTGCGTCACGAAGAGGCGGATGAACTCCGCCATCCAGCGCACGTCCTCGTCGACGCCGTGGAACGCTTCGGCGTCCGTGCCCTCGGCCACGCGGCTGTAGCCCGTCGAAGGGGGATCGACGAAGACGAGGTCGCTGATGTCGAGCAGCGTCGACTCGTTCGGCACGCAGCGGTAAGGCGGCACGAGCGGAGGTTCGCCGGCGTCCGACAGCTCGACTCGCTGGGGTCCGAACACGCCGAGGTGCAGCCACACCGACGACGAGCCCGGGCCGCCGTTGAAGCAGAAGGTCACCGGACGCGTCGCGTCGTCACGGCCCTGCGCCAGCTCATAGCTCACGTGGAAGACGTCGGCGCGCGGCGTTCCGTCCTCGTCGCTGAGGCGCAGAGTTCCCGCCCGCGCCGTGTAGGTCAGATCGCCGCCGGCAAGCTTCAACGTGTGTTGCGTCTCGGCGGTCGCCGTGGCGCTCTTCGCCGGCGTCTCCTCGTCGCCAACGGCCAGCGCGAGGCCGGCGAGCGCGATCAAGGCCGGCGCGATCAACGCAGGCCTCCCACTCCGATCAGCCGTTGCTCGGCGCGCGGAAAGCGTCCCCCGCGCTCGTCGATCGCCGTCCGGTACAGCGCCATCGCCTCGGTCGCGTTGCCGCGCGCCTCCGCGATCAAACCGCGGTTGAACGCAGCTCGCCAAGCCGGGCTGCCCAGCCGCTCCGCCTCGCGCAGGGAGACCGCGGCTTCGTTCCAGCGCTGCTCCAGGTAGTGCGCCAGCGCCTTGACCTCGTGCAGCCCCGGGTCGTCCGGCGACAGGGCGATGGCGCGCGAGATGACCTTCATCGCGTAGTCGACGTTGCCCTCGTTCAATGCGATGCGACCGCGCAGCTCCGCGGCGCGCGCGTGGCTCGGTTCGAGTTGCAGCACGTTGTCCAGGTACCAGGTGGCGCGCTCTTGGTTCTGGTCCTCGTACTCGAGAACGCCCATGACCCATGCGGTGTCCACGTGGCGCGGATCCTCGTAATACAGGCGGTCGAGCTGGCTGCGGATCGCGCGCTCGCGACCGCCGAGCTCGCGCCCAACGCCCGAACGGACCGCGTCGAGCTCCTGCAGCAACGCGTACAGTCGCTCGTCGTGCGTGCGCGGGTCCTGTTGGATCTGTTGCGCCAACTGACAACCGGTCAGCAAGAGGAGGAGGAGAAGAAGCGGACGTGCCATGCTTGGGGGCTCTCGGGGAGGATCAGCGAATGTTCGCGAGGGCGCTGTCGAGGAACTGAAGGAACGGCGGCCCCAGCGTGAAGATGTAGATCGGCGGAAGGAAGCAGGTCACGAGCGGAATCGCCAACTTGACCGGCAGCGTCTGCGCCTTCATCAGCGCCTGCTCTCGTCGCCGACTCCAGAGCGAGTCCGCCTGGCGACGCAAAACTTCGCCGAGCGCGGAACCGATGCTCTCGGCCTGGATCAGCGAGGACACGAAGATCGTGACGGACGTGTGACCGAGCCGGCCCGCCAACCGGCGGAAGCATTCGACGCGCGCGACACCGGAGAGCGTCTCCACCTGGAACGCGCGCAATTCGCGAGCGAGCGGTCGCGCCACGTCCTGAGCCTCCAGGATCTTCGCCAGGGCTGCGTCGACGCCCATGCCGCCGCGGCCCAACGTCGCCAAGAGTTCGAGCGTGACGGGGAGATCCTTGTCGATCGAGTCGACGATCTTCTGGCGCTTGCTCTTGACGTACAGGATCGGGATCGCCGCGAAGGCGCCGAACGCGACCCACGGCACGAGCCCGAGCATGCTCAGCATCACGCCGCCCATCCCCGTCGTTCCGGCGCCCGCATTGGCGATGACCGGCGAGGACTGCATCCAGGCCTTGACCAGCAGGCCGGCAACGAAGAAGAGCGCCTGGGCGGTGAAGAACGTCAGCGTCACGCCCGGCTTGCGCAGCCCGGCGAGATACAACCAACGCGAGACCCAGTCGATCGACCAGGGCGCGGCGTTGAGGAACGCCTCGTCGATCACGTCCTCCTCGACGACGTGCGTGCCCATGCGCGCCGCGACGCGGCGCGCGGGCCGCTCGCGCACCAGCGCGATGGCCATGTACAAGACGCCCAAGCCAGCGGCGGCGGCGATCAGGATCAGCGCGGTGTTCATCAGGTGTCGATCTTGGTCATGTTGAACATCCAGATCAGTCCGATCGTCTGCAGCACCATGCTGCCTGAAATGGCGATCACGCCGACTCCGCTGTGCGCGAACGAGATGGCGCGCTCGGGATCACCCTTGTACAGCAGGTAGCCCAGCGCATAGGAGATCACGAGAACGACGTAGACCGACAACTGCGACTCCATGGCTTGCGATCGGATGCGGTCGGAAAGCGTGATGCGATCGCGAATCGTGAGGCCCACGGACGAGAGCGTCGGCGCCAAACTGCCACCGCCGCCCCAGTGGCTGGCCAGCGTGAAGCCGAACAGGCGAAAGCTCTCGAGCGGTACGCGATCCTGCATCTGGGTCAGCGCGTGGTTCGGGTCCTCGCCGAGCCGGATGCGATCGACGATGTCCTCGATCTCGCTGCGTAGCGGTTCGCGCACCTCTTTCGCGGCGTTCGTCATCGCGTCCGCGAGCGAGCTGCCCGCGCGCAGCGCGGCGACGATCAGGTCGACGACGTCCGCGAGCTGGTTCTCGAAGCGGCTGATCGCCCGCTGGTGTGCGGCGTCCTGAACCAGCCAGGCGAGCGTCGCCAACATCAGCGCGATCGAGAAGCAGTACGCCGCGTGCAGGTCCGACACGCTCAGCAAGACGAAGAGCGACACGAAGATCACGAACGGCAGCGGGCGGAACCGATTGAAGACCGGTCGTCCTTCCTCGATCTCGAGGATCTCGACGGGATCTACCGCCGAGGTGTTCGGCGACACCTCGAGTCGTCGCATGGCCTGGGCGCGGTTGCGCCAGGTCCGCGTACGCGACAGGACGATCAAGAGAACCCCGAGGGCTCCTGTGATCAGGACGAGGGTCTGTTCGCTATCCGACATCGCCCGCGCCGGCGCCGGTCGTGCCGGGCCGGAACCTTGGTCCGCTCGAGCGGCGGAAGATCTCCGCGTCGAGCTGGTGGCCGCGCTCACGCATCTCCTCGACGAAGCGCGGCACGATTCCCGTGGGTTGATACTCGCCTTCGATCTTCTTGCCCGCGCGCCCGCGGCGTTCGAAGACGAAGATGTCCTGGAGCAACGGCGTGTTGTCCTCCATGCCGGTCAGCTCGGTGATGCGTTCGATGCGGCGTACGCCGTCCTCCATCCGCCGAAGCTGCACGATCAGGTGGATCGCCGACGCGATCTGCTCGCGGATGGCGCGCGACGGCAGGTCGCTGCCCGCCAGGAGCGTCATCGTCTCGAGTCGGGACAAGGCATCGCGCGGCGTGTTCGAGTGCACCGTGCACATGCCGCCCTCGTGGCCGGTGTTCATCGCCTGCAGCATGTCGAGCGCTTCCGACGAGCGAACCTCGCCCAGGATGATGCGGTCCGGGCGCATCCTGAGCGAGTTGATGACCAGGTCGCGCGCGAGGATCGTGCCTTGGCCCTCGACGTTGGCGGGGCGCGTCTCCAGACGCACCACGTGCTCCTGATCGAGGATCAGTTCCGCCGTGTCCTCGATCGTCAGCACGCGCTCGTGGTTCGGAATCGCCTCGGCGATCGCACCCAACATCGTCGACTTGCCGACGCCGGTGCCGCCGGAGATCAGAATGTTGCGCTTGGCGAGAACGGCCACGTCGAGGAAGTCCGACATGTCCTGGCTCATCGCGCCCATGCGCACGAGGTCGGCGCGACTGATGCGGCGCCTGCCGAAACGGCGAATGGAGATGGTCGGTCCGTCGATCGAGATGGGCGGAATCGTCGCGTTCACGCGGCTGCCGTCGGGCAACCGCAGGTCGGCCATCGGCCACGCTTGGTCGATGCGTCGACCGCAGCGCATGGCGAGGCGCTCGATGATGCGCTGCACGTGTTCCGCGTCGCGGAAGCGGACGTCCGACAGTTCGAGGCGGCCGAAGCGCTCCACGTAGATCTGGTCGTGACGGTTGACCAGGATGTCGGTCACGGCGGGATCGGCCATGAGACCGGCCAAGGGCCCCATCCCGAGCGCCTCCTCCAGCAACTCCTCGGAGAGTCGGCCGCGCTCGCCCTCGTTCAGCGGCAGCTCCTCGGCCTCGAGGACGCTGTCGACGAACGCTTCGACCGAGCGCGCGACGATGTCGTCACCGGCGCCCAGGAGTTCGTTGCGGCTCAGGTGATCCAGCAAACGCTCCTGCAAGCGCTGCTTGGTCTTGAGGTACTGCGTGACCTCGGACGGCTGACGGCGCCGCTCGTCGCGCTGCCCCGTGTCCCGTTGCTTGGTCGTCTTCATCCGGCCGCCCGCGTCCTTCGACAAGGACCGGCGGAACAGATGCCGCGCGGCTTCCAGCTCTTCCCAGTTGGCGTTCTCGTCCGTCATGGTCGTGTCCTACTGGCCGAGCAGTTTGGCGCCGCCGCGCAGATCGTCGTCGTGCACTTCGGTGCTCGCCGGCTTCGCCTGGGTCGAGGCCTGGCCCGAGCTCAGCGCCTCGCGCGCGGTGCGCGTCAGCTCGGCGGGCGCGCGCCCGCCGGTGCCTTCGATCTCCTTGACCATGCCGAGGATCGACTTCCCGAAGCCGTACCACTTCGGCGCGCGCTGGATGTAGGGCCTGCCCGTGTTCATGGCCACCAACACCTGACGGCGGAACGGCACGACGAAGTCGATGTTGCGCCCGATCTGGTTGGCGACGTCGCTGGGCTTCAACTTGCCGGTGAAGCCGGGATGGTGCTCGTTCACGACCAAGCGCTGCTTGCCCTGTGGCACGCCGATCTGGTCGAGCACGCCGAGGAAAGCTGCACCGCCTTCGATCATCGGCACCATGCTGGACAGCACGACGAACACCATGTTCGAGAGGTCGAGCACCGCCACGGAGAAGCTGTCGACCATCGGGAAGGTGTCGACGATGACGTACTTGAACGTCTGGCGCGAGACGCTGAGGATACGTGAGATCGCGGCCTCGTCGATGATCGTCGCTTCCATCGCGTCGTGCGGCGCGGCGAGGATACGCAGGCCCGAGCTGTGCGGCGTCGAGAACGAGCGCAAGAGCGTCTCGTCCAAGCGCCCCGCCTCACGCGCGGCGTGCGCGAGCGTCGCCTCCGGCTCGAGATCCAGCATCGAGGCCGCGACGCCCATCTGGATCGAACCGTCGATCAAGAGCACCTCGTCCGGATTGCGCTCGGCCAAACACACCGCCGCGCTGATGCTGGTCGTGGACTTACCGACGCCACCCTTGTTGCTGACGAACGACACGACCTTGCCGACCTGGCCGCGCTTGACCGCGCGCTCGACGAGGTGACGCCGAAAGATCTGCTCCACCTCCGCGTTCGAGATCGGGCGACGCAGGAAGTCGCGCACGTTCTCGCGCATCAGCTCGATCACCATCGAGCCGACGTTCTCCTCGCCCAGAGCCTCCGGTCGGTACGCGCCGACGACGACCGCGTCGCGCGCCGCCGTCGCCAGCTCGGACGCGATGTGCCGCGCCGTCACGACGTCGCTCTCGACGTGCAGCACGATCAGGTCGGGCTGTCGGTCGCGCGCTGCCTCGATGCCGCGCAGCTCGTTGCCCTCGAACGTCAGGACACAGCGGTAGTCCTTGAGGTCGTCGAGCACC
This sequence comes from Planctomycetota bacterium, assembly GCA_040880665.1. Classification (GTDB taxonomy): domain Bacteria; phylum Planctomycetota; class UBA1135; order UBA1135; genus JBBDIB01. Next base: position 8,677 of record JBBDIB010000054.1, read on the forward strand.
TCCTGGATCTCGCCTGCGAGCGAGGGATCCGGCGCGATGACGAGGATGTGGTAGGTGCGGTCGGCTTGCATCGTCGCCCGGGGGGGGGAGCGAGAGATCGGGGTCGGAGGGATCAGCGTGCCAGAACGGGCGCCTGAACGTGTGGGAGAGCTGCGAGCGCGTCGTACGCCTGGCGAACATACGGGCCGGCGTTGGCGAAACGAGCGTTCGCAGAGCGAAGCAACGCCGTTCCGTTCTCCTCCGCCATGATCCTGCCTAGGCGTCTGACTTGGATCGCCACGCCGGGCTCGCTGACGGGCTCGAACACGTCGACGACCTCGAAGGCACCAAAGCCTACGACCTGATAGCAGTCGGGGTCGTTCGTGTTCGAACAACCCGGGTCGTAGCCGACCTCGCCGGCGCGGAACGTCCGCAGCACGGGCTGGTAGAAGCGTCGGCCGATGAGCTGCGGGCCGTTGGCCAGCACTTCGGTCGAATCGAAGTTCGACGTGACGGGCGCGACGGAATTCCCGAACTCGACGATGCGCCCGCCCGTGCCTTCGATCGTGACCAGCCGCGCCACCGCGGCCAGGAGCACCGGGTTCTGGCACGGGTCGATGACCGACGAGCTCAAGCGCCGCACGAGCCCGGTCGGCGACACGATGAAGAGGTCGGGCAGCGGCAGCCCGTCCACACCCGGCACCTGCCCCGTGCACACCTCCCACAAATGGGCGTCGAAGGCGAGCGTCGTCCAGCTTCCACCGGCGACCTCGGCGAAGGGCAGACAGCCGCCGTAGGCACCGCCCGGATCGGCCAGGCCCACCGCCAGCGCAGGTCGTGCCGTCGCGATCGCGGTGGAGCGCACTGTGAAACCGTCGCGGCGCGGGTCGTAGCGCTCGGCGGGATCCTTCGAAATCAGCGACCCCAGCCCGAACAGGATCGGGATCGGAGGGCCGCTGGAACTGACGCCCAGCACGCGATCGAGCCCGAAGGGATCGGTGCCACGGCGCGTGCGCACCAGGAACGAATCGGCGTCCGCGGCTGCCAACGGTGCCAGGTTCAAGAAGTCGGGTCGATCGTAGTTCGAGTCCTCGCCCGCCGTCTGCACCAGCGGGCGCTGGAAGTCGCCGGCCACCATGTCGCCATGGGCTTCGTTCAGGGCTTCGTTCAACTGGAACGGCAACACTCCCACCGCGACCGGGTTGTAGGCGTCGAGCGTCTCGTCGAGGCCCGTCGTCTCGAGATCGCCCGTGTTGTTGATGCCGGTCTCGAGGAAGCCGCCCATCCCCAGCTTGATGTCGATGTTGCGCGTCGCCAGGTCGAGATCCTCGTCGAAGACCAGCGACAGCGCCCGCCGCGCCTCGAGCCGGCGCCAGAGGTCGCGCAAGAGCGCGCAGGCGTCCGGCAACGTCCCGGACGGACACCGGAAGGCATCGCGCTGACGCAAGCCCTCCAGCGCGGCGGCCTCGGCGCCGTTGCGCATCGTGCCGTGCACGCTGCGAGCCAGCCCCAGGTCGATCGCCACGGTCATGATGCCCATGATCGCGAAGGAGAGCATGCCGAACTGCACGAGCACGGCTCCGCGCCGCGGCTGGCGCGTCCGTCGTCGCTCGGGTTGCATCGGGATCTCCATGGCGTTTCGACCGACTCTTGCGGCTACTCCTGGACGATCGTGGTTTCGAGCCTGCGCACGTCGCCGCGGATGACCTCGACGAAGCCGTACTCGGGCTGGGACGCCTCGGGCGCGTCGTCGGAGGCGCCTTGCAGCGCAGCCGCGATCGCGGAGCCGTCCAAAGGCGCCAACTCGAGCTCGTCCTCGGCGTCGCCGCGACCGGAGTAGGGCAGACAGAAGACCTTGCCTTCGGTGCCCAGCACCTTCACCAAGGCCGGGATCTCTTGCCGCCGGATCGCGATGAACATCTCCTGCTTGGGCGTCGCTTTCGTCTGGGTGCCCGACATCAAGCTGTTCGTGCGCTCGAGTTCACTGCGGAGCTGAACGCCGGTCACGACGCGGCCACCGCGCACGATCTGTTCGACGGTGGCGATGGGCTCCTCCTCCTTGGACAACTCGAGGAGATCGAAGCGCGCCTTGTGTACGCCGTCCAGCAGGTCGGACTTCGACTTCTTGTCCTTCTTGTCGTCGCGTTCGACGACGGAGAAGATGTCGAAGCGGTCGTCGCGCGTCAGCCCTGCCAGGCCCTCGATCATGCCAACCGAGACCCACATGCCCTGGTAACCCAAGGGAATGCCAGCCGTGACGCCCGCGCGGGTGCCCTTCTCGAAGAAGTCGCTCTCGGAGAAGAGGCGCCCCTTGTCCTTGTTGCGCTTCAGCACGCGGCCCTTGAGCTCGGAGACGCGATCGATGGTGAAGAGCCCGTTGGCGACGACCTCGTCGGCCTTCCAGGGATACTTCGCGAACTCGACCTTGCCCTCCTTGAGCTGGATCAGGTCCTCGTTGTCGATCGCGTGGTACGCCGGGATGGTGCGGGCCGAGCGCAGGACCCAGACCATGCCGTCGGGCAGCGCGTTCTTGTCCGCTGCGGGCTCGTCCGTCGCGTTCCAGGCCAGGACCTGGTCCGAGAACGGGACGGGGATCTTGGCGCCGCTGAGCAGCGCCACGAAGACGAGGAGAACGACGAGGAAGCCGCCGAGCACGACGGTGCTCCACGGGAATCGGCGTCGACGGTAGATCGCGGTGGCCATAGGAACTGGTTAGGTGGGAAAGCGTCGAAGAGCGGCGCGGGATCGGGGGTCTCTCACTCCTTCCGAAGCCGGCGGCGATGCCTCTCGGCGAGGCTTATTGGAAAACCTCGCGGCGGAACATCGATTGAGCAGAAATGACGCGGCGGAAGGGTCGGATCTGGGTGCCTAGCATGTGCAACCCTCCCAAACCGTATTCACCGCCATAGGTGCCTGCGCTGTCCGCGGAGTCGATCGCCAGGCGACCGTTCTGATCCTGGGGATTCGTGACCGTCTGGACTCCGGTCGCTTCCATCGGCCCTGCGCTCGACCCGTCGGCGTCCGTGTAGAAAGAACCCAAGAGCACCGACTGGAAGGGCAGGTTCAGCCGAACAGCGGCCATCCCGCTCTCCTGGCCGGGGTTCGGCGGCGTCAAGCTGAACGAGCCGGTTCCCGCAGCCACGAAAGAGTTGTTCGCGCGCACCTCCTCCAGAACGTTGGTCCATTCGATGATCTCACCACCGCCCGGACCGCGCCCGATGATGCGCGGCACCTGCACCGTCAAGCCCAGAGGATTGGTGGGTAGGGGCATTTGCGCGAAGGCATCGTTGATCAACAAGGTCCCGGGCATGCGGTAGACGTCGCGCCGCTGGCCTTCCACCGTGACCTCGTCGCGGAACATCAAGAGTTGGAGGCTCTGGTTGACGACCGGCAACGTAGCGAAGACGGTGGTCGGATCCGTGCCGGCCGGAAGGTCTGTCATGTCGACGACCAGGGCGCGCGGATCGAAGATCGGCGGATTCACACTGGGAACCGGTTGCAAGGCGTCGTACAGCGCTTGCTCGAAGGTCGCGCTAGCCGGGAAGGGCGCCAGCGCGAACTCCCGCGCCGCGATGCGCGCCGCGTCCTGCAGCGCCTGGTTCATGACCATCAGACGCCCCAGCTCGACCGTGCCCGCCAAGAGCAGGTAGAAGACGATCGAGACCAGCGCGAACTCGACCAGCACGGCGCCGCGCTGGATTCGTCGGATGGAGGGTCGAAGGACTTGCATGGCGTGGTTACGAGCAGAAGGTGCCGTCGATGCAGTCTACGCGGTTCCCGAAGCCCAGGCGGAGCTTTCCCAACAGGCTGGCAGCCCCCCAAGCGTTTCCCTAGCCCGGTACGGCCTTCCACCTGGCCGAACCGCTGAGCCCACAACGCACACGGCGCCCGCGAACCGAACAGGCTCGCGGGCGCCGTGCGCACAGGGACGTCAGGAACTACTCGGCGTCGATGACCAAGCCGCCGAACTCGTCCCCGGGGGCGATGCCGGTGTTGTCGCCGATCGTGTTCGGAGCGATTTGCGTGTCGATGATGATCTCGTCCGCAGCGTTGCGAGTCGTGTTGATCAGCTGACCCGAGACGATCGCGCCGTTGTCGTCGGCGTTCGAGCCCGGGAGGATCGACGTGACGGCGGCGATCATGTCGCTCGTCTTGTTGCCGAAGACCGAAACGGCCGCGGCGGCCATCAGGGCGACTCCGGCGATGAGGAGGGCGTACTCGATGAGGGCGGCGCCCTTCTTGGTGCGGTTGATGCGCTTGAACATGTGACTTCTGCCTTAGATCAGGTGGGGAGCTGTTGAGGAGTGCGTCGCATCCGTCCAGAGGGGGGGGCGAGCCGTCCGCGAGGACCGACCCGTGCGACGCCCTTGATCGTACCCCCATCTCGCTGATTGCTGGGGAAATCCGCTCGGGGTTTCTGCACCCCCGTTTCCGCGCTCCTGGATGATTCTTCGCGGTTGGAGCCTTCCCTAACCGGTTTTTCATCTTCGGGAGCACCGTGCGCCCTGCGCGTTCCGCCTAGCGCGCGCGACCGAGCAGGCTGTCGAAGACCGCCGTCAGCGGCGACGCCAGCTCCCACAGCGCGGTCTCGTAGCGCCGCTCGTGCACGACCACGGGATTGACGACGACGATCAGCTCGATCTCGTCGCTGTTGCGGCTCTCGTTCTCGAAGATCCAGCCGATCAGGGGCAGGTCCGCGAGGCCCGGCAGGTTCGAGCGGTCCTCGTTGTCGTTGCGGCTCATCAGACCGCCCAGGACGACGACCTCGCCGTCGTAGAGGCGCGCCGTCGTCTGCAACGTGCGCGAGCTGAAGGCGGTCGTCTCCTGCGCCGTCCCGGTGGTGTCGCGGATCTGCGCCGTCAGGGACGCGTCGGGCAAAACGATCTGCGGCGAGAGGTCGACGTTGATCTCGCCGTGGCGCCCGACCATGGGCCGCACGGCGAGCTGGATGCCGAACTCGCGGAAGACGACGCCGAAGCCGACGACGGACTGGTTGCCGACCGCATTGACGATCGGCACCTCGCCGCCCACCTGGAACAGCGCGGACTCGCCCGAGAGCACGACCATGCTGGGCCGCGAGAGACTGCGCGCGACGCCTTCGGTCTCGAGGTAGTTCAAGACGGCGTCCATCGCGAAACGGCCGGCGTTGAGCTGGAACTGCCCGGACAGCGTCCCGCCCAGCCAGCCGGCGACGCCCTGCGCGTCGTCCTCGCCGATCAGCGCGGCGCCACTACCCTGCGCGCTGGTCGCCAAGGGCCCCGGCAGCAAACCCGGCTCGTCGAAGTTCGCGCCCAGCCCGATGATGTCGATACCGCGACTGCGCAGCTTCGAGCGGTTGATCTCGTAGAACTGCACCTCGAGGCGCACCTGCGGGGTGTGCCGCACCTCGAGGAACGACAGCACGCGGCCGTTCGCGGCGCTCAGGACCGTGGCGCGGCCGATGTTGGCTTCGAGGCGGTTCTGCAGCATCTGCAGCGCGTTGCCGCCGCCCCCGAACATGCCCGACGCGGCGCCACCCTGCCCGCCCTGGCCACCCTGTCCCCGAGAACGCTGGTTCGCGGCGCTCGCCAGCCCGCCGGACTCGTTCGCGACGACCTCGATCTCGGTCGACCCACCTGGATCCAGGACGCGGGCCGAGAGCTGGATGACGCGCGTCAAGGCGATCTGATCCTCGACCGCGCCCTCCAGCAAGAACACGTCCTGCTGGTTGTCGTCGAACGAACCGACGCGGATGCGCCGCACGACGACGCCGGGCCCGGCCACCGAGGAGATGGCCGCCTCGATCCGGCTCTCGATCGCGATGGCCTCGGTGGGTGGGAAGCGGATCATGTTGATCACGGTCGAGCGGTTGCGCCCGCTGCCCCCCGAGCGCTGGGACGTGGCGCCCATGGTCTCCGACGGCTCCTGGGCCGTGTCGTCCACGAAGGCCTCCCCTTCGCTCGTCCTGGAGACGACGGTGCGGGCGTCGCGTTGATCCTCGCGCTGGCCCACCTGGAGGTAGTCGCGCGTCACCGCTTCCGCCTGGACGGCGAGCGCCTGATCCTCGACGAAGCCGCGCAGCACGATCGCATCGCGGTCGGGCGCGATCCGCGCCGTGATCGAGGGATGGATCTCGAGCAACGCGTTCTCGAGCACGCGCAGGTCGGGCTGGATCACCCACTGCGACGACTCGATCGTGCCGTCCTCGAACCACAGCACGATCGAGGTGCGCCCGATCTCCACGCCGCGGACGAGCACCTCGCGCGTGGTGATCGACTCGATCGACATCATCTCGGGATCGCCGACGGCGATGCGCTCGATCTCCTTGTCGAAGGTCAAGCGATCATGGGTGCCGCGCACCAGGCGACGGAGCCCGTCGGCGTCCGCCTCGGTGGCCTGTGCGGCGAGGGGGGCGACGAAGAGAACGAGGGGGAAAAGCCGGTGGAGCATCGGGGGGGCGCTCTCGGGAGAGGTTGGGGGGAGCCGCTTGATCGTAACCCGCTGTCGGCGCGCGCGACCGCCGGACTGAGCCAAGCTCAGCGGACGCGCGCCGATTCACCTATGCAGTTCTAGGCAATCGCTCCTCATGGAATCGGCCGCATGGGTCGAAACAAGTTCCAACGCCTTCGCCCATGCGCCTCTTCCTCGTCCTCCTCGTCGCCTCTGGCGTCTCGCTCGCCGGTTGCCGGACGACCGAGATGCATCGACCCTTTGCGCAAGCGCGCGAGGCGGCGACGGTGCGCACCGGGACCCCGAGCGCCGGCTGGAACGTGCTCGACGACGGCGAATTGGCCGGTTCCGCGGTGCTGTTCTCCGGGCGCGACGACGGCACCTACGTGGTCCGCAACGCGTGGGGACAGGACCTGGGGCTGGTCGACGGCCTCGGCCGCGCGTGGCGCTTCGCTCCGCACCAGACCGAAGCCGAGTGGGTCGGCTCCGGCAGCGTGCAGGACGGCGTCGCGGAGATTCTGCGGCGCGACGCGGCGACGCTCGCGCTGACCCCGTGGAAGGACCTCGCGGGCTCGACCGACCTCTACCCGCCCCGTTTCGAGATCCCCTCCAGCAGCGAGGGCGACGCGCTCGAAGAAGACCAGACCAAGGACCCCGAACGCCCTCGGCGGTCCACCACAACGGCGACCTCCCCATGATCAAGCTCGAGGCCGGAGAGTATCTCGGCTCCTATCGCGTGCAGAAGTTCCTTGGCCGAGGCGGCTTCGCATACGTGTACCAGGCCGAGGACGAACAGGGCCGCAAGGTGGCTCTGAAGATCGGCGACGTCGCGGGCGGCGGTCGCTACGTGACGCGCTTCGTCGAGATCACCGACGAACGCAGCCAGGAATGGATCAGCCCCGACGAGGCGCCCGGCGAAGCCGTGTTCTTCCGCCCCGACGGCGTGCGCATCGACTTCCTCGACATGCACGAGATCGACGGGCTGTTGCGCGCCGAGGCCGAGACGCTCGACCTGGCCCGCAGTCAGAACCTGGTCAAGGTGCGCGACGTGTTCGAGATCGAGAACCGCCCGGTGATCGTGATGGACTACGTGCGCGGGAAGACCGTGCGCGAGAAGATCCGCGCGCTGGAGGGCATCCGCCTCAACTGGTTCCTGGCGATCGTGCGCGCGCTGCAGAAGCTCAAGGCCGCTGGTCAGATGGCCTACCACGGCGACCTCAAGCCCGAGAACATCCTGGTCAAGCCGTCGGGCAGCGTCGTGATGATCGACCCCGCGCATCGCCAGGACGGGCAGAACCTGATCTCGACGACGCCGCACTACAACCCGCTCTTGCTGCGCACGTCCAAGGCGGACGTGATGGGTATCGGCGTGATGCTCTACGAGATCCTGACCGGCACGCTGCCCTTCGAGGACGTGCCGTGGCAATTCGCCGGCCGCGAGCAGGGCGGTGAGGTCGAACGCCTGAGCCTCTCGTACTTCCTCTCCTACGTCCCGCCGCGGGACTTGAACCCGAACACGCCCGAGCCCTTGGAGCGCATCACCTATCGCTGTTTGACGGTGATGGACTACGACCTCCCCGAGTTGGAGGCCGACTTGGTCGAGTTCCTTCGTAAGGACTGACAGCCGCTCGCGGGTCAGGGTCTCCGCGCTGGCGGAACATCGACGAGAGCCGATCGCCCACGGGCGGTCGGCTCGCTGCTTTCGGGGCGCTCTAGCTTGGTTCCCTCACCACTCGAGCGCGAGGTGGCGGACCACCTCGTCCTCGTTCGGCGCTTCGATCACGCCGGCCTCGGTCACGATCGCCGTGACGAATTCGGCGGGCGTCACGTCGAAGGCGGGGTTGTGAACGCCGATGCCTTCGGGCGCGATCACGCGGCCCATGCCGGCTACGATCTCGGCGCGGTCGCGCAACTCGATCGGGATGTCGGCGCCCGTCGCGGCGCGGGCGTCGAAGGTCGACCGCGGCGCCACGACGTAGAACGGCAGGCCGTGCGCGCGCGCCGCGAGCGCGACCGCGTAGGTGCCAATCTTGTTGCACACGTCGCCGTTGCGCGCGATGCGGTCCGATCCGACGATCACGGCGTCCACGCGCCCCGCCCGCATCAAGGACGCGCCCATGCCGTCCGTGATCAACGTGACGTCGACCCCCGCGCGGGCCAGCTCCCAGCTCGTCAGGCGAGCGCCCTGCAGGAGCGGTCGCGTCTCGTTCGCGAAGACGGCCAGTTCGACGCCCTGGCTCGTGGCGACGTAGATCGGCGCCAGCGCCGTCCCGATGCCCGCGGTCGCCAGCGCGCCCGCGTTGCAGTGCGTCAGCACGCGGCGCTTGTCGCGCAAGAAGCGCGCGCCGTGCTCGCCCATCGCGAGGCATTGTTCGCGGTCTTCCTTTGCGATCCGTTCGGCCTCGGCGAGCAAGCGCTCGACGCGCGCGGCGACGTCGGCGGTCTCGCGCACCCTCGCGTCGTGCGCGAGCATGCGCTCGAGCGCCCAGCGCAGGTTGACCGCGGTCGGGCGGGCGGCGTCGAGCTCCGCCGCCGTGCGCTCGAGCGTCTCCGTCAACCCCGCGCCGTCCGAGCCGAGCGCGGTCTGAGCCCCGACCACGAGCCCGTAGGCCGCCGCGACGCCGATCGCCGGTGCGCCGCGCACGACCAGCCGGCGAATCGCGTCCTGGATCGCCGCGACGTCGTCGTACGTCTCATAGACCTCGACCTCGGGCAGGCGCGTTTGATCCAGGAGGCGCAAGCGCCCGGGGAGCGCGCCGACCCAAGCCACGGTCTCGAAGGGAGGGTGCATCGCTTGGCGGATCAGCGCTTGCGACCGGCGGCCAAACGACGTTCGGCCAGACGCTCGGCCGCGACGCGCGTCCCGATGTCCTCGCGGCGCGCGATCTCGAACACCTGCCGCAGGTTGTCGTAGCAGCGATCGATGCGCTCGAGCGCCACGGATTCGCTGTAGCCACCGGGCAACAGTTCGATGGAGACGTTGATGATTCCACCTGCGTTGAGGACGTAATCGGGCGCGTACAGGATGCCGCGCTCCTTCAGCACGTCGGCATGGCGCGGCTCGAGCAACTGGTTGTTCGCGCAGCCCGCGACGGCGCGGCAGCGGAGCCCGGGGATCGTCTCGTCGTTGATGCCCGCGCCGCGTGCGCAGGGCGCGTACACGTCGCATTCGACCGTGTGGTGATTCTCGTCCGGCACGACCTCGAAGCCGTACTCTTCGCGCATCTGGGCGGTGCGCTCCTCGTTGATGTCGCAGATGACGACGTCCGCGCCCGCCTCCTTCAGCATGACCGCGAGCGCGCCCCCCACCGCGCCGACGCCCTGGATCAGGATGCGCTGGCCGACGAAGGAGTCCGAGCCGTTCAGCTCTTCCATGACCGCCCGCAAGCCCTGCAGGCAACCCCGCGCCGTGTAGGGCGACGGGTTGCCGGAACTGCCCGACTCGCGCGACAGGCCGACGACGTGCTCGGTCGACTTGGCCACCTCTTCCAGGTCCGAAACGCCGATGTTCATGTCCTCGGCGGTGATGTAGAGCCCGTTGAAATCGTCGATGAACCGCCCCATCGCCTGGAAGAGCTCGGGCGACTTGAGCGTCTTCGGATCGCCCAGGATGACGGACTTGCCGCCGCCGAGCCCCGTCTGGGCGATGGCCGACTTGTACGTCATGCCGCGCGCGAGCCGCAGCACGTCGAACAGCGCTTCGTCCTCGGACGTGTACGGAAGCATGCGCATGCCACCGAGGGCCGGCCCCAGCGTCGTGTCGTGCACGGCGATGATCGCGTGCAGGCCGGTCGCTTCGTCGCGACAGCGGGCGACGCGCTCGTAACCGTCGACCTGGATCTCGGAGATGTCCATATGGGAATCCATAGCGTGCTGGGAAGCGCTCGTGAGGCATCCACGGAAATGCGCCGGGAATGCGGTCCGGCAGGATAGCCTCGCTCCCGTCGTTCGTCGAGAGATGGCCGGTCGTCGCTGGGTATCCTCTCGACTCGATGCGCACCGAGACGAAGGGAACGGGGGTCGGCCCCGACGAACGCCGTCCACCCTGGGATCGTCCCGGGTTGGCCACGCGGCTGGCGTTCGTGGATCTCGTGACGCTCGGACCCGATCCAGCGGAAGACGGGCTCGTGCACGTCGCGGCGCTCGTCCCGCGGCGCAAGATCGACTCGCGCCTCGCCGAGACGGTGCGCTCGAGCGATCCCGTCGTCGTGCAGCTCTGCGACGAACTCGGCCTCCTGGCTGGAGCGAAAGCACGCTCGGCGCGCGAAGTCTTCGCAACGCTCGTCGAGAAGTTGGAGGGCTGCTTGGTCTTGACCCGCGACGCGCCGCTGTTCGAGCGCTATCACGTCGCGCTCGTCGGTGCGCCCTTCGAAGGCATCGTCCTCGACCTCGACGCGGTCGCGCTGATGCTCGGCCCGACGCGCTCGCGGCGGGCCGTCGAAGCGGCGCCCGGCGACGACCGCGCGGGCTGGGTGCAGGAGCGTCTGCTCGACCTCTTGGAGCCGCTCGGTCGGCTCGACCCGGCGGCCATGGCCGTCATCGCGCACCTCGCGGACGAGCGCATCGGCGTGCTCGAAGCCACCGACCCCGTGGCCGCCGAGGGGGCCGCGGCGATCCTGGCCGCGGTCGAGCATCCGCACCTCTGGGCCCTGCGACCCGGCGAGGACTTCGCGCCTCGGACGCCGGGCGCGGGCCTCTTGTCCGACGCGATCCGCGCCTACGGCGACCTCGACTCCGCCCTGGAAGCCGCGCTGCCGGCGGCAGTGCGGCCGGCCGACGACACACCCGACGCTGGGCCGATGCCCGTCACGACCAAGGACCCCGCGCCGACGCTGACGCCGGAGGACGCCGCGCGCGTCGACGCCATCTTTCACCAGCACCTCCCAGCGCACTTCGCGCGCGGCGGCGAGCCGCGCTTTCGCAGCGGTCAACATCAGGTCGCCACCGGCGTCGCCAAGGCCTGGGGCGAGCGCAGCCTGCATTTGATCCACGCGCCTACGGGCACGGGGAAGACGCTGGCGTACCTCGTGCCGACGATGCTGTGGGCGCTGCGCTTTCACGTACGCATCGCGGTCGCGACCTACACACGCGCGCTGCAAGAGCAAGCGGTCGAGCGCGACGTGCCGCTGGCGCGCATGCTGCTCGAGCGCGCAGGTGTCACCGAGCCGATCCTCGTCGCGGCGCTCAAGGGCCGCGGAAACTACGTCTGCTGGCGTGCGCTGCGCGCGGCGTTGCCCGAGCCCGAGGAGACCGCCGCTCAGATTGCCGCGTGGATGCACCTCGCGATGTTCACGTTCCTGGATCCCGAGGGCGATCTCGATCGGCTGCGCAGCACCGGCGCCGAACGCGAGGGCGACGCGTTCGTCCGCGCGCTGCGCACGCTGACGACGGCCGTGCGCTCGCAAACGGGCTGCTGCACGCACATGGCCGACCGCAACACGTGTTGCGCCGAGCTCGCGCGGCGGCGCGCCGAGCGGTCGCACGTCGTGATCACGAACCACGCGCTGGCGCTCGCGCGGCGCGATCTCTTCCGGCGCTTCGTGTTCGACGAGTGCGAGCACCTGCACGACGTCGCGCACAACGCGTTCAGCCACGTCCTCCCGCTCCCGCAGTTGAAGGGCTTGTTGGAGCGCACGGGCGGCGGCTCGCGCTCCGTGCTCGCGCGCCTCTCGCGCCGCGCGTCCGCGGGCGGGCCGGCGGGCGGCGCGCTCGTCTTCGCGCAGCGCGCAACCGCCGCCAGCGAGATCGCCTTCGCCAACTTCGAGGACGAAGCCGTGCGCTTCGCCGACTGGCGCGAGCGAACGGCGCGCGAGCGCGGCGACGAGACGGCGCACTCGCTCTTTCGGGAGTACTTCGACGTCAAGCCGCGCGCGGCGGCCGATCTCGCGCGCACGCACGGCGACCTCGAACGCGCGGTCGACGCGTTGGTCGGCGGGCTCGCGCGGCTCGCCGAGCACCTCGACGCCTTCGCCATGCGCGGCACCAGGCGCGCGCGGCGCCGGCTCGACCTCGTGCGCGCGGAGCTCGGCGACGCCGCCGAAGCGCTGTTCGCGTGGATCCCGCGCGACGGCGAGGGCGCGCCGTTCTTTCGCTCGGAGACGTTCTACGACCTCGAGCGCAACGCGAAGGACGAGGACGTCCTGGCCGCGCGCGTGCTCCTGCCGCACGAGTACCTCGGTCGGCGCTTCTGGCCCGACCTCGACGCCGCGGCGCTCCTCTCGGCGACGACCTGGCTGAAAGGCGGCTTCGACGCGGCCTCCAACTACCTGGGCCTGACGCGCGCCGCCAATCCCGCCGACGACGAGGACCGCGAGGCCTGCCGCGTCGAAACGCTGCGCACGCCCGAGGCCTTCGACTACTCGCGCGTCCTGATCGGCGTACCGCGCGACGCTCCCAGCGTGCGCGACAAGCGCCGCTGGCTCGAGTACTGCGCTCGCTCGATCGCCTTCGTCGCCGAGCGCGCCCGCGGCCGCACGTTGGCGCTGTTCACCAACGCCGACGACGTCCGCGATGTCGCACGACGCCTGGAGCCCTTCTTCCAGAGGCGCCACCTGCCGCTCCTCTGGCAGAACATGCCCGGCTCGCGCAAGGAAGAGCTGTCCGACCGTTTCCGCGCGCGCGTCGACTCGACGTTGCTCGGCGTCGACACGTTCTGGTACGGCGCCGACTTCCCGGGCGAGACGCTCGAATACCTGTTCCTCGCGCGACTCCCCTACGGCGTCCCCGATCGCTATCACCAAGCGCAGTGCGCCGTGCTCGGCCCGCGCGAGCAACGCCGCCAGATCTACATGCCCCGCGCGCTCGCCAAGTTCCGCCAAGGCTTCGGTCGCCTCTTGCGCAACGAGTCCGATCGCGGCGCGTGCTTCATCCTCGATCAACGCATCCTCGAACCGCGCCACCGCTCGTTCCTGCGCGAACTCCCGCTGGACGAAACGGGCGACGGCGACGGCGCGACGTTCCTGCGCGCCGAGAGCGAGCGCGTCTACGCGGCGGCGTTCGAGCACATGGACCTACCGCACGACGGCGCGAACGTCTCGTTCGACGCGTTCGAACTGCACGGCATCGAACGCCCGAGCTTCGGCCACGAGTACGACGACCTTGCGCGCTGAGCCACCCCGGGCTCGATACCCCACCGCCTCCCGCCGCACGGCGCCAAGGAGCCATCACGTATTCTAAGCGGTTGTTCGGAATCTGCCTTACGCTGGGGCCGCGCGGGAACGCCCGCATGACTCGTCACGACCCCTGCCTTCGGAGTCCGCTTCCATGCTTCGCACGCTCGCACTCGAACTGGCGGCTTGCCTCTCGCTCCTGGCACCTCTGGCCCAGGGCCAGTCGGACGCAGCGCACGCCGTGGGCGAGGCAACGGGAGCTTCCGCCGAGTCGGCTCGTGACTTGCCCGACGCCGTCGACGACGAACTCAGCAGCGACGACTGGGCGAGTATTCGCGCGGCGTACGAAGCCAAGCGCTACGAGGCTTTCGCCGACGACGGCGAGTACCGCGCGCGCAATCCCGGGCAGCGGTGGACGACACACTTCGACGGGCGCGGTTTCACGACACGCCCCGACGCAGGCGACTGGACTTGGGGCCTCGAGCTCGAAGCGTACGGCTGGGACGCGGCGGAGCCCGTCGTGGCGACGTCCGCCGCCGTGACCACGAACGGCCAACGCGTTTCGTACGACTGGGACGAACGGCTCACCGAGTGGTACGTCAACGATCGTCGCGGACTCGAGCACGGCTACACGGTGCACGCACGACCGGAGAGTGCGAGCGGCGCACTCGTGCTCGAGCTCGCCGTCCGCGGCGACCTGCTGCCCGTCGTCTCCGCGACCGGCCGCGACGTGCGCTTCGTCGATGCGACGGGCGGCGCGGTATTGACCTACGCCGGCCTCACGGTCTTCGACGCCGATGGCGAGCCGCACGCGGCCGGTTGGGAAGTCGTCGGTGAAAGACTGCGCCTTCGGATCGAGGACCAAGCCGCCCGCTATCCGCTCACCATCGACCCGATCGCACAGCAGGCCTACCTCAAGGCTTCGAACACGGATGCGAGCGATAGGTTCGGCCATTCGGTCGCGGTCTCCGGCGACACCGTGGTGGTCGGAGCGCCGGGTGAGACCAGTTCGGCCACGGGAGTGGACGGCGATCAGAGCAGCAACGACGCCTTCGCTTCCGGGGCGGTCTACGTCTTCGTGCGCAACGGGACGACGTGGGCCCAAGAGGCCTACCTCAAGGCTTCAAATGCCGAAGCGCTCGACCAATTCGGTGAGTCGGTCGCAGTCTGCGGCGACACCGTGGTGGTCGGAGCGCTGGGTGAGGCCAGTTCGGCCACGGGAGTGGACGGCGATCAGAGCAGCAACGACGCCTTCGCTTCCGGGGCGGTCTACGTCTTCGTGCGCAACGGGACGACGTGGGCCCAAGAGGCCTACCTCAAGGCTTCAAATGCCGAAGCGCTCGACCAATTCGGTGAGTCGGTCGCAGTCTGCGGCGACACCGTGGTGGTCGGAGCGCTGGGCGAGGACAGCTCCGCCACGGGCGTGAATGGCGACGAGAGCAGCCAATCCGCCCACGCCTCGGGCGCGGCCTACGTCTTTGTGCGCAGCGGGACAACATGGTCCCAAGAGGCCTACCTCAAGGCCTCGAACACGGGCACGGATGAATTTTTCGGCTCTTCGGTCGCCGTCTCCGGTGACACGGTCGTTGTCGGAGCATTGAACGAGGACAGCGCCGCCACGGGCGTGAACGGCGACGAGAGCAACAATGCCGCCAGCAACTCCGGCGCGGCCTACGTCTTCGTGCGCAGCGGGACGACCTGGTCCCAAGAGGCCTACCTCAAGGCTTCGAACACGGAAGCGAGCGATAGGTTCGGCTACTCGGTCGCGGTCTCCGGCGAGACGGTGGTCGTCGGAGCGCATCTTGAAGACAGCGCCGCCGCGGGCGTGAACGGCGACCAGACCAGCAATGCCGCCAGCATCTCTGGGGCGGCCTACGTCTTCGTGCGCAGCGGGACGACCTGGTCCCAAGAGGCCTACCTCAAAGCCTCGAACACGGGAGCGGGCGATGTCTTCGGCAGTTCGGTCGCGGTCTCCGGCGACACGGTGGTTGTCGGAGCGTATCACGAGGACAGCGCGGCCACGGGCGTGGACGGAGACCAGAGCAGCAATACCGCCACATGGTCCGGCGCCGCCTACGTCTTCGTGCGCAGCGGGACGACCTGGTCCCAAGAGGCCTACCTCAAGGCCTCGAACACGGGCACGGATGATTTTTTCGGCATTTCGGTCGCGATCTCAGGTGACACGATTGTCGTCGGTGCGTCGGATGAGCACAGCGCGGCCACGGGCGTGAACGGCGATCAGAGCAGCAATGCCGCCTCCCAGTCCGGCGCGGCCTACGTCTTCGAACTCGGCCTCGCCGCGGCCTCGTGCTCGGCTCGAGACGGCATTCTTGGCCTGAACCCGCCCGATTACACCTGCACGAGCCTTCCGAAGATCGGCACGACGTGGACCAGCGAGATCGCGACGACGCCGCTCGTCGGGCTGACGACGAACCTGACGTTCGTCGCCATCGGTCTCGGCGGCCCCGTGCAGGGATTCCAGGTCTTCGGCTTCGAACTCCTCGCGCTGCCGCCCTTCGACCCGTTGCTGGTCAGCGGGACTGGTTCGCACTCGTTCTTCATTCCGAACGATCTGACCCTCGTCGGTATCCCTGTGGCCACCCAAGGGTTGCGAATGGAATCCACGGGCAGCACGAACCACTTCGTGCTGACGAACGCGCTGGACCTCGTGCTCGGGTACTGAGCCGAGATTTGCTCGTCGTCACCACGGGCCCTCGAGCGCTCGCTGGCGG
>JBBDIB010000055.1:0-11160 GCA_040880665.1 Planctomycetota bacterium
ATCCGATGCTCGGCACCTGGCGAACCGCCACCCGTGACGCAGACTCCTAGCCGCGTGCCTGTTGCCGAGGCGGCCGTCACGGCAAGCTCAGCCGTCGACGCGAATCTCGAGGCTGGCGCCTTCGATGTCTCGCGCGAGCGCCGTCGGCAGCTTTTCGAGGAACCACAGCGCCAGTTGCTCGAGACGCTCGTCCGCATCCCCCACTCGATCGTCGGGGCCGTAGGTCGGCAGCTTGCGCCCGTCCGGTACGGGCACGTGCGTGCGGCCCAGGAGGCGCGGGGCGGGCAACTCCACGATCACCTTGGAGCCTTCGAGGCGCGAGATGCTCGACGGCAGCTCCTCGGTGTCGATCCCCCAGACCTCGGGCGGGCCGCCGTCGTCCCGTTGGATCTGGTGTGTGATGATCCAGGGGTGTTCGGCCGAAGCGCGCGCGAAGGTCGCGATGCGGTTGTGGATCATCGGGCCGCCGAACTCGTGCCAGATCGCGAGCCGGCCCTCCACCGTCGCAAGGGCGGCCCGTTGCTCTTCGGTGCGGGCGAGGCTCGGGCTGGCCTTCTCGTACGCCAGGTACGCGGCGGGCAAGAGTCCGAGGGCAACGATCCCGATCAGGATGCCGAGCCCACGCGGGCGCGCTACGTTGCTCCAGTCGGGCGTATAGCCCTCCTCGCGCGCATGCTTCTTCGGCTCGGTCATCGCGCGAGTGTGCGCCGTCGGCGCCGGGGTGTCCACTGCGTTCGCGCCGCGGTGCCTCGAGGCGGTACCCTCTCGCGCGTGGGCACCCCGACAGGAACCGTTCGTCGCATCTTCGTAGGTGACATCCAGGGCTGCCGCGAGGAACTGGAACGCCTGCTCGAAGTCGCGCGCTTCGACCCGGCGACCGACGAGCTCCACCCGGTCGGCGACTTCGTCAACCGGGGGCCCGACTCGGCCGGGGTGCTGCGACTCTGTCGCCAGCTCGGCGCCGGCGGCGTCCTCGGGAACCACGACGTCAACCTGTTCGCCGTCGCGCGTGGCGAGCGTCGGGCGCGCGAGCGGGACACGTTCGAGAGCGTGCTCGGGGCGCCGGATCGCGAAGAACTCTTGGCCTGGCTGGCTCAGCGGCCCTTCCTCCGCGTCTGGCCCGACCTCTACCTGGTGCACGCGGGACTGCATCCCGCCTGGGACGAGCCCGAAGCGGCGCTCGGCGACCCGACCCCGCTCGAGCCGGGCCAGGCCGGCCACTACGCTGTCAGCGTGCGCACCTGCAACGCGGCCGGCGAGCCGGGTGACGTCGACGGGAACGGCCCCGCGCCGCCCTACCGGCCCTGGGACGCGTGGTACGACCCCGCGCGGCACGCTGGACGCCGCGTCGTCTTCGGGCACTGGTCGACGCGCGGTCTGGTCGACGAGCCCGGGGCGCTCGGGCTCGACACGGGCTGCGTCTGGGGAGGCGAGTTGACCGGTTGGATCGCCGAGGAAGAGCGGCTCGTCCGCGTCCCCGCGCGCCGCGCCTACAGCCCGATCCCGTGACGCGCGCCGTTCAGGCGGAAGGCATCGAGTCGGCCAGCGGCGCGAAGGCCCGGCGCCAAAGGTCGGTCGCGAGAATGGTCTCGGGGTCGACCTCGCGCTTCAAGGCCAAGAACGCCTCGAGCTTGTCGGCGGGGAACATGCGCCGGACGTGGTCCGGCGTCACGACGCTGTCCTTGGCGAAGTAGAAGCGTCCGCCGGCCGCGAGCACGACCTCGGCCAGCTCGTGGCAATGCTTCCAGAGCGCCGCCCGGCTGCGGGGCGTCACCTTGAAGTCGAGCGCGAAGCTCCAGCCGTCCAGGGCGTGCGTCAACCAGAACGGATCGGGGCGATGTCGCTTGAAGACGCCCAGGTACGGGACCCGGCCGGCGGAGTGGCAGCGTTCGAGCACCTCGGTGTAGGTGGCCAGCGCAGTCTCCTTCGGCAGGAAGATCTGGTACTGGATCAAACCGCGCTCGGCGTCGCGACCGTAGGCCCACTTCCAGTTCGGCACGTAGTCGAGCAGGAACGCGAACGCGGCGTGCGCTTGTCGGTGTGGCTCGCCCATCGACTCCAGGCGACCGGCCTGATACTTGACCGCGTTCATCAGCCGCATGCCCAGGTCGTGGTTGAACAGTCGCAGCGCGCGCCACATCTCGCCCTTCGGCACGACGCCGAAGAAGTTGGGCGGCAGCTCCTGATGGCGCAAGGTCAGCGTGGCTCGGGGGTCGCGATCCTCGCCGGGTTCGAGATAACGAGCGTCGTGGATCAACCCGCGCCCGAGCGCGTCGCCGCGCGCGAAGCAGTCCACCCAACCGACCAGGTAGTCCGACGTGGCCGTGTGCGCCTCGAAGTACGCCATCATCTCGGCCAGATCGTGGTTCGCGATGGCGGTGACCTCGAGATCGCCCGAGTGCACGCGCTTGGTCTCGAGTTGGATGCGCGTGAAGACGCCCAACATGCCGAAGCCGCCGATCGCGGCGTGGAACAGCTCGGGGTTCTGCGAGCGACTGGCCGTGACCAGCTCGCTTGAGGGCAGCACGATGTCGAACTCGAGGATCGCGTCGCCCAGCGTGCCGACCGCGAAGTTGTTCTTGCCGTGGATGTTCATCGCGGCCGCGCCGGCCAGCGTGGGGAACATCGTTCCCGAGACGACTCGCGGCCAGTAGCCACGCGGCACGATGGCGCGCCACAGATCCGCGATGCGCAGCCCGGCCTCGGCGTTCGCGATCCCGGTCGACTCGTCGAAATCCAACAGGCGGTCGAGACCCGTGATCTCGAGCACGAGACCGTCGCGGTTGAGGCTCGCGTCGCCATAGCTGTTTCCGCCGCCGCGCAGTCCCAAGGAGACACCGCGCTCGCGCGCCAGTCCGAAGGCGGCTTGCACCTCTTCGACGGAGCGCGGCCGCAGCACGCGTCCGTGGTGGCCCGAGTTCATCCCCCAGGCTTCGATGTACTCGTAGCTGGATCGGACGGAGCGCGACATCGGCGGGGACGAGGGCACGCCGGGCTAGACGTTGAGGTGCCGGAAGATCGCCGACGGGATCGAGCGGATGACGGTACCGACGACGCGCCACTTCCACGGCACGTACTTCGTGTTCACGCGCCGTCGCGCCGCGCTCAGGATCTGCTTGGCCGCGTCGTCGGCCGAGATCATCCAGAGCGGATTCTCCATGCCCGCCGTCATCGCGGTATCGACGAAGCCCGGCTTGATCGTCGTGACGTGCGCGCCCACCTCCGAGAGCCGGTTGCGCAGCGCTTCGAGGTAGGTGTTCATCGCGGCCTTCGTCGTGCCGTAGACGGGGTTGCCCTTGCGCCCGCGGTCGCCGGCGATCGACGAGACGCCGACGATCGTGCCAAAGCGCTGGGTCGTGAAGAGGGTCGCCGCCGGATTGCACCAGGCGATGCAGCCGCCGACGTTGACGCTGAGCATGGTCAAGTCCTTCTCGGTGTCGTACTCCGTCGGACCGATCGCGGGCATCACCGCGGCGACGTACAGGATCAGGTCCAGGCCGCCGAGCTCCTCGACCAGCTCTGCGAAGAGCTCCGGCACCTCGCCGGTGTTCACGACGTCGTGCGCGCGCACGATCATGCGACCGCCCGCGCGCTCGAGGTCCTCGCGGCACTCCTCCCGCAGCGCCTCGAGCGCGTCGCCGCGCCGCGCGAGCGCCGCGACGGCGTAGCCTTCGCCGGCCAAGCGCCGCACGAGCGCGCGGCCGATGCCCGAGCTGGCGCCGACCACGATCGCGCGGCGCCGATCGGCGGGCACGCCGGAAAGGACGGGCGGACGGGGCCCGCTCTCGGGACGTTCGGTGCTGGTGGTTTCCATCGGGGCGACGAGGATAGTCGACGGAGGCCCCCGAGCGAGTTCCGACGCCCGCGGGAGTTGCCGCCACGCATGAGTCGCCGCGCCCGATTCCGTACGCTGGGGCCCGTCTCCCCCAACAGCGAACTCCTTTCGAATCCATGAGCGCACGCATTTCCGGCCGAACCCTGGGCTGGGTCGTCCTCCTCGCTCTCGCCGTCATCGTCGGCATCGTCGGCGTGTACCTCGCCACGCGTCCGCTCGACGCGCCGCCGCTCGACGATTCGGAGGCCGTACTCGCGCGCGAGCGCGCCGCCGCGTACTTCGACGAAGACCTCTTCACCGATGCACGGCAAGCGCTCGAGCCCTTGGTCGAGCGCGGCGAACCCGCCGACCTCTTGCGCGCCGTGAACGTCGAACTGGCGGCGCTCGAGTTCGCGCGCGCCGAAGCGCTGCTCGAGCGCGCGGAGAACGCAGCGCCGAACGATCCTACCGTCCCGTGGTCGCGCTACCGCATTGCGCGCGACGAGGGTCGCTTGGAGGACGCGCTACGGCACGTTCGGCGGGCCGTCGAACTGGCTCCCGACGACTATCCGACGCGGCTCGCGCTGGCGAACACGCTGAACGAACTCGCGCTCGACGACCCCGCGTTGTTCGCCGAGGCCGACCAGCTCTACCGCGAGCTCTTGGCGCGCGGCCAGGAGTACAGCGGGTCGTGGTACCTGACGACGCTCTACCGGTACTCGAACCTCTTGCGCTTCGCCGAGGGCCGCGGTGACGACGCGGATCGCTACTTGGCGGAGTACCAGCGCTTGCAGCAAACGTTGTCGGTCCCGAGCCGCACCGACCTCGACCGCGGCAGCTTCGGGTCCATCGCGCCCCCGCCGATCGGCGCGCTCGCGGCCGGCCCGACCGCCGCCGGGTCGCCGCTCGCGACGCCGCTCGGCGAGCCGCTCGCAGCGCCCCTGGCCCTGGAGGGTGTCGTGGGACTGTCGCCCTTCGTCCTACGCGACGACGCCGAGAGCGAGGACGCGAACACGCTCGTGCAGCGCCTTGCGAGCGCTCCCCAGCGCGTCCTGATCTTCGGTCGCGCGGGCATCCAGATCGTCGGGCTCGAGAACGGTGAACTCACGGTGGAGGCCGTCAGCGAGACGCCGACCACGTTCGCGGTCGCCGTCGACCTCGATGCCGAAGAGCGCGCGTTCGGCGTACCGATCGGCCCGACGGAGATCCTCTCGGCCGATCGTTCGCGGCTGGTCGAGTTCCACCTCGACGAGGGCGCTTGGCGGGAGCGTGACCTCTGGTCCGCCCCCGGCGAGATCCGCGCCGCGGTGCCCGTCGACTTCGACCACGAGGGCGATCTCGACCTCTTGGTCGTCGGCGACTTCGGTGCGCGGCTCTTGCGCAACGACGGTGCCGGAGCGGCCGACGGCGGATTCACCGACGTCAGCGCAGCCGCGGGCTTGCCCGCCGGCGCGTTCACGTGGGCGACGGTCCACGACCTCGATTCGGACCAGGACGTCGACCTCTTCTTCGGCGATGCCGAGCGGGCCTACTGGTTCGACAACGAGCGCGGCGGCGAGTTCGCCGACAGGAGCGCCGACTGGCCCGGCGACCCGACCGGACTGGGTCCCTTGGTGTTGGGCGATTTCGACGGCGACGGCGTGGTCGACGTGCACTCGTCACACACCTCACGCCTGTGGTTCGGCGACGGCTTCGGCCGCTTCGAGCCCGAGCCGCTCGAGGTGCTGCCCATGCACCGGATCGAGCCGACGCCGCTGGACGAGACGCGTCGCTTCCTGACCGTGATGACGTCCGCCGAGGTCTCGAGCAGTCGTCTGGTCGGCGTGGACCGAGAACTCGCCGAGCCGATGAGCACCGTCCTCGACGCGCCCCTAGCGCGCCTGATGACGTTCGCCGATCTCGACGGCGATCGCCGCGACGAGCTGGTTCTGTACGGACCCGGTGGACTCCACGTCCTCGAACGAAAGGGCGGCGGCAACACGCTGCGCCTCTGGCTAGCGGGCGAGAAGGACAACCGGCGCGGCGTCGGCGCGATCGTCGAAGTGCGCTCGGGGCCCGCGTACCGGCGCTACTTCTGGGACGGGCTTCCGCGCACGCTGGACGTCGAAGAGCGCACCAAGGTCGACGTCGTCCGCGTCACCTGGCCCAACGGCGTGATCCAAACGCTCGTCGATCTCCCCATCGGCACCGACCTGCGCATCAAGCAGAAGGAAGGCTTGGTCGGCTCGTGCCCGTTCCTCTACTCCTGGAACGGCGAGACCTTCGAGTTCATCTCCGACGTCCTCGGCATCACGCCGCTCGGGCTGCCGATGGGACCGGGGATGCTGGTGCCGCCGGATCACGACGAGTACGTGCTCGTGCGCGGCGATCAGCTCGTGCCGAAGGACGGCAAGTACGTGCTGCAGTTCACCGAGGAGTTGCGCGAGGTCACCTACCTCGATCGTGCGCGGCTCGACGTCGTCGACCATCCCGGCGACGTCGACGTGTACCCCAACGAGCGCTTCACCTTCCCGCCGTTCCCCGAAGCGCACACGCACACGGTGCGGACGGCGCTCGCGCCGACGCGGGCGACGGGCTCGGACGGGCGTGACTGGACGCGTGAACTGAGTCGCGCCGACGAGAGCTTCGCGGCGCCCTTCGAGCGCCTCGGCGGAGCGTTCCTCGGCCTGGCGACGCCGCACTACCTCGAATTGGAGTTCGACCCCGAAGCGGTCGGCGCCGCCGAGTCGCTGCGGCTCGTGATGACGGGCTGGTTCTACTGGACCGACGCCAGCGTCAACATGGCGTCCGCGCACCACCCCGGCGCCGAGTTCGTCCCCCCGCTGTTGCAAGTGCCGGACACCGACGGCGGTTGGCGCACGATCGAACCGCCGCTGGGCTTTCCCGCGGGCAAGCTCAAGACGATGGTCGTCGACGTGGGTGCGCACCTCGACCGCGCCGATCCGCGCATGCGCATCTTCTCGACGCTCAGGCTCTACTGGGACGCGATCCATTTGGCCGTCGGCGGCGACGACGCCGAGTTCCGCGTGACGTCGCTCGAGCCCAGTTCCGCCGAGCTCTGGGCGCGCGGCTTCAGCGCGCCCTCGCCCCAGTTCGCGGAACTGGGGCTCGAGTGGTTCCGGTGGGACGAACTCGAGGCCGAGCCGCGTTGGAACCAACACCCCGGGCTCTACACTCGCTTCGGCGAGTGCGAGCCCTTGCTGCACGCGGCCGACGATCGCTACGTCATCATGGGCGCCGGTGACGCGTTGACTTTGACCTTCGACGCCGACGGTTTGCCGCCCGTGCCTCCGGGTTGGTCGCGCGACTTCCTCGTGTACTTGGACGGCTGGGCGAAGGATCGCGACCCGAACAGCAAGCAGGCGCTGTTCGTCGAGCCGCTTCCGTTCCACGGCATGTCCGCGTATCCCTACGACGAGGACGAGTCCTTCCCCGACACGCCGCTGCATCGCGAGTGGCGCGCGCGCTGGAACACGCGTCCCGCCCAGCGCTTGATCCCGTCGATCGTGCCCACGGGCTCACGCCCGTGACCGACGCGCACTGGGAACGACGCGGAACGGAGCGAGGGCCCAGCCTGTTCGTCGCGCGCGTGCGCTACGACACGCTCGTCAATCCGCGTAACGGGCACGAGATGCGTTGCACCGTGCTCGAGATGCCCGAGTGGGTCAACGTCGTCGCGCTGAACGAGGCGCGTGAACTGGTGCTCGTCCGCCAGTACCGCTTCGGCACGGGAGCGTTCAGCCTCGAGATTCCAGGCGGCGTCGTCGATCCGGGTGAGGAACCCCTGGCCGCCGCGATCCGCGAATTGCGCGAGGAGAGCGGACATACCGCTGAGCGCTGGAGCCTCTTGGGCTCGGTCGAACCCAACCCGGCGTTCCAGACCAACCGCTGCTGGCACTTCCTCGCCGAGGGCGCGCGCTCGACCCATCCCCAGGAGATGGATCCGGGCGAGGACATCACCATCGAAACCCTGCCCTTCGACCGGATCGCCGAGGCCGTGCACAGCGGGCGCTTGGCCCACAGCCTGGTGATCGCGGCCCTGGCCCGCGTTGTGGACCTACGGCGTTGAAACGGAGCTGCGCACTCGTGAGGATCCTTCGATCTCCACGCCCCCCGAGGACTCCACCATGCCGCGCGCCCGTCTCTTCGTTCTGCCCCTAGCTCTCGTGTTGCTCGCCGTCGGCTGCCACCGACCCCTTAGGCCCAGCGACCGAGCGCTCGAGCCCTATCGCACGGACCTCGGCCCTGGCCCGTTGCCCACCTTGGCCGAGCACTTCGCGAGCGAGCTCTTGCGCCTGCGTCCCGAGCCCGGCGGGTATGGCGTGGTCGTGCGTCACGCCACCTGGAACGACCCGACGGGCGGCACGCAGTCCAGCCGTCAGCGGTCGTTGGAGGAACTCGCGGCGCGCGCTCGGCGCATCGCGCCCGCAACGCTCGAGCCCGGCCTGCTGGTCGCGCGCGAGAACCTGACCGCGGCGATCGCGCGCGAGCAAGAGCGACTCGAGCTGGGCCTCGATCACTGGCGCTTCGACCCCGCGACGGAGCCGCACGCGCTGGCCTTCGCGGTCGCGGCCGACCTGCCGGTGTCGACGCCGCTCGAGCGCCGAGAGTTCTTCGATGCCTGGCGCGGTGCCGCGTACACCGTCAAGGAGCGCATCGCGAACCTGCGACATTCCGCGGCGCTCGGGCGCGTGGCGCCGCGCTCGGTGATCGAGAGCGTGATCGCCGAACTCGACGCCATCCTGGGCGTCGAGCCGGTGCGCTCGCCGTTCCTCGACGCCGCCAAGGGCGGCGGTCGCTGGCTCGAGGTGGCACCCGCGGCGAACGTCGCTGCGCTGGCCGCGGAGTTGTACGGCGACGCGCGTGAACAAGGGCGTCTGCGCAAGACGAACCGCCACTTGCAGGACGGCGAGCACGCCGCGCGCGGAACGCGCATCCTGATACCGGCCGAGGACGACGAGTTTTCGATCGAGGGACGAGGTCGTTTCCTCGCGAGCACGCTCGACGCGATCGAGAACGAGCTCTATCCGGCTTTTCGGCGTTATCGCAGCATGCTCGCCACAGAGCTGTTGGCCAAGGCGCCCAGCGACGAGTCCTCGCCCTACGCGGGCACGGCGAAGGGTCGCGACTTCTATGCGCGCCTCGTGCGTTTCCATACGACGCTCGTCGGCGAACGCGCCCAGCCCGAGCGCCTGCACGCCGCCGCGCGCGCCTGGTCCGACGACCTGATCGCCGAGATCGGCGAGCTG
The DNA here is from genome assembly GCA_040880665.1 of Planctomycetota bacterium. Classification (GTDB taxonomy): domain Bacteria; phylum Planctomycetota; class UBA1135; order UBA1135; genus JBBDIB01. The sequence continues at coordinate 9,064 of JBBDIB010000055.1, forward strand.
GCGCCCGAGGATTGGGAAACGCTGCGAGCGAAGCTCACGCAGCGCCGCGAGGTCGCCGACGAGGCCGTGATCGCGGCGGCACTCTTGCGGGCCGGGCGCGCGACGCCGCTGCCTGGCGCGCCTGCGCGCATCGCGACCAGCCACATCGACGACGACCGGCCGTGGAACGAATGCCACGCCGTCCGCGATCGTCTCGGGAACGTGCGCGTCGCCTACGATCTGCCGTCCTGGGCCGCGGAGGCGGCGGCGTTCCGAGCGGGCACGCCGGGCAGCACGTGGTTTCGCACGCAGCGCGGCGCCGACCCGCTGCAGCTCGACGGCTCGTTGCCCGAAGGCTTCGTGGACGGTTGGGGGCTCTATGCCGTCGAGCTCGCGGCCGAGTCCGAGCTGTATTCGGGCGAGCTGGATCGACTCGGCGCGCTGGCGATGCAGGCGGCGGAGGCCGGTCACCTGTTGATCGACACCGGCATCCACGCGCTCGGCTGGAACCGCGCGGCGGCGCGGACGGCGCTGTTCGAGCGCACGCTGCTCGAGCCCCGTGAGATCGAGCGCACGATCGACCGCGTGTTGGCGGACCCGGGCCGACTGGGCGCCGCGGCCGCCGTGCGCACGGCCTTCGCCGAAGCGGGCGTCCGGGCCGACCGCGACCTCGCGCTCCGACTGGCACGTCTCCGGCCCGTCCGTTGTCACGCGCTGCTCGACGACTTGGAAGCCGCGCCTCCGGCCGCGGAAGGTGCGATCGAGATGCTCGAAATCGTGCCGGTTGCGCCGCCCTGGGAGCGCGTGCTCGAGGACCTCGAAGACGCGTCACCCAGTGCGCCGCTCGAAGCCCGGGCCCCGACCGCCGGGACTTGATCGCCGTCGCGTAATCTTCACGCCTTTCCAACGAGCATCGGCGAACACCGTCGCGCGATTCGACTAGCTTCTTAGCCGTGATCCGAGAACGCATCGTCATCATCGGCGGAGGGATCGCCGGCTTGGCGACCGCTCGCGCTCTGGCCCAGCGCTCGGGGCGCGAGCGCAGCATCGTTCTGCTCGAGCGCGAAAGCGCCATGGGTCGCCATTCGAGCGGGCGCAGCGCCTCGATCGTGCGGACGGCGACCGAGGATCCCGTCGATCACGAACTCGCGCGACGCGGTGCGGACCACCTGCGCAACGAGGATCCGGCGCTCTTCGGCGGGCCGTTGATCGAAGAACGCGGGCTGCTGCTGACGGCGGACGAGTCGGCGGTCGGCGCGCTCGAGGACATGCTCGCCCGGCTGCATCCCAGCGTCGCGGTCGAGCGCTTGGATGCGCCGCGCCTGCCCCACGATCTTTCCATCCCGGTCGCCGGCGCGTTCTTCCGGCGCGAAGGCCGCCTCTTCAGCGAGCGACTCCTGGCGGGCCTCTCGCGCGAGGCGCAGCGCGCGGGCGTCTGGGTCGAGTCGCGCGCGAAGGTTCGCGAGGTCGTGCGCGGCGTCGAATCGCGCTTCGAGGTGCGCCTCGCGGATGCGGCTCCGATCCAGGCCGACCGCGTGGTCCTCGCGGCCGGCGCGTGGGCCGCGCAATTGGGAGCCCAGCTAGGTTCGCCGGTCGAGCTGTTGCCGACGCGCCGGCACCTCGCGGTGCTCACCGATCCCGCCGGCGTCCCGGCGAGCGCGCCGGTCGTTTGGCACCTGGGCCGGGACGAGTTCTACTATCGGCGCGAGGGCGACGGGCTGCTGATCTCTGCCTGCGATCAAACGATCGTCTCGCCTCCGCCGCCGGTCGACCCGGGGATCGAAACCGTGCTCGTCGAGCGCGCGGCCCAGCGCTTGAGAGCGGGCGCGAGCGGCAGCACCGGTCGTCTGTGGAGCGGCAGCCGCACCTTGACCGCTGACGGCCGCTTCTGTGTCGGCGAGGACAAGCACGTAGACGGGCTGTTCTGGGTCGCGGGCCTCGGAGGTTCGGGGATGACCGCGGGCCTCGAGGTCGGCCGACTGGCCGCTGCCTGGCTCGACGATTCGAACGAGGACGGGGAACTGCGGCTCGCGCTCGCGCCCGAGCGGCTGGCGGGCGCCGTCGGGTTCCGCGCTCCCTGATGCTCCAACGACGTCCCACGACGTGCGAAGGGCCCCC
>JBBDIB010000055.1:11170-24918 GCA_040880665.1 Planctomycetota bacterium
GGCCACGCACCGCAACGATGCGATGCGTGGCCTTCGACGTTGTCACGAGTCCGCTCGCGCGAACTCGTCAGCGATCACGCGAGCCCTCGCCCTTGTTGCGCTTGGCGCCCGAGCGCGATCCGGACATCTCCTGATCGACCTTTTTCAGGACCTTGGGGTCGATGAAGCCCTCTTCGGGCTTCTCGTACTCCACGCACTGCTCGAGTTCTTCGACGGTCTTGTTCTCGACCACCAGCACGGGCTCGTCTTCGACGGTGCGCATGCTGACCGCTCCATGCGGGATGATGTAGCGGTCGCCACCCATCCCAAGCATTTGTCCGTGGGCGACGATCAAGTACTCGGCCTTGTGGTTCTCGATGTTGACGATGGCGTCGTCGACCTTGCCGAACTCGCCGTCGGAGCCGCGCACTTCGAGGCCGAGCATCTCGCTCGCGAGATGCAGCTCGGGCTGGCGTGCCGAAGCTTCCATCGCCCGGGCTTCGGAGTCGAACGATGCGTCCGCCGCACGGATCATGGTGATCAGTTGCGCTCCGTCGCGCTTGGCGGTGCGCAGGTCGAACTCCGCCATCGACTGGAGCTGTTGCGGCGACATGGCGAGTTCACACTTGAGCTCGTTCTCCACGATGCGGTGCTGGATGCGATCGGCTGGCACGAGGACCGTGCGGTCCTGGGCGCCCGCCAGTCCCTGCGTCGAAACGGCGGCCCAACCGATGGAACCGTCGCCCTTCATGATGAAGTCCTCGACCTGAACCTGTTGTCCGCGCTGACCGGCCAGGCCCGTCTCACGGCCGCGCTCGCCTCCGATGGCGGGGTCGCGGGGTTGCTGGCCCGTCTGGGATTGGAGCGGCAGCTCCATCGAGATCAACTCGTCCAGCGATTGGTACTTCAGTGCCTCCTGCCGTTGGTTGGCATTTTCAGTTTGGTAAGTGGATTGCGATTCCTGCGGACCGACGAGCGGTGCGCAGGCGAGAAGCAAGAGCGAAAGCGACATGGGATCTTGGTTCGGGGTTCGGGCGGGCCGAAATAGCCCGCACGCCCACGCATCGCAACCGTCGTGCCAGACTGCCTGCCGCACTCGGAAGCGGCTCGAGCCCTGCGAGAACCCCACCGCGCCGCCGAGGCGCTGGAGCCGGCGGGCGCGCGGCCCCGCGCGCCGCGTGCTGAACGCTGCGCGTAGACTCTGCACGCGCGCTTGCAACGGCGACAATCCTCCTCGGTCTCCCGGGGAGGTCGTGCAGCATGCGGCGAAACGCTGTTCGCGCTGCTTTGGTGCTAGGACTCCGAGTACAGCTCGGAGCCGCGCTCGCGGAACTCGTTGCTCTTCTCCTTGAGCCCTTCGACCAGGGCGGCCTCCGCCGAGAGTCCCTTCTCATCGGCGTACTTGCGGACGTCCTCGGTCAGCTTCATCGAACAGAAGTTGGGTCCGCACATCGAGCAGAAGTGCGCCGTCTTGGCGCCGTCCTGCGGCAGCGTCTCGTCGTGGTAGGAGCGCGCCGTCCCCGGGTCGAGCGCGAGGTTGAACTGATCCTCCCAACGGAACTCGAAGCGCGCCTTGCTGAGCGCGTCGTCCCAGTCCTGCGCGCCGGGATGTCCCTTCGCGAGGTCCGCCGCGTGCGCGGCGATCTTGTACGTGATGACGCCCGTCTTCACGTCGTCCTTGTTGGGCAGGCCCAGGTGCTCCTTCGGCGTCACGTAGCACAGCATCGCCGTGCCCGCAGCACCGATCAGCGTGGCACCGATCGCCGAGGTGATGTGGTCGTACGCCGGCGCGATGTCGGTCACGAGCGGGCCCAGGGTGTAGAAGGGCGCCTCGTGGCAGACCTCCATCTGCCGCTCGACGTTCTCGACGACCTTGTGCAGGGGCACGTGCCCGGGCCCCTCGACCATGACCTGGACGTCGTGCTCCCACGCGACCTTGGTCAGTTCGCCCAGGGTTTCGAGTTCGGCGAACTGCGCTTCGTCGTTCGCGTCCGCGATGCAGCCGGGGCGCAAACCGTCGCCCAGACTGAACGACACGTCGTACTTGCGCATCGTTTGGCAGAGCTTCTCGAAGTTCGTGTAGAGGAAGTTCTCCTCGTGGTGCGAGAGACACCACTTGGCGAGGATCGACCCGCCGCGCGAGACGATGCCCGTCAATCGCTTCGCCGTCATCGGCACGTAGCGCAGGAGCACGCCCGCGTGGATCGTGAAGTAGTCGACGCCTTGCTCGCACTGCTCTTCGATCGTCTCGAGGAACACGTCGAAGGAGAGATCCTCGACCTTGCCGCGCACCTTCTCGAGCGCTTGGTAGATCGGCACGGTGCCGATCGGCAGCGGCGAGTTGCGCAGGATCCACTCGCGCGTCTCGTGGATGTTCTTCCCGGTCGAGAGGTCCATGACCGTGTCGGCGCCCCAGCGCGCGGACCACTGCAGCTTCTCGACCTCCTCGGTGATCGACGACGACACGGCGCTGTTGCCGATGTTCGAGTTGATCTTCACCAGGAACTTGGAGCCGATGATCATCGGCTCGAGTTCGGTGTGTCGGATGTTCGCGGGAATGATCGCGCGACCGCGCGCCACCTCACTGCGGACGAACTCGGGATCCACGCCTTCCCGCGCGGCAATGTACGCCATCTCCTCCGTCACGACGCCGCGGCGCGCGTACGCGAGCTGCGTCGGCGCCCCTTCCCCAGCGCGTGCCGCCACCCACTTCTCGCGCAGCTTGGGGAGGCCGCGCCCGGGGTCGATGCCCTGTGGACCGGTCGTGTCGTAGACGTCGATCGATTCGCCGTTGGTGAGATGGATCCGGCGCTTCGGGACGAGCAGCGTGTGCTCGCCGTGCTGAACCGCTTCGTGGACCTTCTCGGAGCGGGGAAAGGACGTGGCGAGGGATTCGATGGTGGTGTCGTTCTGCATGGGGCTACGGGTGGCTCGGGAGCCGCATCCTAGACGAAGCTGGGCGACGATTCAGGTCGGCCCCGCCAGCGGAACCTTGAACACTTTCGGTTTGCGGGGCATGTTCGCGCTTCCGCTTCCGCCTCCGCTGCCCCACCCTCTTGCCATGGTCTACAAGAACGATCTCTTAGAGGCGATCGGCGATGCCGCTCATCGCCACGCCAACACGTGCGCCGATATCACCGACGCGAACGAAGCCAAGACGTGGGCCGAGGTCGTGCGCCAGCTCGCCGGGGCTTACGCTCTGATCGACGGGACGGATGACGACGATGAGGAGGAGGACGACGAAGAGGACGACGACGCGTAGGCACCCGCCCGCGACGACCTGCTCGTGGGTCCCAGCGACCCACCCCCCCGAAGGAGCCTCCCACGCACCCTGCGCGGGGGGCCGGTTTGTCGTAGGATCGAAGCCCTCCCTTCGTCCCTCCCGGACCGATCCCATGTTCCATCGCCCGCTCGCAGTCTTCGTTGGCATCTTCCTCGCGGCTCCCCTCGGCGCACAGACCACGCACGCGGTCGGGCTCTCGGGTACCGCCTTCCTTCCGGCCAACCTGACGGTCCAGGTGGGCGACACCGTGCAGTGGACCTGGAACAGCGGGTTCCACGACGTCACCTCGGGCTCGAACGGGGTGGCGAACAACATCTTCTCGTCCGGCGTTCCCACGCTGCCCCCGAGCGTCTTCTCGGTGACCTTCGACCAGGCCTTCCTCGACGCGAACCCGGTCCCGCAGAATCGCTACGAGTACTTCTGCTCGGTCCACCAAGGAATCGGCATGGAGGGCAGCGTCACGGTCGAGTGCGCCGCCGAGCTTCTGCCCTATGGCGGCAGCACGAACCCCGTCGGCTCGCTCCAGAGCACGGGCCTCCCGACCCTGGGCGGTACGTTCACGCTCTTGATCGACAACCCGGTCGGCAGTCAGCCCACGGGTTCGTTCGCGTTCCTCGGCATCTCGAACGCGCCCGACCCCAACTTCCCCGCCGGCACGCTTCTGCCGGGTTTCGGCATGCAGGGCGCGTTCGGCGAGCTGCTGATCTCGGTCGCTCCGCCGAACCCGATCCAACTGTTGTCCGCAGGCCCGTGGCTCGGCGTGCCCGTTCCGGTCAACATCACGATTCCCAACGACGCCGCGCTGATGTGTCGACACTTCTTCGCACAGGGCGTGATGTTCAACGGTTCGGGCTTCGGAGCGCGCTTCGGACTGACGCGCGCGGTCGAAGTCGTCCTCGGCAACTGAACCAACCGAGCCACGGGTCCTGACCCGGCAGAGCGGGTCCGCCGCTCTTCCGTCCCCATGCCGCCCCACTCCCTGCGCGAGGCTTCGTGGCCGAGCTCGAGCTGACGGAACCCGTCGACGACGTCTTCGTGCTGCGCTCGGAGTACGCCGATCGCGCCATTCCGAAGAGCGCCGGCCTGCGCTGGCACCCAGGTGACCGCTGTCGGCGCAACGAGTGCTTCGCGTGCGACAACGACGTCGGCGAGGCGTGGTGGACGCGCGACGTGCTGCAGGCGCTCGAGCTGCGCGAGTACGCCGAGGAAGCGCTGCAAGCATCGCTCCTCGAGCGTGCAAGACCTGCCATTCGCGAGCGCGCGAAGCTGCACCGCGTCGAGGCGCGCGCCGCCAAGGTGCGTACGCTCACGCGTCTCAGGACGCGCACCGCGAGCCGGGCGCAGGACGCGACGATCGACGTGCCTCGGCCGGCGGGTCGCGAGTTCCTGCCCTACCAGCGCGCCGCCATCGCCTTCGGGTTGCAGCGCCCCAACGTGCTGTTCGCGGACGAGATGGGCCTCGGCAAGACGATCGAGGCGTTGGGTGTCATCAACGCGGATCCCGACGCGCGTCGCGTCCTGATCGTCTGCCCCGCTTCGCTGAAGCTCAACTGGCAGCGCGAGTGTGAGCGTTGGCTGGTCGGCGAGCGCGAGATCGGCGTCGCCGGGAAGACGTTCCCCGAGACGGCGGACGTCGTGATCATCAACTACGACATCCTCGTCAAGTGGAAGCACGAGCTGACTCGCGACTGGGACGTGCTCGTGGCGGACGAGTGTCACTACGCGAAGAACCGCGACGCGAAGCGCTCGAAGGCGCTGTTCGCGCTCGCCGCGCGCCGCAAGTTGTTCCTGACGGGCACGCCGATCCTCAATCGGCCGGTCGAGCTGTGGGCGTTGGTCCACGCGCTCGATCCCGAGGAGTTTCCCAAGTTCCAGCCCTTCGCCAAGCGCTACTGCAACCCCGAGCGGAACCGCTTCGGCTGGGACTACTCGGGCGCAGCGAACCTGGACGAATTGCACGAGCGCTTGCGCAGCACGATCATGGTGCGGCGCACGAAGGCCGAGGTCTTGACCGATCTACCGCCCAAGCGGCGCCAGGTGATCGAACTGGCGTCCAGCCACGTCGCCGGGTTGCTCGCTACCGAGACGGAAGCTTGGCGAGAGCACCAGCGCCGCTCCAATCGCTTGCGCGCCGTCAAGCGCGGGCAGCGCGGCGACGCCAGCGAAGCCGAATTGGCGGCGCTACGCGCGGGCGTCAATGCCGCCTTCGGCGAACTCGCAAAACTGCGCCAGGACTCGGCGATCGCAAAGGTGCCCCTGGTCGTCGAGCACCTGCGCAGTCTCTTAACCGAGACCGACAAGGTCGTCGTCTTCGCGCATCACCGCGCCGTCGTCCGCGAACTTGCGGACGCGTTCGGCGACGCTGCGGTCACGCTGGCGGGCGACGACTCGACCGCCGCGCGCCAGTCGGCGGTCGACCGCTTCCAAACCGATGCCACCTGTCGGCTGTTCGTCGGCTCGATCACCGCGGCGGGTCTCGGCATCACGCTGACGGCGTCCGCGCACGTCGTCTTCGCCGAGCTCGACTGGGTGCCGGCGCGCATGACCCAGGCCGAGGATCGCACGCACCGCATCGGCCAGACGAACAGCGTCTTGATCCAGCATCTCGTGCTCGAGGGCTCGCTCGACGCGCGCATGGTCGGCACGCTCCTGAAGAAGCAGCGCGTGATCGATCGAGTCGTCGACGGCGGCGAGTCGGAAGACCTCTTCCAAGGCGAGTTCGCCGAGGCGCTGCAGCAGGCCGAGATGGAAGCCCTGCAAGCCCAGGCGGAAGCCGCCGGGGACGAGGGTGCCTGAACCGCCCTCGATCGACCGCGCGCTCCTCGCCGCGCTGGTCGAGGCCGGCGACGAGGTCTGGAACGAAGCGCGCCCCGGCGGACCGCGCACGCGCAACCATCGCTTCGTGCCGAGCGATCCGTACGGCGCCTACGAAGCCCTGCGCAACCTGCGGTCGCGCGCCACGACGTTCGTCGAACTGGGGTCGGGTGCGGGCATCGTGACGATCCTGGCCGACCTGCTGGGCTTCGAGGCCTATGGCATCGAGCTCGAACCGTGGCTGTACGAGCGCTCGCTCGAACTGGCCGAGCGCTTCGGATCGCGCGCCGTGTTCGCGGAGGGAACCTTCGTCGATCCCGAGTACCAAGACGAGATCGAGCACCTCTCCGCCGACGTCCACACGCCCACGGGCGGCGCGTACGGCTTCGAGGAGCTGGGCCTGGAGTTGGCCGACTTCGACCTCGTCTTCGCGTTTCCCTGGCCCGGCGAAGAAGACTGGCTGTTCGAGCTGATGCGGCGCTACGCGCGGCCTGGCGCGCTGCTCCTGACCTACGGTGCGACCGAGGGCTTCCAGGTCGTGGAGGATTTCTGAACGTGCGCGGGAGCCCGTCGGAAGCGATTGCGGCGCCCACGCCGCGGCCCTGCGCCCGATTCCGCTCCAACGCGGTGACGGGGCTCCCCCGGGCCGCAGATTGCGACTATCCTTGGATTCCATGCGCGTCCTCTTCCTCGTCGTTCCCATCGCTCTCGCCGCCAGCGCCCGTGCGCAGGCCCTCGGCCCGCCGCCCACGCCGCCCGAGAACCCGATCACCGAGCCGAAGCGCATCCTCGGCAAGGCGCTCTTCTGGGACGAGCAGTTGTCGTCCGACAACACCGTCGCCTGCGGCACGTGCCACATCCCGAGCGCCGGCGGTTCGGACCCGCGACTCGAAATGGACAGCCGCCACCCCGGCCTCGACGGCATCTACGGCGGCGAGGACGACCGCTTCGCCTCCCGGGGCGTGCGGCGCGCCGACGTCCAGGGGCACTACGAGCCCGACCCGCTGTTTGGCTTCGAGGCGCAGGTGACGGGCCGCCGCTCGCCCACGAACCTGGGCGCCGCGTTCTTCGACGAGCTGTTCTGGGACGGCCGCGCCGGCGACACCTTCATCGACCCCTTGACGAACCTCGTCAGCATTCCGAGCGGCGGCGCGCTCGAGTCGCAATCGTTGGGACCGATCCTCTCGTTCGTCGAGATGGCGGACGACGGGCGCACCTGGAGCGACGTCACGTCGAAGCTCGAGCGCATCGAACCCCTGGCGCTGGCGACGAACCTGAACCCCGACCTGACGGGAGCGCTCGCCGCCTATCCCGACTACCCGGCCCTGTTCGCCGCGGCGTTCGGCGATTCCACGATCACGCCCGAGCGCATCGCCTTCGCGCTCGCGACCTATCAACGGACGCTGCATCCCGACCAGACACCCTGGGACCTCTACGAACAGGGACAGACGACCGCTCTGACTCCGCAGGAGATCCAGGGCATGAACTCCTTCTTCTCGTCCAGCAATCGCTGCGCGGACTGTCATGCCGCGCCGCTGTTCTCGGACGGGTCCTACCGCAACATCGGGCTTCGCGCGATCGCCGAGGACAACGGCCGCCAAGGCGTCACCGGTGACTTCGCGGACCGCGGCAAGTTCAAGGTACCAACGCTGCGCAACGCGGGCCTGCGCACGCGCTTCTTCCACAACGGCGATCCGACCTTCAACACGCTCTTCGTCGCCGTCTTCCTCTACAACCAGGGCGCGGGCTTCTTCCTCGACAACAAGGACCCGATCCTGAACAGCGTCTTCATGTCGCCGACGACGGCCGGCAACATCACCGCCTTCATCGAGGGTGGCCTGACCGATCCGCGCGTCGCCGCGGAACTGCCGCCCTTCGATCGGCCAACGCTGCGGAGCGAGCTCGAGCCTTCGACGACGCTGCTCTCGTCCGCACGCGAGGGCAGCGGCGGGTTCACGCCCACGATCGTCGCCACGGCTCCCACCATGGTCGGCAATGCCGAGTTCCGCGTCGGCGTGCACGACGCGCTCGGCGGAGCGGCGGCGCTCCTGGTGGTCACGGTCGCTACGCCCAGCACCACGCCCTACGCCCCCCACGCGCTCGGGCAGCGCCTCGCATTCCCCTTCGTGCTCGGCGGCGTGGGCTCCGGCGAGGGCCACGCGACGTGGACGTATCCGATTCCTTCCAACACGGCGCTGGTCGGTTCGCAGGTTCGCCTGCGCTGGCTGATCGCTGACCCGGGCGCAATCAACGGTCTTGCCTACACGCAGAACGCGAGCGCGACGTTGTTCTAGCTCTAGCCCCACGGCACGTGCCTTGCACTCACCCCGGTTTGGCTGCCCGCAGCGGACCCGACCCTGGAGTGAGACGACATGCAAGCAGTGACCTGGCACGGCAAGCGAGACGTACGCGTGGAGAACGTTCCGGAGCCCGAGATTCAAGCGAGCACCGACGCGATCGTGCGCGTCACGACGACGGCGATCTGCGGGTCGGACCTGCACCTCTACGAGGTCCTCGGGCCGTTCCTGCAAGAGGGCGACATCCTCGGCCACGAGCCCATGGGGATCGTCGAAGAGGTCGGTCCCGACGTGAAGAACCTGGTGCCCGGCGATCGCGTCGTGATCCCCTTCAACATCGCCTGCGGCAGTTGCTACATGTGCGACCGTGGCTTGCAATCACAGTGCGAGACGACGCAGGTCAACGGCTGCGGCGCGGCGATCTTCGGGTACTCGAAGCTCTACGGACAGGTGCCCGGCGGGCAAGCCGAGTTCCTGCGTGTCCCCCAAGCGCACTACGGCCCGGTCAAGATCCCCCACGGGACGCCTGACGAGCGCTTCATCTACCTCTCGGACGTCTTGCCCACCGCGCTGCAGGCGGTCGAGTACGCGGATATCCCCGAGGGCGGCACGGTCGCTGTCCTGGGACTCGGCCCGATCGGTCAGATGAGCGCGCGCATCGCACGCGAGCGAGGAGCGCGCGTTCTAGCAGTCGATCCGGTCGCCGAGCGCCGTGACATGGCTGCGCGCCACGGCATCGAGGTGTTGGACGAGAACGAGGTCGGCGACGCGATTCGCGACCGCACCGAAGGGCGCGGCGCCGATTCGGTGATCGACGCGGTCGGCATGGAAGCGCACGGCTCCCCGGGCGGCAAACTCGCGCAGCAGTTGACCTCGCTCCTGCCCGACGCCGTCGCGCGGAAGCTGTTCGAAACAGCCGGTGTCGATCGCCTCGGCGCGCTGCTCAACGCGATCGATGCCGTCCGTCGCGGCGGCACGCTGTCGGTGATCGGTGTCTATGGCGGGATGGCGGACCCGTTGCCGATGCTGACTCTCTTCGACAAGCAGATCCAAGTGCGCATGGGTCAAGCCAACGTGAAGCGCTGGATCCACGACTTGATGCCCTACGTCAACGCCGAAAACGATCCCTTGGGGCTGCAAGACCTGGCCACGCACACCCTCCCGCTCGCCCAGGCCCCCGAGGCGTATGAGATGTTCCAGAAGAAGCGCGACGGCGCGATCAAGGTGCTCTTGAAGCCATGACCCTCTGGAAGCCATGACCACCATGCCGCGCGCTCCCACGCTGGAGAGTTCGCGGGCCGTCCAACGGTTCGTCAGGCGCCTTGGCCGAGGTTCATGGACAGGCCGCCGTCGAGCGTGAAGGTCTGACCGGTGGCGTAGTCGGCGTCGGCCGACGCGAGGTAGACGGCGAGGCTTGCGATCTCCTCGGGTTCGGCGGCGCGCTTCCAGGGAATGCTCTCGACCTGTTGCTTGCGCACTTCGGGGTCGTCCTTCGCGGTCTGGTTGAAGGGCGTCAGAACCATGCCCGGCGCGATGTTGTTGACGTTGATGTGATCGGGCGCGAGCTCGAGCGCCAACGTGCGGGTCAAGTTGCGCAAGCCGCCCTTCGATGCGTCGTAGCTGGCGGCGCCGGCGCGCGGAATCTCCTCGTGCACCGAAGTGACGTTGATGATCTTGCCCTCGCCACCAGCCCTGCGGCGCGCCCGGATGAACTGTTGGCAGCAGTAGAAGGGCCCGTAGAGGTTGGTCTTGAGCGTCCTGTCCCAGTCGTCGATCTGCATGTCCGCCACCTCGTCGCCGGTGGAGTCGACGCCCGCATTGTTCACGAGGATGTAGGGAGTACCCAGCTCGGCTTCCGCCTTCTGGAAGAGTTCGGAGACCGACGCGGGATCCGTTTGATCCAACGGCAGGACGAGCGCGCGGCGGCCAACTGCCTCCACCTCGCGTTGCGTCTCCTCCGCTCCCTCCTTGTCGCTGTGATACGTGATGACGACGTCCGCGCCTTCCTTGGCGAACGCCTTGGCCGTGGCCTTGCCGATGCCTGAGTCGGACCCGGTGACGATGGCGACCTTGCCGCTGAGTTTCTCGGTCATGATCTCGTTCCTCTGTTCGGGATGACGTGTGAGCGCCTCTTCCAGGTCGACCGCGGCGCCGATGAAAGCCGCGTGCACGAAGGCCTGCGGCAAGTTCCCCAACATGAGTCCGGAGCGCGGGTCGGCTTCCTCGGCGAACAACCCGAGATCGTTCGCGTGCTCGAGCACGGCGTCGAGGATGCTGCGCGCCCGCGCGAGGTCGCCGCGCATGACCCAGTACTGCGCCACCCAAGAGGTGCCGGCCAAGAAGGCCCCCTCGTTCCAAGCGTCGGCGCACTCGAGCCGGCGCCAGAACAGCCGGCCGTCGAGGGACCAGTTCTCCTCCAGCTCGGCGACCGTCGCCAACATCGCCGGCGTGTCCGGCGGCGTGTAATTCCAGACGGGAAAGAGCACGGCGGAGATGTCGACGGCCTCGCGACCCGCGGCGACGCCGTAGGCGCCCGTCGACGTCAAGCAGTTGGCGTCGACCCACGCACGAATCTCCTTCGCGACGGAGCGCCAACGCGCCGCCTGCGCCCCGTCGCCGCTGGATTCCGCCGCCGACTCCAACGCCACGGCGGCGATGACCTTGCTCGCGGTGTACTGCAGCTTCGGTGGCTCTTCCCAGATGCCGTGGTCCGGCCGGCGCCAGTTGTCGACCAGGTACTCGGTCACGCGCTCTACCGTGTCCCAGTGCGGCCGCTCGGGCGAGTGGCGATACACGAGCTTCGCTGCGAGCACGACGTTCGCGAAGGCGTCGAGCTGCAACTGCTTGCCCGCTCGATTGCCGATCCTCACCGGCCGACTTCCATGGTAGCCCGCCATCTCGAGCAGCTCTTCGTCGGGCGCAGACTCGCCGTCCAGGGTCGTGAAGACGGCCATCGGATAGGTGTCCGAACTGCCCGACGACGCGCACACGAAGTCGAGGAAGCTCTCACCCTCCAACGGATCGCGACCGAGGCGAATCAGCGCGCTGACGATCATGCCCGCGTCGCGTAACCAGACGTAGCGATAGTCCCAGTTGCGAGTCCCGCCCGGAACCTCGGGCAACGACGTCGTCGCGGCTGCCACGGTTCCGCCGGTGGCTTCGTGGGTCACGAGCCGAATCGCGCGCAAGGAATCGGCCACCGCGCGCGAGTAGATGCCTCGGTAGGAGACCCGTTGCGTCAATCGCCCCCAATGCGCGAGCGTCGCGAGGCGCCAGTCTTCGAGCACTTCCGGCGTCGGAGCAGCGAGCGGTGCGTCGGACAGCACCGCCCAACCCGCGTCGCCCCGAGGCACGCTCATGCGAATCGTCGTCGCGTCGTGCTCCAAGGGATGCGACGCGTGCAGCCACCACGTTTCATCGATAACGCTGGCGTCGCCGTCGCGTTCGAGACGCGGCCGACGACGCGCGTAGTCGGGCCGCGCCGCAAGCTCCATCCGAACGTCGTTCGGCGCCTTCGAGAAGTGTCGACAAAGCACGCCTGCCGGTGCATCGCGACCGGCGTTCAACCAATCGGTCAGCACCCAGCGACCCGCGGCGGTGAGGAGCGTCGTTGCCAGCACGCCGCTGTTCTCGAGGTAGCGGCGTCCGCCGGGGTGCGCGCCCGCGAGCTCGAGACGCCACACGCCGCCCTCGGGATCCAGCAAGCTCGCGAACAGGCTCGGCCGATCGAAGCGGTTCGGGCAGTACCAAACGACGTCGCCCATGCGGGTGACGAGGGCCGCCGTGCGCCGGTCGCCGATCACCCCGAGATCGCGGATCGCCGGACCTGCGGCCGTTTCGGGGTGCGCGCGCTCGCGCGCGTGCGCTTGGGTTCGAGAGACGTCCATGGTGCCAACGCCGGCCGGCCTTCGGGCCGGCGATCGTCCGGCCAGGCTCGCAAGCTCCGTTCCAGTAACCGGCCCTCTACTCCTTTTCCCGAGTCGTGGTACCGTGATTTGGGCCGTGTCCGGATCTTCTAGCGGCAGTCCGGCCCGAGAACGGACGCCATCCCCTCCACCTCGCTCGCGGGTCACCCGCGCGAGCGCACATCATTCGCCCCCCACCATGAACCGCACCTTCCTCACCGCTCTCCTAGCTGCCGGCGTCGCGGCGCCGGTTGCCGCTCAGGTCGATATGTCCACCTGGCAGGTCGAAACGTACGGCGTCTCGGCGACGCAGCCGGCCTGGAACTTCAGCCCCACGCTCGTGAGTCAACTGCTCGACTCGGACTCGCCGAGCCTGGCGTTCGGCGGGCCGGACGTCACCTCACAAGGCACGACGATCGACCTCTTGGCCCTCGCGGCTCCGGGGTTCACCGACGACGTCGTCGGCATCGCGCTCGGCGTGGGCGCGGGCGTCGCGACGGACGCCAACGCCGACTACCTCCTACTGAAGTGGAACGGCGCCAGCGAGTTGTCGGGCGACGACCCCGACTGCACGCCCGGCGGAATCGCGCCCGCCGGCCTGCGGCTCTACCGCGTGCGCGGCATTCCGACACCCGACGAATTCTGGCAGGGAGCCGACTTCGACGAGGCTTGTTCGCCGGCGGGGGTGGGCCTCGAATTGCTCGCGGCGGCGAACAACCTCGGCGTCGTGCCCTACACGACCAACACGGTCTATCAACTCAACTTCGAGCTCGGGCCGTGCAACCTACGCATCGACGTCGACGGCGTACGTGAGTTCGAGGTGAACGGTGACTTCGAGTCCCTGGGCGGCGTGCAACTCGGCGTCTTCTGCATGTCGAAGCGCATGTTCGCGGGTCCGATGAACCTCGCGCCGCTCGCGAGCCCCGCCTCGATCACACCGATCGGCACGGGCACGATGGGGACCAGCAGTATTCCCGCCATCGTGACCTCGGGCTGCCCCACCAACGGGGGCACGTTCCACTTCGACTTCCACAACTCGAGCGACGTCGCTGGGAGCTTCGGCCTCCTCGGCGTCGGGCCGAACCAGATCGCGCTGCCCCTGGCGCAGTACGCCGCGACGCTCTACACCCTGCCGTCCGTCTACATCCCGATCAGCGCGCCCGCGGGTGGGTTCTTCCCGCTCGACGTGACGCTGACGCCCGACGTATCCCTGATCGGCGTCGACTTCTTCGCCCAAGCCGGCTGGCTGGATCCCGGCGCGACGGGCAACGTGGCTTTCACCCAAGCCATGCAAGTCGTCGTCGGCTCTTGAATCCCGGCGGCTGACGCGGGGAACGTCCCCAGCGACAGGAGGGCGGTGGGCCGATGCCCGCCGCCCTCCTGTCGCTGGACCTGGTCTAGCCCGGTTCGAACCGGCCTAGCCCGGTTCCCTCACCACGATTCGATCGGATTCGTCGTAGATCGTTGTCC
>JBBDIB010000056.1:0-24764 GCA_040880665.1 Planctomycetota bacterium
GGGCAACGAGATACGGCGAATCAGACGGATCGTGGTGAGGGAACCGGGCTAGCCGATTCGAATCCCGAGGCCCGCGAGCTGCGCCTCGGCCTGCGCCGCCCACCCGCGATTCGCCAGCGGGCTCGCGGGGCTCGGGTGCAAGATCGACGCGATCGGCACGTCGAGTTCCGCCAGCGCCAGCTTCGCGCGCGCTTCGGCGAACTTGCCGATGCCGATGACGCGCTCCGGCGCGACCGCGCGCACGATCTCGACCAGCGCTGCGTCGCAGACCGCGTACAGCGCCGCCCGCTCGTCGACCGCCAGCTTGTCCGGCGTGCGATTCCGTCCACCCGCTTCCATGAAGGCGAGCGGACAGTAGTTCCAGACGAAGAAGCGCTCGAAGAACGCCCGCGGCGAGCCGAAGCGCTCGGCCGCCCAGCCCCAGACCCGTCGCCCACTGACCTCGGACCGCGTGCAAGCCCAGCCTTGGATGGGGCGCTTCGGATGCTGGTCGCGCGGACTCTCGATCACGCCATCGAGCTCGAGCCACGTCCGCGCCAGCTCGACCTCCCCAAACGGAATCCCCGTCTGCACCATGCCCCACGGCCCGGGATTCATCCCGAGGAAGAGCGCCTCGACACCCCGCTTCAGATACCGCTCGAGATACTGGTCGACCGCCGCGCGCGCGTAGACGAGCGGGTTGTAGACGTGCGCAACGGGCTCGTCGAAGCGCAGCGCATCGACGGCATCGGACAGATTTCTGACGGCCTGGGCGATGGACGCGTGGGGCTCTCGACGAGACGGCGACATGCGCCCTAGGGTAGCGGCGAGTCCGCCTACACGTCGGTCGCGATCAGGAAGATCAAGAGCACCAGGCCGGCGACGAAGCCGCTGCCGACGATCAACAGGACGGTGATCAGCGCGCGCCGATCCTCAGGCGAAAGCCGCACGTCAGCGCACGATCGAGAGGGCGGTGAACATGACCAGCCACAGGAGTCCGAGGAAGTGCCAGAAGGTGGCGCCGAGTCCGAGCAAGGCCGGGTCCCGGCCGCGCCGCAGCGCACGAGAGAGCAGCGCGAGGCCGAGGACGACGTGCGCCGCGTGCAGCGACGTCAGCAGCCAGAACAGGGTCACGCCCCCGCCGTGGCGCGGAACGAAATCGTCGTGCAGCAAGGCCTGCCACGCTTGTGCTTGCGCCACGAGGAACGCCAAGCCGAGCGCGATCGTGAGGCCGACCCAGCGACGCGTGGACTCGGAGGTCGGCGCCGGGCCGCCGTGGGTGGCTCGTCGCAGGCTGGAGCTCGAAGCGAGAATCAAGGCCGTCGCGACCCAGGTCGAGGCGGGCAGAGCGGGCTGCGCGTGCGCGCCCGAGCGACCGAGCAGCAGGACGTAGATCGCGACGAAGACGGCGAACATGACCGAGCTGGCGACCATGGCCAACAGCAGCCCGAAGCGCGCCGCCTCGCCGGAGTCGAAGCGTTGCGCGTCGTCGCCGTCGGCATCGCCCCGCCAGCCGTCGCCGCCCCAATGGCCGTCGCTGCCCCAATGGCCGTCGCTGCCGCCGTTCCCGCCGTTCCCCGCACCGCCGTAATTGTCGGGGGGATCCGTCGGCGGCGGGCGGTGTTTGCGTGGCGGCTGACGCGGCGCGCGCTCGATCGTCGGCGGTTCGAGGACAGCGATCGAGTCGTCCCCGGCGAACTCCCCGCGGGCGAACATGTTCGCATTGTAGAGCGCTGCCCGCGGAGCGGGTGAGGCGACCGGGGACTCGCCGCGCGGCCGGCCGCCGGCCGACGGTTGGTGTCGTTGGCACTGCATTCGACGGTGGGCGCGATCGCGCAATCGCGTAGGCTGCGTGGCGACCGCGACCAGATCTCTTGCGAAGCACATGCCCACCACGTCCGTCAGCCGAAACCGCGACGAGCCGCCGCTGGCGGCGGCCTGGCGGCGGGTCGAGGGCGCCGGCCCCGAGCTCGTCTACGTGCCGGGCATCGACGGCAGCGGGGACATGCTCTTGGACACGCGCGAGCGCCTGGCGCGGCACTTTCGGCTCGGTTGCCTCCGGTTCCGCCTGAACGAAGCGCGCGACCCGGCGGGGGCGTACGCGGCGCTGGCGGCGTCCATCGTCACGCGCCTCGACGAGGAACACTTCGAGCGGCCCTTGATCCTGGCCGAGTCGTTCGGCGTCGCCGTCGCCCTGCGCCTCGCGCTCGACCACCCCGAGCGCGTGCGCGGTCTCGCGCTCGTCAACGGCTTCGCGCGCTACCCGAACCCGGTGCGCCTGCGCATCGGCCGCTGCGTCGCTCGCGGTCTGCCCGATCGGTTGTTTCGACTGGGACGACGCGTCGCCGTTCAATTCGTATTCCTGTCACCGCGCCACGATCCCGATGTTCTGCGCCGTTTCAGCGAGATCGAGCGCTTGCGCATGGACGCGGGCTACCGCTTTCGGATGGCGATGATCCAGTCCGTCGACCTCGTTCCCGAACTGCAGCGCATCGACTGTCCGACGGTCGTGTTCGCGTCCGACTCGGACCGCATCGTGCCGTCGCTCGCGACCGGCGAAGAGCTCGTGGCGCGCATACCGGACGCTCGCTTGGAGCGCATTTCGCACGCCGGCCACCTCGTCCTGCCGTTTCCCGAGGAGCCCTGGGTCGAGCGGCTCGAAGCGCTCGATCGGCGCGCGTCGCGTCAGCCGCCCCAGCCCGAGATCACCGACCGCGTGTAGTAGTCGCTCAGCGAGAACGAGAACAGGATCAAGAGCCAGGCGAAGCCGCCGATGACGAACAGCCACACGAGCTTGCCGGAGAACTTGACGTGCATGAACACGAGGATCACCGACAGCGCCTTGACCGACGCGATCGAGAGCGCGATGGGCGTGTTCAAGACGCCCAGGTCGATGTAGGCGATGCCGGTCGTCACGCCCGTCAAGACCAAGAGCAGGGCGAAGACGCCGAGATACGTGCGGAGCGGCAGCACGTGAGCCAGCTCGGGATCATGGCGCAGCGCGGGGTTGTGCTCGTTCATCCCAAGTGCCGACCCAAGAGGTAGAAGAGAGGGAAGAGGAAGATCCAGACCAAGTCGACGAAGTGCCAGTAGAGCCCCAGCACCTCGACGCCGATGTAGTTCGAGGGACCGTAGCGGCCACGCAACGCGCGGATCGCGACGACGGCCATCAACGCGACGCCGACGATCATGTGCAGAGCGTGCGTGCCGGTCAGCACGAAGTAGAAGCTGTAGAAGATCTCGAGCGACGGAGCACTGGTCTCCGAGGGATGCCACGCGAAGTTCGGGATCAGTCCGTCGTGGTACTTGTGGCTGTACTCGACCCCCTTGATCACCAGGAAGATGCCGGCCGCTAGGGCCGTGCCGCCGATCCATAGCGCCGCCTGCTTGCCGCGTCCGAGCTGCGCCGAGCGAACGGCGAGCGCCATGGTCAAGCTGGAGACGATCAAGACCGCCGTATTGATCGTGCCGTAGACGGGATCGAGCGTCAGCGAGCCCACGACGAAGGCTTCGGGGTGCAGATGGCGGTAGACGGTGTAGGCCAGGAACATCCCGCCGAAGAACATGACCTCCTGCGCTAGGAACGCCCACATGCCGACCAGCGAAGCTTCGTGCTGCTGACGGTGCGACTCGAAGTGATGCGCGAGGGTCGGGTCGTGCTGCGCCGCGGTCTCAGGTTGCATGACTCGGCGTCTCCTCCGTCGTCGGCGTCAGCTTGCTGTAGTCGTGCGCTTCGTCCGTCCACGTCGGCACTTCGGTGAAGTTGTGCGCGATCGGCGGCGTGGCGGCGAGCTCCCACTCCATGCCCTTGGCGTTCCAAGCGTTGCCGTAGCTCTTGGCGCCGAACTTCAGCGACCAGAGCAAATACAGCATCGGGATCAGGAACCCGACGCCCAGGATCGAGGCGCCGGCCGTGGACAGGACGTTGAGCACCTGGAACTCCTCCGGGTAGGCGTGATAGCGCCGCGGCATGCCCAGGTAGCCAAGCAAGAATTGCGGCAAGAAGGTCAGGTTGAACCCGACGAAGACGACCACGGAGCAAACTTTGGCGATGCCTTCGGGATAGCGGCGCCCGAACATTTTGGGCCAATAGAAGTGCAAGCCGCCGAGGAAGGCCATCACCATCCCGCCGACCATGATGAAGTGGAAGTGCGCGATGATGAAGTACGTGTCGTGGACGTGAACGTCGAAGCCCAGCGTCGCCACGAAAATGCCCGTCAAGCCGCCGATCGTGAACAACCCGATGAAGCCGAGCGCATAGAGCATCGGTGTCTCGAAGCTGACCGAACCCTTGTACAGCGTCGCGCTCCAGGCGAAGACCTTGACGGCCGAGGGTAGGGCGATCAGCATCGACAGCAAGGAAAAGGCCATGCCCGCGTAGATGGACTGACCACTGACGAACATGTGGTGACCCCAGACGAGAAAGCCCAAGAGGGCAATGGCGAGGCTGGAGATGGCGACGATGCGGTAACCGAAGATCCGTTTGCGGCTGAAGCAGGAGACGACCTCGCTGACCACGCCCATGCCCGGCAGGATCATGATGTAGACCGCCGGATGACTGTAGAACCAGAAGAGGTGCTGGAACAGGATTGGATCGCCGCCGCGCGCCGGATCGAAGATGCCGATGCCGAAAGCGCGCTCGATGAAGACCAGCAGAATCGACGTAGCGAGGACCGGCGTGCCCAGGACCATGATCAAGCTGGTGGCGTACAGCGACCAGACGAAGAGCGGCAGCCTGAACCAGGTCAGCCCCGGAGCGCGCATCTTGTGGATCGTCGCGATGAAATTGACCCCGGTCAGGATCGACGAGAACCCGGTGACGAAAATTCCCAGCGCGGCCGCGATGACATGGCTGTTCGCATACGTCGAGCTGTACGGTGTGTAGAAGGTCCAACCGGTGTCGACGCCGCCGGACAGCATCGCATAGATGGTGAAGGCTCCTCCCGCCAGGAAGATGTACCACGACAACAGGTTCAGCTTCGGAAAGGCGAGATCGCGAGCCCCCAACTGCAGCGGCAAGAAGAAGTTCCCGAGCGTTGTCGGAATGCTGGGCACGAGGAAGAAGAAGATCATGAAGATCCCGTGCATCGTGAATAGCTTGTTGTACGTCTCCGATTGGAACAGGTCGCCTTCTGGAGTCAGCAGCTCCAAACGCAACAGCACGGCGAACAGGCCGCCGACGAAGAAGAACCCCGTCAAGCTCAAGAGGTACAGGATCCCGATCCGCTTGTGGTCGACCGTCAAGAACCACGACTTCCACCCGTAGCCGGCGGTCAGGTAGTTGTCCTCGCGGACCCGTGCGGGCGCCGGTTGATCGACTGTGGTCATCGTTCGCTCCCTTCGGTCGCGCCCGTCCCGGGCGAATCGTCTGCGTCAACGGTCTCGCCTTCGTTGGCCGGAGCGAGCGAGGCGATGTAGGCGATGAGGTGCGAGATCTGCTCCTCGGTGACCTGCCCCCGGTAGGAAGGCATCAGGCGGTCGAAGCCCTCGGCGACCTCGGCGTTCGGCTCGAGGATCGATGACCGGACGTACTCCGCGTCGAAGTCCACGGTGCGGCCGCCCTCGAGTTGCGCAGCGCCGCCGAAACGGCCTTCGAGGGCAGGTCCACGTTGGCCCGCGCCGGCGGCGTGACAGGTGTCGCAGCGCAGGTTCTCGAAGAGGAGAGCTCCGGCTTCGACGGGCCTCAACCCCGCGGGCTGTCCCGAGAGCCAGACCTGATAGTCGGCGGGCTCCATGACCGTCACCGTCCCGATCATCGCCGAGTGCTTCGTGCCACAGTACTCGGCGCAGAAGAGGTGATAGTTGCCGACCTTCGTCGGCTCGAACCAGAGCGTCGTGTACATGCCGGGCACCACATCCGTCTTGACGCGGAACGCCGGCACGAAGAAGTCGTGGATGACGTCTTCCGATGTCAGTTCGAGCAGGATCGTCTGACCCTTGGGGACGTGCAGCCGGTTGATCTCGCGGTGCCCGGTCGGGTGCTGCAGCTTCCACATCCACTGCTTGCCGGTCACGAAGAACCGCATGCCTTCGGTCCGTTGCGTGCGCACGTCGACGAAGACCTTGGCACCCCACGTATAGGTGAAGAGCACGACGATCAGCGGAATGACCGTCCACATGACCTCGAGCGGAATGGAGCCTTCGATAGGGACGGGCATCTTGCCCTTCGAGCGACGGAAGTAGATCGAAAGGACGATGACGAGGAGGGCCACCAGCGTCGCGAAGAACGTCCCCATGCCGACCAGCCACCAGGTCAGCGCGTCCACTTGGTGCGCGCCACGCGATGCGGCCTCGGGGAAGAACGACAGATCCTGCTGCATCACGGAGAGGTCACCAGGCGCGAGCGGTCGCGTCGCAAGGAGAGTCCGATGAAGCCGCCCAGGAGCAGCACGGTGAGCCCGCCGCCGAGGCGGATGACGGTCAAGATCGCCAGGCCGTACTGGCCCTTGGCCGGGTCGTACTGGAAGCAGCGCAGGAGGATCTTGTCGACGGTCGTGCCGAGGCGACCCGCGCTGGACTCGACCAGCGCGAGGCGCAGGTCGCGCGCGGAGAACTCGGTGCCGAAGAGCACGTGGCTGACCCGGCCCGCCGGCGACAGCAGCGTGATGCCGGCCGCATGCGCGTACTCGCCGGTGCCGGGCACGAACGTGTAACCGAAGCCCACGGCCTCGGCCACGGCTTCGATTTCCGCTCCCTCGCCGACGAGGAAGTGCCAACCCTCGCCGTCGTCGCCGCGATCGTAGCGCTCGACGTAGCCCGCGCGTTTCCCCGCGGCGAGTTCGGGGGTCTCTTCGGGGTCGATGCTGATCGAGATGACATCGAAGTCCTCGCCGACCGTGAGCGGCAGCGCCTTCAAGGCGCGCACGAGCCCGCCCATGACGAGATTGCAGAGCATCGGACACTCGTAGTAGACGAGCGCGAGCACGACGGGCTTATCACCCGTGATCAGCTCCCCGAGTCGCACGCGCTCGCCCGTGTGGTCGGTGAAGCTGCGCTCCAGCGGGACTTCGCGGCCGAGCTCGACGTCCCACGTCACCTCGGGCATCGGAACACCGTCGCTGAACTGAGCCGAGGCGGGGTGCGCCCCGAGCGCCGCGGCCGCGATGGTGATGGCAAGGATCGGTTTCATCGCTCTTCCCTCGTTTCGAATCCGCGCTCGAGCGCGAGCTCGAAGGCGCGCTCTTGCGGTAGGCGCACGATGCCTTCGGTCGTGTCGATCCAGGCGTACTCGCTCGTCGCTCGCCGCATCTCCTCGCGGTACGCCTCGTACTGCGCTCGGTTCTCTCCCTGCAGCAAGGGTCCCTCTGGGCCCGGCCGAAACTCCGCCAACGGGTGGCGCATGTCGGGCGTGCCGCGCAGGAACTGGCGCAAGAGCCCTCGCGCGACGAAGTGCCCGGCCACGACCAAGATCGTCAGTCCGACGCCCCAGAGCAGCAGATAGCCGAACATCGTGTCGCGCGTCTCGTAGCCTTCGGTGCCACGCTTCTCGTCGTCTGCCTTCACGCGGCCTCCGCTTCGATCGGGGCCACCAATCGGGGCGCCGGTTGCAACGGACCGTCCAGGAGCTGGCCGAGGAAGTACCAACCCCAAAGACCGCCGAGGCCGAGGAACGCCGCCACATCCATCCACGAGATCCACAGGCGCTCGGTGTGGAAGGCGGGCGCGATGAGCCACAGGAGGTCGACCGCCCGCAACACCAAGAGGCCCGCCGCAAGCTTGACGAGGCGCTGTTTCAGCCGCTTGTTCTGCCGCGCGAGCAGCACGAGGAACGGCACCGCGAAGTGGAACACGATCAAGAACAGCGCCACCGCGCCCCAGCCGTTCTCCGTCCGCCTGAGGTAGTACGGGGTCTCCTCGGGCAGGTTCCCCGACCAGATGATCAGGTACTCGGAGAAGACGATGTAGGCCCACAACAAGGTGAACGCCATCGTCAGGTTGCCGAGGTCGTGGAAGTTCAACTTCGACGTCCCGCTCCTGAAGGGCTCGAACTTCGCCAGCCGGTGCGCGAACAGGATCATCACGCACCACGTCGTGAGCACCTGGCCAATGATCATCTTCACGCCGTAGACGTGGCTGAACCAGTGCGGCTCGAGCGACATGCCCCAGTCGAAGGCGGCGAAGCTCATCGAGAGCACGTAGACCAGCAAGCCGGCCGCGCTCAGCTTGCGCAGCCTTTGCTGCGTCGCGAGGTCGGGATGCAGTTCGAACTCGCGCGCCGCGCGCGACAGCACGCGCGCGAGGCCGAACCACAGAACGAAGTAGATCGCCGCGCGGAGGAAGAAGAACGGCACGTTGAGGTAGGCCGACTTCGCTTGCAGCACCGGGTCGTGCGCGACCGCGTCCGCGTGGCTCCAGTGGAACAGGGCCTGGATCCCGAAGCAGAGCGGTAGGAAGGCGACGAGCAACGCGGGCACCGTCCGTACGCCCGCCAGGAGCACGCGCCAGATCGAGTAGCCCCAGCCGCCGCCCGTCAAGCCGTGCAGCGAGAGCAGCGCTACGCTTCCGAGCGCCGGGCCCAGCACGAAGAGGTACGCGACGAGGTACGACTGGAAGAATTGCTTTGCGTCGAAGAACAGGCCGACGACGAGCACGACGAGTCCGATGGACCCGACGACGAGGCAGCGCTTGCGCAGGTGATCGAGGTCGCCCACGAGGCTCATGGCTTCGCTCATCGGGCTTCCTCCTCCGCCGGACGAATCGCTTCCAGCGCGGCTCGCTCGTCGGCTGGAACGTCCTCCAAGCGCGCGTTCGAGGCCAGTTTGAGCGTTTCGACCCAAGCGACGATCGCCCAGCGGTCCGCCGGTGCGATGCGGTCGGCGTAGTCGTACATCGCGCCAAAGCCATTCGTGATCACGTCGAAGACGTAGCCCGGCGGAGCCTCGCGCAAGCGCTCGATGTGGTAGCTCGGCGGCTGCGTCATTCCGCGGCGCACGATCATCCCGAGTCCGCCGCCGGTTTCGTCGTGACACGGCGCGCAGTTGACGTTGAAGCCGAGGCGACCGCGCGCGAGCACCTCGCCCGTGATCTCGAAGGGGTAGGTCGTGGCGAACTCGCCCTCGACCCGCCCGGTATAGAGGTGCTCGTCCAGCATCAGCTCGCCACGCGCAATGGTGCCAGCGATCCCGGGACGCGCCGAGCGACCGTCCTCGAACAGGACCGTGGCTTCGAGCGGCTCGAAGCGCGGCTGGTCGTGCATGTCTTGACGACAACCGAGCAACGGCACGGCGAGCGCGAGGGGGATGAAGCGCGTGCTCACGGGTTCGGTACCTCTGCGACACTGAGCGGCTCGAGTCCAGCGAGGTCGGCGCGCGCCCGTTCCAGCTCGAAGTCCGGGTCGTGCGCCATCAACAAGAGGAAGTAGCGATCGCGCGTGGCGTTCTCGAACTGCGGGATCTCGAAGCACGGGTGGTGCGGCCGCGGCAGTCCGTTCAGCGCCAGCATCCCGAGGAACGCCG
The DNA here is from genome assembly GCA_040880665.1 of Planctomycetota bacterium. GTDB lineage: Bacteria > Planctomycetota > UBA1135 > UBA1135 > JBBDIB01. The sequence continues at coordinate 9,435 of JBBDIB010000056.1, forward strand.
AGAACGCGGCGAACAGGATCGTCGTCTCGAACGTGACCGGAATGAACGACGGCCAACTGTTCAGCGGGCGTCCGCCGACGTTCATCGGGTAGTAGATGACGCTCGACCAGTACTGCAGCCCGTAGCCCACGGCCGCGCCGACGAGACCGCCGACCAGCACGATCGAGGGCAGCGGGCTCGTGTGACCGAGCGCTTCCCAGACCTCGTGCATCGGCAGCGGCGTGTAGGCCTCCATCTTGGAGTAGCCCTTGGCGCGGCTCGCGCGGATCGCCTCGAGCAGCTCGGCGCCGTTCTCGAACTCGGCGAGGACACCGAAACACGTCGTCTCGACCTGGGGTTTGCCGATGAGCCCGAACAGCATGCTAGTGCTCGTCCTCCGGCGTTTCGGCACCCGTCGGGATCAACGTGCGCATCTCGAAGATCGAGATCATCGGCAGGAAGCGGATGAACAGGAACAAGAGCGCGAGGAAGAGCCCGATCGTTCCGAGGTACAGCGACCAGTCCCACTTGGTTCCGGTGTACGTGTCCCACGAACTGGGCAAGTAGTCCGCCGAGAGACTCGTGACGACGATCACGAAGCGCTCGAGCCACATGCCGACGTTCACGATCAACGACAGCACGAACAACGTCAGCACGCTGTTGCGCACGCGCCGGAACCACAACAGTTGCGGCGCCAGTGCGTTGCATGCGATCAGGGTCCAGTAGGCCTCGCGATAGGGACCGAAGAGGCGCCCCTGCATCATTCCCTGCTCGTAGGGATTCGCGCTGTACCAGGCGAAGAAGAGCTCCATCGCGTAGCCGTAGACGACGATCATCCCCGTCGCGAGGATCACCTTCGCCATGTTCTGGAGGTGGCGCATCGTGATGAAGTCCTCCAGTCCGTAGAAGCGGCGCAGCGGGATCGCGAGCGTCATGACCATCGCGAAGCCGGAGTAGATCGCGCCCGCCACGAAGTACGGCGGGAAGATCGTCGCGTGCCAACCGGGAACGATGCTGACCGCGAAGTCGAACGAGACGACGGTGTGCACCGAGATGACGAGCGGCGTGGCCAACCCCGCCATCAACAAGTACGCCCGCTCGTAGCGCTCCCAGTGCCGCGCGGCGCCGCGCCAACCCATCGCCAGAAGTCCGTAGGCGACCTTCCACGGCTTCGACTTGGCACGGTCGCGGAGTGTCGCGAGGTCGGGAATCAGGCCCATGTACCAGAACAGCGCCGAGACGGTGGCGTAGGTCGTCACGGCGAACACGTCCCACACCAACGGACTGCGGAACTGCGGCATCAGCGCCATCGTGTTCGGATATGGCAGCAGCCAGTACGCGAGCCACGGGCGTCCGAGGTGCAACAGCGGGAAAAGACCGGCGCACGCGACCGCGAAGAGCGTCATCGCTTCGGCGAAGCGGTTGATCGACGTGCGCCACTCCTGGCGGAAGAGGAGCAGGATCGCGGAGATCAACGTGCCGGCGTGCCCGATGCCGACCCACCACACGAAGTTGATGATCGCGAAGCCCCAAGCGACGGGCACGTTGAGGCCCCAGACGCCGATGCCGCGCAGCAGCAACCACCCGATCGACGCGAAGAGCAGCATCACGCCCAGGAAGCTGATCGCGAGCCCCACGTACCAACCGCGCGCGGTGTCGCGCCGCAGCACGATCTTCGCGATCTGCTCGGTGACGGTGGCGTTCGTGTGCCCCGGCGCGATCACCGGCGGTCGACCGGCCTGCCCGCGCTTGTGTTTGCGCCACTTCTCCGGCGGGTGCGCCGGGTTCTCCTCGTCGCGCTTCACCGACCCGGCTCCAGCTCGGGGTTGGGATTCAACAGCTTTGCGAGGTAGGTCGTGCGCGGTTTCGTGCCGAGTTCTTCCAAGAGCCCGTAGTCGTTCGGCCGCGCCTTCAAGCGCGAGACCGCGCTGTTCGGATCGTTGATGTCGCCGAAGGTGATCGCGCGCGTAGGACACACCTGTTGGCATGCAGTGACGACGTCGCCGTCGCGAATCTCGCGCTCCTCGAGCTTGGCCTCGATGCGCGCGTGATTGATGCGTTGCACGCAGTAGGTGCACTTCTCCATGACGCCGCGCGAGCGAATGGTGACGTCGGGATTCGCGCCCAGCTTCTTCGTCTCGTTCTCGAAATCCGCGTACCGGTAGAAGTTGAAGCGGCGGACCTTGTACGGGCAGTTGTTCGAACAGTAGCGCGTGCCGACGCAGCGGTTGTAGACCATCTCGTTCAGGCCCTCGTCCCCGTGCACCGTCGCTGCCACCGGACACACGACCTCGCACGGCGCGCGCTCGCAGTGCATGCAGAGCAGCGGCTGGTGATGCACGAGCAGTTCCTCACCGCGAACCGGCTCTTCGTAGTAGCGGTCGATGCGCAGCCAGTGCATCTCGCGACCCAGCGCGACCTCTGCCTTGCCGACGACGGGGACGTTGTTCTCGGACTGGCACGCGACCATGCAAGCGTTGCAGCCGGTGCACGAGTTGAGGTCGATGACCATGCCCCAGGAGTAACCCGGGTACTCGTAGTCGGGATACATCGACGCGTCGCCGTAGTCGTGATGCCCGTGGATGGGGAAGACGTTGTCCGGTTCGTGCGCGAAGACCGCGAGCGGCGCCGTCCGCACCGGACGGCGCCCTTCCATCGAGAGCTGCTCCTGGACCGTGACGAGCGCGTAGCGTTGCTCCGTGCGCCGCAGCGTCACGCCCGCGAGGTTCCAGAGGTTCGCGGTCGTGCGCAGGCGGTACGCGTCGAAGCCGACTCCGTTCGCGACCGATCCGAAGGCCCAATGGCCATAGCCGAGGTGCAACGTGACGACGTCGTCGGGATGCCCGGGCGTCAGCCAGACCGGAGCCTCGAGAGACCGCCCTTCGTGCTCGAGTGTGCACACGTCGCCGCTCTCGACGCCGAGCGCGGCCGCCGTCGACGGACTGATCAGCGCCGCGTTGTCCCAGACCAGGCGCGTCAGGGGCCGAGGGGTCTCCTGCAGCCAGGCGTTGTTCGCATAGCGCCCGTCGAACACGTTGGGGTCTGCACGCAGCGCGACTTCCAAGCCGTTGGCGAAGGGCGGCGGGGCGCCGAGATCGAGCCGAGCTGGCCGGACGCCGACGGGTTGGAAGGCGGAGCCTGCGATGACGCCGTCGTGCAGCGACGTCTTCCAAAAGACCTCGAACGCCCCGTCGTCGAGCTCCGGACGCAATGCGCGCCACGTTTCGCGCACCAGGTCATAGGCGCCGACGCCATGCCGACCCATCAGCGTCGCCAGCAGCTCGTGCGTCGTCCGGCCGGCGTAGAGTGGCGCGATCAAAGGCTGCACGATCGAGGCCGTGCCGTCGAGCGCGCGCGTGTCGCTCCAACTCTCGAGCGCGTGCGCGAGCGCCACGTGCCAGGTGGAGAGCTGGGAGGTCTCGTCGACGTACAGTCCTAGGTGGACGCGCAACTGCGCCTTGAGGTACGCGGCACGGAAGTCGAGGTCGCTGGGTGCGTCGTAGACCGGATTGCCGCCGAGCACGATCAACGCGTCGACCTGTCCCGCGTTCAGCGCGCCGACGAGCGCGGTGATGCCGCGCGCGCGCGCGCGCTCGCGGGGATCGATCGGCGGCACGAACGTGACCGTCGTCCCGATCGCGCCGAGTCGCTGGTGAATGGCTGCCGCGAGCTGGTGCAGGCGCGGGTGGCAATGGCGCCCGACCGTCACCAGCGCGCGCTCGCCCGCCGCTTCGAGATCGCTGGCCGCCGCCGCCGCGAAGCGCGCCAGGCGCGGACGCAGGGTGGGCGCGGTCACGGCCAGGCCGAGCGCCTTGCCAACGGCGCGCAGCACGCCCTCGAGCTCGGACGGGCGCGCGCCAACGCGGTGGTCGGCGATCGAGCCGCTCGGGCCGACGCTCGCTTCGGCGACGTAGCTGCGCGGCCTAAAATCCGCTCCGACCTCGACCTGCCGCGCCGCAGCGAACCCGCGCGCGTTGCGCACGGCCAGCCCGTCGTCCATCAGGAAATCGCCGTCGAGCGCGAGGAAGCAACGCGCTGCGGCGAACTCGTGCACTGGTTGCAACGGCTCGCCGAACGCCGCCTGGACGCCTTCGAGCACGTTGGCATCGTCGATCGGCTCCCAGTCGTGCCAGACCGCCTCAGGCAACCGTTCGAGCAGCCGGCTGCGCTGCGCGATCGCGGTGGGCGAGTCGAGGTGGCCCGACAGAATTCGCAGCCCACGGCCGCCGTCGTGCGAGACGCGGTCGAGCATCGCTTCGAGCGCCGCCGTCAGATCGTCCCAACTCGCGATCTGGCCGAGCCGCAGGACCGGCGACGCGCGGTCGGGGTCGTACATCGTCAGGATCTCGGCCTGCGCGAGTGCGTCGGTGGCGCCCAAGGACGCGGGGTGCTCGGGATTGCCTTCGATCTTCGTCGGCCGGTTCATGTGGCTCTCGACGAGCACGCCGAGCGCCCCCGTCGGCCGCGGCAGCGCCGTCGCGAAGAAGCGCGGGACGCCGGGAATCAGCGCTTCGGGCCGACTCGCGTAGGGGACGATGGCTTCCTCCGGTTGACGCGTGCAGGCACCGAGGCCCGCGACCGCCAGCGAGCCCGCCATCAACCTGAGGAACGTGCGCCGATCGCCCTCGAGCCAGCGCCCGGTCTGCGACGGAAACGTGCGGCGCAGCAGCTCCTGGAAGCCGGGCTCGTCGACGAATTCCTGGATGCGCCGCCAGAAGTCCGCACCGTGCGTCCCGGCGAGCTCGGCGCGGATCGCGTCGAGGTCCAATTGCCGAATTCCGCCGCTCATCGGTGGCACACCGAGCAGTTGGTGAGGCTCGCGATGTGGTAGTCCGTGACGAGCTGTCGACGCTCTTCGAGCGTGATCTCTCGCGGATCCCAGTCTGGGTCGTACACGCGCTCGCGTGGCCGGACGAAGGCTTCTGGGTCACGGTGGCAGTCGAGGCACCAATCCATGTTCAGCGTGTGCTCGCGCCACATCAGCGCCATCTCGTCGACCTCGCCGTGACACGTCGTACACCCGATGCCCTTCGCGACGTGGATCGCGTGGTTGAAGTACGCGAAGTCCGGCAGATCGTGCACCCGCGTCCAGCGCAGCGGCATGTCGGTGCGATAGCTGGCGGCGACGAGCTGGATGTAGGGCGCGTCCTTCCAGACGACCGAGTGACAGGTCATGCAGGTCTTGGTCGAAGGCATGCCGGCGAACGCGGAGCGGTCCGCGCTCGTGTGGCAGTAGCGACAGTCGAGGCCGAGCCCTGCGACGTGGTGCTTGTGGCTGAACGGCACCGGCTGGTCGCGCGCCACGCCCGCTTGCGTCGTGTACGGCGACCGCAACAACATGTCCCACGCCCACAGCGCGACGACGAGGAAGAAGAGCGCCCCGAAGATGCTCACCTTCGAGAGGGTGTTGAAGCTTGGGTGGAAGATCTGGGCCATGGCCGGGAGGGGGCTGCTGCGCGGTCGCCAGGACAGCCGGCGTGTCACCCACGCAGCGAGAGGATCGGGCCTTGACGCCCCTGCTTTCGCGCGTCACCCCCCGCTTCGGATGCGATTGCTTCGTCGAAAGCCTCGACCGCTCCCGCGGGCGCGGCGAGGGGCTCCCGAGGCCCGTCGCTTGTCAAGTTCGCGCCCAGAAAATTTCTGGACGAGGCTGCATCCGCTCTCGGGAACGGAGCGAACCTCGACACCATGGCCTTCACCAAAGAACCGCCCACCGACCTGGATCGGGCCAGCGACTTGCTCTCCGTCGGCAAAGTCGCGCGCGAGACGGGGATTTCGCCCGACACGCTCCGTATCTGGGAGCGCCGCTACGGCGCGCCCGTGCCGCTGCGGCTGCCCTCGGGGCACCGCCGCTACTCGATCGGCCAAGCGCGCTGGTTGCGCATGGTGGCCGAAGCGCTCGCCCGCGGCATGCGTCCCAGCAAGGTCTTGCCGCTCGATCCCGAAGTGCTCGAGCGTGACCTCCTGCCCGACGCGCGCATCGCGCTGGATCCCGAGGTGCAAGCGCTCGTGCGATTGTTGCGTGACTTCGACATGGACGAGATGACGCACCGGTTGCTGTTACGCGCCGCCGATGTGAAGCCGATCGACTTCCTGGAACGAAGCGTCTCGCCGCTGCTCGTTCACGTGGGTGCCGAGTGGGCGGCAGGACGCCTCGAGGTGCGGCACGAGCACGTTTGCTCGCAGGTCGTGACCACGGCGTTGCAGCGCTTGCGGGCCAAGGCCAAGCCGACCGATCTGCGTGGCCGCAGCCTGACCCTGCTCGTCAGCACCCTACCCGAGGACCTGCACGAACTCGGGTTGCACATGATCGCGTTCCTGGCGGAGTCCTACGGCGTGAACGTCAAGCTGTTGGGCGCCGACGTCCCGCTGAGCGAGATCGTCGCAACCGCGCTCGAGTCGAAAGCCAGCGCCGTCGGCATCAGCGTGTCGATGTCGCGCGGCGGCATCGAGGCCGACCAACTCTTGATGCAGCTGGCCGACGCCTTGCCTGCCGATGTCGAGCTGGTCGCCGGCGGCGCCGGCACGCGCAGCGGTCGCCGCGCGCCGCGCGGCGTGCGCTTGTTGTCGGACCTCGGCGATTTTCGACGCTGGGTCGAGGGCTGGATCGCTCGCACGCCCCGCAAAGTTTCGTGATCGAACGGCGCTTCCGGCAGACTTCGGGCTTCGACGTCTCGGCCGAAGTGTTGTGGACCTGGCACCAACGGCCCGGCGCGCTCGAGCGCCTCGTGCCGCCCTGGGAGCGCACGCGAATCGTCGAACGCAGCGACGACATGGCGCCGGGCTCGCGCACGACTCTCGAGGTGGGTTTGGGGCCTTTCAAGAGGCTCTGGGTCGCCGAGCACCGCGCGACAGAGGAGCCCTTCACCTTTCGCGACGTGCAGGTCTCGGGACCGTTCGCCGCGTGGTCGCATACGCACCGGATCGAGGCTGGAGCATCCGGAAGCTCGCTACTGACCGACGACGTGTGCTATGCCGTTCCCTTCGGTCGCTTGGGCGCACTCGTCGCGGGCGGCATCGTGCGCGGCAAGCTCGAGTCCATGTTCCGCTATCGACACGACGTCCTGCGCTCCGACCTCGCGCGTCACCAACGACTTCAACCATCCCCCGTCATGAAAGTCCTGATCTCCGGCTCCAGTGGTTTCGTCGGCAGCGCGCTCTCCGCCTTCCTCGCGAGCGGAGGTCACGAAGTCTGGAGCCTCGTGCGCAAGCGGGGAAACGAAAGTGTGCCGGAGCGCTCGGTCGCGTGGGACGCCGAGACGTATGCGATCGAGAGCCGCGACCTCGAGGGCTTCGATGCCGTCGTGCACCTGGCGGGGGAGAACATCGCGGGCAAGCGTTGGAGCGCCGAGCAGAAGCGAAAGATCAAGGACAGTCGCGTCGACGGCACACGCGCTCTGTCGGAGGCGCTGGCCAAGTGCACGGACAAGCCCCGCGTTCTGGTGTCGGCCTCCGCTGTCGGCTGGTACGGCAACCGCGGCGACGAGCGCGTCACGGAACTGTCCGAGCCGGGCCAGGGCTTCTTGCCCGAGGTCTGCCGCGCCTGGGAGGCCGCGACGGGCGCGGCCGAGGCTACCGGCATCCGCGTCGTGTACATGCGCACGGGCGTCGTGCTCTCGCCGGCCGGTGGCGCGCTGAAGAAGATGTTGCTGCCGTTCAAGCTGGGCGGCGGCGGCGTCATCGGTGACGGCAAGCAGTGGATGAGTTGGATCGCGCTCGACGATCTGGTCGGCGCCTACCACTTCGCCCTGACGAATGAGCGACTGGCCGGTCCTGTCAACGCGGTCGCACCCAGCGCGGTCCGGAACTACGAGTTCACGAAGACATTGGGCAAGGTCCTCAAGCGCCCGACGATCGTCCCGCTGCCGGCCTTCGCCGCCCGCGCCGCGTTCGGCGAAATGGCGGACGACCTCTTGCTGGGCGGCCAGCACGTGCGGCCCATGGTGCTGGAGAACGCCGGCTTTCACTTCGACTACCCCACGCTCGAGGGCGCGTTGCGTCACGTCTTGGGACGCGAACGCGAACGAGCCGCGTAGCTGACTCGGTGGTCCGCGTCAGGGGCGCCCGACGAGGCCGAACGTCTTGGTCTGGAGCGGTCCGCCAAAGCCCGTGCCGATCGGAGCTCCGCTGTTGCCGACCTGCATGTCATCGCCGTCGGACGACAATTCGAACAACTGGCCCAACTCGTCCTGCACGACGAAGCGCGCGCGGTTGTTCGTGAAGTCGGTCAGGCCTTGGTACTGCACGGGGCCGGCGAGTCCTGGCACCGTGACGTCCGGCCGCACGTTCCAGCCGCCCGGTCGCCAGCGCGCGTAGTCGACCGTGTCGCCGGCGTCGGCGTCGCGAAAGATGACTACGCAGCGGTCGCCGGCGCCGTTCCATGCCAGGCCGACGTCGCGTTGATCCGCGGCCGTCGTGTCATCGAGCTCAGCGGTGTCGAAGAAGGCCGTCCCGTTCCACATGGACACGGAGACGTCGTTGTCGACCGAGCCTTCGCACGAGGCCAGCGCGATCTTGTCGTCCGCGTGGTTCGGCATCAGCCGGATCACGGCGCCGTACGCGTCGATGCTCGGCAAGAGCCCCGCAAGCCACTGGCTGGACCCGGCCTGGCGCGTCCGGAAGCGCACCTCTTCGCCGCCTACGTTCGTGTGTCCGTAGACCAAGAGAAGGTCGCCGCTGACGGACTCGAAGGCCACGTCGAACGCTCGCGTATCGGTGGCTGCGATCTGCGCGTCGATCGGCGTGTGGTCGGTGTCCCAGGCGTCGCCGTCCCAGACCGACGTCGTCAGGATGTTGAGATCGTCGAGGCAGACGACGCACAGGCGGTCGCTGTTCGGGTCGGCGGCGAGCTCGATCCAACGGATGGCACCGCCGCTCGGACCCGACGAGTAGACGGGTTGATCCGCGGACCAACGCCCCTTCGACCAAACGCGATACTGCGGGATATCGGTCTCGTTGCCGCGCACGAGCATCAAGTCTCCGGACAGGCCTTCGAACTCGGCGTCGAAGGGCCGCTGCGAGGAGAGCGCGCTCGGGCAAGGACTCGTGAGTTGATTCAAAAAGCCTCGCTCCGACCACTCGAGGCCGTCCCAGACGCGGGCGAACAGGTTCGTGAACGTGCCGTTGTCGGTCATCGTGATGAGCGCTTCCATCGGCTCGATGGGCGAGCGCTTCGCGACCACCCAGCGCGCCTCCACGTTGGCGGACAGCGACTCGATCGGCGCCTCCCAGGCGGCCTGCCCGTTCGCACAGCGCGCGGTTTGCAGTCGCACTTCATCGGGCATGCCCCAACTGACGCGCAGATCGCCCGGTTCCAGGTTCACGAGCGCTTCTGAGAGGGGCACCGTTGCGAGGTAGCCGAGGTTCACCTCGGCGTCGTCGGGAGCTTGACCGTCCAGCGTCGAATCCTCGCGCGTCGTCATCGCTCGGGCGAAGCCGCCGGAGCCGAAGAACGTCTCGGCCGCAGCCGCACCGCCCGCGTCGAGCGCCGGGCTCGTGGGATCGAGGGTGAAGCGATCGTCCCCTGCGTTGGCTCCGCCCAGCAAGCCGTCGGCTCCCACGGGATCCACCAGCAGCGGATCGCTCGTCATGCTCGTCGCGGCCAGCGGGTTGCCCGCGCCGCTCGAGAAGTCGTTGGCGGGATGTCCGAACAAAACGTTGTGCCCTTCCAGCACGAACGCGCCCGCATCGACGACGAGCCCGCTGGAGCCGCCGTTGGCGACGACGTTGTGGCTGATCGCCGCGCTGCTGCCCGCGCTGGCCCGGATCTGTACGCCGACGTTCTGGTAGAGCGTGTTGTGACTGACGATTTGCGAAAGCGTGTCCGGACCGATCAGGATGCCGCGCGCGCCGTTCCCGTAGACCAGGTTGCGCGTCACGATGCCGTTCGACACGTCGACGAGGGCGATGCCATCGCCGACCGCTCCCAGGTTGTTCGTGATGACGTTGCCCTCGACTTGGACGCGAGCGGAGTTGGTGATCGCGATTCCGCGCGTGTTGTCGTGGATGAAGTTGTCGAGCAGCGCGACGCGATTGCTCGGGTTGCCCGACAGCCAGATGGCTCCGCCAGCTTCCGTCGCGGGCGCGGCGTTGACGATCGTGAAGCCGGCCAGGATGAAGTTCTCGACGCCATCGAGCCGGACGCCGAAGTCCGCACCGCCTGCGTCCAAGACGACGCTGCCCGCGTCGCCCGTGAATTCGCCCGTGGGGTCGCCGCGCAGCTCGAGCGGGGCGTCAGGCGGCAATGCGGACGTGATCGTCAAGTTCTCCGCGTAGGTCCCGGCGCCGACGAAGATCGTCTCGCCGCCCTGCGCCTGGGCCAGCGCGTGCCCGATCGTCCGGTAGGCGACGAGCGCGTGGCTACCGCTGTTGGCGTCGTTTCCGCTGACACGGACGAACCGTGCTCCTTCGCGCGGAGCAACGAACGTGACGACGGCGGCGCCCAGGATCGGAACCGGCGTCATTCCGTTCGGATCGATCGTCGCCGTCACGGTCTTTTGGCCCGCGACCGATGCGCGCAGCGGGACGGTCGCAACGCCGGCGCCGTTCGTCGTCACGATCGACGACTGCAGCAGAGCGCCCTCGCCGGTCACGTCGAAGGCGACTTGAATGCCACTGATCGGCATGTCGCTCGCGTTGCGGACGGTCGCTTCGATCGTCGCGGGAAAGGCCCCGTCGGCCGGTGCACCGAACGCGTCGGGACTGCTCAAGGTCGAGTTGGCCTGGTCGGGCGTGCCCGAGGGTCCCGAGCTACCGCCTCCGCCGCAGCCGGCGAGGAGCATGAGCCCGGTGGTGAAGTGGAATGCAGTGGCCGATCGCTTCATGGGTGACATCTCTTTAGGCGCAATGAGCCCGGGGGCTACCGTGTGCGTGTACGCAGCATACTCCGGCGGTCGCCTGCGCCCTCATCCCGTCCGGGGGCACCCGGCGCTGCGCGCGTTTTCTCCGCGGGGCGCACAGTCCTGCCCCTATCCTTCGCTTTCATGACCAAGAACGAAGTCGTCATCGTCGGCGCCGGACTTGCCGGGTTGGCCTGCGCGATCGAGCTGCAACGGGCGGGGCGTAGCGTGCGATTGCTCGAGGGTGCGACGCGTCCCGGTGGCCGCGTACGAACCGACGAGGTCGATGGATTCTTGCTCGACCGAGGCTTCCAAGTTTTGCTGCCGAGCTATCCCGAAGCGCGTCGACAGCTCGATCTGGACATGCTCGAACCGGCCGCTTTCCGCCCAGGAGCGGTCGTGCGGGCGAAGGGTCGTTTTCACAAGTTGGCGGATCCGACTCGTGCGCTCGGCGATTCACTCGCTGGTGTTTGGAGCGGTATCGGAACGCTGCGTGACAAGCTGCGCGTCCTCGGCTTCGGCAATCGATTGCAGCGCGACCTCGTCGGCGGTTGGACGGGTACCGCGCAAGCAGCGATCGAGCGCGAGGGCTTCAGCCGGGGCTTTCGCGAACGCTTCCTCCGGCCGTTCCTCGGAGGCGTCTTCCTCGACGCCGACCTCACCGCTGATGCGCATCTCCTCTCGTTCTACTGGTCGATGTTCCGGACGAGCCTCGCCAGCCTGCCGAAGCGCGGCATGGGCTCCATCCCCGAACAGCTCGCCGAGCGCCTGGCGCCAGGTACCTTGAGCCTAAAAGCGCGCGTTCGCTCGGTCGAAGCCGACGGCGTGACGCTGGCGGACGGGTCGCGCGTCGAGGCCACGGAGATCGTGCTCGCCACCGACGGTTCCACGGCCGCGGACCTCGTCTTCGGCGCCGACTGGGCGCCCGCCTGGAACGGCGTGACGACGCTCTCGTTCGCGGCCGAGCGCGCGCCCTTCGAGGGGCCGTGGCTCTTGCTGAACGGTGAAGAGCAGGGCTTCGTCAACGACGTCGTCGTCTACAGCGAGGTCCAACCGAGCTATGCACCACCCAATCGCGCACTGATCTCGGTGTCGGTGCTGGGCGTGCCCGAGCTCGACGACGCGGCGCTCGGGGAGCGCGTTCGCGCCGAGCTCAGCGGCTGGTTCGGGGATCGTGTCGCGCGCTGGGAGCCGTTGCGGACGCTGCGCATCGAACGCGCGCTGCCGCGCGCGACGACGAGCTCGCGCGTGCCACGCCGCACGGCTGGAGGCGCCTGGTTGGCGGGCGATCACACCGAGTCACCGTCCATTCATGGCGCGCTGTTGTCCGGCCGCCGCACGTCGGAAGACATCGAGGCTCGAGCAGCCCAGCACTGATCCATGGATCCGTTTCACCTCTTCGCGGGCGTCTTCGCCGTCGCCGCGCTGTTCAGCTACCTGAACCATCGCTTCCTCGGCTTGCCCACGACGATCGGCGTGATGGCGATGGGTTTGGTGGCGTCGATCGCGCTCTTGGTGCTCGACGCGCTCGGTCTCGACATCGCGGGCAGCGCCGAGCTGGTCGTCGAGCAGCTCGAGTTCCGCGAGTCGTTGCTGGGCTCGATGCTGGCCTTCCTGCTGTTCGCCGGCGCCTTGCACGTCGACGGCGCGGCCCTTTCGAAGCAGTGGCGAGTGGTCTCGCTGTTGGCGACGGTCGGCATCGTCGTCACCACGTTCCTGGTCGCGACGTGCCTCTTCGCGTTCCTTTGGTTCCTCGGCATCCAAGCGAGCTACCTCGAGTGCTTGCTGTTCGGCGCGTTGATCTCGCCGACCGATCCCATCGCCGTGCTGGGGGTGCTGACCAAGGTCGGCGCGCCCAAGTCGCTCGAGACGAAGATCGCCGGTGAGTCGCTGTTCAACGACGGCGTCGGCGTCGTCTTCTTCGCGGTGATCCTGGGGCTAGTGACCGGCAGCGGGGCCGGACCGAGCGGGGCGGTCGTCCTGTTCGCGCAAGAGGTCGTGGGGGGGCTCGTTCTGGGCTTGGCGGGCGGCGCGGCTTGCTTCTATCTCCTGCGCTCGATCGAAGACTACTCGGTCGAAGTGCTCTTGACCTTGGCCCTCGCCGCGGGCCTCTACTCGTTGGCCATGGCGCTGCACACGTCCGGCCCGTTGGCCGTCGTCGTCGCCGGGCTCTTCATCGGCAACACCGGGCGGCGCTTCGGCATGGACGAAGCGACGCGCGAGCATCTCGACACCTTCTGGAAGCTCGTGGACGAGGTGCTCAACGTGTTCCTCTTCGCGTTGATCGGCCTGGAACTGCTCGTGATCGACTTCTCGCCGCAATCCGTCCTGCTCGGCGTGCTCGCGGTCCCGGTCGTGCTGTTCGGGCGCTGGGTGAGCATCACGGGCGTCGTGCGCGCGCTCGGACGGGTGCGCGTCTTCACGCCCGGCGCGATCACGATCCTGACCTGGGGCGGCTTGCGCGGCGGCATCTCCGTCGCGCTGGCCCTCTCGATTCCGCCCAGCGTGGCTGGTCGCTCGTGGATCCTCGCGGTCACGTACGTGGTCGTCGTGTTCTCGATCCTGGTTCAAGGCCTGACCATCGGCCGGCTCGTTCGCAGCAAGACGGTCTAGGAGTCTGCGTCACGGGTGACGATTCCCGAGGCGCGCCGCACGCTTCCTCCGTAGACTCCGCGCGCCGTGAACGACGCCAGCGAAACGACCCTCGAGTCCGTCGCCACCGACGGGCGCGCGACCGCCTGGATCACGCGCATGTGGGAAGGGGACGACGCCGCCCGCTGGGCCGCCGTAAATTTCACGAGCGTCGCGGCGTTGGCTCGACTCGTCGACGAGCACGGGGGGATGGGCGAAGGCGTGCATACCTTCTTCGCGCTGCACGACGAAGCCGCCGGTCGCGCCGCGCGCCAGGGCGCGGGCTTCGAGTCGGTCCGCAACCAGAACCGGCTGATGCTCGAGTGCGTCAGCGAGGGCGTCAGCGAGGGCGTCAGCGAGGGCGCGACGCGAGACCTCGACGTGCGCACGGCCGGCGCCTGGAGCCCCGCGCTGCGAGCGCTCTTCGCGGCTGTCCCCCCGGGCTCGCAAGCGCGTCGCATCCGCGACGAGGCCTGGTACGTAGCGCGGCTCGAGCAGGACGAAGCGCTGGTCGTCGCACGCGGCGACCAGCTCGTAGGCTTCGCCTCGGCGCGCTCGATGGATCTGGCCGGCGAACGCGCGCTGTGGGTCTGCGATTGGCTGGTCCAGGACGACGAAGCTGCGCGCGCTTTGAGCGCGGCGTTGGTCGCCCGCGCCTCGCACGGCGCGCGCGTCGGCTGGATCCTGCCGGACACCGTGCCCGACTGGATCCGGTTGCAGCGACTGGGCGCGAGGATCGAGCCGACGCCGTGGTTCCTCGACGTCAAGACCGCGTCGCGACGGACGACCGACCGTTGGCTGCACCAGAACTGGGCGTACAGCTTGGCCGACTTCCCCGGGCTGGCATGAGCGAGTACGAATTCCGCACGTACCGACCCGGCGACGAGCACGCGATCCTGGCCTCGTTCAACGAGGTCTTCGCCCAGCAGGATCCCGCGTTCGAGCCGCGCTCGATGGAGGACTGGCGTTGGGCCTACACGGACAATCCCGGAGGCATTCGCGTCTTTCTCGCGCTGCACGGCGACCTGGTCGCCGCGCACTACGCATCGCAGCCTGCGCGCGTTTGGATCGACGGCGAGGAGCGCATCTTCGCGCAGATCATCGACAGCTTCGTGCACCCCGAACACCGGCGCGGGCTGAAGCGCCCCGGGCTGTTCGTCCAGACCGCGGTCGAAATGCTGGACGAGTTCTGCGGCCCGACGAAGGATCTGGTCACCTATGGCTGGCCGATCGAAGAGGCTTGGCGCATGGGCAAGCGCTTCCTCCGCTACGAACTCGTGCGCTCGCAGGTGATCCTGTCGCGCGAACCCGGCGCCGGTCCGAGGGAGCTGCCCGCCGGCGTCGAGGTCATCGATCGCTGGGGTGACGAGGTTCGTGACCTCTGGCGGCGCGCGTCCGAGCCTTGGGGTGCCAGCATCCTCCGCGACGCCGACTACCTCAACTGGCGCTTCGTCGACAATCCGCGCCACGAGTACACGCGCGTGGTCGTGCGCGACGGGAAACGCATCGCGGGCAGCCTCGTGTTTCGGCTGGCAGCCTGGCCGATGCCCGCCAGCGGCCTGGTGATGGACTGGCTGGTTCCGGACGACGACGCGGAGGTCGGGCGGCTCCTGCACGAAGCCGTGCTCGCGCTCGGGCGCACCGCGGGTGCCGCGAACCTCTTGGCGCTGTTTCCCGAGTGGTCGCCGTGGTTCCGGCGCTTCCAAGAGCGCGGCTGGTTGGGCCGGCCCAGCGACTACCTGATGTCTGGACGACACAACACGCCGCGCCACTCGATGGAGTGGCTACGCGACAACTGGTGGTACCAGTTCGCCGAGATGGACATCGTCTAGCCCGGTTCCCTCACCACGATTCGATCGGATTCGTCGTAGATCGTTGTCCT
>JBBDIB010000057.1:0-23819 GCA_040880665.1 Planctomycetota bacterium
ATCGCGCGCGAGCCGTGGGGCTCACGCGCGCTGGCCGTGCTCGCGCTCGGCTCGGGCATCGCGGCCAGTTGCATCGCGGCTGGCTGGGCGTAGGCCCGAGCCCGCGTCGAAAGTTGTTTTCGCGCGGCTCCAGCGCTCGGGGCGCGCCGTAGGAGCGTGGGAGAACCCCGACGAGGCCCCATGTCCTACACCCGCTTCGGCGCGATGATCGGCACGTCCACCGTGGTGATGTTCGCGCTCATGTACACGACGGTTCACGAGCTCGACCACGTTTGGTGGAGCCAGACGCGCGCGTGGATGGCGCTCTACATGGGCGCCACGATGGCCGTGATCATGCTCGCCTACATGCTGCCGATGTACGCCAACAGGCGGGTCAACCTAGCCATCTTCGGCGGCGCCGCGCTCGTGTTCGTCGTCGCGTTCCTTCTCGTGCGCAGTCAAGCGACGGTCGACGACGTGTCGTGGATGAAGGCGATGATTCCGCACCACTCCATCGCGATCCTGACCAGCGAGCGCGCCCACATCACCGACGAGCGCGTACGCAAGTTGGCCGACGAGATCATCGAGGCCCAGCGCCGCGAGATCTCCGAGATGGAGGAACTCATCGCCGCTCTCGAGGCAGAGTGACGCTCTCGAGGCAGAGTGACGCTCTCGAGGCAGAGTGACACCGACTGGACACGCGGTACGACCACATGCAGGCAGGGAGAGCAGGGCGAATGGAGACAGGGATCGCGGAGCAGGCCGGCGAAGCACACACGACTTTGGACCTCGGCGTCGTGATTCCGGCGCGCAACGCCGCGTCGACGCTCGCCGCCCAGCTCGACGCGCTGCTGGAGAACCGCTATTCGGGTACCTGGGAAATCATCGTCGCCGACAACGGTTCGACGGATGGAACGGCGGCCGTGCTGGCGACGTATGCGAGCTGCAGCGCACCGACGGTGCGTCGGATCGACGCCTCCGCCGAGCGTGGCGTGAACGCGGCACGCAACGCAGGCGTGCGCGCCACGCACGCGCGCAAGATCCTCATCTGCGATGCCGACGACGTAGCGGCACCGGGCTACGTGCAAGCGCTCTCCGACGCGCTCGATGTCGCCGATGGCGCCGCTGGAGTCATGGACTTCGGGCGCTTGAACGCGCATCTCGCGGGCAAGGTGCCAGCCTCGGGGCTGGTACGCGAGGGTACGACGCCCGTTCCCATCGGCGCGTGTTGCGCCTGGCGCCGGTCGGTCTGGGAGCGGTTGGGAGGCTTCGACGAGAGCTGGGTCCAAGGGTGCGACGATATTCAGTTCGCGCTCGAGGCACATCGCGCGGGATGTGTCGCGATCGCGGTACCCACAGCGGTCATGCACAAGCGCGAGCGACACGGTCGCGAGTTGTTCCGTCAGTACGTCAAGTACGGCCTTGCGCGGCCCAGGTTGTGCAAGGCGTTCCCCGACCTTGCCGAGCAGCGCTCGACGCGCGCGGCGGCCCGTCACTGGTTGCAGCTCTTCGGCCGCGTCGCGACCGGACGGGGCGGCGACGAGGCGACGCTGCGCCAACTGGGAAAGAATCTGGGGCGCTTGATCGGCAGCGCACGTCATCGCTACTGGGCGCCGTAACCGGCACGACCGTTGCGACACACCGAGCCTAGAGCGCCTCGCTGCGCAAGCCATGGCGAGCTGCGCCTTCGGTGGGACGCACATGCGCATTCGTTCAAACACGCCCAAGCCAACGCCTAGTCAAGGACTCACGATGGACTCTCGCTACCACCCAATTCACTACCTGATTGCATTCGCCCTCGGCTCGCTCGCGTTGGTGGGCTGCACCGATACCGACGAGCGGGATGTCGACGGGGTCGTGGTCACCGATGAACCCGTGGCGCAAGACGCCCGTCCCGATCCCGACGATCTGCAGGTCGATCGCGATTTCGCAGCGCGTCAGGACCGCATGGAAGAGCGCACGGACGAGCGTATCGAACGCATGGAAGAGCGCGAAGGCGACGCGCGCGCCGGCGCTGTCGCCGAGCCCGCCTCGGCTCGCCGGCAGCAGACGGCCGATGCCGCTGGCGCGATCTCCGTCGAGCGCTCTGGCGCGGAGGAGATTCGGCTGGGCGAACCGTTCGAGTACCGCTTGGTCGTGACGAACAACTCCAGCATGGCCCTGCATGGCGTCACGATTCGCGAGCAAACCCAAGGCGCGATCGAGATCCTCGATGCGAGCTTCCAGCGTCCCGATGGCGGCCAGGCGATTCCAGCCGGCTACCAACGCCAAGGCCAGCCCGGGGCACGCCAGGAGCAGCGGGGACAACGACAGCCCGGCCAACAACCGGACCCAGAGACCCAAGAGGAGTTGCGTCGACGGCAACAGGAAGCACAAGGACAACGACAGCCCGGCCAGCAACCGGACCCGCGTCGCCAGGACCAAGAGGAGTTGCGTCGACAGCAACAGGAAACACAAGGACAACGACAGCCCGGCCAGCAACAGAATCCGCGTCGTCAGGACCAAGAGGAGTTGCGTCGACAGCAACAGCAACAGCAACAGCAGCAGACTGGACGAACCGGGCAACGGACCAGTCCGGCCGGCACCATGCGGGGCAGGCAGGAAGCCAGCCTGCGCCGCGACCGGGATCAGCCTGGCGAGGCGTGGACGGTGGGCCTCTTGGAGCCTGGACAATCGGCCACGATCCAGGTGCGCGCCGTGGCCCACGAGGAGGGCACGGTGCAGACCTGCGCGGTGGTCGAGTACGCGCCGGCCTTCTGTTCGACGCTCGAGGTGGGCGCTCCCGACCTGATGGTGCGGGCGGAGGTCCTACGCGACGCCGAGTACATCTGTGACGAGCAGGCGATCCACTTCGCCGTTCGCAACGCGGGCAGCGCGGCGAGCGAGCCCGTCACGCTGATCGTGCGGTTGCCCGAAGGGTTGAACGCGGAGGGTCAGTCCGAGATCCAAGAGAACCTCGGCCCGATCGAGCCCGGCGAAGAGGCCGAGCACCGCATCCAACTGACCGCCGACCGCGGTGGTCGCTTCGACGTGCGCACGCTGGCGCGCGCCGGCGACCGTGAGATCCAGTCCCGGACGCTTACGTTCGAGGTGCTCGAGCCGCAACTCGAATTGAGGCTCGACGGTCCGTCCGAGGAGACGATCGGCCGCTCGTTGCGGTACCGCGCGACGCTCCGCAACACCGGCGACGTCCCCGCGCAGGAAACCGTCCTGGCCTTCGAGCTGCCCGAACAGGCGCGCGACCTGTCGATCAGCGGTGGTTCGGGCTTGCAGCGCGCGAGCGAGAGCATGTTCCAGATCGGCACGCTCGAGCCCGGCGACAGCCGCTCGCTCGAAGTGCAGTTCGATCTCGCTGCGCCGGGTGACATCACAGTGCGGGCGATGTCCGAGGCGTACTGCGTCGAGCGGATGACCGAGACCGTCCAGACGACGGCATCCGGCATTCCCGCCATCCTGTTGGAGGTCGTCGACGAGCGCGATCCCGTGCCCGTCGGTGAGACCACGGTCTACAACATCCGCGTCAAGAACCAGGGCTCGGCGCCCGGTCTCTCGGTGGACGTGCGCGCACAACTCCCCGAGGGCTTCGAGCTGGTCCAAGCCGAAGGTGAAACGCAGGCTTCGAGCGAAGGCAACATGATCACCTTCGCCACGATCGAACGAATCGAGCCCGGCGACGTGGTCGGCTGGAACGTCGAAGTCCGCGCGACGGCGGAAGGGCAAGTCACCTTCCGCGTGGAGATGCAGAGCGAAGCCCAAGGCCAAGAGGTCTACGAGCTCGAGCCGACGACAGTCTTCTAGTTCGGTTCCCTCGACGAGATTGACGGAGTAGCGGCGGCGAGTCCCGCCGCTACTCCGCGGCGTTGCGCAGCGCGAGTCGTTGCCGAGGATTCCCGGCCGCGCGTCGGACGAGGAAGCGCGAGTCGAGCGCTAGAACGCCGTTCTGATCCGCCAGTACCGGGTTGATGTCGAGCTCGACGATCGTCGGCACGTCGACGACCAGCTCGGCGATCCGCACGATGAGTTCGTGCAGCGCCTCGGCGTCGATCGCGGGTCGATCACGGTAGGCGCGCAACAGCTTCGCGATGCGCGTGCGCGACACGAGCTCCTCGGCCAGCACTCGGTCGAGCGGGGGCAGCGCCACGGCTCGATCATCGAGCAGTTCGACCGCCGTGCCGCCTTGTCCGAACAGCACGAAGGGGCCGAAGATCGGGTCCACGGCGGAGCCGATGATGAGTTCGCGCGCGTCCGGGCGGCGCGCCATCTCTTGCACGATGAATCCTTCGACGCGCGCGCCGGGCACGAGCTCCTCCAACCGTTCGAGCATCGCCCGCGCGGCGGCCCGCACTGCATCGGCGGACTCGAGGTCGAGCACGACGCCGCCCACGTCGCTCTTGTGGACGACGTCAGGCGAGGAGATCTTGAGCGCTACCGGCGGCGTCAGCTCGCCGACCAGCGCGGCGGCGGCGTCGGGATCATCCGCGGAGCGCGTCCCGACGACCGGCACGCCATACGCCTCGAGCACGGCCGCGGCCTGCTGCCCGGTCAGCCATTCGCGTCCCTCGTCCAGCGCCGCATCGACGATCTTGCGCGCTCGGATGGCGCGTTCGCGATCGACCCAGGGCGGCGGTGGCAACGTATGCGTCGACAGGTCGCGCGCCTCGCGGTGCCTGAGCAACTGCAGCAGCGCGCGCACCGCGTCACCGGGCGTGTCGTACGTTGCGATGCCCGCTCGGGCGAAGGCCTGCCGCGGCTCTTCGACGGACTCGCCACCGAGCCAGGTGGTCAAGAGGGTGCATGGCACGTCCTGCTGCACGACTTCGATCACGGCGCGAGCAGCCTCCATGCCCGAGACCATCGCGGTCGGGCAATGCATGATCAGAATCACGTCGACCGCCGGATCCCGAACGAGGATCTCGAACGCGGCTCGATAGCGCGCAGCGTCCGCGTCCCCGACGACGTCGATCGGGTTGCCGCGCGACCAGTGCGCCGGCAGCACGCGGTCGAGCGCCGCGAGGGTTGCGCCGGAGAGCTCGGCCAGTGTGCCTCCGCCAGCCACGAAAGCGTCCGTCGCCATCACGCCCGGACCACCGCCGTTGGTGAGGATGGCCAGTCTACCGCCGTTCAGGGGCCCGGCGCGCTGCAGCGTCTCCACCGCTCCGAACAGTTCGTCGAAGTCCTCGACGCGCAGCACACCGGAGCGGCGCAAGGCGTAGTCGTAGACGTCGTCCGACCCCGCCATGGCACCCGTGTGGGATGCCGCGGCTTGCTCGCCTTCGGCGACGCGACCGGCTTTGATCGCGACGATCGGCTTCTCGACGGCGGCGCTTCGCACCGCGGCCAGGAAGGCGCGCGCATCCTGCAGCGACTCGATGTAGAGCAAGATCGCGCGCGTGCTCGCGTCCGCGCCGAGATGCGCGAGGAAGTCGTCGAAGTCGAGGTCGAGCGCGTCACCCAGCGACACCAGCGCTGAGAAGCCGATGCCGCGGCCGCGCGCCCAGTCCAGCACGGCCGTGCACATCGCGCCCGACTGGGAGACGAAACCGATGTCGCCCGCCAGCGCGTTCGTGTGTGCGAAGCTCGCGTTCAAACACGCCGCCGGCGCGATGAGGCCGAGGCTGTTGGGGCCCAGTACTCGCAGTCCGCTCCGACCGACGCGCGCCTTCTGCTCGTTCGTCAGACCCGTCGAGAGCACGATTGCGACGCGCGTGCCGAGACGCGCCAGGACTTCGAGGATGCCCGCCACCGTGGCCGGCGGTGTGCAGACGATCGCGAGGTCCGGCGGGCTCTCGAGCTCTTCGACATCCGCCCACGCGCGCTGTCCCTGGATTTCGCGATACTTGGGATTCACCGGCAGCAACCGACCGCCGAAGCCCCCCTCGATCAGGTTGCGCAGGACGACCGTCCCGAGGCTGCCCGACCGCTCCGACGCGCCCACCAGCGCGACGGACGCCGGGTGGAACAGCGCTGACAGCGCCGGTGTGCTCACGGGCGCAGCACCAACGGATCACCGCTGCCGCGTACCGCGTCGACCTCTTCGGCCTCGAGGAACTCCTCGACGTTCGCGCCAAGCATGTCCGTCAGCGCGGCGATCGCGTGTGCCCACGTGCAGCGGTTGGCGAACAGCATGCCGAAGGTGTCCAGCGTCCCGCCGTGGTTGATGTAGCCGAGACAGCGTGTGCGCGTTCGCCCGAGGTCGAGCGGTCGCAGCACGCCGAGGAGCGGCTCCGGGCGGGTGTGCGTCAGGAGGACGCGCGCGTCGACGTCGTGCGGGAAGAGGCGCTCGCGCGTCTCCCGCGGTGCCATGACGGCCGCTTCACGAGCGTCGCGCGGATCGCGGTAGCGACCGGGTTCGAGCAGCGCGACGACCTGCACGTCGGCACCGCGAGCTTCCAGGCGCTCTGCCGCGCGCACCGCCTCGGTCAGGTGGTACGAGCCGACGCCCACCAGTTGCAGCGGCGCGCGCGCGTTGCCATGGACGAGCAGGGCGCCGTCCAACACCAAACGCTCGGCCTCGGCCGCGTCGAAGCGCGCGGGGACGTCGCGCTTGGGCACGGTCAAGCACCAGATCTCGCCGCGTGCCCCGTAGCACGCCGCCAGCGCGGCCGTGGCGCAGTTGGCATCCGGCGGGAACAGGACGCGCGAAACGTCGGACATCTCACCGAGCAGCGTCTCCGAGAAGCTCGGATCCTGGTGCGATTGCTCGTTCTTGCCGTTCTCCCAGGTGTGCGAGGTCGCCACGACCGGAACCGCGAGCCAGCCGGGCGGTTGATCGGCCTCGCGCTGTCCGCGCGAGAACGTCAGTTCCTGGCGCAACGCACCGAGCATCTTGGGGGCGAAGGCTTCGTACGTGGCGACGAGGTTGATGCCGCCTTTATTGCCCAACGCGGCGCACACGACGGCTTCTTCGTTGAGCGCAGTGATGACCGCACCGTCGACCGCTTCGGCGAGCCCCGGTTCGGGATCCGTCACGCGGTGCTTCAAGCGGTCGAGCGTGCCGCCGAGGCGATTGCTGCGCAGCTCGTCGGGGTTGCCTACGCGCGGCCGTAGCCCGGGATTCGCTTCG
Organism: Planctomycetota bacterium; assembly: GCA_040880665.1. Lineage (GTDB taxonomy): Bacteria > Planctomycetota > UBA1135 > UBA1135 > JBBDIB01. Next base: position 7,043 of record JBBDIB010000057.1, read on the forward strand.
ACGATCGCGATGAAGGCGTCATCCAGTGCACGCATCGGCGACGCCGCGCGGCCCACGACTCGCCAGCGTAGCTCGGGGAACTCCAGCTCGGGGATGTCGCGCCGCGCGAGGGGGTGGTCGCGCTCACGAGGCCGGCGTTGTTCGACGTGCGTGTCGAGGCGCACGACGCTCTCGGCCAGCATCGCCGGCGGCACCCACAGCGAGCGCGCGCCGGCGTGGAACTGCGAGCGCGCCTCCTCGTCCACCGCCGGATTCCCCGAGAGCGGCAGATTGTGCGCGCGGTTCGTTCCGGCGCCCGGGAAGCCGAAGCCCTTCGGCGCCTCCGCGACGGCGTAGCGCATCGGCGCGGGCGGCTCGAGCGAGCCTTCGGCCGAGAGCGTGGCGCAGCTCGTCAAGCGCTCTTCCATCGAGAGGATCGCCCAGACGAAGGCCGCGGGGTCTCGACCGTCGATCCGAAAGGGATCGAAGCCGTGCAGCCGCAAATGATCGAGGAGCCAGCCGACCCCGCCCTGCTGCGACACCGTCGTGCGTTGATCGATGCGCCGACCGTTTGCGATCATGATCGGAGTGACGAGCCCCGAGTCGCTCGAACGCCACCAGCGCGGCACCCAGTCGCTGCCGCGCTGTTCCTCGAAGGCGCCGTCCGAGAGGAAGACGACCAGGCGTTCACCGGGCAGCGGCATGTGCACGTACTGCAGCTCGGCGAAGCCCAGGTAGCCGCCTTCCATCAGCGCGCCGGCCGTGTGCGCGTTGACGTGACTGCCGAGCGGCGCGGCGGGCGCGCCGTCGGGCGTGAGCTCGTAGGAGTAGAAGTCTTGGACGAAGCGCGCGAGGCCCTCGTCGTCCCAGGAGTAGCGCTCGGCGTGTCGCGGACCGGTGTTCCCGACCAAGAGGTTGACCGCGTCAATCGCCGCGACGCAGTGCCCTTGCCCCATGAGCCAAGAGCGCGTGACCCCGGTCAACGCGTCCGCCGTCAAGTAGCCGACATAGGCCGGCACCATGTTCAGCGAACCGCCCATGTGCCCCTGGGGATCGCGCTTGAAGTCTTCGGATCCAAGGTCGGCGCCCTTCGTCAGCACGCGGTTCGCGTAGGTCATGTGGGCGACCAGCCACATGCCGGCACAAGCGACTCGATCGGCGGCCGCCAGCAGCGTGAAGACCTCCTCCGCGTCCGGCAGCATGCCGTACGAAACCAAGCGCTGCGCCATCTCGTGGACGCCGACCTGCACCTCGTCGGTGTGCTGGATGGGGCCGTAGCCTGCGGCCCAGTCGGCGAAGGCGGCGTTCTGTGCGCGGTGCCCCTCGGCCAAGAGGCGCAGGCGGCGCTGCTCGGCGGCTTCGCGCTTGTCTGCCTGCTCTCGGCGCAGTTCGCGCGCCGCGCGCAGGCTGCGACGTCGCTGGCTGGGTTCGGGCGATTGTTCGAGCATGGTGACCGTGCGGGGTGCACCGTCATGCAAGTTCTGTGCCCGGCGTGAGCTCCGTGCAACGAGCCCGCTGCGTTCGCACCCGTCGCTCAGACCGTGAGGCCGATCAGGTCGTCGAGGGTGCGGAGCACTTCGGTCACCGAGATGCCCTCGAGCCCGGCGTCTACCGGCTGCGCGTGTGGGTCCCTGAGGCGGCCCTTCCAGAGCACTCGGTGACGCGCGCCTTTCGGCGGACCCCAGGGCTCGGGCGAGGTCGGACCGAAGAGGACGACCGAGGGCGTGCCCAGGGCCGCCGCGAGGTGCGCCACACCGGTGTCGTTGACGATCAGCGCGCGGGCGCCGCGCAGGATTCCCATCAGCCCGTCGAGCCCCGTCTTGCCAGCGATCGAGATGGGCGGCGGCGTCGCCACGAGCGACGCGCGGTTCCAGGCACCGCGCGAGTCGTTGGCCAGTGCGACGACCGCAGCGCACAGGTCGCTCTCTTCGGCGGAGCCCGTCACGACGACGCGTTGCCCAGCGTGGAAGAGATAGCGCGCGACGGCGGCGAAACGCTCCTGGGGCCAGCGCCGCCCCGGGGCCGCGGCTCCTGGATGCAGCGCGACTCCGTTCCAGCGACCGCGCGTGCCGTGGACGGGATCGTGCCCGCTGACGCCCAGCCTTCGGTCGTGCGGATCGACCGCGATGCCCGCGTGGGTCAACAGCCGACACCAGCGCTCGACTTCGTGCTCGCGCGAGTCCCAGTCGGGACCACCCGACGTCGCTGCGATGCGCGGGTGGCGATAGCTGATCAAGCGCGCGGGCTGCAGCGGCAAGAGGCGACGAATGGACTCGGGCCCGGGGCGATGTAGGTTGACGGCGACGTCGACTCCGCGGAACTCGTCGCCGAGTGGGGCCAGCCCAACGGTGTCGACGACGCGGTCGACCCCCGCTCGGAGCGCGATCGGCGTTTGCCAGGCGGGCGCAGCCAACGTGATCTCGTGCCTTGGAAACGCGCGACGCACGGCGCGCAGTGCGGGAATGGCGGTGCAAAGATCGCCGAGACCCAGCGATCGAGTGATCAGGACGCGTCCCGCACGCCGCGCGGGTTCCGTGGCGCTCTTGGCCATGAGTTTTCCCCCGGAGCCCTGCTGGCCAGCTCGCCAACCGCTGGGGTCGGACCGATGGGCCGTGTTCTGTCCTGCCGTCGTGGAGTTCACGCGCCACCGCCTTCCAGCGCGCGTGCTGGGCGCACGTCTGCCGTGCGTGCGACCGGCGGAACGGGTTGAAGCGCGCTGACGGTCGACCTGCGTCGTCCGTCGCGACTGAGTTCGAGCGCCACGCGGTACGTCCGGGCGGCGATCTTGGCGCAGCCGTACTCGGCCGCGCGACGCACCGCAGCGCGACGCATGGCTCGCAAGCGAGCCGACCGCGACGTCAGCGCCTTGACCGCCGAGCGAATCGACTTCGGACGATGCGGCAGGACGTGAATGCCCGTCAAACCGTCGATGACCGTCTCCGCCAGTCCACCGACTGCGGTGGCCACGACGGGAACGCCAGAGGCCATCGCTTCGACAGCGACGAGCCCGAAGGGCTCGTACCACGGCGTGCAGCAGACGACGGACGCCGAGCGCAGCAGGGCGGGGATACGGTGGTGGTCGACCGCGCCCAGCAGCCGAACGCGATCCTCGACACCCAGCTCGCGCGCGAGCGCCTGCAGCTCGCGGGCGTGCTCGTCCGCGCGCAGCTCGTCCGCGGGCGGGCCGCCAGCGATCAGCAATTCCACGTTCGGCAGCCCGGCGATCGCTGCCACCGTGTCGGCGAGACCCTTGCGCGGAACGAGGCGACTGACACAGACGACCCGCGCCATACCGGACCGCCGCGGCCAAACGCGACCGCGCGGCGTGAACGCGTCTAGATCGACGCCACAGGGAATCACCGTCACGCGCTCGGCCAAAGCGCCGAGCCGAACCAGAACGCGCGCTTCCGCCGCGGTCGTCGCGATCACGCGATCCACGTTGCGGGCCAGCCACGCCTCGCTGGCGAGGCGGGTCGCCGGGCTCGTATCGGCCGCCCCCTGGTGATGTCGCTCCTCGGCGCCCAGCGCGTGATAGGTGAGCGCCACGGGAACGCCGAGCCGCTCGGCGGCGCGCGTCGCGGCCAAGCCCGACATCCAGAAGTGTGCGTGCACGACGTCCGGACGTTGCAACCGCCAGTGTCGCTCGAGGTCGTCGGCGAAGGCATCCATGTACGGCAGCAAGGCGTCCTTCGACAAGGGCGCGGCCGGACCGGCGTCGACGTGATCGAGCATGACGCCGCGCGTCAACGGAACGCGACGCGGAAGCGCTGGGTTGTCGCGGCGCGTGTGGACGACGACGTCGGCGCCTAGCGCTGCCAGATCGGCGGAGAGCCCGGCCACGTGCACGTTCTGTGCGCCGCCGTCGATTCCGCCGAGCACGGCGAGCGGGCTCGCATGCACGGACACGAGGTGAATTCTCAGCGACATGAGGCCTCCGGCGGTTGCGGTACGAGCACGGTCGGAGGTCCACAGCCACGTCTTGACCCGATCGAGACGTTCACGCCGATGCACCCCCTTCACCCGTCGCCAGCACCGCCGGTGCGTCGGTCAAGCGATCGAGGGCGTCGAGCACCACGTCCGCCCGGAAGGGTTCGAGGCAAGGCTGATCGACGAGCGGGCAGCGGCGAGCGCAGCAGCCGGCGCACTCGATGTCGAGCCGACCCAAGAGGACGTGTGGCACTTGCCAAGGTCGCCAGCGATGGGCGGGCTCGACGGGCGCGAAGGCCTCGACGATCGGCGTGCCGACGGCGGCGGCGATGTGCGCTGGCCCGGTGTTGCCGCACACGACGGCCTGGGCGCCGGCCAAGAGGCGCGCGAATTGGTCGAGATCGGTTCCTCCGGCGCAGGCCGTGACGAACTCATCGGGCGCATCGCCCGTCACTCGGCGCACGAGGCGGCGTTCGGAGGAAGTGCCACTGACGACGACGTGCTGCTCTCGAGCGGCGAGCTGTTCCACGATTTCGGCCGCGACGTCGATCGGCAGGGCGCGCGCGTGGACCGAAGCGCCGGGGTGAACGACGACGTACGGCACCGAAGCCGCGCGCTCGCGCTTCGGAACCGCGCGCAGACCGAGCTGGATGGCGAGTCGACCATCGTCGCCTTGGGGCAAGCGATGGCCCGCGGCGCCCGCGGTCGCGAGCGCCTGCTCGACCTCGTGCAGTTCGTCGATGTAGGGCTGACGCGCATCGACCAATCGTCCGGCGTAGTCGAGCGACGTCGCCGTGATGTGCGGGACCCCGGCCAAGCGCAGGAGCAGCGCCAGCGGTAGGGGACTCTGGTGGAACGACGTCAGAATCACCGCTTCCTCGATGCCGGCCCGCGTGACCTCGTCGATCAACGCCTCCACGGCGGCCCGGTCGACGTCGGGGGCATCGAAGGCGACCCACGCCGCGTCGAAGGTCAAGACTCGTTCGACACCCGGAAGGAGGCGCGCGGCCGGAGCGCCGGAGCTGCTGGCCAAGAACGTGACGGGTTCCCCCGACGCGGCGACGGCGCGCACTGCGGGACCTGCCAGTACGACCTCGCCCAGGCTGCCGAGGCGCGCGACGAGCCGGCGAGTCATCGCGTCACCCGAGGCGCCTCGGCGCGGGCCAGGGTGAGCAGCCGCTCGGTCCGCCGATGAAGCGCGTCGACCTGATCCGGGCGCCGGGAGCGCTCCTCCTCCGCAGCGGTGAGCGAGATCCCGACCAGCGCGGCGGCGAGGTTGTGAAACACGGCGTTGATGCCGAGGACGCTGGCCATGCTTCGATCTCGTCGGGGTCGGAGTTTCGGAGGTGCGTTCGGACCCAAGAAGGACCGAACGCATCCACGTTCTGCGCCGACGCCGATCGAACGAGCGCCACTGCGAGAGACGTCGGACTCCTGCTGTGCGCACTCCTCCGGATCCGGGCCCGGCCGTGGCGACCGACGCTCCTGCAAATTCCGTGCGCAGCCCGGCAGGTAGCGTGGGAGCAAGGCCTCCTTGACAGATCTACAACGCGTGCGCCCTTTGCACGCCGGTCCCGCTGCGGCGGGTCAGGCCGCGCGCTGCTCGTTCTCTCGGGCGGGCTGCGCGTCGGCCGCCGCGCGCGCCGGCAGCGCAGCGACCGCTTCGTTGATGCGGTCGCACAGATCCTGCAACTCGTCGCCTGCACGAATCTTGCACGGCCCCGTCTCGCTGCCTTGCGCCACGCCCGTCAGATACTGCTCGAAACGATAGATGGGGCCGGCGATGCGGAACGTCGCGAGCATGCCCACGGCGACGGTCAAGGGTAGAAGGATGCCGAACGAGATCGCCAAGGTGCCCCAGATCAAGCCCGGAAAGTTCAAGGAGGCGCCGAGCTCCGACGCGTCGAGGGAATGCTTGACCAACTCGGCCGTCATGAGTTGGGCTTGCAGCACGAACCCGAGGGCGGAGAGTCCGATGAACGTGCCGATCAACCGCAATTGAAGTCGCGGCTTGATCCACTTACGGCGCCGACGGAACGGTTTCTTGGCGGGGCTCGGCGAGGATTGTTGGCTCATTGTAGTTCTTCCAGGTCCCGGAGGCGGGCGCGCCAAACCGCAGCGTCGGCGGGTAGGTCGAGCGAAGTGATGCGTTTCAACGCCGTGCAGGCTGCGTCGGATCCGGCGCCGGGAGCCAATTCGAGCGTGTCGAGAAGATCGGGCACCGCGCGCCACGAGCGCAGGTTCCCCAGCGCCGTCGACGTGCGCTCGACGAGGATCGGCTCGCTTCGCAGGAGGCCGGGGAGCAGTAACTCGACCGCGGCACCGCTCAAGGCGTAGCGGGAGCTGGCGGTGGTGATCGCAGCCAGCGCGTCTTGAACGGGTCCGTCGGCGATCGCTCGAGCCAGCGCATCTCCGGTGTTCTCCAGCCAACCGAGCTGAGCGGAATACCAGGCGTACCATCGATCGGCGTCGGTCCCGAGGTCCACGTTCGCGATCGTCGCCAGCGCTGCGCGGACGGCTCGTTGCGCGTTGGGATCCGGCGAAGGCAGCGTCGCGATCAGGTCGGGCATCGACGCCGCGTCGCGCAGCTCGCGCAGTACGCCCGCGGCCAGATTCACGATCGTCGGGTCGCTGGAGAAGAGTGCGCCGCGAATGCCCGTCAGATCGGACGGGTCCGGAGGTACCGGGAGCTTCGCGGCCAAGCGGCGCAGCTCGAGCAGCAGGATCGGAGTCGCGGTGCCGCGTAGGTCGACGTGACCAGCCAAGTGCTCGAACGCGGAGCGCGTGCCCAGTGAGCCGATCGCGCCTGCCGTCGCCCGGTGCAACGCCGGCGACAGATGAACGAAGTCGAGCGCGGGATCGCGGAGGCCCTGGGGATCGCGCAGGAGGATTTGCTCGATCGCCGCCCCGTAGGCCGCGCGCAGTACGGGGGGCGAACCTTCATCGTGCCGAGCGAGCTTCGTCGCGCGGCGCAAGTCCTCGGCCGTGCCGAAGCGAGCTAGGAGCCGCAGCCCCTGCTGGCGCGCCGCTTGCTCGCGCGGCTGAGCCGCCACTTCGTCCAAGAGTGACCGGAGCGGCCGGCGCGGCAAGGCTTCGAGCGCCGCGACGACAGCTAGTTCCGCGGTCGCTGTCAGCCGCTTCGCGCGCTCGGCGCGGATCGGCGGAATCTCGCCCTGGACGAGGATCTGGAAGAGCGCGGGAATGACGTCCGGTCCGAGGCCGACCAGAGCCCGCTGCAACTCCGCGTCCTCCCTGCCGCGGTCTGCGTGAGCGTGAAGCGCAGCGCAGGCGTCGCGTCGAGCGGCATCGGTCGGATCTTCTGCGAGCCCGGCACCGACGAGAAGCATCAGCGCTGCGATGGAGTGAACGATGCGTTTCACCGTAGACATTTCAATCGCCGGACCCTGACGACCCGGGAACGTGGAAGCGTACGCCGTCGCGCGTGCCGGTCGTCAGCTCGGACACATCGGTCCAATCGAAGGCGCGTTCCGATCCCGTGTACGTCCGGCTGATGCCGCCCGCGTCTCGGTAGGTGACGCTGAGTTCCTGGTCCGCGTGAGAGTTGGCCGGCGTCGCCAGCGAACCTCGATCGATCTCGAGGTGTCGATACAGGTTCGACGTTCGGGAAGCGACGCTGTCGGGAACGTCGATCACCTGCCAAGCGAACATCTCGGGCGGCGACTGGGTTTCCGTCTCGCTCGTCGCCAGGTCGAAGTGCAGGCGGGACTGGGCCGTGATGTCCAATTCGTCGGCGACGCAACTGCCGAACAGCTCGAACTGCGGCAAGATCTTGACGCTCGTCAGCGGGGCGTAGATCTGGCCGTAGAACTCGGCGTTCGCGCCCAGCGTCACGGCGTGATCGTCGTCGGAGGCGACCTGGATCGAGATTCGCCGCGGATCGCCCGAGACGGTCGTCGCGGAGGATCCAGCGCTTAGCTTGAACTCGCCGGTGACGAAGACCTCGATAGGACCGCCGCTGTCGTCGAAGGTCAACGAGCCGTGCGACTCGATCGTGAAGTCTTCGACGACCAGCGTGAGCGGACCGGTAAGGATCATCTCGCCCTGGCGCGAGGCGGTGATGCTCTCGTACCCCACGGTCCCGGGGGGGATGACGATGGTTTCGTTCCTTTCGGCTTCGAGCGGAGGGCTGAGTTCGACGTCGGGCACCTCGACGGGAGCCAGCGTGGCCGACGTTGCGCGCGGCCCGACCGCGCCATCGACGTGCGAGCCATGCTTGAGGTCGACCGAGGAATCAGAGCCGTAGAAGAGGTCGCCCATCACGCTGCTTCCGTTGTGGACCGTGACGTTGTTGTTCGTGCCGACGATGCTGCCGTTGTTCGTGCCGGCCGCGACGTGGTCCGCATACGTTCCGTTCAACGAGTTGAAGCTGTCGAGGAACGTGTTGCCCTTGATCGTGAGATCGCGATTCGAGAACAGGCCCAGCGACGACGACACGGGTTGGGGGCGGCGTACCGTGAGCCCTAGCGTCGCACGTCCGCGGCCATGGACGGCCGTGCTCGCGAGCGACACGAGGCCGTCGCCCAAATCCTCGGCTTCGACCCAGAGCATGCCGCCGCCGATCGCCGCCGGCGCCTCGGGCGTTCCGACGTTGCCGGTCTTCGCCATCGCGATGCCCGCGTAGGCTTCCGCCAAGCCGGCTTCGGCCAAGTGGAACGCCCGCTTGTGGTCGACCGACGCGCGCAAGCGATTCGTGACGCCATTGGTGACTTGCAAGATCCCCATGCACAGTCCGAAGACGAGCATGACGGCGACCAGCGCCGCCAGGGTGGCGCCACCACGCCGGTTGGAGGTGGAACGAGAAGCGTGCATCTTCATGGTGTCGGCACCGGGTGATTACGGACGGCCACCGTCGTTTCCACGCTGCGCGTCGTCATGACGCCTGCGCGGACGGAGCCCAGGCAGAGCCGGATCGTGACCTTGTTTCCCTCGATCAGGAACGAGAGGCCCGGCTCGTCGACGAGTCCGTTGCCGTTGTCGTCCAAGCCGTTCGCGAGCTCGCCGCCGAACAAGGGCTGAACGTCGTTGGTCCACACCACGGTGCGCTCTTCGGGGAGCCCTACCGACTGGATCCACTGCACTTGATTGCCCGCCGCGCCGCCCAAGACGATGCGCGCGGGATCGTTCCAGGCAGCGACGCCCGCTTCCACGCCGCGGCTGATCTGAAAGTTGATCTCCGTGCTATGGCCCGGAGCCAATTGCGGCGCGAGCGAGCCGCGGTTGCTGGACATGACGGCCAGCGCGATGCGGTCGAGGACGATGCGCGCCTCGTCTTCCACCATCATCGACGAGATGCCCGAGGATGCGACGGCGCGCGTCGATCGAAACACCTCCGACGCCTTGCCGATGATCACGGCGAAGAGCGACATCGCGATCAGCACCTCGATCAACGAGACACCGGAACGCCGGCCTGCGGGGGTAGCTCTCAATTCCATTGGAACTCGCACAGGGTCGTGAACGTGCGCAGCTCTCGGACGCCGGCCTTGCCGCTCCAGCGCAGCGTGATCTCGATCGGAAGCAGCGTGTAGTCGTCGGTGTGATCGGCACCGTCGATGATGCTGTCGCCGGACAGGTCGCGCGGCGTACCCAGGGTCGGGTCGACTGCGTTCTCGCGCAGTTCCTGCCGGACCGGATTCGGTGCGCTCGAGACTTCGACGAGGGGCAAGCGGACCTCGCCGATCAAGCCATCGGGCGCGTCCCCCGGATCGAGACCGTCGACGGCGAAGCGCGCCCCAGGCGCCGTGCCCGGCCCGTCGGGGTCGTCGCTGTCGTCGGCGTTGTAGAGCGCGACGATCTGACCGAAGTTCTCGTCCCTGAGCCGCTCGATGAACGTCCGAGTCGCCTCGACGGCGATGATGTTCTCGCGGTCCAACGCCTGTTGGCCGGAGACGGAAGCGACGGTCGTCGAGAACAACAGTGTCGCCACCATCAGGATCGTCATGACGACGATGACCTCGATCATCGTGAGGCCCGCCGAGGAACGACGGGCTCGCACGTGCGGCGGCCAGGGCGCGAGATGAGGCGAGGATTGCATCGAGAGGAGTCCTGAGTCGAGGAAGAACTCCCTTCGACGGATCGCGAAGGCCCGCTTGAGGCGGCTTCACGCTCTCTGTTTCGAAGTCCGCGACGGGGCCCGGCGCGGGTGCAGGAAATTTGTGCCGGGCGGCCGCCGAGTCCTGCCCGGGCGGCGGGACTCGTCAGCGCGGTGTTTCCCAGAGCACCAACTCCGAGTCGGCGTCGGCCGTCAACTCGAAGGCGCCGTCGATCGCCGCGCCGTCGCCTGCGCCGAGCTCGTCGTCGGCCAATCGAAGCGCCCCGCGCGCGACGTGCAGCCAGGCCGTTTGGTCCGGGGGAACCTCGTGCCGGATTGCGTCGCCGGGCGCCAGCAGCGACACGTACATGCGCGCGTTCTGACCAATAGTGAGCGATTCGTCCGCGCCGTCGGGCGAGACGACGAGTCGCAACCGGCCGCGGCGCTCGTGCGTCGTGAACTCCTTCTGCTCGTAGCGCGGCTCGGTTCGAACGCGTGCAGGCAGGATCCACATCTGCAAGAGGTGCAATGGCTCGTCCGAGGACGGATTGAACTCGCTGTGCGTCACGCCTGTCCCCGCGGACATGAGTTGCACCTCGCCGGGCCGCAGCACCGAGCCGTTGCCCATGCTGTCGCGGTGTTCGAGCGCGCCTTCCAAGACGTACGTCACGATCTCCATGTCCCGATGCCCGTGCGTCGGAAAGCCCCGACCCGGCGCAACCCGGTCCTCGTTCAAGACGCGCAGGCTGCCGTGTCCCATGTGGTCCGCGTCGTGGTAGTCGGCGAACGAGAAGGTGTAGCGCGTTTCCAGCCAGTCGTGGTTCGCCTGGCCGCGGTCGTCGGAGCGTCGTACTCGGATCATCGCCATTCTCCTACAAGCTTGTGTTCTTCCGGGCGTGGCCCCGCCGAGCTTAACGTAGAGCGCGCGCGCCGTGATCGACGCGCGCGCCACCTGGTACGAGCGTCGTTCGGCGCTCAGTCGACGATCAGTTCGCCTTCGAGGCGAATGGGGTTCGCGATGTTGAAGCGGTTGGGGGACAGTTGGCTGACGATGTCGTGGATCTCCTCGAACTGCTCTCGAGTCCCGTCGCCCTTCATCCGGACGCGGTAGGAGAGGCTGTCGTACCCAGGCTTGACCGACGGCTCGAGGCCGAGGAAGCCGCGGATGTCGATGTCGCCCTCCGTCTCGATGCTGAGCTCCTCGAGCGCGACGCCCTTCATCGCGGCCGCGATCGAGTAGTGCGCGATCATGCAGGCGTTGAGCGCCGCGAGCAGCGTCTCCTGCGGGTTCGCGAACTGGTTCGTGCCCCCGAGCTCGAGCGGTTCGTCCACGGGGATCGTGAAGTCCTTGGCGACGCGTTGGCCGCCGATCTCGTAGTAGTCGACCTTGGCGTCCGAACGGGTCCCGCCCTTCCACTGGGATAGGACGTGCCAGTGCGTCTGGGCGTTCTTCGCGTCGTTGGCGCAGGCTCCGAGGAGGCTCTTCACCGCTTCGGTATCGATGCCGTTGAGAATGGTTTGCTTGGTGGTTTCCATGGGATCAGCTCCCTTTCGTTGGGGTGGTTCCAAGGGCGCGGCGACGACGGCTTCCACGCCCCTGTGCCTCGCGTTAGCGGGCAAGTTGCGTGCCGCGTGCCTGGGGTGCACCCCGCCGGCGTGCTTTGGGGGCGGTCGGTTCCTATTCTCGCGGCATGGAACAACGACGCCTCTTTCGGCGGAGCTATACGAAGCAGGGTGCGGCGCCGGGCACGCTGGCCGTCACGGACGCTGGTCATCCTGTGTCGATCGGGATGATCCGGTTCGACGCCGAGGGGCTCGAGGAGCTCGAGCTCGACCCCGACGCGGAGCTGGGGGACCTGTTGCAGCCCGGGAAGGTGACCTGGCTCGACGTGCGGGCGCTGGGCGATGGCGCGTTCATCGAACGGCTCGGCGAACGGTTCGGCTTGCACCCGCTGGCGGTCGCCGACGCGCTCAACGTGGGGCAGCGACCCAAGATCGAGGCCTACGAGGACTTCTACTACATCGTCGTCCGCATGCTCGAGCTGGCCGAGGACGAGCGTCTACGCGTGGAACAGGTCAGCCTGTTCCTCGGCCCGGGCTGGGTGATCAGCGTGCAGGAGCGGCCGGGGGATTGCCTCGATGGACTGCGCGCTCGGCTGCGCAAGGGCCGCAAGCAACTGCGGTCGTCGAACGCCGACTACCTCGCCGTGCAGATCATCGACGCGATCGTCGACGGCTACTTCCCGGTGCTCGAGAGCTACGGCGAGTGGCTGGAGGAGATCGAAACGCGCATCCTCGAGCAACCGGACCAAGCGGTGCTCTCCGAGGTCTACGACGTCAAGCGAGACTTGATGACGCTGCGGCGCGCAGCGTGGCCGATGCGCGACATGCTCAGCAGCTTCCTGCAAGAAGAGAGCGAGCTCTTGAACGATGCATCGCAGCCCTACCTGCGCGACACGGCCGACCACGTGATCCAGATCGTCGACGTGACGGAGACGTACCGCGAGCTGGCGGGCAGCTTCATCGACATCTACCTGTCCAGCATCAGCCAGCGCACGAACGAAGTGATGCGCGTCCTGACCGTCAGCGCGACGATCTTCATTCCCTTGACGTTCCTGGCGGGCGTCTACGGGATGAACTTCGACACCAGCAAGCCCGGCAACATGCCCGAACTGGGCTGGAGCTACGCGTACCCCGTCTTTCTCGGCGTCTGCGTGTTGACGGCGGGCGGGCTCCTATTCCTCTTCCGCCGACTGGGTTGGCTGGGCGGATCCACGAAGCGCTGAGGGCCCGCGCCTCGCGCTCAGCGCCCGAGGAAGCGGCGAAAGCGCGCGAGCGCCGTCTCGATGTTGGCGAGGTCGGTCGCGTACGAGAAGCGCACGTGGTTCGGCAGCCCGAAGGCCGAGCCGGGAACGAGCGCGAGGGCCTCCCGCTCGAGCAGTTCCTCGCAGAACGCCGTCGAGCTGCGCCCGTCGAGCACCGACGACACGTCGGGGAAGCAATAGAAGGCGCCCTTGGGCTCGGGGACGGCAAAGTCCAGCGCGCGGAGCCCGTTCGCCAGGACGTCGCGGCGCTCCTGGAACGTAGCGCGCATCGTGTCGAGCTCGGCGGGCGGTCCCTCGAGCGCGGCCCGATACGCCGCTTGGCTGATCGTGTTCGGTGCGCCCGTCATCTGACTGTTGAGCCGCACGACCGCGTCGACCAGATCCCGCGGTCCCGCCACGTAGCCGATGCGATAGCCCGTCATCGCGAAGGCCTTGCTGGCGCCGTCGACGATGACCGTCCGCGCACGCGCGTCCGCGCGCACTTCCACGGGGCTGGTGTTGACGACGCCGTCGTAGACGAGGGCGCGATAGATCTCGTCCGAGATCAACGCCAGGTCGCGTTCGAGCGCCAGGTCCGTCACGGCCTCGACCTCGCTGCGCGTCCACACGACGCCGGAGGGATTGTTCGGGCTGTTGAAGAGCAGCGCCCGCGTGCGCGGGGTCAGCGCGGCGCGCATGGCCTCGATGTCGGGTCGACAGTCAGGCAAGCAAGCGACGGGCACGGCGGTCGCCCCGGTCAGCTTGATGATCTCGAAGTAGCTGACCCAGGCCGGCAGAAGCACGAGCACCTCGTCGCCCGGCTCGAGCAAGGCGAGATGAGCCGCCGTCAGCGCGTGCTTGGCCGAATGGCAGACCGCGATCTCCTCGGGTGCGTAGGGAACGTGGCGCGTGGCGCTGACGTGCGCGGCCAGGGCGCTCCGGAGTTCGGGCGCGCCCCCCGCGGCTGTATAGCGCACGTTTCCAGAGCGCACGCGCTCGACGGCCGCGGCTTGCGCCGCTTCCGGCGCCCTGAAATCCGGTTCGCCGACGGCCATACTGACCACGTCGCGTCCGGCGGCGCGCATAGCTTTCGCACGGGCGTCGAGCGCCAGGGTCACGGAAAGTTCCAGGCAGAGGGCACGCTGGGTGAGACGCATCCCGTGCAAGGTAGCGTCGTTCGGGCGGCACTCCGCGGGAAGTTCTGGATCCTTCGGTCGTCGCCTCATCGAAGAATCGCGACGCCCGGAGCGACGTGATCCCCCGCCCCGGCTCCCTCACACTCGACCGAAGCATCCGTGAACCGACGTTCTCTCCGCATCTCGCTGACCGTGCTCGCCGTGTTCGTGTTCACGGGCTTCTTCGCGTTCGCGACGTTCCTCTTCAGCCCGTTCGAGAGCGACTATCCCTACGACGTGGCCAGCCTCGTGCCGCGCGACGTGGACGTCTACATCTCGAAGGCCGAGCTGGCGCGGGACTTCGAGCCCTTCCCCGAGCCCGTGTTCGCCGCAAACCTGTTGGCTTCGAAGAGCGGTCAAGCCCTGGCGCGGACCGTGCTCTACCGCGATCTCCTCCAGCGGATCGACGTCTCCGACGAGGTCGACGAGATCCGCGCGCAGTTGGCGCAATTGCCGCTCGAGGTCGAACTGCTCGATCTGTTCGGCGGCGAGGACGTCGTCGTCGGCGCGTACCTCACCGGCGGTACGTTCGAAACGGCGGAGTGGGTCGTCGCCGGTCGCATCGACTGGAAGGCGAAGTTGGGCGTGGCGTTGCTGGGTCATCCCGGCCTCTTGGGACTCGACGCGCAAGGCATCACCGTCGAGGAGTTGGAGGAGGGCGGCCTGACGCTGCGGGGTGGACAGCTCACGCAGCCGATCTCGCTGTGGCGCACGGGCGACGTCCTGGTGGTTTCCAACCAGACGAAGCTCGTGCAGCGCGCCCAGGAGTTGGAAGCCAACCGCGGCCAGAACTCGTTCCTGCAGAGCGCGCGCTACGCGGACCAGATCCAGTTCAAGGGCCGTGCGGGGAACGAGTTGGAGCTCTTCGTCGATTGGCCCGCCTTCACGCGCGCGGCGAAGATTCCGACGAACGTGCCCAACCCGAACTCTGACGAGTTCGTCTCGGCGTACTTCGGCAAGCTCTTGGCGTTGCACTCGGTGCGTGAACTCGCCGGTTCGATCGCGTTCGATCGTGGCGTCACGCTGCGCCTCAACGGGCCGATCTCGTCCGAGGTTCTGACGACGGTGCAGAAGCGCATCCATCACCGGCGTGGCGTGCCGGTCGAGCGCGTCCATGAGATGGCGCGGATGGCACCGCTCGATACCGGGCTCTTCGCCGTCCTGGGCGGGTCGATCGAAGACCTCCTGGAGCAAGCGCTGCTGTCGATCGAGCCGTCGGCGCGGCAGCTCGTCGACGACGCGGCGCGCTCGGTCTGGGGCTATCCGAATGCGACGCCCTTGCTCTCGGACGTGGCGGCCGCACTGGGCAGTCGCCTGGCGTTGATCGTGCGCAATCACGACTACCCGGCGAAACCCGGCGATCCGCCGAACGACGGAGCCAAGGTTCCCGCGTGGTGCCTCGTGTTCGCGGTCGCGGACCAGTCCAAGGTCGAGGGGATCCAACAGAAGATCGTGCACAACGCCGGGCAGTTCGGCTTCGTCGGCGACGAGCGCGGCTCGGTCTTCACGCATCCCGATGCGCAAACGGGCGTCGACGTGACCGAGTTCTGGTCGCCGTTCGTACCCGGCACGGGGCACTTGGCCTCGCTCGTGATGGGGGGCAGCGGGCAGGGCGGCACCTACCTCTTGGTGGGCAACCACTACCAACTCGTGCAGGACTGTCTGCGGCACTACTACACGCGCGCCAACACGCAGGACCTGGCCTCGAAGGTGAACTTCAAGACCGTCCTCAACGCGGGGCTGGGAGCGGCGAGCCTCTACCTCTGGGCCGAGCCCGCGATGATCGAAGCGACGTCGCGCGCACTGGCCGGGCAGTTGGCGCGCGACACGGTTCAGATCGATTGGTCGATCGAGCGCCCGCGGTTGGAGCGGCGCATCCTGCAGGAGGAGTACGGCGAGGCGATGGCCGTGCGCTATCCGACCGACCTACCCGCCGAGGTGCAACTGCGCCTCGACGAACTCTACGGAGCCGCCGCCGGCGCCTTCGAGCGCGAGTTCCACGCCGCTCACACACCCGACTTCGAGAACCGCTACTCGAACACCATCGAGGCCCTCGGCGTCGTGGACTCCCTCCTGATCCAAGTCCTGCTCCAGGACAAGAAGTTCGACCTCTACCTCCGCGCCCTCCTCGCCCCCGACACCCTCGGCTCCTGACCCGACCACGGAGCAAGTGCTCGGGACTGGAATCGAACCAGCACGGGGTCGCCCCCACCAGAACCTAAATCTGGCGCGTCTACCTATTCCGCCACCCGAGCTTCCCTCCCCAATCTCGCTCCACCCCTCCCCCTCGTCAACCAGCACGACACGCCCGCACCACAGCCTTGAGGGGCACCGGGCGCCGGTGGTGTGTCGGGCCGGACCCCAGCGAGCGCCCCGCGCGCCCGCGAAGCGCTCCGCGCTTTTGCATCAGCAAGCCAGAGCGCATCACCAAAGGCGCGCGCCCCGCGCGCCCGCGAAGCGCATGCAGAGCGCTCCGCGCTTCTGCATCAGCAAGCCAGAGCGCATCACCAAAGGCGCGCCCGCGCGCCCGCGAAGCGCATGCAGAGCGCTCCGCGCTCTGCATCAACAAGAGCGTGCTCGGGACTGGAATCGAACCAGCACGGGAATTACCCCACTAGATCCTTAGTCTAGCGCGTCTACCAATTCCGCCACCCGAGCACCGGAGAGGCAGAGAGGGTACCGAGCGGAGGATGGGTGGCAAGTCTCCGTTGCCCGAATCCTCGGCCGAATCCTCGGCCGAAAGCCGCGCGAACCACGCGGCGCAGGTTGGTGGGGGAGCCGGGTCCGGCTAGCCCGGTTCCCTCACCACGATTCGATCGGATTCGTCGTAAATCGTTGTCCTG